>NZ_SDKM01000007.1 GCF_004519545.1 Nocardioides guangzhouensis
CTCGCTGGCGCTCGCTCCTCAACCACCGAGGGGGGCGACCCAGGACCCGTCGGGCACGCGATCGAGGTGCGCCTGTACGCCGAGGACCCGGCCCACGACTGGCAGCCCCAGAGCGGCCTCCTCACCGCGCTCGACGTACCCGGCGTCGACGTGGAGCTCCAGCCCGGTCGCGGCCTGCGGCTCGACGCCGGGTTCGAGACCGGCAGCGAGGTCTCCACCCACTACGACGCGATGCTCGCGAAGGTGGTCGCGTGGGCCCCGACCCGGCACGAGGCCGCCCGCCGGCTGGCCGCCGCGCTGGCGAAGGCCCGGCTGCACGGCCTGGTGACCAACCGCGACCTGCTGGTCCGGATCCTGCGTGACCAGCGGTTCCTCGACGGGGGAGTCAGCACGGACTTCCTCGCCTCCTTCGTCCTCGACGGCGCACGGCTCGACGTGCACCACGAGGCGGTCGCCGCCGCGATAGCGCTCGCGGAGCACCGTCGTTCCCGTCGAGCCGTGCAGTCGGGCATCCCGGTCGCCTGGCGCAACGTGGTCAGCCAGCCGCAGCGGGCCCGCTTCGCCCACGGCGCTGCCGAGGTCGAGGTGGACTGGTACGGCGGCCGCGACGGGTACGCCGTCGACGGGCTCACCGTCCTCGCAGCCGGCCCGGACCGGGTGACGCTCGAGGTGGGCGGCATCTCCGCGACGTACGCCGTCGCGGTGCACGGCCGGGCGGTCGACGTCGACGGCCCGCTCGGGCACGTCCGGCTCGACCTGGTGCCCCGGTTCACCGACCCGTCCGAGCAGGTGGCCGCCGGCTCGCTGCTGGCGCCGATGCCGGGCACGGTCGTGTCGGTCGCGGTGGCCGCGGGCGACGCCGTACGCGCGGGCCAGCCGGTGCTGGTGCTCGAGGCGATGAAGATGCAGCACACCATCACGGCGCCGGCCGACGGCGTCGTCACCGAGATCCCGGTCGACGCGGGTGCGCAGGTCGCCGCCGGCGCCGTGCTCGCCGTCGTCGACCCCGAGGCAGTCCCGCAGACCGACGCAGGAGGAGACCAGACATGACCGCGTTCACCGAGTCCGAGGAGCGGCAGGCGCTGCGCCGCGAGGTGGCGAAGCTGGCCTCGAAGTACGGCCGCGAGTACTTCACGAAGCAGGCCCGCTCCGGCGGCAAGACCACCGACCTGTGGCTGGAGATCGCGAAGTTGGGCTACCTCGGCATCAACATCCCCGAGGAGTACGGCGGCGGGGGCGGCGGGATCGGCGACGTCGCGGCGGTCTGCGAGGAGCTCGCCGCGCAGGGCTGCCCGCTGCTGATGATGGTGGTCAGCCCGGCGATCTGCGGCACCGTGATCGCCCGGTTCGGCACCGAGGAGCAGAAGCGGCGCTGGCTGCCGGGCATCTGCGACGGCACCGAGACGATGGCGTTCGCGATCACCGAGCCCGACGCCGGCACCAACTCGCACAACATCAGCACCACCGGGCGCCGCGACGGCGACGGCTGGGTGCTCAACGGCCGCAAGATCTACATCTCCGGCGTCGACGAGGCGGCCCACGTGCTCGTCGTCGCCCGCACCGAGGACGCGAAGACGGGCAAGCTCAAACCCTGCCTGTTCGTGGTGCCGACCGATGCGAAGGGCTTCGAGTACACCCCGATCCCCATGGAGATCGTCAGCCCCGAGCAGCAGTTCTCGGTCTTCATCGACGACGTGCACCTGCCCGCGGACGCCCTGGTCGGCGACGAGGACGCCGGGCTGGTCCAGCTGTTCGCGGGCCTCAACCCGGAGCGGATCATGGCGGCGTCGTTCTCGACCGGGCTGGCCCGCTACGCCCTCGAGAAGGCGGTCGCCTACGTCAAGGAGCGCGAGGTGTTCGGCGTCCCGATCGGCAGCCACCAGGGCCTCGCGCACCCGCTCGCGCAGTCGAAGATCGAGGTCGAGCTGGCCCGGCTCATGACCCAGAAGGCGGCCGCGCTGTACGACGCCGGCGACGACATGGGCGCCGGCGAGGCCGCGAACATGGCGAAGTACGCCGCCGCCGAGGCCGCCTGCGACGCCGCCGACCGCGCGGTCCAGGCACACGGCGGCAACGGGATCACCCAGGAGTATGGCGTCGCCGGCCTGCTGGTCGCCTCCCGCGCCGGCCGGATCGCCCCGGTCTCCCGCGAGATGATCCTCAACTTCGTCGGCATGCACTCGCTCGGCCTCCCCAAGTCCTACTGACGTCGGTGGTTTCGAGCCGCTCGCTGGCGCTCGCTCCTCAACCACCGGACGTCTCGACACCACCACCCGGCCGTTCCTGCTCACCTCCACCACGCGCCGTACGTCGTCGGTGGTGCGTGGCAGGCTGGCCCCATGCCCGAACGCCCCGAGGTGCCGGCGTGGATGGTGCGTCGGATCGACGACGTGCTCGCCGCGCTGCCCGACTGCGAGCAGGAGGATGCCTGGGTCGGTGTCCGCTGGCGGGTGGGCCCGGCGACGGTGGCGCACGTGTTCGGCGGCGAGGACCAGCTGTTCCGGGTGACGTTCCGGGCCGAGCCCGACGAGGTGATGGCGTTCGAGCACCTCGGCGAGCCCTACTTCCGCGCCGAGTGGGGCGGCAACGTGGTCGGCATGCTGGTCGACGACGGGAGCGACTGGACCGAGCTCGGCGAGCTGCTCACCGACTCCTACTGCCTGCAGGCGCCGGCCAGGCTCGCCGACCAGGTGCCGCGGCCCGGCTGAGTCACCCGCGCCGCAGCGGCACGAACCGGTAGTACCCGTGCTCGCTGAGGTCGGTCTCCACCCCGCTCCGGCGGACCAGCAGCATCACGCCGTTCACCGGCACCACCATCCGGCCTTCGTCCGCGAGCTGCCCGACCAGGTCCATCGGGAGGGTGACCGCCTCGGCCGACACCAGGATCCGGTCGTACGGCGCATGGTCCGGCAGGCCGAGCACGTCGGGGTCGGCCGCCACCAGCGAGGCCCAGGACATCCCGGCCGCGGCCACGTTCGCCGAGCCCCACCGCGCGATCTCCGGCTCGAGCTCGACCCCGCGCACCGACCCGGTCGGCCCGGTCAGGTGGGCGAGCAGCGCGGTGGTCCACCCCGACCCGGCACCCACGTCGAGCACCCGGTCGCCGGGCCGCACGTCCAGCAGCCGCAGCATGTCGTCGACGGTGCGCGGCTGGGAGTTGGTCTGCCCGTGGCCGATCGGCAGCGGCCCGTCGTACGACGCGTGGCGGCGCTCGCGGGCCGGCAGGAAGCCGGTCCGTGGCACGGCGTCGAAGGCCGCCGCCACACGGTCCATGCGCTCAGTCTCCCACGCCATTTCAGACGGTCGGGGTCGGCGAGGCGGTCGCAGAGCGACCTTCTCCGAGGCCTCAGGGGCGGCGGGGCGGGCGGGGGACGAACATGGGGGTGCGGGCGGCGTACTCGGCGTACCCGGGACGCTGCATCATGGTCCGCTCCAGCGGGCGGGCGCCGGTGGCCCACACGAGGAAGTAGGTCATCGTGGCCGGGGCCATCGCGGTGAGCAGGCCAGGCAGCCAGCCGGAGGCCATCGCGGACGCGAGCCAGATGCCCCACCAGACGCAGGCGTCGCCGAAGTAGTTCGGGTGCCGGGTCCACGCCCACAGGCCGCGGTCCATCACCGGCCCGCGGTCCGGGTCCGCCTTGTACGCCGCGAGCTGGGCGTCGCCGACCGACTCGAAGACCACGCCGACCACCCACACCGCCACCCCCACCCACACCAGCCAGTCCCACGCGACGTCGGTGGCTGCGCCGACCATCACCGGCAGCGCCACGAACCAGATCGCCGCGCCCTGGAGCAGGAACACCTTGCGGACCGCCACTACGAAGCCGCCGCCTCCGAGCAGCGCGGCGTACCGCGGGTCCTCGCCGGCGCCCCGCTGCCGCAGGAAGATGTGCCACGACAGCCGCAGCCCCCAGGCCGCGACCAGCACCAGCACCAGCCAGCGGCGCCACGCGGTGCCGTCGCCGAGGACGGCCGAGACCAGCGCCACCAGGGTCAGCGCCACCCCCCAGGTGACGTCGACGACCGACACCCGGCCGATCCGCCGGGACACCACGGCGGTGACGGTCATCGCCAGTGCGGCGACGACGAACGAGACGGCGAGGACGGTCAGCACGTCGGGCGCAACTCAAGCGTGAGGGAGGCGCAAGTCAACGACGGACCTCCGGAGGAGCGAGGGGAGTGGCGCCCGGACGCCGGGCGAGGATCTGGTCGACGCCCATCCTCCCGTCCCGGAACGCCATCGCGCCACCGACGAGGTAGAGCCGCCAGACCCGCGCGACCTCCTCGCCGACCAGTGCGACCACGCGGTCGTAGTTGGCCTCGAAGGTGGCGTACCAGGCGGCGACGGTGGTCACGTAGTGCTCGCGCATCGCGTGCACGTCGCGCACCTCGAGCCCGCCGGACTCGATCAGCTCCACGGTCTCGCCGACCGGACGCATGTGCATGTCGGGGGCGATGAACGACTCGATGAACGGCCCGCCGCCGGGGTGCTTCCCGCGCCGCGACATCTGCTGCACGAGCACCAGCCCGCCCGGCTTCACCGACCGCCGCAGCACGTCGACGTAGGTCGGGTAGTTGCCCTGGCCGACGTGCTCGCCCATCTCGATCGAGGCCACGCCGTCGTGCTTCCCGTCGACGTCGCGGTAGTCCTGCAGGCGGATCTCGACCAGGTCGCCCAGCCCGCGCTCGGCGATCCGCTCATCGATGAACCGCTTCTGCTCGGCAGCGATCGTCACCCCGCGGACCCGGATCCCGCGCGCCGCGGCGTGCAGCGACAGCGAGCCCCAGCCGCAGCCGACGTCGAGCATCGTCATGCCCGGCTCCAGCCCGAGCTTGTCGATGACCAGGTCGAGCTTGTCGCGCTGCGCGTCGGCGAGCGTGTACGACGGGTCGTCGTTGCGCCAGTAGCCGCAGGAGTAGGCCATCGACTCGTCGAGGATCAACGCGTAGAAGTCGTTGGAGAGGTCGTAGTGGTGGCTGATCGACGCCCGGTCGCGCCGCCTCGAGTGCAGCCGGCCGCGGATCCGGGCCTGGCTGGCGGGCGGGCCCGGCGGCAGACCGGGCCGGAAGTCGCGGAGCAGCCGGAGCAGCCCGGCGACCGCGGCCGGCGACGGCCGGACGCCCGAGAGCCCGCGCTCCCGGGCCACCGACCACACGCGGGTCAGCGCCTCGTCGAGGTCGCCGTCGACGTCGACCTCGCCGGTCACGTAGGCCTGGGCGGCGCCGAGCTCACCGGGTCGCCAGACCAGGCGGGCAAGAGCGGCCGGGGAGCTCAGGACGACCCGGGGCGCACCGGCCGGGCCGGCCTCCGAGCCGTCCCAGGCCCGCAGCCGCACCGGGATCTCGCCGCCGACGAGCGGCTCCACGGCAGCGGCCAGCCGCTCGGCGACCGACGGCCCGGAGGAGGGTGGCGCGGCCGTGGGACGGTCGGTGGTCGTCGTCATGCACTGGCCTCCTTGGTGAGCGCGATCTGGTTGACGTCGATGTACGACGAGGCGAAGCCGCCGCGGGAGTACTCCAGGTAGAAGTGCCACGTCCGCTCGAAGACCTCGTCGAAACCGAGCCCGGCGACCGTCTCGTGCCGGGCCCGGAACGCCTCGTCCCACAGCCGCAGCGTCTCGGCGTAGTGGTGCCCGAAGGACAGCCGGTCGGTCACCCGCAGTGCGGTGTGGTCCCGGGTGAGGTGCTCGATCGCCTCGACCGACGGGAGGAAGCCGCCGGGGAAGATGTACTTGTTGATCCAGGTGTAGGTCTGCTTCGTGGCCAGCATCCGGTCGTGCGGCATCGTGATCGCCTGGAGCGCCGCCCGGCCGCCGGGGACCAGCAGGCTGTCGACCTTCTCGAGGTAGGTCCGCCAGTACTCGTGGCCGACCGCCTCGATCATCTCCACCGACACGATCGCGTCGAACGTGCCGGTCACCTGGCGGTAGTCGCGCAGCAGCACCTCGACCCGGTCGGTGAAGCCGGCCGCGGCGGTCCGCTCGTCGGCCAGCGCCTTCTGCTCGCGCGACAGCGTGACCGAGGTGACCGTCGCACCCCGGGCCGCGGCCCGGATCGCGAGCTCGCCCCAGCCGGTGCCGATCTCCAGCAGCCGACTGCCTTCGCCCACCCCGGCCGCGTCCAGCATCCGCTCGACCTTCCGGACCTGGGCCGCCTCGAGGTCGGCGCCGGTGACGCCGATCGGGGTCGCGGCCACGCGGTAGCCGCCGCGCGGTTCGACCCTGGTGTCGAACAGGGCCGAGGAGTAGCTCATCGTCGGGTCGAGGAAGGTCCGGAAGAGGTCGTTGGACAGGTCGTAGTGGTGGGCGATGTTCCCTCGGGTCTGGGCGACCGTGTTGCGGTGCAGGCGGGGTGCCCGCGCTACGTACAGCCGCCGCATCGCCTGCATCCAGTCCGGCACCAGGGTGGCGATCTCGCTGGCCAGCACGGTCAGCAGGCGGCCGAGGTCGGGGGAGCTCCACGCGCCGGTCTGGTAGCCCTCGCCGAACCCGATCAGCCCGTCGCTGCCGATCCTCCGGTAGAACTCGTCGGGCCGGTCCAGCACGATCGTCGGCGCCTCGCCGGTGGTCGTGACCGGGTGCCCGTTGGGGACCACCACGGTGATACCGAGCCGGGTGGTCGCGACGCCGAAGAGCCGGCGGACGATCGCGGCGGCGACGCCGGCCCGGGGGCCGACCGGCACGTCGTACAGGCCGGGCCAGCGCTCGGCCACGGTCGGGGCAGGAGCAAGAGCGGTCACTGGACGCCCTCCTGTCGTGGATGGTCAGGTCGCGGGACGACCGGCAGCCGGCGCAGCCAGAGGCCGATCCCCTGGCGGCGGATCCGGACGGAGCCGACCAGGGCCGAGAAGATCGCCCGCAGCGGTGGGCGTCCGGACACCACGTGCCCATTCAGCGACGCCGTGAACGCGGGGCCGTCGTCGTGGCGCAGGGTGATCGCGATCGCCACCGTGTCGTCGGGCTCGGGCGCGGAGATCTCGTAGCGCCCGGAGACGTCGTGGAACGGGGAGACGTACATCGCCTTGTCCGTCCCCGCCTTGCCGCGCTCGTCGGTGTGGACGAGGTAGGCGTGCCGGTCGCCGTACGTGTTGTGCACCTCGAGCACCGTGCCCACCAGGGCGCCGGTCGCGTCGTGGCACCAGAACACGCTGATCGGGTTGAAGGAGTAGCCGAACGCGCGGGCGTTGGCGAGCATCCGGATCCGGCCGCCGCCGAGGTCGATGCCGTGGGTCGCGAGGAACGCCTCGACGTTCTCCCGGATGGTGCGGTCGGGGTCGCCGAGGTGGTCCCGGGCCTCGAACGACGCCGTACGCCGGGGTGCCGGGAGGTGGTCGAGGTCGACCAGCCACGGGTGGGAGCGGTAGGTGAACCTGTGTCGGAACGGCTGCCGCCGGGTGTGCCGGACGGTCGCCTCGACCAGCCGAGGCTCGGCCTGCGCCGGCGCCGGTGAGCGGTCCGGCCAGGCGAACCCGAGGTGCTCGGCGGCGGCCAGCCCGCTGCGTGCGCCGTCCTCGTGGAAGCCCCAGCCGTGGTACGCGCCGGCGAACACGATCCGGGCGGTGTCGATCTCCGGAAGCCGGCGCTGGGCCGCGACCGACTCCGGCGTGTAGAGCGGGTGGGCGTACTCCATGGTCGCGATCACCTCGTCGGGGTCGACGAGGTCGGTGCCGCCGAGCGTGACCAGGTAGCGGGTGTCGGTGGCGAGCCGCTGCAGGCGGGTCAGGTCGTAGGTCACGGTCACCCGGCCGGTCGCGGTTTGGGGACGCAGGAAGTTCCAGGACGCCCACGCTCGGCCGGCGCGCGGCAGCAGGGAGGTGTCGGTGTGCAGCTGCGCGGTGTTGGCGGAGTAGGGGAGCGCGCCGAGCACCTCGCGCTGGAGGTCGGTCGGCTCGGCCAGCATCGCCAGGGCCTGGTCCGGGTGCGCGGCCACCACCACGGCGTCGTACGTCGCGGTGTCGCCGTTGCCGTCGGTGACCTCGACGCCGTGCGCGGTCTCGAGCACCGAGGTGACCTTGGTGCCGAGCCGGATCTCGTGCAGGCCCTCGGCGACCCGGTGGACGTACTCGTGCGAGCCGCCGGTGACCGTCCGCCACTGCGGGGATCCGAACACGCCGAGCATGCCGTGGTGCCGCAGGAACGCGAAGAGGTACCGGGCCGGGTAGTCGAGCGCCAGCTCCGGGTCGCACGACCACACCGCGGCCACGAGCGGCTCCATGAAGTGCCGCCGGAAGTAGTGGTTGAACCGGCCCCGGTCGAGGAACGCTCTCAGGGTCTCCTCGGGGTCCCGGGTGAACGGGCCGTCGTCGAGCAGCGCCCGGGCGGCCCGGTGGAACCGGGGGACGTCGACCAGCATCCGGAGGTACGCCCGCCGCGCCAGGGCGCGCGCGGTCGGGAACAGGCCGCGCGGGCCCAGCGCGCCGGCGTACTCCACCCCCGTGGCCCGGTCGCTGACCGACATCGACATCTCGGAGTCCTGGGTGCGGACGCCGAGCTCGGCGAAGAGCCGCAGCAGCACCGGGTAGGTCCGCTCGTTGTGCACGATGAACCCGGTGTCGATGGCCAGGTCGCCAACGCGGTGGGTGTCGGCGTGGCCGCCGAGCCGGGCGTCGGCCTCGAACAGGGTCACGTGCGCGGTCCGGGAGGCGACGTGGGCGGCCACCAGTCCGGCCACGCCGCTTCCGACGACCGCCACGCGGGCGGGGGTGGGGGTGCGGTTCATGCTGCTCCGAGCTCGAAGAGGGCGATCGGGTCGGAGGTCGGCTCGTCGGACCCGCCGGCCGGCTCCACCGTGATCCCCACGGCGGAGGCATCGGTGGCGTCACCGCTGAGCAGCACGGTCTGGTCGGACTTCGGCGGCATCAGTCCGGCGGGGACCATCGAGCCCGACGCGTCCTGGAACCACAGCTCGTAGACCTTGCCGTCCGGCGCCGGAGGCATCTTCGTGGTCACCAGCACCGCCTTGCCCTCGGCCTTCGACCGGACCAGGGTCGCAGCCGCGCCGCCCGGGAACTCCTGGTGGACGTGCTCGGCCTCGGGATCGTTCAGCACCCGGTCCGCCGCGGACAGCTGGGTCTGGCTGCCCTGGTCGTCGGACCACGGCTGGGTGGCGACCACGACGCCACCGCCGATGAGCGCGGCCACGGCTGCGGCCACAGTCAGGGCCGTGCGGAACCGGCGGCGCCGGGGAGCCAGGGGGGTCGCAGCGTCGCCCGCGGACCCGTCGGGCCGGTCGACCTCGGGCGGCAGCGGCCGCACCGTGGAGATGTCGGAGAGGACCCGGTCGCGCAGGGCCGGGGGCGGCGGGACCTCGGTGGTCTCGGGAAGCATCGCCGCCGCCTCCTGCAGGCTCGCGACCTCGGCCCGGCAGTCGGCACAGGTGGCCAGGTGCTGCTCGAAGAGCAGGCGCTCGGCAGGCTCGAGCGCGTCGATGGCGTAGGCGCCCGAGAGGGCGTGGATGTCGCTCATGACCCCACCCCCAGCGCGTCGCGCAGGCGGATCAGGCCGTCGCGGATGCGCGTCTTGGCCGTGCCGACCGGCAGGTCCAGCATCGTGGCCACCTCCGTGTGTGTGTATCCCCCGAAGTACGCCAGCTCGAGGGCCTCGCGCTGGACGTCGGTGAGGGTCGACATCGCCCTGCGGACCCTCTGGGCTTCGATCGTGGTCGTGGCCGTCTCGGCGGTGGAGTCGTGCTCCACCGGGCGGTTCTGGTCGTGGTACGTCGCGTCCCGGCGGTGGGCGGCCTCGGCGGACCGCACCCGGTCGACGGCGCGACGGTGGGCGAGCGTGAGCAGCCAGGACAGCGCGCTGCCCCGCTCCGGGTCGAACCGGCTGGCCGTCCGCCACGCCTCCAGGAAGGCCTCCTGGGTGACCTCCTCGGCCTGCGCCGGGTCGCGGACCACCCGGAGCACGAGGCCGTGGACGCGGGCGGCCGTGGCGTCGTACACCGCGGCGAAGGCCTGCTGGTCGCCGCGGGCGGAGCGATGGAACAGCTCGGCGAGGGCGGGCGCCCCCGGCCCCCCGGGGTCCTGGCCGCCGGGGGGCACGGGCGCGGCGCCGGTCATGGGGTCAAACCTTTCCACAGGCCGGTTCCCTCACATCGTGGGCATCATGACGGTGTCGATGACGTAGACCGTGGCGTTCGCGGTCTGCACGTTGCCGCACAGGACCTTCGCGCCCTCGGCCGTGAACTCCTCACCGGAGCCCTCGACGGTGATCTCGTCACCGGCCAGGGTCTGGTGCGTGCCGGCCACGTCCTCGGGGCTCAGCCGGCCCTCGACCACGTGGTGGGTGAGGACCGTCGTGAGCTGCTCGTTGTCGGCCAGCACCGCGTCGAGGTCCTTCTTCGGGATCTTCGCGAAGGCGTCGTCGGTCGGCGCGAACACGGTCAGCTCGGGCGCCGAGTTGAGGGTGTCGACCAGCTTGGCCTTGGTCACCGCGGCGACCAGGGTCTTGAGCAGCGGGTTGCCGGACGCGGCGGTCGCCACGGGCTGCTCGGTCATGGTGTCCACCGAGCCGGGGCCGCTGGCCGGAAGCGAGGCGCAGGCCTCGCCGAACGGCTGGTCGTCGCTCATCGGCTCCTCGCCCATCGAGTCGCTGGGCGAGTCGGTCATCTGTGAGGTCTGCTCCTCGGCGGCGTTGGCGTCGCCGCCGTCGTCGGAGCCGCAGGCGGCCAGTCCCACCGACAGGGTCAGGGCGAGAGCGGCGATGGAGCTGTGTCGGGCGATCGTGCGCTTCATGGTGCTGCCTTTCCTGGGGGACGTCGTTCGCTGGTGGTTCGGCACCGGGGGCCGGGCGGATTGGAGCAATCCGCGAGATCTCGTGTGCTCACGCGACGTCCACCGCGATCTCCTGGATCCCGCTCGAGCCCGCGGGGAACGGCGTCGCGCGCGCCGCGGTCTGCACGTCGCCCTCGAGGGTGGTGGCGCGGCACGCGACCCGGTGCCGGCCCGGGGTGGCGTCCTTCCAGGCGAGGAACCACTGCCGCCAGTACGCCACGCCCGCGTCCGGCCCGAGCGTCGCCTCCCGCCAGGGGCCGCCGTCGACCCGGACCTCGACCTTCCCGATGCCGCGGGTCTGTGCCCACGCGACGCCGCCGATCACGGCGTTCTCCTTCCCCACGGTCGTGAACGCCTGCGGGGTGTCGATGCGCGAGGAGACCTTGATCGGGGCCTCGGTCGCCCAGTCGCGGTCGGTCCAGTACGCCGACTGCTCCTCGTACGTCGTGAGCGTGAGCCGGCGCAGCCACTTGGTGGCGCCGACGAAGCCGTACAGTCCGGGCGTGACCAGCCTTGCCGGAAAGCCGTGCTCGGCGGGCAGCGCCTCGCCGTTCATGCCGACGGCGACCATCGAGTCCCGGCCGTCCAGCGCGACCGCGAGCGGGGTGCTGATCGTGAACCCGTCGACGGCGGTCGAGTAGATCTGGTCCGCCGTGCTGCCGACGCCGGCCCGGTCGAGCAAGGTCGTCAGCGGGACGCCCAGCCAGCGGGCGGCGCCGACGTACGGGCCGCCGACCTCGTTCGAGACGCAGGTCAGCGTGATGTCGCGCTCGACGAGGTCCATCGCGAGCAGGTCGTCGAAGGTGAGGCTGAGCTCCTCGTCGACGTCGCCGTCGATCTCGAGCCGCCAGCCGTCGAGGTCGACGACCGGCACGCTGAGGTTGACGTCGACCCGGTAGAAGTCGCCGTTCCGGGTCTGGAACCGCGAGATCCCGCCGTACCTCTGCTCGAGGCCGCGCGGCAGCGGACCCAGCGGGTCCGCGGCGGCCGGCAGGTCGACGTCCTCCGGCCGGATGCGGATCGCGGCCAGGCGCTGGCCGAGCCAGCCGATGCCCCCGGAGACCAGGGCGACGAACGCCGCGCTGACCAGGACCGTACGGCGCGTCGCGGAGGTTCCGGAGAGCAGCAGCCGCGGCTTCGGCTCAGGGTCGTCCGTGGCTTCGAGACGGGCTCGTTCCTCGCCCTCCTCAACCACCGGTCCGGAGTGAGCGCCAGCCCCGGTGGTTGAGGAGCGGGCGCCAGCGAGCGTCTCGAAACCACCCGGCCGGCGCGGGCTGGCAGACGCCCGCAGGAGACGCACCAGGAACGCCAGCACCCCCACCCCGACCACCGCCGCGACGACGGCCGGCAGCACGTCGGAGGCGACCGCGAACGGACGCAGCAGCGCGAGCGCGCCCGCGACCGCGACCAGCGCGACCAGGATCCCGGCGCCGAGCGCGGGCCGTCTCCGGGCCAGCAGGCCGGCGATGACGGAGACCACGAGGGTCACCAGCACCACGCTGCCGATGAGCACCGGCTTGTCCCGGGTGCCGAGCTCGCGCACGGCGAGCTCCTTGACCGGCGTCGGCGTCAGGTCGATGACGGCCGACCCGACGGCGAGCACGGGCGAGGTCGCCGGGTTCTGGGCGGCCGCGACCAGGTGCCCGGCGGACATGCCGGCCAGGGTCGCGAGCACGCCGGCGCCGGCGTACGGGAGGGCGGAGAGGTGGCGCTTCATGCCAGGGGTTCGGCGCGGACCCCGCTCGCGGATGTCAGAAGTCGGGGTGGGCGACGGGGCGCGGCGGCTGGGGTCGCTGGTGGCCCAGCTCCCCGCCGATGCGTCCGCCGAACGGACGGCCGTGGTCGGCATACTCCTCCCGGGAGTAGGTGAGCATCCACGGGCCGAGGTCGACCCGGGTGCCGGTGCGGAGGACCTGCTCGTGGACGCGCTCGCCGTGCACGCGGGTGTCCGGGTCGTTGGCATGGACCACCAGCTCGTCGTCGGCGTCGTGCCGGATCTCGGCATGGACGTCGGCCAGGTGCGGCAGCCGGATGTCGCACTGCGCCCCGGACCCGATCGTGGTCACGTCGCGCTCCAGGTAGAACACCGGCGGGTGGTCGACGTGGACACCGTCGGCGGGCACCAGCGTGAGCCGCGGGTTGCCGCCGTGCAGCGGGTCGTGGGTGGTGGTGGGCCTACGCCGGGCCCGGCGCAGGAACGTCGGCGCGACCGGGACCAGCGTGGCCGGCGGGGCGAGCGCCGCGTCGGGCAGCACCGGCCGGTCGGCGCCGGCCTTCGACCGCGCCCCGGTCCAGGCGCCGCGCAGGCTGCCCAGCCGGATGTGGCGCGAACCGGTGAGCCGGCGCTGCCACCACGACGTACGCACGTTGCCGAGGGTGATCAGGTGGTGCTCCCGGTCGCTGACCCGGACCGCGAGGCCGCGCCGGGCCAGGGCGTCGGCCAGGGCGCGGATCGCGGGGGCGTCGCTGCGACCGGCGAACAGCCCGGGGTCGTCGACGCGGACGTCGAGCACCGAGCCCGAGCCGCGCACCTCGCCGTTGACCGGCACCCGGCCGGGGACCTGCACCTGGAAGCACAGGTTGGCGGAGACGGTGACAGTGCGGGTCATGGCACTCACTCCGGGGACGGCCCGGCGTTGTCTTGCGTGGTGACCTGCAGCGTGCCGTCGAGCTTCCAGACCGCGCGCGGGGCCCGGCTCCCGGTGTCCCGCGGGACCTCGATGCTCATGTCGATGAAGCGGTAGTTGATCGCCGCCTCGCGGCCGGTGAGGAACGACCACATCTTCTGGCCGAGGTCCGTCCAGTCGACGACCTCGTCGTGCGACGTCCCGTTGCTCGTGGTGGGGCCGATCTGGGTGGTCATTGCCCTGCTCCTAACTTCAACACATTCCTAAACAATCTGTTTAGGTTTAGGATCCCAGCATGACCACGACCGGACCGGATGCGCAAGGGGTGGCCCCGGATCGGGACCAGACGCTCGCGATCGGCGAGCTCGCCGCCCGGACCGGCCTGACACCCGCGGTGCTCCGCATGTGGGAGCAGCGGCACGGGTTCCCGCGACCGCAGCGGCTGGACTCCGGGCACCGGCGGTACGCCGCCTCCGACGTCGCCGCGATCGAGGGCGTGCTGCGCCGCCGCGACGCTGGGGTGCGGCTCGACGTCGCGATCGCCGAGGCCGCCCGCATGCCGGACCGGCCGACCGCGTCCGTCTACGCCGAGCTCCGGCGCCGGCACCCCCACCTCGCCCACCAGCGGCTGCGCAAGGCGACCCTGCTCGCGCTGTCGTGGGCGATCGAGGACGAGTGCGCGGCCCGGGCCCAGCAGGCGGTGGTGTTCGGCGCGTTCCAGGAGCCCCGCCACTTCCGCGGGGCCCGCCCGCGTTGGCGCGACCTCGCCCGGGTGGCCCGGCACGCCGTCGTGCTCGGCGGCGCCGACGAGGTGACCACGGACGGCCGGCTCACGCTGGTCCCGCTCACGGACGACGCGCCGCTGCGGGGGGAGTGGGCCGTGGTCTGCGACGCCCCCGGCTTCACCGCGGCCCTGTCCGCCTGGGAGGTCCCCGGGCAGCGCGGAGTGGCCGAGCCCGACCGGGTCTTCGAGTCGGCGTGGACCGTCGAGCCGGGCCCGGTCCGCGACGCCGCGCGGGTGTGCGCCGACGTCGCGCTCGCCGCGGGGGCGCCGCACGCGGCCGACGTACGCCGCGTGCTGGAGCCGGAGCCGGCCCGCGCGGCCGACCCGACCGCGACCGCGGCCCTGCTGCAGCGGGTGCTCGGTCATCTGGACCGGCCGGTCTGAACCCCTCCGGACGGAGGGTGTGGCGGGCGGGGTCCGTCGTGCAACGTGGATGCAACGTCGCGGACCGACGCTGGAGTGATCGGTCCGGGTCGTCCGATTCCGTGTTGTCCGATCAGGGAGATCGCTGGTGGCTGCCGTGAAGACGCTGTGTACTGACGAGGTGATCGGCGACGGCATGCGTGCCCAGGTCGCGGAGTCGTGGCACCGCTCCGCGGCTGCCGGCGTGTCCGTGGACGTGGCCGAGGCGCCGATCACGCTGGCCGACGACAGCCTGCGCGACCACCGGGAGGCGCACCCGCTGGCGCAGGTGTTCCCGCTCCTCGAGGACGTGCTGGGCCAGGCCGCCCGCGACTGCGACGCGATCATGGCGGTCTCCGACGCCTCGGCCCAGCTGCTCTGGGTGTGCGGGCACCCCCAGGTGCTGCGCAAGGCCGAGACCATCGGCTTCGTCGAGGGCTCCAACTGGGACGAGCGGTTCGCCGGCACCAACGCCCCGGGCATGGCGCTCACCCTGGACAAGCCGGTCAACGTGATCGGCCAGGAGCACTTCCGGCGGTCCGTGCAGCGGTGGAGCTGCGCGGCCTCCCCGATCCACGACCCCCTCACCGGGTCGCTGCTCGGCGTCCTCGACATCACCGGCGGCGACCAGATCGTGGTGCCGCAGACGATGGCGATGGTCCGGGCCGCCGCCCGGATGGCCGAGACCGAGCTGGCCCACCTCCGGCTGACCGCGTCCGGACCCCAGGAGCCCAGGCCACACCAGGGATTCGCGCTCACGATCGAGGCGCTCGGCCGGCAGGAGGCGCTGCTCGGCATCGACGACGGCAGCGGCCGCCGGTCCACCATCCGGCTCAGCCCGCGGCACAGCGAGATCCTGCTGCTGCTCGCCTCCGCACCGCGCGGCCTCTCCGGCGACGAGCTCGCCGTGCTGCTCTACGAGGAGGACAACACCGCCTCGACCCTGCGCGCCGAGCTCAACCGGCTGCGCAACCTGCTCGGCGACGACCTGCTCGCCTCGCGCCCCTACCGGCTGGTCGGCGAGGTGTCCGGCGACTGGCTCGGCGTCCAGGCCACGGTGCTGGCCGGCGACGTTGTCGGCGCCACGCGCAGCTATCGCGGGCCGCTGCTGCCGCGCTCGACGTCCCCGGGCGTCGTACGCCTGCGCGAGGAGGTGGAGTCGACGCTGCGCTCCGCCGTGCTCCACTCCGGCGTCCCCGACCTGATGTCGGCGTGGACCCGGTCGTCGTGGGGCTCCGACGACTACGAGATGTGGACCGCCCAGCGCGCCGCGGTCGGCACCGGCTCGCCGCTGCTCCCGCTGATCCTCGGGCAGATCGCCCGTCTGGACCGCGAGCTCGCCTGATCCCTCCCCGTTGAGTTGCGCCTCGCTGGGCGTTGAGCTGCGCCTCGCTGGGCGGATGTCGGGCAACATCCGTGCAACGTTGCACTTCCTAGCGTGTGTCACCGGTCACACACCCCGGTCACATCACACGTTGGGAGACACCACATGACCACCTACGCAGCACCCGGACGCGACGGCTCGGCCATCGAGGTCAAGAGCCGCTACGGCCACTTCGTCGGAGGCGAGTGGGTCGACCCCGTGAAGGGCGCGTACTTCGAGAACATCTCGCCGGTCAACGGCAAGCCGTTCACCGAGATCGCCCGCGGCACCGCGGAGGACATCGAGGCCGCCCTCGACGCCGCGCACGCCGCCGCCGACTCGTGGGGCCGTACGTCGCCCACCGAGCGCTCCAACATCCTGCTCAGGATCGCCGACCGCATGGAGGCCAACCTCGAGGACCTCGCGGTCATCGAGACCTGGGACAACGGCAAGGCGGTCCGCGAGACCCTCAACGCCGACCTCCCGCTCGCGATCGACCACTTCCGCTACTTCGCGGGCGTGCTGCGCAGCCAGGAGGGCTCGATCTCCGAGATCGACGAGAACACCATCGCCTACCACTTCCACGAGCCGCTCGGCGTGGTCGGCCAGATCATCCCGTGGAACTTCCCGATCCTGATGGCGGTGTGGAAGCTCGCCCCGGCGCTGGCCGCCGGCAACGCGGTGGTGCTCAAGCCGGCCGAGCAGACCCCGTGGTCGATCCTCAAGCTGATGGAGCTCATCGGCGACCTGCTCCCGGCTGGCGTCCTCAACGTGGTGAACGGCTTCGGCGTCGAGGCCGGCAAGCCGCTCGCGTCGTCCAACCGGATCGCGAAGATCGCCTTCACCGGCGAGACCACGACCGGCCGGCTGATCATGCAGTACGCCAGCCAGAACATCATCCCGGTGACCCTCGAGCTCGGCGGCAAGTCGCCGAACATCTTCTTCGAGGACGTCGCCAACGCCCGGGACGCCTTCTACGACAAGGCGCTCGAGGGCTTCACGATGTTCGCGCTCAACCAGGGCGAGGTCTGCACCTGCCCCTCGCGGGCGCTCGTACAGCGGTCGATCTACTCCGACTTCGTGCCGGACGCGATCGCCCGGGTCGAGGCGATCAAGCAGGGGAACCCGCTCGACACCGACACGATGATGGGTGCGCAGGCCTCCAACGACCAGCTCGAGAAGATCCTGTCCTACCTCGACATCGGCAAGCAGGAGGGCGCGAAGGTGCTCACCGGCGGTGAGCGGCTGGTGCTCGACGGCGACCTCGCCGAGGGCTACTACGTCCAGCCGACCGTGTTCGAGGGCGACAACTCGATGCGGATCTTCCAGGAGGAGATCTTCGGGCCGGTGGTCTCGCTCACGTCGTTCGACGACGAGGCCGACGCGCTCAAGGTCGCCAACGACACCCTCTACGGCCTCGGCGCCGGCGTCTGGACCCGCGACGGGTCGCGGGCGTTCCGGGCCGGCAAGGAGATCAGGGCCGGACGGGTCTGGACGAACTGCTACCACGCCTACCCGGCGCACGCCGCGTTCGGCGGCTACAAGCAGTCCGGCATCGGCCGCGAGACCCACAAGATGATGCTCGACCACTACCAGCAGACCAAGAACCTGCTGGTGAGCTACTCGCCCGACAAGCTGGGCTTCTTCTAGACCGCAGGGCTGCGCGAGGAACGAGCGTGGCCCGCGGCGGTCGCAGGTTGAGGAGCGCCCGTGGCCGAGGAACGAGGCCACGACGGCGCGTCTCGAAACCCAGGTGAGGAACACATGAGTCAACCGATCGAGCGCGTCACGGTCACCGGTGCGGCGGCGGACCTGGTCCGCCGCCTCACCGAGGCCCACGGGCCGGTGATGTTCCACCAGTCCGGCGGCTGCTGCGACGGGAGCGCCCCGATGTGCTATCCCGACGGCGACTTCCTGACCGGCGACGCGGATGTCCACCTCGGGGACCTCGACGTCGGGCTGGACCGGGCGGTGCCGTTCTGGATGTCGGCGTCGCAGTACGCCTACTGGAAGCACACCCACCTCACCGTCGACGTCGTGCCCGGACGCGGCGCCGGCTTCTCGCTGGAGGCGCCGGAAGGCGTCCGCTTCCTGATCCGGTCGCGGGTCCTCACCGATGAGGAGTACGCCGTCCTCGGGTGACCCGCCCCAGTCCCGTGCCCGCCGCGCGGCCCGTCCCGGGCGGCGGGCACGGTGCCACCTGTCCGGTCCACGTCGGGCACGATGGGCCTCGTGCGCGGGGTGATCGAGGGATTCGTGACGATCGTCTCCGTCATCGGCCTCGGTGCCCTGCTCGCGCAGCTGCGGGTGCTCGACCTCACCGCCCAGGGCATGCTGTCGCGACTCGCGTTCTTCGTCGCCAGCCCCGCCCTGCTGCTCACGGTGCTCGCCGGCACCGACGTGAGCCAGGTCTTCTCCCGCAACCTCGCCGCCTCGGCGATCGCGGTGGTCGTCGTGGTCGTCGTGTACGTCGCCGCGGCAGCGCTGCTGCTCCACCGGGACCTGGCGCACACGGTCGTCGGCGCCCTGAGCACCGGCTACGTCAACGCCGGCAACCTCGGCCTGCCGATCGCGGCGTACGTCCTCGGCGACGTCGCCCTGGTCGCGCCGACCCTCCTCTTCCAGCTGCTGCTGTTCCAGCCGGTCGCGCTGGCGGCCCTCGACCACGCGACCAGCCCCGGCCGCACCTCGCTGCGCCGGGTGCTCGGCCAGCCGTTCCGCACCCCGCTCACCGTGGCCTCGCTGATCGGCCTCGCGTTCGCGGTGACCGGTGCCCCGATGCCCCGCATCGTGCACGACCCGCTGGCCCTGGTCGGCGGGATGGCCGTCCCCGCGATGCTGCTGGCGTACGGCGTGTCCCTGCGGCTGGGCCCCAAGCCCGGCGCCGACGTCGACACCGCCGAGCTCGGGCTGATCGTCGGGCTCAAGCTGCTGATGATGCCGTTGGTGGCCTGGGCGGCCGGCCAGGCGCTCGGGCTCGAGGGCACCGCCCTGCTCGCGGTCACGGTGCTCGCCGCGCTGCCGACCGCGCAGAACATCTTCGTGCACGCGAACCGCTACAGCCGCGGCGTGGTGCTGGCCCGGGACGCGATCTTCGCGACCACCGTGCTGGCGATCCCGGCGATGTTCGTGATCACCGCGCTGCTCGCCTGATCCACGCCCGTGGCGACGAGCCGCGGATGACAGGATGGCGGCCATGACCGAGCACGTGAGGTACGCCGCGGCCGACGGCGTCGCCACCCTGACCCTGGACTCGCCCCACAACCGCAACGCGCTCTCGCGGCAGCTGGTCGCCGAGCTCTACGAGCTGCTGGAGCGGGCCGAGCACGACGACGCGGCAACCGTGGTGGTCCTCCGGGCGGAGGGCCGCACGTTCTGCTCGGGCGCCGACCTGTCCGAGGCCGCCGAGGACGGGATGGAGAAGGCGGCAGGCGTGCTGGTCGACCTGCAGCGCCGCATCGTCACCTTTCCGAAGCCGGTGGTCACCCGGCTGCACGGCAACGTCCGCGCCGGCGGCATCGGCATCGTCGCGGCCAGCGACGTCGCGATCAGCGCCGACGACGCGACGTACGCCTTCACCGAGGTCAAGCTCGCGCTCACCCCGGCCGCGATCTCGCTGACCGTGCTGCCGCGGATGACCGACCGCTCGGCAGCGCTCACGTTCCTCACCGGCGAGACGTTCGACGGCACGGCCGCGGCCGAGATGGGGCTGGTCACCCGGGCGGTGCCCGAGGCCGAGCTCGACGCCGAGGTCGACCGGGTCTGCGCCGCGCTGGTCACCGGCCACCCGCAGGGGCTGCGCGAGACCAAGGGCCTGCTCGGCCGGCACCTGGTCGCGAACATCGACGCGAACGGCGCCGACCTCGCGAAGCTGAGCGCCCGGCTGTTCGGGTCCGACGAGGCCCGCGAGGCGATGCTGGCCTTCCTCAACCGCAAGAAGTAGCGCGTCGTCCGCCCCACGAGGGTCCATGCGCCCTCCTCGTGCGGACGACCGACTGCTCGTTACCGTTGGCGGCATGAGCACGCCGCAGCGCCCGCCGGACCGGGGCACCTCGGCGTTGACCGCGTTCGCGGTCATCTCGGGCTTCGTCGCGGCGCTCTACGTCATCGAGCTCGTCGACACCCTCATGTCGAACCGGCTCGACCAGGAGGGTGTGCACCCGCAGCAGACCGACGGCCTGGTCGGCATCCTGTTCGCGCCGCTGCTGCACGGCGGCTGGGGGCACCTGATCGGCAACACCGTGCCGCTGCTGGTGCTCGGGTTCCTGGTGCTCCTCAGCGGCGTGCGCACCTGGCTCGCCGTGACCGCGATCGTCTGGGTGGTCGGCGGCCTCGGCACCTGGCTGATCGCGCCACCCAACACCGTCCACCTCGGCGCCTCCGTGCTGATCTTCGGCTGGCTGGTGTTCCTGATCGTGCGCGGCTTCGTGTCCGGACGGGTCGGCCAGATCGCGCTCGGCCTGCTCATCCTCTTCCTGTACGGCGGGGTGCTGTGGGGCGTGCTCCCCGGCCAGCCCGGCATCTCCTGGCAGGCCCACCTCTTCGGCGCGATCGGCGGCGCCATCGCCGCGTTCGTCGTCGTCCAGCCACGCCGACGGACCCCGGCACCCCTGGCCTGACCGCTGTCCCGGGCAACGGGTCCGTATCGAACCCCGTCGTTCTTTTCTCCCTCGCGGCCCTCCACCGGTAAAGTTCTCCCTCTTGCCAGATCCGCAGGTCCAGGGGGTTGCACCACGTTGTCCGAGGACGTCGCCGCGCGCGAAACCGCCTCCGAGCAGGCATTCGTCGACAAGGTCTACGTGCAGCTGGAGCAGTCCGCAGCGGCAGCCCAGCAGCTTGCCCGCGAGGGCCACGACCGCGGCCGGCTCGGCCACGAGGGCGGTCTGGTCGAGCGCGATGCCATGGTCTTCCAGGCCGCCAAGCGGATCGCCCAGCTCGACGCCGCCCACGAGGGGCTGGTCTTCGGCCGCCTCGACGTGCGCCCCGAGCTGGACCCCGACCCGCGCTACATCGGCCGGATCGGCCTGCGGGACGCCAACCGCGACTCGCTGCTGATCGACTGGCGGGCCCCCGCGGCCGCCGTGTTCTACCAGGCCACCGCAGCCGAGCCGCACGACGTCGTACGCCGCCGGGTGCTGCGCTGCGTCGGCGCGAAGGTCGTCGGCGTCGAGGACGAGCTGCTCGACCCCGACCACCCGGCGGCGGCGGACCTGCCGATCGTCGGCGAGGGCGCACTGATGGCGCAGCTCTCCCGCGCCCGCGACCGCTCGATGCACTCGATCGTCGCGACCATCCAGGCCGAGCAGGACCAGGCGATCCGGGCCCCCGGCAAGGGCGTCGTCTCGATCTCCGGCGGTCCCGGCACCGGCAAGACCGTGGTGGCGCTGCACCGCGCGGCGTACCTCCTCTACACCGACCGCCGCCGCTACGAGTCCGGCGGTGTCCTCATCGTCGGCCCGTCCGGGGTGTTCATGCGCTACATCGAGCGGGTTCTCCCGTCGCTCGGCGAGACCGCGGTGGCGCTCCGCTCGCTCGGCGAGGTGGTCGACGGCCTCCGCTCCACCCGGCACGACGACCCCGCCGTGGCCGACGTCAAGGGCTCGGCCCGCATGGCCGAGCTGATGCGTCGTGCCGCCCGGCAGGCAGTGCCCGGGGCGCCGCGCGAGTTCCGGGTCTTCTACCGCGACGACACCCTGGTCCTCGACCGCGCCGGGCTGTCCCGGCTGCGCCGCCAGCTCCTGTCGCAGGGCCGGCGCAACCGCCAGATCCCGCGCGTGGCCACGACGCTGCTCGACGCGCTGTGGCGGCAGGTCAAGGGCGAGCGCGGCCGCGAGCGTGGTCGCGAGGCGTTCGACGACGAGATGCTCGGCAACGACGACTTCCTCGAGTTCGCCCTGGCCTGGTGGCCGCCGCTCGACGCCAGCACGGTGCTGTCCTGGCTGCGCGACCCCGACTTCCTGGCCCGGGTCGGCGACGGCGTGGTCTCCCACGACGACCAGGCGCTGCTGCTCAAGAGCTGGTCCGGCGACCTCGCGATCGAGGACGTGCCGCTGGTCGACGAGCTGCGCTACGCCCTCGGCGACGTGCCGCTGAAGACCGACGACGACAACGAGTACGCCGACCACCTCGGCGGCGACCTCCAGGAGATCACCACCGCCGCGGACCGCGAGTTCGCCGGCCGCCAGGCCTGGGCGCCGCCGACGCACCGGGTCGAGGACGACCCCTACGCGCACGTGCTGGTGGACGAGGCGCAGGACCTCACCCCGATGCAGTGGCGCATGGTCGGCCGCCGCGGCCGGGCCGCGTCGTGGACGATCGTCGGCGACCCCGCGCAGTCGTCGTGGCCGGTGCCGGACGAGGCCGCCCGGGCCCGGGCCGAGGCGCTCGAGGGCAAGCCGCTGCACGAGTTCCACCTGTCGACGAACTACCGCAACTCCTCCGAGATCTACGCGCATGCCGCCGGGTACGCCGAGCGGGTCGGCCTCGACGCCGACCTGCCGACCGCGGTCCGGTCCACCGGCGAGCACCCCGTGGTGCTCGACGACGTGCCCGACCTCGAGGAGTCGGTCCGGGCCGAGGTGCTCCGGCTGGCGGGCGCCGTGGGCGGCACCGTCGGGGTCGTCGTACCGGCCGCGCGCCGGGCGCAGGTCAACGGCTGGCTGGCCTCGTGGCAGGAGCTCGCCGAGGACGCCCCGTCCGCGGCCGCGTCGGTCGCCGGCGACACCCCCAGCGGCGACGACCGGATCGTCGTGCTCACCGGGCTCGACACCAAGGGCCTCGAGTTCGACGGCATCGTGGTGGTCCGACCGCAGGAGATCGAGGACGAGTCGGCGACCGGCCGGGCGACGCTGTACGTCGTGCTGACCCGCGCGACCCAGCTGCTCAGCACCGTGTCCTGACCCGTCCCCCGGCCCGGGCCCCCGTCCGCGACGCGCTCCGGCCCCGGCCCGCAGGTGCTGACGACGCGGCGCGCGAGCCACTAGGGTCCGGGGCATGAGCGAGCAGCCGCCCCAGGATCCCTACGGCCAGAACCCGCCGCCCGGAGGCCCGCCGCCGGGTGGACCCGGCGGACCTCCGCCCGGCCAGGGAGGTCCGCCTCCCGGCCAGCCGCCCGGGCCCCCACCCGGTCAGCCCGGCTGGGGCCAGGACCCCAACGCCGGCCAGTACCCGCCCCCGCCGCCCCCCGGCCAGGGCTGGGGCCAGCAGCCGCCGCCGGACTACCCGACGTACGGCTCGTACGGCGCCCCGCCGAGCGGGCCGGGCCCCTACAGCCCGACCGACGCGATCGCCTACGGCTTCAACAAGTTCAAGGACAACGCCGGTGCGTTCCTGCTGCTGGCGCTGATCGCGATCGGCACGTCGTTCGCGATCAGCATCGTCGGCGGCATCATCACCGGCGGTGACGCGCTGTTCACCTGGGACCAGAACGGCTTCGACTTCAACCCGCTGGCCGGGATCGTCAACATCCTGAGCCAGATCGCCTACACGCTGTTCGGTGCCGCGCTGATCCGCGGCGCGTTCGACGCGGTGGACGGGCGCGAGGTCAGCGTCGGGTCGATGTTCGAGCGCTGGGACAAGCTGCAGATCATCGTGGTCGCGCTGATCGTCAGCGTGCTGACCACGATCGGCCTCGTGCTGTGCCTCCTGCCCGGCTTCGCGGTGATCTTCCTGACCTGGTTCGCGGCGTACTTCGTCGTCGACCGCGGCGAGGACGCCGTGAGCGCGCTCAAGTCGAGCTTCCAGTTCACCACCTCGAACTTCGGCACGGTCTTCGTGTTCGCGCTGCTCGGGTTCCTGGTGTTCCTGCTCGGCCTGATCGCCTGCGTGGTCGGCCTCCTTGTCGCCTACCCGACGGTCGCCATCGGCGCGGCGTACACCTACCGCCGCCTGCAGAACCAGCCGACCGCTCCCTGACCGGTCTGCACGTACGACGGCCCGGCACCTCGCTGCGAGGTGCCGGGCCGTGTGCGTTGAGTTGCGCCGCGCTGTGCGTTGAGTTGCGTCGCGCTGTGCGTTGAGTTGCGCGGCGCTGTGGGTTGAGTGGCGTGGCGCTGTGGGTTGAGTGGCGCCTCAGTGCACCACGCCGTACAGCCGGTCGCCGGCGTCGCCGAGCCCGGGCACGATGTAGCCCTTGTCATTGAGCTTCTCGTCCATCGCCGCGGTGACCACGGTGACCGGGACGTCGAGCCCGTCGAGCTCCTGCTCCAGGCGCTGGCAGCCCTCGGGTGCCGCGAGCAGGCAGACCGCGGTGATGTGGTCGGCACCGCGGTCGGTGAGGAACCTGATCGCCGCGGCGAGCGTGCCGCCGGTCGCGAGCATCGGGTCGAGCACGTAGCACTGGCGGCCGGACAGGTCGTCGGGCAGCCGCTCGGCGTACGTCGAGGCCTCCAGGGTCTCCTCGTTGCGCACCATCCCGAGGAACCCGACCTCCGCAGTGGGCAGCAGCCGCATCATCCCGTCGAGCATCCCGAGGCCGGCCCGGAGGATCGGGACCACCAACGGTTTGGGGGTGGCGAGCTTGACTCCGGACGTCGGCGAGACCGGCGTGACGATGTCCACGTCCTCCACGCGCACGTCCCGGGTGGCCTCGTAGGCCAGGAGGGTCACCAGCTCGTCGGCCAGCCGGCGGAAGGTCGGGCTGTCCGTCGTCTCGTCGCGCAGGACGGTCAGCTTGTGAGCGACGAGTGGATGGTCGATGACGTGGGTGCGCATAGGGGAAAACCTAGAGCAAACAGGCTTGGAAGGCTCCCTGAGGTCTGCCACTCTGGAGGCTGGACGCAGGCCGCAGGAGTGGAGGTTGGCATGGCCGAGCAGCCCCAGGAGGTCGACTTCGCCCTCGCCGCCTACCGCGAGGAGGGGGTCTGGCAGGTGCAGGAGCTCGCCCACGACGTGCTCGAGAACCTCGAGCACGTATCCAGCGCGCTGCGACGCTTCCCGGGTGACGGCGGGGCGGTCGGCATGGTGGCCTACGACGAGGACGTGTTCCTCCTCGTGCGCGTGGCCGGCCCGACGGTGCGCCTCCTGCTCTCCGACATCACCGCTGCCGACGAGTGGGACCTCGCCCGCGACGCCGTCGAGCAGCTCGGCCTGCCCTATCCCGAGGAGGACGACGACCCGGCCCCGGCCGGCGACCTCGACATCCTCGGCGACCTCGGCATGCACGCCATGGACATGGGCGTGCTGATCGACGACTACGACCTCTATCCCGACGAGATGCTCTCCGACGTCGCCGGTCGGCTCGGCTTCGGCCCGACCTTCGACGACCTGGTCGGCCTCACCAGCGCCTGAGCCCCGTGGCATCGGCGTACGACGAGGCGATGCTGCTCGCCCTCACCGAGGCGCGCGCGGCGCTGGCCACGGACGACGTACCCGTCGGTGCCGTGGTGCTCGCCCCGGACGGCTCGGTGGTCGGGCGCGGCCGCAACGACCGCGAGGCCACCCACGACCCGACCGGCCATGCCGAGGTGGTCGCGATGCGCAAGGCGGCGACCCGGCTGGGTGGCTGGCGCCTCGATGGCTGCACCCTCGTGGTCACCCTCGAGCCCTGCACGATGTGCGCCGGCGCCCTCGTCCTGGCCCGGGTGCGCCGTCTCGTGTTCGGGGCCTACGACCCCAAGGCCGGCGCCGTCGGGTCGCTGTGGGACGTGGTCCGCGACCGGCGTCTCAACCACCGCCCCGAGGTGGTCGCCGGGGTCCGCGCCCAGGAGTGCGGCCGGGTGCTCCTGGACTTCTTCGACGACCACCGATCCTGAATTCGGCGCTCCGACCCGCCTCCGGTACCCTCGTCGGCGGTGGCGTGTCCGAGCGGCCTAAGGAGAACGCCTCGAAAGCGTTTGTGGGTGCAAGCCCACCGAGGGTTCAAATCCCTCCGCCACCGCCAGCCAGCCGATGCCCCGGACGTCGTACGACGTCCGGGGCATCGTCCATCTCCGCGGCGCCTGGAGAACCCTGTCGGGGATAGCCTCGGGTCATGCGCGCTGTCGAGTACTCCGTGACCGGCGAGCCCGAGGTCCTCTCGCTCGTCGAGCGACCGCTGCCCGAGCCGGGTCCGGGTGAGGTACGGGTACGGATCCACCGCTCCGGCGTCAACCCGACTGACTGGAAGTCGCGTCGCAGTGACCGGTCCGGGGTTGCCGTCGATCCGCCGCAGGTGCCCAACCAGGACGGGTCGGGGGTGGTCGACGCCGTCGGCCAGGGGGTCGAGGAGGCACTGGTCGGCCTCCGGGTGTGGATCTGGGAGGCGGCCCACCTCCGTCCGTCCGGCGGCACCGCACAGGAGTACGCCGTGGTCCCGGCTCGGCACGTGGTGCTCCTGCCGGACGTTGCGTCGTTCGACCTCGGCGCGTGCCTCGGCGTCCCGTTCCTGACCGCGCACCGCTGCCTGACGGTGACCGAGGACGGACCGACCCGGCTGGGCCCGGGCACGCTGGAGGGCCGGACCGTCCTGGTGGCCGGAGGTGCTGGTGCCGTGGGCAACGCCGCGATCCAGCTCGCCCGCTGGTCCGACGCCACGGTCATCACCACGGTGAGCAGCCCGGAGAAGGGTCACCTCGCGGCGCGTGCCGGCGCCGACCACGTCATCGACTACAAGCGGGAGGACGTCGTCGCCGAGGTGCGCGCCCTCGCTCCCCACGGGGTGAACACGATCGTCGAGGTGTCCCCGGCGGTGAATGCCGCGCTCGACGCCGCGGTCCTGGCCCGGCACGGCTCGGTCGCGGTGTATGCCAACGACGGCGGCAGCGGCATGGAGCTCCCCGTGCGCCCCTCGATGGTGCCGAACGTCCGCTGGCAGTTCGTCCTGGTCTACAACGCCCCGGACGCCTGGCGGGCCAGGGCCCTCGAGGACGTGTCGGCGGCGGTGCTGGACGAGGCAGTGCGCGTCGGGGACGACGCCGGGCTGCCGCTGCACCACTACTCCCTCGAGCAGGCCGCCGAGGCGCACGCCGCCGTCGAGGGCGGCGCCGTGGGCAAGGTGCTCGTCGACGTGCGCCCGTAGCGCTCCGTACCGGACGGGCCGGCGGGAGGCGCCCCGACGAAACGGGACGCCTCCCCAGGTGGTGCTGCCTCAGCAGGAGGTCGGCGTGTACCAGGCCGAGACCGGCAGTCCGAGTGCCGACTGCGGCTGGTGCGCGCTCTCGTGCCCGCAGTGCCCGACCGCACCGCTCGAGGCCGGATCGCCGTACGGCGCCCGGGCGAGCAGGACGGCCGGTTCGACGGCCGGTACGACGCGGACCCCGCTGCAGAGCTGGACCGCGATGAGCCGGCGGCTCCACGAGTCGAGGGTCTCCGGGATGTAGCACGTCGAGTCCGACCGGGGGCCGTAGCGCTCCACGGCGAGGAGGATGTGCGCCAGTGCGGGCATCCGCTTCGGGTCGAGGCTGACCGGGTCGGAGGTCACGACGTGCCCGGTCGCCCGGGCCTGGGACATCTGCAGCTTGCGCGCCAGCACGACGTCGTCGATGTCGTGGCTGGTCTGCGGTGTCTGCGTCGTGGGCAGGGGGATGTCGGGCGGGATCCGCGCGGCGTACGCCAGGGTCGGGACCAGCGCCAGGCAGGTGACGGCGCCGGCGGCGGCCAGGGTGGCGACGCGGCGGGCCCGGTGGCGGACCTGGTGGGTCGTGGTGGTGCGTGCAGAGGTGGTGTTCATGGTGGTGGTGCCCCTTCGGGTGTCGGATCTCCGAGACCTGTGGTCGCCGGAGGGCCGGCCCGCACCGGCGATACAACGGTCTGGACAACCCATGCCACGACCACCCGAAAGCGGCTTGTGCCCGGTTCCACGCCGCTGGTGAACTGGGGGTGAGGAACTTCGCCTGCCGATGTATCAGCTGGGCCCTCGTCCCGCTCAGGAGCGATGGAGTAGTTGGAAGGGGAGGTGGCAGGCATGGACGACGACCGAACGGACGTCACGCTGCTCGTGGCCGCCGCCGAGCAGGGGGACGAGGGCGCCTGGGGCGAGATCGTCGACCGGTACACCCCCCTCGTCGTGACCGTCGTACGCCGCTTCCGACTCTCCCCGGCCGAGCTTCAGGACGTCGCCCAGACGGTGTGGCTTCGGCTGGTCGAGCACCTCGGAGACCTCCGGGAGCCGCGAGCGCTGCCGAAGTGGCTGATCACGACCGCCGAGCGGGAGGCGCTCCGGGCCGCCACGGCGTCGAGCCGCATGCGGCCGCGCGACCCCCAGGACGAGGTCTGGGCGGCCCAGCTGGTCGTCGAGGACGACCAGGACGCCGACCTGGTCCGGTCCGAACGGCACGCCGCGCTGCTGGAGGGGTTCGCCCTTCTCAGCACCCGCCAGCGCGAGCTGCTGGCGCTGCTCTCCGAGGACCCACCGGTGCCGTACGCCGAGATCAGTCGGCGTACCGGCATCCCCGTGGGCGCCATCGGCCCGACCAGGGCGCGTGCCCTGGCTCGGCTGCGCACGGCGCCATCCGTCCAGCGGCTCCTCTCCACCGTGGAGGCCGCACCCAGTGAGAGGCGAGAACCATGACCGAACGATTCGAGGACGACGAGGTCCTCGCCCTCCATCTGGCAGAGGCACTGCGCGACGTACGACCCGAGCTCGACGAGGTCTCCCGCCGCGCCAAGGGAGCATTCACCTGGCGGACCATCGACGCGGACCTGCTGACCGCCCAGCTGATGTTCGACTCGACGCAGGAGGACGCCATGGCGGCGACCCGGAGCGCGGACAGCGGCCGGGTGATGGTCTTCTCCGTCGAGCTGAAGTCCGTGGAGATCGAAGTGCTGTCCGACCGGGTGGTCGGGCAGTTCCTGCCGCCGTCCGCAGGCGAGGTCGAGGTGGAGGGCGCCGACGGTGTCGTGGCGACGGTTCTCGCCGACGACCTCGGATTCTTCGTGGTGGAACCGGTCCCCACCGGCGTGGTCCGGTTGCGCTGCACGACCCCGACCACGCGATTGGTCACCGACTGGGTCCGCCTGTGAGCCGTTCAGCCTCCGAGCGCGATGAACGAGTCCGCGGCCGTGCGCGCCGCGGGGTCGTCCCGCACGGCAGCGCGGGCCTCGGAGAGGGCCTGCCCCAGCGGACGGTCCTCCAGGAGCCGGTGGAGCTCCAGCATGAAGGGGACGGTAGCCGGGTCGTCGACGGGTACGACGCTGGCGACGACACCGACGGACCCATAGGTCATCAGGGCCCTGACGACGCCCAGCAGCTCGTCCGCCCCCGACGGGGCTCCGACCGCGGAGTTGCAGCTCGACAGGACGACCCGGTGCGGGGCTCGCCCCAGCCGCTCCAGGTCGTAGACGGTCAGCGGACCGTCGTCCAGCTCAAGTGCCGACAGCAGCGGGCTGTCGGACCGGAAGGTGCCGTGCGCGGCGACATGGACCAGCGACGCGCCGTCCATGGCGGCGAGGACGCGTTCGCTCGTCGCCTCTCCGTCGGCGAGGACGACGGCGTCCGGGTACCGCTCGGCGAGATGCCGCACCTCGGCTGCGCCGGTGGACAGGCGGGGCCCGCCGACCAGGACGACCCGGCCGTCGTGCACGGTGGCGGCACGCTGGCCGCGCATCCAGGTGGCGGCGGACGGCGCGACGGTGACCGCCCGGTCGGCCAGTCGGGGCAGCAGCGCCCAGGGGACCGCGTGCAGCCGGCCGGTGGGGACCACGACGACCGACTGCGCGGTCAGCGCGTCGACCGCGGTCCCCAGCAACGCCTCCTGGAGGCGCTCGCCGATCGGCGCCAGGTCGAGGGGAGACCCGCCGGGCCGGGTGCCTTGGCGGCGCAGGGCGAAGAGCGTCTGCGCGAGCGCCCGCTCGACGGCCTCGACGCCGCCCACGTGGTGCATCGTCGCCGGCCGGTCGCCGGAGAGCACGACGGCGTACAGCTGCCCGTCGACGTCGGTGAGCACCACCAGCTCGGATTCGCCGAGCAGGGTGCGCAGCTGGGTGACCTGCAGCCGCTCGCTCGTGCCCGCGCCCGCGCCGGGGCGGTGCAGCGCGCGCCGTCGTACGGCGTCCTCGAGGCGGCGCTGCTCCCGCCGGAGCGTGGCCGCGCCGGCACCCGTCGGCTCGTCCTCCAGCCGCCGCGCGACCGTGCGCAACGCGGCCAGGTCGCGGGTGAGCTCGGGCTCGACCTCGGACCGCACCGGAGGGACGGTGAGCGCGGTTGCCCGCCACCGCTCGCTCCAGACGAGCAGCCGGTGGGCGTCCCCGGTGCGGACCGCGTGGGCCAGGGCAAGCCGCGCCAGGTCGTCGCCCTGGGCGGTGGCCTGGGCGCGCAGCTCGGTGGCGCCGAGGGTGCCGAGGTGCACGTCGATGAGGTCCAGCCCTCGCCGGCAGGCGGCGAGCATGTCGCCCGGACGTGCCTCGACGTCGGCCAGGACGGCCCGCGCGAGCCAGCCGGTCGAGCGCGCGCGCACGTCGCGGGGGCGGCGCGCCGCCGCGGCCCGCAGGTGGCGCACCCCGGTGACCCGCTGGCCGCCCGCGAGCGCGAGCCGGCCGCACAGCAGCCGCGCCTCGGGGACGCGCGACGGGTCCACCGACTCCAGGGTCGTCGCGAGCCGGGTGGCCGCGCGGAGCAGGGCGGGCGAGGCGCCGTCCGTCGCGAAGCGGCTGCCCAGCAGCACCAGCTCGGCCCGACCGGCCCACCAGCCACGCTGCTGGTGGCGGAACATCCGCACCGCCTCGGCGCTGCGCGCGACCGCGGTCTCCTGGTCGCCGGACGCCGACGCGGCCAGGGCGGCGGCGAAGAGCAGCTCCGCGCGGCGTACCGCGGAACCGTGCAGGTAGAGGCTGCGTGCCACCGCAGCGTCGGCGACCCGCAGTGCATCGCGGGCCAGCTCCGCGGCGAGCAGGACCTGGACGCGGGCGACATCGATCTCCGGCTCGAACACCCCCAGCTCGTCGACGACCTGCTGGGCGTCGTCCAGGAACGTGAGAGCCGCGGGGAGGTCGCCGCGGGCGAACGCGGTGGTGCCGCGGTCCTGCAACGCGGAGGCGTACTCCAGGCGCTGTCCCGCCGCCGCGAACAGCTGCTCGGACCGGGCGTAGTCGGCGTCCGCCCGGGCCACGGCGCCGAGCGCGAGGTGCGCCTTGGCGCGGTGGCCGAACGCGCGTCCCTCCCAGGGCAGGTCCCCCGAACCCTCGAGCAGGTCGACGGCTCGCTGAGCTGCCCGGAGCATGTCGGCGTTTCGGCCCACGAGCCAGAGGGCATGGGCGAGTCGGATCTGGATCCGCCCGTTCGCCGCTCCGGTAGCGACGTCGGCCGCACGCCGGATCTCGGCGAGCCCGCGCGGGTGTCCAGCCATCACCAGCGCGACGCCGTACGCCGCCCGCACATCCGCCTCGCGCTCGTCGTCACGAGCCCGGCGGGCGCATCGGATCGCCGCACGGAACTCCAAGAGCGCCTCGTCCATGTCCCCGAAGTCGCGCAGGACGACGCCCGCCGCCTGGTGGGCGATCGCCGCGGCTGCCGGGTCGCCTCCGTCGGCGAGGAGCGAACGCGCCGCCGCGAGCGCTTCATGCGGCCGGGAGAGCGCGAGGGCCAGCAACCCGCCGACCTCCGGGGGGGCTGAGGGGCTCGGGGCAGGGTCCGCCACAGATTTGATCGTAGGGAGAACCGCCGTCGGGCGTCGACGGCACGACAGGGGAGGTTGAGCAATGACCGAGGTGGGCAGAGAGAGCAACGTCGAGCGTGTGCAGATCGAGAACATCCTCCGGGCCGCCCCGAACGTCCGGGCACATCCCCCCGACTGGAAAACCCGGCCCGAGGGCGTGGACTATCTCTATCGCATCGACCAGGTCATCGCGCGGACCCCGGACCTCGGCGCCGTGCAGCGGGAGTTGACCACGCGGAAGATCCGGAACTCCGCCGAGGACGGCGAGTTCCTGACCGGCCTGACTCGGGTGCACATCACGGTGCCCGCCAAGGAGGGCGAAGGTGGCGAAGGCCGCCTTCGCCGCGGCCTTCGCCGCCTCACTGGCCGCCCAAAGAAGGTGTGGTCACTGGCCGAGCAGATCCAAAGTGTGCGTGGCAATTTGGGCACCGCAGCCGTGAGCCTGGATCACGTGTTCTATGTCTGCAAGGTGCACTCCTGCGCGGCCATCGAACCGGAGCTGACCGATGGTTCGACGGACCCCGTGCCCGCCACGCAGACCTTCGCCTCGCAGGGCGAGGTCGTCGTGCGCATCCTGGACACCGGGCTGGTCCACACCACAACTGCCGCACTGACGTGGATGTCGCGAGTCACCGGTGACCCCGACACGTTGGTACACAAGCTCCCGAACCAGCCCGGCCAGTTCGAGATCACCCAGGACGGCGGCCACGGCACGTTCACGGCCGGGTGCGTCGGCGTCGCCGCACCGGATGCCGCGGTCTACGTGGTGAACGCGGCGAAGCTGCTCCGACCGGAACAGGAGACGGGCGAGCCGGAGCCGGAGACGGACGAGCTCGGCGCGGTGTGCGACATCGACCTTGCTCTTCTCATGCGCGACGAGATCGAGAACTCAGGAGTCCAGGTGATGGTGGTCAACTTCGCCGGCACGACGCAGGACAACGTTCCCCCACCGTCCCTGGCCCAGCTCTCCGCGGTGATCAAGGACCGCGATCTGGTGATCCTGGCGCCGGTCGGAAACGACGGCGACGCGCGGGTGACCTGGCCGAGCAAGTTCGACTGGGTTAAGTCGGTCGGCGGGCTCACCGATGGCGCCCCGCTCGAGCGCGCCAGCGACCAAACGCGCTACCAGCCTGGGGGGCCGCTCACGCGTGCACACTGGAGCAATTACGGCAAGGTCGACGTCTGGGCGCCGGGCGACCTGCTGATGAACGGCTACGCGACGGGCAGCTACCAGCCCACCTGGAACGCTCCCCCCACCCCACCTGCCCGCAAGTTCAACGGGATGGCCGTGTGGAGCGGCACCTCGTTCGCCACCCCGCTGGTGGCCGGCATGATCGCCGCCAGGGTGTCGGCGACCCCGGGTCTGAGCGTTCGCGATGCTTGGGGCCAGTTGCTGAAGCTGGCCGAGGGGCAACTCGTGCCGTATGCCGGGCCATCGCTGCTGCCGAGCCAGGCGCTCGACTGAGCGGAGGACTTCACCCGAACGTCAGACCGTACCTCTCGACGATCGGCCAGGTCGCGGCCAGGTCGGCGTCGCAGCCGTACGGCGCCACGACCGGCCCGAGGTCGACGTCCTCCGGCGCGGTGTCGACGGCCCGGAACATCTCCTCCAGCCCGCCCGGCGAGATCAGCTCCAGCAGCCGGGCGGGCCGGTCGGCCGCGTTCCAGAACGTGTGCCACTGCCCGCGCGGCTTGAGGACCAGGTCGCCCGGCTCGGCCACGACCTCGTCCTCCCCGAGCTGTGCCCAGATCCGGCCCTCGAGCACGAAGCTGAACTCGTCCTCCATCGTGTGCCGGTGCATCGGTGCCGCGATCGACCGCGGCGCCAGCAGGTGCTCGACCACCGCGAACCGCCCGCCCCAGTCCTGGCCGTCCAGCAGGAACCGGTCGCGGCACCCCGCGTCCGCGCCGAGGACCTCGCCCTCCCCGGCCCGGACCACCTGCGCGTGCCGCTCAGCCATGGCCCCCAGTGTCCGGCGACCTCCGCTCCCGCACCACCCCAGGACGTCATCCGCTCCGGCTGCCCGGGCAGCTGCTCCGGCGACCAGCTCGTATGACGTCACGGACAATGTCGTCCGTTCTGGCTGCTCCAGCTGCCCGGACGACCGTTTCGTACGACGTCCCGCGGTGGGACTCGATGTCGAAAGCGGGGGAGCGGCTCCGACGTCCCTGGTGCAGGATCGCAACGGGGCGCCTGCGCCGACGAAAGGGAGAGCCATGAAGTACGTCATCCTCATCCACTCCAACCCCGACCCGTGGGGGCACCCGACCCAGCGGTTCACCGCCGAGGGCCGGGAGCTGCCGGACGCCGAGCACGAGCGGATGGACCAGGCGTTCGAGGCGCTGATGAACGAGATCGTCGCGTCGGGGGAGTTCGTGACCGCGGAGGCGCTGGGCGACCCGGCCGCGTCGACGGTCTTCGGGTGGACGCCGGAGAAGCACGTGGTGACGGACGGCCCGTACGCCGAGGCGAAGGAGCAGCTCGCCGGGTTCTTCATCATCGACGTCGCCACCCGCGAGCGGGCCGTCGAGATCGCCGACCACTTCACCCAGCCCGGTGGCACCGTCGAGCTGCGACCCGTGATGTGGCCCGGCGGCGACGACCAGTGACCCGCCCGTGACCACCGCGCGTCTCGAGGACGTGTGGCGCTCAGAGGCGCCGCACGTCCTCGCGGCGCTGGTCCGCAGGTACGGCGACTTCGACGCCGCCGAGGACGCCGTCCAGGAGGCGCTGGTCGACGCGGCCCGGCAGTGGCCGGTCGAGGGCACGCCCGCCAACCCGCGCGGCTGGCTGGTCACCGTCGCGGGCCGGCGGCTGGTGGACCGGTGGCGCGCCGACGGAGCACGTACGGCGCGCGAGGAGGCCGACGCCCGGCGTACCACCGAGGCCGACGTCGGCTGCCACGACGACTCCCTCACCCTGCTGCTGTGCTGCCACCCGGCGCTGAGCCGCGCGTCCCAGGTCGCGCTCACCCTGCGCGCGGTCGGCGGCCTGACCACGGCCCAGGTCGCGCACGGCTTCCTGGTGCCGGAGTCGACGATGGCGCAGCGGATCAGCCGCGCGAAGGCGACCCTGCGCGAGGTCGACGCGCCGTTCGCGCTGCCCGCGGCCGACGAGCTCCCCGAGCGCACCGCCGCGGTCGCACAGGTGCTCTACCTCGTGTTCACCGAGGGGCACACCGCGACCACCGGCACCGGCCTCACCGACACCCGGCTGGCCGAGGAGGCGATCCGGCTGACCCGCGAGCTGCACCGGCATCTGCCCGCGATGAGCGAGGTCAGCGGGCTGCTGGCGCTGATGCTGCTCACCGACTCCCGGCGCGCGGCGCGGCTCGACGCCGACGGAACCCTGGTGCCCCTGGCCGAGCAGGACCGCAGCCGCTGGGACCGCGACCTGATCGTCGAGGGGATCCGCCTGGTCGAGGAGGCGCTGCCGGTCGGGCGGGTCGGTCCCTACCAGCTCCAGGCCGCCATCGCCGCTGTCCATGCCGAGGCCGCCGCCGCCGACACCGACTGGCCGCAGGTCGTGGAGCTCTACCGCATGCTCGCCGATCTCACGCCCGGCCCCATGGTCACCCTCAACCACGCGGTGGCGGTCGCCGAGGTCGACGGACCGGACGCCGCGCTCGCGATGCTGGAGCCACTCCGAGGCGACCGCCGGCTCCGGCACCACCACCGGCTGCACGCCGTACGCGCCCACCTGCTCGACCGCGCCGGCCGCCCGGTCGAGGCCCGCCATGAGTACGCCGAAGCCGCACGTCTCGCGACCAGCATCCCCGAGCAGCGCTACCTCAACGCGAAGGCCACCGGATGAGGGGACCGGCCCGCCCGTAGGCTGGCCCGGTGACCTGGTTCCAGTCCCCGGACGACGCGACGACCAGCCTCGGCGGCACCGGCTACCTCGCCGACCGGCCGACATCGATCACCTCCTACCTCGCCGGGGCGCTCGGCAAGCCGCTGCTGGTCGAGGGTCCCGCGGGGGTCGGCAAGACCCAGCTGGCCAAGGCGGTCGCGCAGGCGACCGGTGCCGCGCTGGTCCGGCTGCAGTGCTACGAGGGCCTCGACGAGGCGCGTGCGCTCTACGAGTGGAACTACAAGAAGCAGCTGCTGCGCATCCAGGCCGCCGGCGGTGACGACTCCTGGCGGGAGACGCACGACGACATCTTCACCGAGGAGTTCCTGCTCACCCGGCCCCTGCTCGCCGCGATCCGGCAGGACGAGCCGACGGTGCTGCTGATCGACGAGGTCGACAAGACCGACGTCGAGGTGGAGGGCCTCCTGCTCGAGGTGCTCTCCGACTTCCAGGTGACGATCCCCGAGCTGGGCACCGTCGCCGCCGTACGCCGACCCTTCGTGGTGCTCACCTCCAACGCCACCCGGGAGCTCTCCGAGGCGCTGAAGCGGCGCTGCCTCTACCTCCATCTCGACTACCCCGAGCCCGATCGCGAGCGCGAGATCCTGCTCTCCCAGGTGCCCGGGCTCGACGACGCGCTGGCCCGCCAGGTGGTCGACACCGTCGCCCGGCTGCGCGACCTGGAGCTCAAGAAGGCCCCGTCGATCGCGGAGTCCGTCGACTGGGCGCGGACCCTGATCGCGCTGGAGACCCGCGAGCTGGACGCGAAGGCGATCGCCGACACCCTCGGCGTGGTGCTCAAGCACGCCTCCGACCACGACCGCGCGGTGCGCGAGCTGCGGCTGGCCCGGGGCTGAGCACGATGAGCGTCACCGGAGGCCTGGTCGACCGGCACGTCGCGCTGGTCGAGGCGCTCCGGCGTGCCGGCGTCCCGGTCTCGCTCGCGGAGGACGTCGATGCTGCGACCGCGGTGACCGCCGTCGGGCTGCACGACCGTGACGCCCTCCGCGCGACGTACGCCGCCACGCTGGTCAAGCGGGCCGCCCACCGGCCCAGCTTCGACGCGCTCTTCGACCTCTTCTTCCCGGCCCTGGTCGGCGACGGCCGCACCGCGCGCACGGAGGGGGAGGAACCCGAGGGCCCGCAGGACACCGGACCGGCGCTCACCGCGTTCCGCGAGGACCTCGGGGAGGCGCTCGCCGCGGGCGACGAGGCCCGGGTGCAGGACCTCGCGATCCAGGCGGTCACCCGGTTCGGCGCGATGCCCGGTCGGGCGCCGGGCCTGTCGTCATGGAGCGCCTACCAGACCCTCAAACGGGTCGAGCCGGACCGACTGGTGGCGCAGATCGCGGACGCCCTGCACGCCGACGGTCTCGACGAGGACGGTGCCCGGCGTACCGCCACCGGCCGCGCCGCCCGCTTCACCGGGCTCGTCGAGGCCGACGCCCGCCGCCGGATCGCGGAGGCGAAGGGGCCCGAGCACGTCGCCGACACCACACTCCGACCCACCATCGACAAGATCGACTTCACCAGCGCCCGCCGCGCCGACCTCGAGCAGATGCGGCGCGAGATCTACCCGCTCGCGCGGCGGCTGGCGACCCGGCTCAGCCAGGAGCACCACGCGCGCCGGCGCGGTCCGCTCGACTTCCGGCGTACCGTTCGCGCCTCGATCTCGACCGGCGGCGTCCCGATCACCACCCACCACCGGCCGAAGCGGCCGCACCGCACCGAGCTCGTGGTCCTCTGCGACGTCAGCGGCTCGGTGGCGAGCTTCGCGCAGTTCACGCTGCTGCTGGTCTACGCGCTGCGCGACCAGTTCACCAAGGTCCGCGCGTTCACGTTCGTCGACGAGGTCCACGAGGTCACCCACCACTTCCGGCCGGGGGCCGACGTCGCCGACGTGATGACGGCGCTGGCGGCCAGCGCGAGCAAGGCGGCGCTGTGGGGGCGCACGGACTACGGCCGCGCGTTCACCCGGTTCGACGAGCAGTATGCCGACGCGCTGGGCCCGAGGTCGAGCCTGCTGGTGCTCGGCGACGCGCGCTCCAACTACAGCGACCTCGCCCTCGACACGTTCCGTGGCATGGTCGACCGGTCGCGGCACGCCTGGTGGCTCAACCCCGAGCACGCGCGCAGCTGGAACATCGGCGACTCGGCGGCCCGCGCCTACGCGGAGGTCGTGGACATGGTCGAGTGCCGCAACCTCACCCAGCTGGGCGAGTTCGTCCACGACATCGTGTGACGTTCAGGCCGAGAGGTAGCCCAGCTCCTGGATCCGCCGGATCGCCGCCCGCAGCTCCGGGTGGTCGGCGGCGTCGACGGCGCGGCCGCCTGCGACGTACGCCGCCGCGCCGCGCCCGTCGCCCCCGTCGAAGACCACGGTCAGCCGGTTCGGGACGCCTGCGTTGATCAGCGACCCGAGCAGCGCCACCGGGTCGGTGCGGTCCTCGAGCGCCAGCACGGTGGTGGGACCGGGGACCCGCGGCACCTGCGCCGACGGTGAGCCGGCGGTGATCACCTGGTCGATGGTGAACCGGTCGGACGCTGCCGAGGCCGCGATCTCCGCTGCGGTCATGCCGCCTCGTGCGTGGCCCACCAGCAGCACCCGTGCGCCGGGCTCGTCGCCGATGGCGGTCTCCAGCGCGGCCACCACCGACGCCGCGCGGGCCCGGTTGTCGCCACCCACGAGCCGCAGGCCCTCGGAGCGGGTCGCGGGGCTCGGCAGGTAGCCGATGAACCGGCCCTCGCCGAGCCGCTGCACGAGCAGCTCGCCCTCGACCTGGCTGAGCGAGGTCATCAGGTCCTCCAGCGTGCGCGGTGCCGTCCCCTCCGCGGTGGCTGCCACCGGCCCGCTCGGCTCGTCGACCACGAACCCGGCCGCGACGTCGCGCAGCGCTGCGGAGAAGTCCACGGCGAGCTCGGGGGCGAGCTCGGGGGCGCCGACGGCGCGCAGCCCGCCCCGGGTCGCGGCCGCCGCGGACGAGCCGCCCAGGACCGCGGCGGTCAGCAGGGCCCGCATCTGCAGCGCGTCGAGGAGCCCGCCGCCGCCGCTGACGAAGTGATCCATCAGGTCGGGGTTCGCCTCGGCCAGCTCGTTGAGGTACGCCGCGAGCCCGTCGCGGTCGAGCGCCCCGGTCTCGATCAGCCCGGCCGAGACGATCGCGCCCCCCAGCGCCACCTCGGGCGCGAGGTAGCCGACCGCCCGGGCCGCGATCGACCCGAGCGTCCGGTACGCAGCTACCTGGAGGTCGTCGATCCAGCGGTAGGTGAGCACGGTGGCGCGCACGACCAGCGCGTCCGCGTCGAGCTCGACCGAGCGGACCATGAGCCCGTTCCTGCCGGTGGTCGCGGCGAGGATGTCGTCCTCCGCCCGCAGGTACGTCGCGCGGGCCAGGTCGGCGGAGTCCGCCACCGCCTCGTCGGCCAGCACCGCGGCGCCGAGCTGCGCCCGCTCGCGCATCTCGTCGCCGGCGGAGTCGTAGAGATCCGCCAGACGCATCATCTCCTCGTACTTGTCGTGCGCCACCTCAGGACGCTCGCTGGTCGTGCTCATGCCGTCACCTCCGCCAGGACCGGCCCCAGCACCGACGCGAGGTCGGCCGGCTCCACCCGGCGCACCTCGACCCGGTGGGCGTCCTGCTCCTGGTGCGGGCGCAGCACCCGCCAGCCGTCGGCGAGCAGCACCCAGGACAGGACGCCGACCGTGCTGCCCCCGGCCCCGACGTCGGCGACCAGCGCGCGCAGCCGGCCCTGGGTCTCGCCGACCAGGGCACCGACCACCGCGGACACCATGGCGTCGTCGAGCGGTGAGCCGGCGCCGTCCACGGTGGAACCGGTGTGGTGCGCGACCACGGTCGAGAGCAGGTCGGCACGGCCGCTGCGCAGCGCCTCCGCGCCCGCGTCGAGCAGCTCGTAGGGCAGGTCGACCACGTCGGGGACCGTGGAGTCGCCGAGCTCGACGTCCTCCGGGACCACCGCCATCCGGGCCAGCTCGGCGGCCCACTGGTCGGTGCCGAACCAGGCCAGCTCGAAGACGATCCCGTCGACCGTCGACAGCGAGGCCACGGCGCCCGCGCGCTGGCGGTGCCAAGCCCGGCCGCGGACCGTGTCGACGACGACGTCGAGGTCGAGCGCGAGCTCCGGAGTGGCCAGCAGGCCGAGCGCCCCGACCACTCCGGCGTCCGGGATCGCTCCGGCGTCCCCGGTCAGCAGGCCGCGGCGGGCCAGCGCCTCCGCCGGGTCGTGCAGGGTGTCGAGTGCCGCGGCGTACGCCTCGTCGTCGGCGGACTGCCGGCTCTGCCCGAGCCGGTCCTGCAGCGGGCCGGCGTCGGTGCGCTCGACCACGTCGAACGGGAGCGGCGCGCCGCCGGCGCGCTCAGAGAGCAGCCGGAGCTCGAGGAGGGTGAGCGCGAGCCGCCGGGGCAGGCCCTCGAGCGTGCCCGGGGGAGTCGGGGGCGGGTTGGCGGGGGTGGCCAGGTCTACGGTCGGCATGTCTCCAGTCCGGGGGTCGGGGGCGCGGGTCAGAGCCCGGGGAGGGTGACGCTCAGCCAGTCCTTGTGGCCGCGCGGGGGCGGCACGAACTGGTCGAGCTGTCGGTCGGTGTCGGTGGGCTCCCGGGTGACGCCGGCCGGGTCGTCGTGGCCGCGGAGCGTGGCGATCCGGGTCTTCGCGTCGGCCACCAGGGACGACGCCTTGCGCTCGCTGGCGGCGATGGCGTCCTTGAGCCGGTCGACCTCGGTGAGGTGGCGCTCGAGCGACTCGGCGGCGTTCTCGTGCTGGCCGGCGCAGTCGCGGAGGTGAACGGCCCGCTCGTGGATGCGGGTGCGCATGTCGGCCGCTGCGCGTCCCTGCCACTGGAGACGGTCGAGCTGGGCGACGAGCCGGTCGGCGAGGGCTCGGACGTCGGTGCCCTGCTCCCGGAGCTGCGCGGCCCGCTTCCGCATGGCGGCGGTGTCGCCGTACATGGGTCAACTCCTTCGCTCACGCCACGGTCCCCGTGCCCCTTCCCCGATGTCGGTGGCCCAAACCTCGGGTCCGTCAGGTAACCCCCCGGACGCCGGTTCGTTGGAACGCGTGACGCCCCACCCCGAGGAGAGGCCCATGACGCGCATCGCCCGGGTCGTGGCACCGGCCGTCGCGGCCGCCACGATCGCCGCCGTGACCGTGACCGGCGCGACCGTCGTCAGCCCGGCTCCGCCCGTCCCGTCGGCGGCCGCAGCCGAGGGGCAGACCCCGGCCGGCGACGTACGCCGCGTGGTCTACGTCGGCAACAACTGGGCCGGGACCGCCGACCTGCTGGCGCCGGGATCGTTCGAGCGGCTGGCGCGGGTCGACGTCGTCCCGGACCGGGACGAGCGGATGGCCGAGATCACCGCCAGCCCCGACAAGCTGGCCTACTTCCTGGCGATCCGGGAGGCGATCGGCGAGGGACACGACCAGCTGGTCGACGACCTGTACACCACCGACGACGGCCGGATGCTGATCGTCTCCCGGCCCAGCTTCGCCGACGTGGTCGCGATCAGCCTGCGCACGAAGAGGATCGTGTGGCGGTTCCCGGTCGAGGGCTACCGCTCCGACCACATGGCGATCTCGCCGGACGGCACCCGGGTCGCGGTGAGCGCGAGCACCGCGAAGGTCGTGCACGTGCTGCGCACCAGCGACGGCAAGGAGCTGGGCCGGTTCCCCAGCGGCGGGTCGCCGCACGAGAACGTCTACCTCGACGGCGGGCGCACCATCCTGCACGCCAGCATCGGGATGGTCTACAGCCCGCTGGACCAGCCGGAGATGGACTCCACGAAGGACGAGCGGGTCCTGCAATTCGTCGATGCGCGCAGCTTCGAGGTCAAGCGCCGGATCAACGTGCGGCGCGCGCTCGACGACGCCGGGCTGACCCGGGTGAGCCACGCCGTGCGCCCGCTGACACTGTCGCCGGACGAGAGGAAGATCTACCTCCAGGTGTCGTTCTTCCACGGGTTCCTCGAGATGGAGCGCAGCTCGGGCCGGATCACCCGGGTGAAGCGGCTGCCCAACCTCGTGCCGGACATGCCGCGCGAGCAGTACGTCCTCGACTCCGCGCACCACGGCATCGCGATGAACCCGGGCGGCACGAAGATCTGCGTCGCCGGCACCATGTCCGACTACGCGACCGTCGTCGACCGCGCGACCTTCCGCCGGGGCCCGCTGCTGAAGCGCGGGCTCAAGCCCTACTGGGTGACGCCGAGCGCGGACGGGAAGAGCTGCTACATCTCGTGGAGCGGGAGCGACAAGGTCTCCCGGATCTCCTACGCCACCGGCCGGGTCACCAGGAGCGTGCGGGTCGGCGACCACCCGCAGCGGATCCGCAACGGCTTCCTGCGGGTCGGCTGGCTACGTCACCTGCGCTGAGTCACCGGTCGAGCGGAAGGCGTCGTACGGCGTCCCGGTCCGTGTCTGGCGCCGCCGGTCGAGGGGCCGGCCACCGATAGACTCCAGTCCCGCCGCCGACGCGACTGAGGTGACATGAGCTTCGACGCCCATCAGCTGGACTCCGTCCTGCTGCTGGGGTCCGTCGTCACGCTGCTGGCCATCCTCGCGGTGCGGGTCTCGTCCCGCGCCGGCCTGCCCAGCCTGCTGATCTACCTGCTGATGGGCGTGCTGCTCGGCGAGAGCTTCTTCGGGATCGACTTCGACAACGCGGAGGTCGCGCACGCGCTCGGCTTCGCCGCGCTGGTGCTGATCCTCGCCGAAGGTGGTCTCACCACGAACTGGCGCGAGATCCGGCCGCACATGCGCATGGGGTGCTCGCTGGCGACCCTCGGCATCGCGGTCAGCGTCGCGCTGATGGCGCTGGGCGCGCACTTCGTGCTGGGCCTGCCGTGGGAGCTCGCGGTGCTGCTCGGAGCGGTCTGCTCGCCGACCGACGCGGCCGCGGTGTTCTCGGTGCTGCGCGTGGTGCCGCTGCCCCGCCGGATCACCGGCGCGCTCGAGGCGGAATCCGGGCTCAACGACGCGCCCACGGTGGTCCTGGTGACGCTGGTGTCGACTGGCGCGATCGACGACCACGGGATCGTCGCGATGCTGGGGATCATCGCCTTCGAGCTCGTCGCCGGCACGCTGATCGGCCTCGCGGTCGGGTTCGGCGGCGCTTGGGTCATGCGCCGCGCGGCACTCCCGTCGTCCGGCCTCTACCCCTTGGCGATCCTGTGCCTCACGGTCATCGCGTACGCCGCGGGTGCGGCCGTTCACGCCTCCGGCTTCGCCGCGGTGTACGTGGCCGCGCTGGTGCTCGGGAACACCGACCTGCCCCACCGTGCGGCCACGAAGTCGTTCTCCGAGGGGGTTGCCTGGCTGGCCCAGATCGGGCTGTTCGTGATGCTGGGCCTGCTGCTGTCCCCCGAGCGGATCACGCTGGCGAACGTCGGCACCGCGATCCTCGCCGGCCTGATCCTGACCGTGGTCGCGCGGCCGCTGTCGGTGCTGGCCAGCGCGGTGGTGATGCCGATGCCCTGGCGGGACCTCGCGTTCATCTCGTGGGCGGGGCTGCGCGGGGCGGTGCCGATCGTGCTGACCACGATCCCGCTGGCAGAGGGCGTCGACGGCAGCGAGCGCCTCTTCGACATCGTCTTCGTGATGGTCGTGATCTACACCCTGCTGACCGGCCCGACGCTGCCGGTGGTGGCGCGCTCGCTCAAGGTGGCCCGGCGCTCCGAGCCGCGCGACCTCGACGTCGAGGCGGCGCCCCTGGAGCGGATCGCGGCCGACCTGCTGCAGATCAAGGTCAGCCCGGTCTCCCGCCTGCACGGCGTCGAGGTGGGCGAGCTGCGGCTCCCGCCCGGGGCATCGGTGGCACTGGTCATCCGGGAGGGGGAGTCGCTGGTGCCGGAGCGGCGTACCGTCCTCCGCCGCGGCGACGAGATGCTCGTGGTCACGCCGCGCAAGCTCCGGCTGCTGACCGAGGAGCGGCTGCGGCAGGTGTCCCTCGGCGGCCGGCTCGCCCAGTGGCTGGGCTCCGACCGCGCGGAGCGGCCGGAGCACCCCTGAGCCGGGCGTGGCCGGGTCAGCTGATGGCGGCCTCGGTCGGGGTGCAGATGGTGGTCCGACCCTGCGCCCGGGTCACCGTCGGCGCCTTGGCCAGCTTGCCGAACGAGTCCCCGAGGACCACCACGACGCCGACACCGATGTCGGGGCGGTTGACGAACACCTTGGTGGTGGGCCCGAGCTGCCTGGCGACCAGCTTCGCGGCGGCGTTCCTCTTGCTGTCCGCCCACACCTGGGCCCGCACCACCTTCGTGCCCTCGGGAGCGTTGCCGGTCTCGCCCGGCCCGAAGCCGCGGGCCTGCAGCGACCGCAGCACCCGGCTGGCCAGCCCCGCCTGGCGCCCCGCGTTGTAGACGCTCACCGTGATCTCCCCGGCCCGGATCTTCGTGCCGTGGGCGATCGTGCGGTCCTCACAGATCGTGTTCCCCTTCTCCACCAGCGGGTCGGTCGGCAGGTCGGCGGTGAGGCCGCGGATGCCGAACCAGATCCCGAGCAGGCACAGGACGACGAGGACGCCGAGCGTCGCCGCCGAGCGGGCGCGCCCCTCCATCAGCCCTCCAGGACCAGGACGCGGGCGTGCAGCACGTTGCGTTGCTGGAGCGCGGCCCGCAGCGCGCGGTGGAGGCCGTCCTCGAGGTAGAGGTCGCCGCGCCACTCGACCACGTGCGCGAAGAGGTCGCCGTAGAACGTCGAGTCCTCGTCGAGCAGGGCCGCGAGCTGGAGGGTGTCCTTGGTGGTGACGAGCTCGTCTAGCCGCACCTGCCGCGGTGCGACCTGGGCCCAGTCGCGCGCGCCGAGGCCGTGGTCCGGGTACGGACGGCCCTCGCTCACGCGCTTGAAGATCACGCTCCGGACTATAGCGAGGGCCCCGACGGCTCGCGGACGGTCGGGGTCTCCCGCGCGGCTCGGTGTCCCGGACCGCGATATCCGCTGGCGGGCGGCCGCTCGGGACCGGACAATCGGGACATGCCCAGCCACAGCCAGTTCCTCGCCTTCGTGGTTGCCTCGATCCTGTTCATCCAGGTGCCGGGACCGAGCCTGCTGTTCACGATCGGCCGTGCGCTCACCGTCGGACGTCGCGACGCCCTGCTCTCGGTGGTCGGCAACACCTTCGGCCTGGTCGGACAGGTGACCTGCGTCGCACTCGGGCTGGGCGCCCTGGTCGCGGCCTCGGCCGAGGCGTACACGACGCTCAAGCTCGTAGGCGCGGCGTACGTCGTGTGGCTGGGCGTGCAGGCGATCCGGCACCGCGCCGACGCCCGCGCGGCGATGGGCGCCGCCGAGGCCGAGGGCCTGCGGCCCGTCGCGCCGGCCTGGCGCTCGGTGTGGACGGGCTTCCTCGTGGGGGCGACGAACCCGAAGAGCATCGTGTTCTTCGCGGCGTTCCTCCCGCAGTTCACCGATCCGGTGGCCCCGGCCGCGCCCCAGCTGCTGCTGCTCGGGCTGGTCTTCGGCGCGCTGGCGGTCAGCTCCGACACCTGCTGGGCGCTGGCCGCCTCCCGTGCCCGCGACTGGTTCGCCCGCAAGCCCGAGCGCCTCGACCGCCTCGGCGCGACGGGTGGCGTGATGATGGTCGGCCTCGGCGCCAGCCTCGCGACGACGGGCAGCGCGAGCCACTGATCGTCGGTCCGGCGCTGGCTAGGGTGGCCGCATGAGCGAGACGCCCGCGGCCGAGCCGGCTCCCCAGGACCCGAACCCCATCGCCGCGGCGGTCGCCGCGGGCTACGCGTTCGAGGGCCCGGCCCTCGAGCTCGGAGGGCTGATGACGGGGCCGGAGGACCTCACCGACGTCCACATCCGGATCCCGCTCGGAATGGTCAACCGGCACGGCCTGGTCGCCGGCGCCACCGGCACCGGCAAGACCAAGACCCTGCAGCTGCTGGCCGAGCAGCTCAGCGCGAACGGCGTACCCGTGTTCGCCGCCGACATCAAGGGCGACCTGTCCGGGTTGAGCACGCCCGGCGAGACCAGCGACAAGATCACGGCCCGCGCCGCGTCGGTCGGGCAGACGTGGACCGCCACCGGCTTCCCGGTGGAGTACTTCGCGCTCGGCGGCCAGGGCACCGGCATCCCGCTGCGGGTCACGATGAGCGCGTTCGGCCCGCTGCTGCTCTCGAAGGTGCTCGGCCTCAACGAGACCCAGGAGTCCTCGCTCGGCCTGGTCTTCCACCACGCCGACCGGGCCGGCCTGCCGCTGCTCGACCTCGCCGACCTGCGCGCGGTCGTGCAGTACCTCACCAGCGACGAGGGCAAGCCCGACCTCAAGGACCTCGGCGGGCTGTCGACCGCGACCGCCGGCGTCATCCTGCGCGAGCTGGTCGCGTTCCAGGACCAGGGCGCGGACGCGTTCTTCGGCGAGCCGGAGTTCGACTCCCGCGAGCTGCTGCGCACGACCCCCGACGGCAAGGGCCTGGTCTCGCTGGTCGAGCTGCCGAACCTGCAGGACCGGCCGGCGGTCTTCTCGACGTTCCTCATGTGGCTGCTCGCCGACCTGTTCCACGACCTGCCCGAGGTCGGCGACGTGGACAAGCCGAAGCTGGTGTTCTTCTTCGACGAGGCGCACCTGCTGTTCAAGGACGCCTCCAGCGCGTTCCTCGACCAGATCGCCCAGACCGTGCGGCTGATCCGCTCCAAGGGCGTCGGCGTCTTCTTCGTGACCCAGCGCCCGACCGACGTGCCCGACGAGGTGCTGGCCCAGCTCGGCTCACGCGTCCAGCACCAGCTGCGCGCGCACACCCCGAACGACGCCAAGGCGCTCAAGGCGACCGTCAACACCTACCCCACCAGCGCGTACGACGACCTGGGCGAGGTGATCACCGGGCTCGGCATCGGCGAGGCGGTGGTGACCGTGATGAACGAGCGCGGCGCCCCGACCCCGGTCGCCTGGACCCGGCTGCGCGCCCCCGAGTCGCTCATGGGTCCCGCCGACCCGGCCGCCATGGACGCGACCGTGAAGGCCTCGCCGCTGTTCGCGACGTACGCCGAGGTGGTGGACCGCGAGTCCGCCCGCGAGAAGCTGGCTGCCCGTCTCGAGGCCGGGGCCGAGGCCGCTCGGCAGGAGGCGGAGGAGAAGGCCCGCGCCCAGGAGGCGAAGGCGGAGGCCAGGGCGAGGCCGAAGCCCACCGGCCGCGCGCCCCGCCGTCAGGAGGACGACGGCCTGGTCGACCAGGTCGTGAACTCCGGCGCCTTCAAGGACTTCATGCGCACCGCCGCCCGCGAGATCGCCCGGGGGATGTTCAAGTCCGGCCGCCGCCGCTGACGGTCCCATGTAACGCGGTGTTCTTGTCACTTCGCACGCGTTCGAACACGTGCGAAGCGACAAGAACACCGCGTTACAGCGGAAGTGTCCGATAGAGATCGGGGTACGTCGGTCGGGTCAGGTGGTCGGGTCGGACCAGGCGAGCTGCACCGTCTCGACGCCGCGCCCGCGGGTGATCAGGCGGCCGCGACCGGGGGGTTGCGGGGTGGGCCGCAGGTTGCCGAGCAGGGCTCCCTCCTCGGGGCTGCCGGAGAGCATGATCCCGGGCATGGCCAGGTCGCGCATCGTCTGGATGACTTGGTCGTACATCGCCCGTGACGCGCCACCGGACCGCCGGGTCACGACCAGGTGCAGGCCGATGTCGCCGGCCTGGGCGAGCAGCGGCGCCAGCGCGTGGACCGGGGAGCCCTGCTGGGTGGCGACCAGGTCGTAGTCGTCGACCAGCACCCACGCCTCGGCGCCGGTCCACCACGACCGGGTGCGCAGCTCCTCGGGGGTCACGTCCGGCCCGGGGAGGCGGTTGGCGAGGTACTCCGCGAGGTCCTTCATCGCCGGCCCCGCCATGGTGGCGCTGGTGAGGTAGTCGAGCTGGTAGTCCTGCGGGATCTCGCCGAGCAGCGAACGGCGGTAGTCGACGGCGATGATCTGCGCCTGCTTCGACGTGCTGGTCCGCACGATCTCGCGCACGACCGACCGCAGCAGGGTGCTCTTGCCGGACTGCCCGTCGCCGAGCACCAGCAGGTGCGGCTCGGCGGCCTGGTCGAGCCCGACCGGCGCCAGCTCCTTCTCGTTGATGCCGAGCAGCAGCCGCCGGTCCTCGTCGCCGACCCGGGTACGCACCTCGTCCAGCGAGACCCGGGCCGGCAGCAGCCGCAGCTTCGGGCCGCTGGGGCCGCGCCAGGCCGCCGCCGACCGGCGTACGAGCTCCTCGACGCCGTCGCCCAGCGACGCGGCGTCGGGGGTGCCGTCGACGCGCGGCAGTGCGCCGAGGAAGTGGACCTTGCCGGCCATGATGCCGCGGCCCGGGCGGCCGGTCGGGACCAGCTGCGCGACCTTGCGGTCGATCTCGGAATCGAGCGGGTCGCCGAGACGCAGCTCGAGCCGGGTGCCGAAGATGTCGCGCATCGCCGAGCGGAAGTCGGCCCACCGGCCGGCCGCGACCAGCAGGTGCATGCCGAAGGTGAGACCGCGCTGGGCCAGCGACTGCAGCTCGTACTCGAGGTCGTCGAAGTCCGCGCGCAGCGTGCTCCACCCGTCCACGACGAGGAAGACGTCGCCGTACCCGTCGTCCGCGCGACCCTCGGCCCGGCGCGACCGGTAGGTCTCGATGGAGTCGATGCCGTGGGCACGGAAGTACGCCTCGCGGCGGTCCACGACGCTCTTGATCTCCGCCACGATCCGGCGTACGACGTCAGGCTCGGACCGGGTGCCGATGCCGGCGACGTGCGGCAGGCCGGCCAGCGGGGCGAACGTGCCGCCGCCGAAGTCGAGCACGTAGAACTGGCTCTCGAACGCCGTGGTGGTCATCGCCAGGCTGGAGGTCATCGTGCGCAGCAACGTGCTCTTGCCGCTGCGCGGGCCGCCGACGACGGCCGCGTGGCCGGCGGCGCCGGTCAGCGAGATCGTCATGGTGTCGCGGCGCTGCTCGCGCGGCCGGTCGACGGTGCCGAGCGGGACGGTCAGGCCGCCCAGCCGGCGCCACATCGGCGAGACCAGTCCGAGGTCCGGCTGCTCGGCGAGGTCGGGCATGAGCTGGTCGAGGGTGTCCGGCACGTCGAGCGGCGGTAGCCACACCTGGTGCGCCGCCGGACCCTGGCCGACCATCCGCGCGACCGCGACGTCGAGCAGCGACTCCTGGTCGCCCTGCTGCGGCACCGGCGCCGCGGCGACCTCCTCCTCGACCGGCTCCAGCGACAGCACCTCGGCGATCGTGAACGGGAGGATGCCGCGCAGGTTGCCGCCCTCGTCGCGACGTACCCGCGCGCGGCCGGACGGCGGGCCGGAGACGTACGCCGCCTTGAACCGCAGCAGCGTCGACTGGTCGGGCTTGAGGTAGCCGAGGCCGGGGACCGCCGGCAGCTCGTAGGCATCGGGTACGCCGAGCACGGTGCGCGACTCGGCAGCCGAGAAGGTCCGCAGTCCCACCCGGTAGGACAGGTGGGACTCCAGGCCGCGGAGCCGCCCCTCCTCGAGCCGCTGCGACGCGAGCAGCAGGTGCAGCCCGAGCGAGCGGCCGAGCCGGCCGATCGCCACGAACAGGTCGATGAACTCCGGCTTCGCGGTCAGCATCTCGGAGAACTCGTCGACGACGATGAACAGCGACGGCATCGGCGCGAGGTCCTCGCCGGCCGCCCGCGCCTTCTCGTAGTCGCGGATCGAGGCGAAGTTGCCGGCCTCGCGCAGCAGCTCCTGCCGGCGCACCATCTCGCCGGACAGCGCGTCCTGCATGCGGTCGACGAGCGTGAGCTCCTGGGAGAGGTTCGTGATCACCGCGGACACGTGCGGCATCGCGGACATGCCGGCGAACGTCGCGCCGCCCTTGAAGTCGACCAGCACCATGTTGAGCTGCTCGGGGGAGTGGGTCATCGCGAGGCCGAGCACCAGCGTGCGCAGGAACTCCGACTTGCCGGAGCCGGTCGCGCCGATCACCAGGCCGTGCGGACCCATGCCCTGCTGGGCGGACTCCTTGATGTCGAGGTGCACCGATCCGCCGCTGTCGGCCACCCCGATCGGCACGCGCAGCCGGTCGCGCGCGGGACGCGGACGCCACGCGAGCGCGGGGTCGAAGACGTGGACGTCGCCGAGGCCGAGCAGGTCCATGAAGTCGGTGGGGCCGCTGGTCTCGCCGTCGCCGCCGGTGGACACCGTGTGCAGCGGCGCGAGCCGCCGCGCGAACGCCTCCGCGGTGGCGAGGTCGCACTGGTCGGCCAGCGCCCGGATCGGCTCGGAACGCACCCGCAGGGCGCTGACCGGGAGCTTGCCGTCCTCCGCCGGGGCGTCCGCGAACTCCAGGCGCAGCCGGGTCGGGTCGTCGAGCTCGTCCCACCGCTCGGGCAGGTCGACCAGGGTCACGCCGTGCAGGCCGTCGGGCGGGATGATGTGGTTGCCGGGCGGCAGGCTGCCGCCGTCGATGACCAGCAGGATGTGGGGTGTCGCCGGCACCTCGTCGGCGCCGAACCGGGGCCGGTCGGACAGGTCGGGCGGCAGCATCGAGCCGAGGTCGTCCAGCGAGGTGGTGACCATCCGCCGCGGGCCGACGGCGTCTCCCTGCTGGGTGCTGAGGGAGTGCGGCAGCCACTTCAGCCAGTCCCACTGGGCGAGGTGCTCGACGGAGCAGAGCACCGCCACCACGAGGTGCTCGGGGCTGTGTGACGCCGCCGCCGAGCACACCATGGACCGGGCCAGCGAGCGTGCCGCCTCCTCCTCGCCGGTCAGCTCGATCCGGTCGAAGGCGCGCAGGTCGATCGAGGCGGGCAGGTGCGGCTGGACCCGGTGCACGACCAGCAGCCGGTGCAGGGCCGACGCGGCGGCCGGGTCCACCTGCTCGATCGGGGCGCTGTCCGGTGGGACCAGCTCCAGCGAGAGCGGTTGCGACGACAGACCGTAGCGGACGTGCAGGAAGGTGTCGTCGCCCGGCGTGTGCTCCCACAGCCGGACCCGGTCCTCCGCGAGCGCGGGCAGCGCGGACGGGTCGGGGTGGTGCCAGGTCAGGGACGCCCGCTGCTGGTCAGCGGCGTTCCGCGCGATCGTGCGGATGTTCGCGAGGTACTGGAGGTACTCCGTGCGCGACCCGGTCAGCTGCTGGTTGCGCTGCTTCCGGGTCCGGTCGATCTGCACGACGATGAAGCCGACGGTCGCGAACAGGAACATGCCGGCCGCGATCATCGCGCGGGTGTTGGTGCCCCCGCCGGCGGTCTGGCTCATGCCCGCCACCAGCACGATCGACCCGACGCTGCCGAGCATCGGGATCGCGGTCATCAGCGCGTTGCCTGCCCCCTCGTGGGGCTGCAGCTCCGGCGGTGCCTGGAGCTTGATCTGCCCGCTGGGCATCTCGGGCGGGTCGAGCCGCTGTCCGCTGCGGAGCGTGGTCACGCGTCCCCCTTGTCGGCACCGTGCAGGCGGGTGGTCGTGCTGGTGGGTCGCGCTCGATCCTAGGCCGAAGCGCGTCGTCCGAAACCTCCGCGGCGTACTACCCTCTCGACGCAGACCGAGAAGGGGGACGTCGTGGCCGGACCTGCCGTGGACACGCTCGCCGTGACCGTGCACGGCTCCGCGGGGGCGCTCGACCTGCTGGTCCCCGCGGGCGCCTCGGTCGCCGACGTTGCCCGCGAGTACGCCGCCCAGTGCGGCCTCGCGCAACCTCCGGCGCTGCTCACCTCCGGCGGCCGGAGGCTGCCCGACCAGGTCGGCCTCGAGACCGTCGGGGTGCGCTCCGGCGACCTTCTGGTCGCTTCGTTCGGGCCGGTGCCGGCGCCCGACCTCCCCGCTGCCCCGGACGCCGCCGTCCGCCGCGAGGGCGACCGGCCCGGTCCCGCCGCGGCCGTCTGGTGCGCGGTCGCCGCACTGCTCGGCGTGCTCGCCGCGGTGGCCGCGGCCGGTGCCGACGGGACGGCCCGCGAGGCCACGATCGCCTTGCTGGTGCTGGCCGCGCTGAGCGGGGCAGTCCCCGTCGGGCGGCACGCCGCCCAGCGGGCCGCCGCCGCCCCGGCGTTCGGCGGGGCGGCCGCGTTCGCCGCGGCGTACCTGCCCGGCGCCGAACGCCTCCCGCTCCTGGTCGGGATCGCCGGCCTCGGCGCGGCCGCGGCGGCCGGCATCACCCGCGCGGCGGGGGTGAGCAACCGCGAGGTGCAGAACGTCTGGATCGCGACCGGCCTCGGCGTGTTCGTGGTCGTGGGCGGCAGCCTGCTCGCCGGTTTCGCGCCGCAGGTGGCATGGTGCCTGCTGCTGCTCCTCGCCCTGACCGCCGCCCGCTCGGTGCCGGCGCTGGCCGTCGACGTCCCCGACCAGATGCTCATCGACCTCGAGAAGCTGGCGGTCACCGCGTGGTCCGCCCGCGGCCGCACCACCGGCCGCCGCGGCCGGATGGTGATCCCCGAGGCCGGCGTCCGCGAGCTCCTGTCCCGGGGCGCCACGACCGTCGACGCCGCAGCCGGCGCCGTGCTCGTGGTGGTCCTGGTCTCGGCGCCCGCACTGCTGGTCACCGCGACCCTCGACCTCGACCGCACCGGCGCCGCGCTGCTGGTGCTCTTCGCCGGTGGCGGGCTGCTGCTCGCGGCCCGCAGCTACCGGCACCCGGTCGCCCGCGCCGAGCTGCGCGCGGCCGGCCTGTTCGCCTGGCTGGTGCTCGTGGTGGACCGGCTGCTGGCGGCACCCGAGACCACGCTCTGGTACGTCGTGCTGGCGGCGCTGGCGCTCGCCGGCGGGGTCCTCGTCGCCGCGATCGCGACCGGCCGCGGCTGGCGCTCGGTGTGGTGGGCACGCCGGGCCGAGATCGGCGAGGCACTGTGCGGCGCCTTCGCCGTGGCGTCCTTCGTGGTGGCCGCCGGCCTCTTCCGCCACCTGTGGGAGCTCACCTCCCGACTCGTGTCCTGACCCGCCCCGCACCGCGACCCGCCGGACCTGTGGAAATCCCGGGGTCGATGTTTAGCAGGGAGGGCCGGGGGTAGTCCCTTGGGCGGCGCACCAGCCAGCACGTCTACGAGAAGGCTCGAGCGGTCCGTCCGACTCGGGGGAAGGAAGTCCACCATGGGCGACACGTCCGGAATGAAGAAGACAGATCAAGTCCTCCACGCCGCGGCCCAGGACGTCGCGACCACCAAGGAGGACCTGCTCGGCCGCATCAAGACGCTGCGCGGCCGGCTCGAGGCGCTCAACGGGCAGTGGGAGGGCCGCGGTCATGTGGCGTTCCAGGGCGCGATCGAGTCGTGGCAGAACACCGCCGACCGGGTCATCGGCGCGATGGACGACTTCAGGGCGAACCTCGAGGGCTCCGAGGCGACGTACGACGAGTCCGAGGACATCGTCGCCGGCGGCCTGAACCGCTACCAGAACGGGCTGGCCGGCTGACGCCGGCGGACGGACCAGAGGAGACAGGACGATGGGAAACCTGAAGGTCGGCTACGAGGCCCTCGACGGTGCGGCCTCCGACATCAAGCAGGCCGCGCTCGACATCGAGGACAAGCTCACCGCGATGGAGAAGCGGATGCAGGGTCGTCGTGACGAGTGGACCGGCAGCGCGTCCGCCGCGTTCGACGAGGCCCGCATCAAGTGGGACGGCGCGATGAACGACATGAAGGACATCCTCAACGACATCGCGCAGACCGTGGGTCTCTCCAACGCGGAGTACCAGCGGGCCGAGGCGGCCAACGCCCGGCGCTTCCAGGGCCACTGACCCGACGGACCGACGCGGCCGACTGACACGACGCCGGCCGGGGGGCCACCGCTCCGGTGGCCCCCGTACGGCGTCCGACGACGCACCACCGCACGATCAAGGACACCGCCATGCTGCTCCCCGACTTCGGCAAGATCGTCGAGTCGGTCTCGCGCATCCTCGAGCTCAACCCGGAGGACGTGAAGGACCTGGCCGGCAGGACGCGGACCACGGCGGACGACCTTCTCTCGGACAAGAAGTTCCGCTCGCTGCAGCTCGAGCCGTCGATGCTCGGCGGGTTCTCCGGCGCCGCGGCCGTGACCAGCGCCCACGGCACCGCCCACCAGGTCGTGCTCGGCACGCTCCGGGGCGTCAACGAGGACCTGATGGCGTTCGCGGGCTACCTCGACAAGGCGGTCGAGGGCCTCGGGGACGCCGACGACCTCAGCGCCACGGCGCTCGACCAGCTCGCGCAGATCCGCTACGGCGACGCCGCCGACCAGGCGCGCCTCAGCGCCCAGGAGCAGTACGTCCCCCGCGACGACACCTGACCCACCCCTCGCGGGTCCGGGCTACTGCCACTCCCAGCTGGCCAGCACCGAGTCGAAGACCTGCTGCCGCTCCTTCGGCGTGCCCAGCAGGGTCATGCTGATCGATACCTGGGTGCCCTCGTAGACCGCGCCGAGCTCCTCCTTGACCGCGCCGCCGACCTCGACCGCCCGGATGCGGTACGCCGGCTCGCCGGCCAGCTCGGTGTCGGGCATCCGTCGCTTCTTCCCGATGGTCTGGAAGCTGCGGAAGTTGTCCCGCGCCACCTCGGCGAGAGGCCGTACCTCGTCGGTGATCTCCGCGACGCCCATCAGCTCACGCGCGTTCGACGTGTTGTCGAGCTGGTGCATGAAGTCGGTGCTGAACGACCCGTCGAGCTGCCACCCGTCGGGGGCGTGCACGTCGAAGACCTCGCCGTCGATCAGGGGGCCGGTGGCGGCGGGCACCTCGGTCGGGGTGGACTCCGTGGCGCTCGAGGACCCGCTCGGAGCCGGGTCGGCGTCGTCCCGGCCGTCCTGGCAGCCGGCCAGAGCCAGGCAGATCGTGACCGCGACGGCACTCGCCAGTGCTCGCATGGATCGACCCCCGAGTCTCGATGTCGTGCCGACGTGGACGGCGTCGACGCTAGCAGGCCGGGTCGCGCCGTACGGGGCGAGGTTTGAGGGGTGCAGCGGGGGGTAGGGAAGCCCGTGGCATCCCGGACGGGGACCCGATGTCGTGAAGGAGCAGTCCCGATGGTGGCAGCAGACGGTGGCGGCGGCGGTGGCGGCGGCGGTGGCGCGGCCGGTCCTCAGGAGCAGAAGCTCCTCCAGGCCTTCTCGGCGAACCTCGACGCCGTGGACGCGGCGGCCGCCTCGTGGTCGCTGGGCGCGGACCTCCTGAGAGGTGTGGCCCGGAAGCTCACGTCGCAGGCGGCCCAGCTCGAGACCAGCTTCGGGCCCAACAACCCGACCGGCGCCGCGGCCGCCGAGCGCTACCGCGAGGTGCAGAAGAAGGTCGACCAGCGGGCGTCCGAGATGACCACCGCGGCCAACGCCCTCACGACCACCTCCACCGGCCTCCGTGCGGCCCAGGCCGACTACGACCGGCTGCCGAAGGTCACCACGAACCCGAACGCCCCGCAGACCGACCTCGAGCGGCTCATGGACCCCGGTGGGAGCCTCCGCCAGGCGCAGCACGACAGCGAGGTGGCCGCCCGCGAGAAGGCGGCCGGCGCTGCCCTCACGAAGCTCGACACGCACTTCGAGAAGTCCGCCTCGGACCTGCGCACGGTTGCCGGCGACCCGCCCAGCCGCAGCTCCGGCGGCGGTGGTGGCGGCGGCACCGGCGGCACGTCTCCGCTGGTCCGCAGCGGCGGCGGGGGCACGGTCGACGCCGGCCCGGGCGGCCGGCCGGACGGGGGACGCGACGACGGCCCGCGCTACGAGGTGGGCCCGAAGGACCCGAAGGGTCCGCGCGACGACGGCAACCCGGGCGAGCCGACCCCGACCGGACCGCGCACCGTCCCGGTCGGCGGCAACCTGGCGGGCGGCAGCGGCACCTACCAGCCCGGCGCGTCCGGCGGCTCGTCGTACGCCCCCGGCAGCACCGCCACCCCGGTCTCCGGCTCCGGCGCGGCGGCGGGCTCGGCGCTGGGCGCCGGCGTGGTCAGCGGCGCGGGCGCGATCGCGGCCAGCCGCGGCGGCATGCCGGCGAGCATGCGGCCGGTCACCGGCGCGCCGGGTGCCTCCGGCGCGATCGGCCGGTCCTCCGGCAGTGCCGCGTCGCGCGGGGCGATCGGGCGCTCCGGGTCGATGGTGCCCGGCCAGGGCGGCACCGCCTCCCGGACCGGCGGCACCACCGGCGGACGGGGTGCGGCGGGTGGCCGCGGCACCACGGTTCCCGGCCAGGGCCAGGCCGCCGGCAAGGGCGGTCGCTCCGGAGCCGGGGGTCGCGGCGGGCGCGGCCCGGCTGCTGCCGGCCAGGGCGGCCGGGCCGGCAAGAAGGACGAGAAGGACGTCGCCCGGGAGCACCTCGCGTTCGCCGACGAGGAGAGCTGGCTCGACGACGAGGGCGCCACCGACTCGGTGATCGACTGAGGGCGGGGAGATGGTTCTCGCCACTGGCCCCGAGGGTGGGCCCACGCGCACCGCTGCGTCCGGCACGACGGGGATCGTCCTCGACTCGGCTGCCGTGCTCGGCCTGGCCCGGCAGACGCGTCAGACCGCCGACGACGTCGCGGGCGACCGGACCTTCCGGAAGCTGTCGCTCAGCGGCGGCATGCTCGGCGGCTACGCCTCGGCCGCCGACGTGGTGGCCGCGCACCGGTCCGCGCACGCGGTGGTCGCCGAGACGATCGACGGGGTGCGGGCCGACCTCGAGCAGTTCAGCGGCTACCTCACCGAAGCGGTCGCCGGGCTCGAGGCAGCCGACCAGCTCTCGGCAGGCGCTCTCGACCGGCTCGCCCGGATCCGGGTCGGCACCGCCGCCGAGGACGCCAACCGCGACGCCCGTACCCGGCACGTCGACCGGCCGGAGCCCGACGACACGACCGCCCCGGCGGACGGCTGAGCCGCGGGTAGGGTGACCTGCGCGGACCGGGCCGCGACCCTCGTTCGCGCAGGTACGACGTTCTGACAAGGCCACCACACACGAACGGGGAGAGGATGTCCCACGCCGCGACACCCACCAGCACCTCGGGCCTGGTCCGGGTCACGGTCGCCTCCGGCACCCGCCGGGTGGACCTGGTGCTGCCGGGCTCGGTCCCCGTCGCCGAGCTGGTCCCCGAGCTCGCCCGCAGCGTCGGCCTCCTCGACGCCGCCACCGTCCACGGCGGCTACCGCGTCATCACCCAGGACGGGCGCCCGCTCGCCGGGGACGCCGGCCTGACCATGCAGGGGGTGCGGGACGGCGGCCTGCTGACCGTCGCGGCCGGCGTCGACGACGCTCCGCCGCGGGTCTACGACGACGTGGTCGAGGCGATGGCCGATGCCGTCGAGCGCGACCTGAAGCCGTGGGAGCCGGCCGCCGGGCGGCGTACCGCGCTCACCGCCGCGGTGCTGCTGCTCGGTCTCGGAGCGTTCGCGCTCCACCTCCAGCGCGGCTCGACCGTCGCGGCCGTCGCGTCCGCGATCATCGCGGCGTTGCTCGTGGTCGGTGCGGTCGTGCTCAGCCACGCCCAGCGCGAGCGGGAGGCCGCGATCTGCCTGGCCTGGACGGGCGCCGGGTACGCCGCCGTGGCCGGTCGCATGCTGGTCCCCGACGGCGACCTGTTCGGCTACCCGGTGGCCGCCGCCGGAGTCGGCGCCATGCTCGCGGGGATCGTGTGCGTCGTGGGCCTGCGGTCCGGCCGGGCGCTGGTCATCCCCGCCGTCGTCGTCGGCAGCATCTGCGCCGCCGTCGGGCTCGTGATGACCCGGACGACGGTCGACGCGGCGGTCGTGTTCACGACCGTGCTGGTGCTGGTCGTGGTCGTCGGCAGCGTGCTGCCCTGGCTGGCGCTCGGTGTCACCGGCACCAACGTCGAGCAGATCTACAGCCACGCCGACATCACCCGCGAGCCGACCGCGGTCGACCCGGGCGTGGTCCGCGAGGACGCGCTGGTCGGCCACGAGATCCTGCTCGCGGTCTCGGCGACGGTCGGTGCGCTGCTGGTGCTCACCGCGCCGCTGGCGGTGACCCTGGGCCTGGCCGGCACCCTGATCGCGGTGGCCTCGTCGGCGGTGGTCATGCTCCGCACCCGCCAGTACCGCACCGGTTCCGAGGTCATGGTCGGCCTCGCCTCCGGCATCCTCGGCCTGGTCACGACCGCCGGCGCCGTCCTCGTCGTGCACCCCGACTGGCGGGCCACCGTGGCCGTGGTGCTGGCCGCGGCCGGTGCCCTGCTGCTGACCGGCACCTTCGTCCCGGGCTCCGCGTCCGTGCGCCGCGGGCGGCTCGCCGACGTCGCCGAGGTCACCGCCCTGGTCGCGCTGGTGCCCCTGCTGGTGCTCGCGGTCGGGCTGTACGACCGGGTCCGGGGGTGACTGCGGGTGTCGACCAAGCGTGACCTGGTCGAGGCGCACGCGTTCAGCCGGCGGCGCCTCGTCACCGCCTTCGTCAGCGGCGCCCCGGGAGGTCGTGAGGTCGAGCCGGCCCGCCCCGGCCGGGCGATCGTCGGCGGTGTCGCGCTCGCCGTGCTGCTGGTCGCCGGCGCCGCGATCGCCGGCGTCTTCTCCCCGCGCACCCCGGAGGGCTGGCGTGACCAGGGCATCGTGATCGCCCAGGAGACCGGCAACAACTACGTCGTGCTCGACGACGACGGCGCGCTGCTGCCGACCGACCCGATCTCGGCCCGGCTGATCTACGGCTCGGACTCGGAGGTGATCTCGTCGGTCTCGCAGGACGAGATCAACAAGGTCCAGATCGGCGACGACGTCGGCATCTACGGGGCCCCCGACAACCTCCCCTCGTCCGGACTGCTGGTCGACAGCGGCTGGAGCGCCTGCCTCAACGACGACGGCGGCGCGCAGTTCCGGATCGACCGCACGGCGGCGACCACCCCGGCGCCGTCCGCCGCGGTCACCGTCGAGGGCAGGGAAGGCAAGCGCTGGCTGGTCGCCTCGGCCGGCGACGGCTCCGGCGGCTTCCGGCTCGACCTCGGCTCGGGTCCGGTCGCCAACGGCATCCTGGCCCGGCTCGGACTCGGCTCCGCACCGGAGTACGTCGTTCCCGACGAGTGGCTCAACCTGTTCCCGGTCGGCCCGTCGCTGAGCGCGGGGTCGTTCGGGGTCTCCGGCAGCGGCGCCGCGTCGTACGCCGGGAGCCTGGGCGACCCGGGCCTGCAGGTGGGCAGCCTGGTGACCTACGCCGGCAAGAGCTACGTGCTCGACACCGACGAGCCGGTCGAGGTCTCCCCGTTCGCGGCGGCGGTCTACGAGATCGTGGCGGACCGCCGGCCGGTCGAGATCGACACCTTCGAGGCCCGGCCCCGGGCCGCCGCCGACCTCTCGGTGTGGCCGGCCGCCGAGCCGGTCGCGCTGACGGCGGAGCCGTGCGCCGTGCTGGACGCCGATTCCGGTCGCGCCTCGCGCACGCTGCTGGCCACCACGCCGACGGGCGACGCCGGCGCCGACGACGTCGGGGACGCGATCCGGTTCAGCGTGGCGCCGGGCCAGGGCGCCTACGTGCGCACCGCCGGGCACGGCGACGCCGCCGGCGGCCAGCAGTGGGTCGTCGACTCCGGCGGCACCCGCTACCGCCTCGGCGGCAAGGGCACCGAGACCGCCGGCCTGCTCGGTTACTCGTCCTACGACCCGCCGACCATCCCCGACGCCTGGATCGAGCAGTTCGCCTGCGGGCCGGAGCTCTCGGCGCGGGCCGCGCTCGGGTCGCCGGACGCCGAGAGGGCGACGAGCTCGTGCCAGGCCTGAGGCCGCCCGCCGCTCGGCTGCTGGCTGCCGGCCTGCTCGGCGCAGGGCTCGCCGCGTCCGTCGCCGGCCCGACCGCGCCGGCGTACGCCGAGGGGGCGTGCGTGCGTGACGTCCCGGACGCCGGCGAGCCGGTCACCTACGAGAAGCCGAACGACCGGGTGGCCACCGCGCTGCGGCTGCCCGAGGCGCACCGGATCAGCAACGGCCGGGGCGTGGGCGTGGCGGTCGTCGACTCCGGGGTCGACCCCGCGACCGGCATGGTCGACGTCCGCGGCGCCGCCACGGTGGCCGGCCCGGGTGCGATCGCCGACGCCCACGGCACCATCGTCGCGGGCCTGGTGGCGGGCAACGACCGGGAGCGCGGGGTGCTGGGCGTGGCCCCGGGCGCCCACGTGGTTCCGGTCCGGGTGACCGCGCCCCGCCCGGAGGGCTTCGGCTCTTCCGGGGAGCCGCCGGAGCTGACCGACCGCGCGCTCGCAGCCGGCATCGACAAGGCGGTCGCCTTGGCACGCACCGAGAACATCCGGGTCATCAACCTGTCGCTGGAGCTCGACGACGCCAGCCCGGCCGTGCAGGAGGCGATCGACCGGGCCACGCGGCGCGGGATCCTCGTCGTCGCCGCGGTCGGCAACCGGACCGCCGACCCCGACGACGAGGACGACCCCGACCGCTACCGGCCGGGGGAGGACGAGGTGCGCTTCCCGGCGTCGTACGACGACGAGGTGCTGGCGGTCACCGCCCTCGACCCGGACCTCGACCTCGACCCGACCTGGGTGTGGACCGGTCCGGAGACCGACGTGTCCGCGCCCGCCGTCGGCGCGATCAGCGTCACCGTCGGCGGCTCCACCTGCGCGATCGGGGATGTCGCCTCGAGCTGGGCGACCGCGCAGGTGAGCGGGCTGGCGGCCCTGCTGTTCGCCCAGAACCCGAACCGCAGCCCGGCCCAGGTCGCGACCCGGATCGAGGCCACCGCGCGGGGGGCGTACGCCGACGACGCGCTCGACGGGCACGGCATGGTCCAGCCGCTCGAGGCGCTGACCGCGCAGCTGCAGATCGCGAAGGACGGGACCCTCCAGCGCGCCCCGGCGTACGTCGAGGCGCGGGGCGAGCTGAGCCCGCCCGAGCGGCCGCAGGACGTGGCCGCGGAGTCCCGGCGCACCATGATGTGGTGGGGGCTCGGGGCCGGCGGGCTGGTCCTGCTCGGGCTGTTGCTGCGGCCGCTCACCGCCCGGCGCCCCTGAACGAGCGGGACGTCAGGGCTTGCGGGCGGCCACCATGAGCGCCCGGATCGGCGCGTCGACCCCTCCGTCCAGCCGGACGAACGGCGCCAGGACGGCCCGGCACTCGACCAGGACGGCGTCCATCGCTCGCGGGTCGATCCGCTCGACGAGCGGGGTGGCCGCGATCTCGGTGCGTACCAGCGTGTCCGCGGACGGGAACGACACCGTGCCGAGGCTGCTCCTGGTCTCGACGACCTCCAGCCCTGCCTCGACGAGCAGGTCGCAGAGCCCGGCCAGCTGGCCCTGCGACCAGTAGGTTCCGAGCAGGACCCGAACCTCCGGACCCGCCAGCCGGGCGACCGCGTCGACGAAGGGTCCGTACGCGGGTTGCCGGTCGAGCCCGGCATAGGTCTGGAGGGCCACGGTGCCGCCACGCCGGACCACCCGTGCCATCTCGGCGACCGCGCGTCGCGGGTCGGGGAAGAAGAACAGCGCCGACTGGCACAGGGCGTGCGCGAACTCCCCCTCGCGGTACGGGAGGTCCTCGGCGTCGCCGATCCGCCACTCGAGGTCGGGGCTGCGCGCCCCGGCCACCTCCAGCATCGCGGGGTTCAGGTCGACACCGACGACGCGACCGCCGGCCCCGACGACGTCCGCAACCGCTCGGGCGACGACCCCGGTGCCGCAGGCCACGTCGAGGACGTCGTCGCCGGCCCTGATCCGTGCACAGCTCACGAGCTGGGGCGCCCACTGGGCGAACAGCGCGGGCACGAACACCTCGTCGTACGTCCTGGCCTGCTCGGAGGACAGGTGGAAGGTCTCGGTCATGCGGCACCTCCTCGATCCGATCCCCAGCGTGGGCCGGACGCGGTGGCGGCACATCGGACAGCTGACCTATTCGGAGGCGCGGACTCCGCGCGATCATGGCGGTGTGCGGTACGACGACCTCGTGGCCGAGGCGCGTTCCGCGGCAGCCGCCGGCCGATGGGAGCAGGCCCGGGCGGCGTACGCCGGAGCGGTGGCCGAGCGCGAGACGGCCGGGGCCCTGGACGGTCTCGGCCGGGTCTGCTGGTGGCTCGGCGACGTGCGCGCCGCGATCGAGCACCGGCAGCACGCGTTCCGCCTCCTGGTCGACGCCGACGCAGACGAAGAGGCGGCGCGGGCGGCAGTGGACCTGTGCGTCTGGTACCTCACGAACCTCGACAACGTGGTCGCCGCGCGTGGCTGGCTGGCGCGGGCGGACCGCGCCGCAGCCCGTGCCGGGAGCGACGTCGCCCGCGGCTGGGTGGTGCTCCTCCAGGCGCTGCTCGACGACGACCCCGATCGACAGCTGACCGGCCTCGAACGGGCCCGGGCCTTGGCCGTGACGGGCAAGGACACAGCCCTCGAGACCATGGCGCTCTCCGACCTGGGCCTCGTGCTGGTGCAGCGTGGGCAGGAGGAAACCGGGCTGGTCCACCTCGACGAGGCGATGACGAGCGCGTTCGGTGGGCTGGACGACCTGCAGGTGGTGGTGTGGTCGTCCTGCAACATGCTCGCGGCCTGCAGCCTGGTGGACGACCTCGTCCGGGCCCGCCTCTGGTGTCGCGAGGCAGACCGGTTCATGGCGAGGTACGGGTGCCCGTTCCTCCAGGCCCGGTGCCGGGCCCACTTCGGCAGCGTGCTGCTGGCCGCCGGCGAGTGGCAACAGGCAGAGGACGAGCTGCGCCGAGCCCTGGCGATGTCGTCGGAGGTCGGGGCCGGTCCCGCGGAGGAGGCCCGGCTCGCGCTCGCCGACCTGCGCTGCCGACAGGGGCGCCTGGAGGAGGCGGCCGAGCTCCTCACGGGCCTCGGGCACACGTCCCGGGCGGCGGTGACGGTCGCGGCGGTCGACCTGGCTCGGGGGTTCGCGAGCCGCGCCGCGGCGGTGCTCCGCGATCGGCTGGACCGGATGGCGTCGGGGGACCCCGAGGTCGCCGCGGTGACCGCAGCACTCGCCGATGCCTGCCTGGCCTGTGGCGACACCGAGACCGCGGCCGACCTGGTGCGGGAGGAGGCCGGGGTGTGGCAGGTGTCCGCGCACGCGCGCGCCAGGGCCGTGCTGGTGCGTGCGGCCGGGTCGGTCGCGGCGGCACGGGGCGACGCCGAAGCGGCCGCGCGCCTGCTGGCCGCGGCGTGCGACGCGTTCCGCGAGGGCGCCCTGCCGTTCGAGCTCGGGCAGGCGATGCTGGCCCTGGCCGAGGTCACGGCGCAGCGCGACCCCGACCTCGCCGCGGTCCACGGTGGCGAAGCGCTGGAGTGCCTCACCACGCTGGGAGCAGCGTCGGAGGCCGCCCGGGCGGCGGCGTTCCTGCGTTCGCTCGGCGTGACCCCGTCGGTCGCACGTCGCGTCCCCGGGGTCCTGACGGCGCGCGAGCGGGAGGTGCTCGCCCTGCTCGGGCAGGGCTTGTCGAACCCCGAGATCGCTGCACGGCTGTTCCTCAGCCGCAAGACCGTGGCGCACCACGTCAGCAGCGTCCTCGCCAAGCTCGGGATGAGGTCCCGGGTCGAGGCCGCGGCGTACGCCGCACGGGTAGGCGTCGCGCGGGTGGAGGAGGGGACGCCGGTGCGCGGCATCCCGGACTCAGCGGGGTAGCGTCCCCGCCAGGTCGCGGCGGAGCACGTGCCCGTGGGCCACCAGGCGCAGCAGCACCGCACAGGTGATCGCCTGCCCAGCCATCAGCCCGATCAGCACCAGCACCTGGGCGGCTCCGGCCTCGAGCGGGGTGCCACCGCCGAGCAGCACGCCGACGAAGGCGCCGGGCAGCGTGACCAGGCCGACGGTCCGGGTCTGGTCGAGCCCCGGGAGCAGGGACTCGCGGGCGGACGGCTGGACCACCAGCAGCGCCGCGTCGGGGGCCTGGAACCCCAGCGCCAGGGCCGCCTCGTAGGCGCCGCGCTGCGCGCCGAGCTCGGCGCAGGCCCGGCGGCCGGTCAGCGTCGCGGCGGTCATGGTGTTGCCGATGACGATGCCGGCGATCGGGATGATGCCGGCGCCGTTGAACGGGATCACGCCGGAGCCCAGGCTCAGCGCGAGCACGGGTACGGCGCCCGCGGCCACCGCCGCCCCGACCAGCGGCACCTGCCGGCGCGCGACGTCGATCCGCCGCGCCGACGTCGCGGTGGCCACGACGTACATGACGAGGACGAAGAGCAGCGACCACCACAGCGACCGCAGGGTCGCCGCGATCACGGTGGACACGACCGCGAGCTGGACCACGGCCCGGACGGCGGCGGTGACCTGGCCGCGACCGACCCCGAGACCGCCCAGCGCGGACGCCGTCACGGCCACGCCGACCAGCACCACGAGCACCACGGCCAGCCGCCAGTCGGGCGTGGGCGCGGCGGTGACGAGGGGCAGCACGGGTCGAGACTGCCACGGGACCGGGGTTCCTCCACCGTCCCGCGCGGCGGGATACTCGGCGCATGGGAGGCTGCTGCGAACCGTCCGGGTACGACGACCTGTTCGGCGCGCGGTTCTCGCGCCACCTCGCCAAGCGATACCGCAGGCGCGGACTCGACCGGACGGCGAGCCGGATCGTCGAGTTCCTCGCGGCCCAGGGGGTCGAGGGGGCAACGGTGCTGGAGATCGGGGGCGGGGTCGGCGACCTGCACCTCGAGCTGCTGCGCCGTGGCGCCGCCCGGGCGACCAACCTGGAGCTCGTCGACTCCTACGAGGACGACGCCGCGGCGCTCGCCACCGAGGCGGGCGTGGCCGACCGGGTGACCCGGCGCCGGCTCGACCTGGTCACCGACCCGGACGCGGTCGAGCCGCACGACATCGTGGTCCTGCACCGCGTGGTCTGCTGCTACCCCGACCACCAGCGCCTGCTGGGCGCCGCCGCCCGGCACGCCACCAGGCTCCTGGTGTTCAGCCACCCGCCGCGCAACGCGGTCAGCCGGCTGCTCTTCGCAGCCGAGAACCTCGGCTTCCGGATCCGGCGGATCGCCTTCCGGACCTACCTGCACGACCCCGGCGCGCTCACCGTCTCGGCCGAGCAGGGCCGGCTCCGTGCCACCTTCCGGCACCGCGGGCTGACCTGGCACGTGGTCGGCCTGACCGACCCGGTGCGGGCCGCCGTGTAGCGCCGTATCCTCGGCGGGGACACCGCTCGGGCGGACCGCGCACGACGACGCGCCCGGGGGCCGCATGAGACCGACGATCCTGACCGTCGACGACGACCCGATGGTCTCGGCCGCGATCGCGCGCGACCTGCGCGCCCGGTACGGCGCCGACTACCGCATCGTCGGCACCACCTCCGGCGAGCAGGCGCTGGGCGTGCTCGCCGAGCTCGCCCTCCGCGACCAGCCGGTGGCGCTGGTGGTGGCCGACCAGCGGATGCCGGGGATGACCGGCATCGAGGTGCTGGAGCGGGCGCGCGAGCACGTCGCCGGCGCGAAGTACCTCCTGCTCACGGCGTACGCCGACACCGACGTCGCGATCCGCGCGATCAACGACATCGGGCTCGACTACTACCTGCTCAAGCCCTGGGACCCGCCGGAGGAGCGGCTCTACCCCGTCGTCGACGACCTCCTCGACGACTGGGTCCGCGCCCACCCCGACCACACCTCCGACCTGCGCGTGGTCGGGCACCGGTGGTCGGACCGCAGCTACGAGGTCAAGACGTTCCTGGCCCGCAACCACGTCCCCTACCAGTGGTACGACGTCGAGCGTGACGACGAGGCCCGCCGGCTGGCCACGTTGGCCGGGGCCGAGCCCGGGGACCTGCCCCTGGTACTGGTGCCGGACGGCGAGACGTTGCGCGCCCCGACCACGCGCGACCTCGCCGGCGCGCTGGGGCTGCGGGTCCGCGCCGAGCAGCCGCTGTACGACGTGTGCATCGTCGGCGGCGGGCCCGCCGGCCTGGCGGCCGCCGTGTACGCCGCCTCGGAGGGGCTCAGCACCGTGGTCGTCGAACGCGAGGCGCCGGGCGGGCAGGCCGGCCGGAGCGCGGCGATCGAGAACTACCTCGGCTTCCCCAAGGGCCTCAGCGGCGCCGACCTGGCCGCCCGGGCGATCGCGCAGGCGGCCCGGTTCGGCGCCGAGATGGTGCTCGCCAACGACGTGGTCGGTCTCGAGACCCGAGGGCCGGTGCGGGCGGTGCTGTTCGGCGACACCGAGATCGAGGCCCGATCGGTGATCGTCGCGACCGGCGTCTCCTACCGGCGGCTCGGCGCGTCCGGGGTGGACGACCTGACCGGTCGCGGCGTCTACTACGGCGCCGACGCGAGCGAGGCCTCGCAGGTCCGGGGCGACGAGGTGTACGTCGTCGGCGCGGCCAACTCCGCGGGACAGGCGGCGCTCAACCTCGCGCGGTACGCCAAGCGGGTGACCATGGTGGTCCGCGGGCCGTCCCTCGACGCGACCATGTCGTCGTACCTCGTCGAGCGGATCGGCGACGCTCCCAACATCGAGGTCCGTGCCCGCAGCGAGGTCGTCGGCGCCGCCGGCGAGCGTCACCTTGAGGGGCTGACCATCTGCCAGCGCGACACCGGCGCCACCGAGGAGCTGGCGGCCGGCTGGCTGTTCGTGTTCATCGGTGCCTCGCCGCGCACGGACTGGCTCGGCGGGGAGGTGGTCCGCGACGGGCACGGGTACGTCGTCACCGGGCCGGACCTGCTCGGGGCGGCGTACGACGCGCGCTGGACGCTGCCGCGACCGCCGTACGCGCTCGAGACCAGCGTGCCGGGCGTGTTCGCGGCCGGCGACGTGCGGCTGGACTCGATGAAGCGGGTCGCGTCCGCCGTCGGGGAGGGTGCGATGTCGGTGCACCTGGTCCACCGCTACCTGGCCACGACCTGAGGGGGAGCAGATGCGCGTCGAGGACCTCCGCCCGATCGGGCTGTTCGCGGGGTTGACCGACGAGCAGCTCGGGGAGCTGCTGGCGGCCGGTGAGGAGGTGGCGGTCGAGCCGGGCGTCGAGCTGTTCGTCGAGGGCGAGCACGCCGACTTCTGGTGGGTGCTGGTCGACGGCACCCTCGACCTGGTCCGGCACGTCGGCCGCGAGGACGTGGTCGTCGGCCGCATGGACGCCCCGGGCCGGTGGGCCGGCGGCTTCCGTGCCTGGGACGAGCAGGGGGTCTACCTCGCCACCGGACGCGGCACCACCGCCGCCCGGGTGCTGCGCGTGCCGGCCGGGGCGCTGCGCGACCTGATGGACGGCTGGTTCCCGTTCGGCGTGCACCTCGTGAGCGGGCTCTACCGGACCGCGCGCAGCATCGAGTCCACCGCCCGGCAGCGGGACTCGCTGGTCACCCTGGGCCGGCTCGCCGCCGGCCTCGCACACGAGATCAACAACCCGGCGTCGGCCGCCGTACGCGCCGTCGACGCGCTCGACGCCGCCGGCAGCTCGTTGCTGCAGGCGCTGACCGAGCTCGCCCGGGGCGGCCTGGCGGCGGAGCAGTTCGTCGCCCTCGACGGGCTCCGCCGCGAGGTCGACCCGCGAACCGGTCCCGACGACCCGCTCGCGCTCGCCGACGCGACCGACGAGCTCTCCGCGTGGCTGTCCCGGCACGGGGTCGCCCGCGACTGGGAGCTGGCGGCGGGGCTGGCCGCCGCCGGCGTCGACGTCGCCTGGTGTCGCCGCGCCGCGGACGTGCTCGGGGACGGCGAGCGCCTCGAGAGCGGCTTGGGCTGGGTGGCCAGCACGGTGGCGATGGAGACGCTCGTGGCCGAGGTGCGCGAGTCCACGCGCCGGGTCAGTGACCTGGTGTCGGCGGTGCGGTCCTACACCCAGATGGACCGGGCGTCGCGCCAGGACACCGACGTCCGGGAGGGGCTCGAGAGCACGCTGGTGATGCTCGGGCACAAGCTGCGCGGCGGGGTACGGGTGGTGCGGGAGTACGACGAGGACCTTCCGCGGGTCGAGGCGAACCCCGGCGAGCTCAACCAGGTGTGGACCAACCTCGTCGACAACGCCGTCGACGCGATGGACGGAGCCGGCACGCTCCGGGTGACCGCGCGGTCCGAGGAGGACGCCGTGGTGGTCGAGATCGGCGACACCGGCCCGGGGTTCACCTCCGAGGCCTCGGCCCGGGCGTTCGAGGCGTTCTTCACCACCAAGGAGGTGGGCGAGGGCACCGGCCTGGGCCTCGACATCGCGCGCCGCATCGTCGTCGAGCGGCACGGCGGCACCATCGAGGTCGACGCCGGGAACGGAGAGACGGTGCTACGGGTGCGGCTGCCCGTCGGCTGAGCCTGATCCGGTGCTGACCGGCGGGTAGGGGTTGAAGGCTCCTCGTCGCTCGGGTATCGACGTACGGAGGCCGTGCAGTCCAGCGATGAGGGAGCGCTGATGAGCCAGCCCGAGAAGAGCACCGGACTCCGCCACACGCGGATCCGACCCGGTTACGCCGCGGAGGAGGTCGAGCCGTTCGTCGAGGCCGTCGAGGGCGACCTGCGGTCACCCGAGCCGCGGCTGGGGGCGGGGGAGGTGGCGCGGAAGACGTTCAGCCCAGTGGTGCTGCGGCACGGCTACCGGATGGACGACGTGGACGACTACCTCGACCGCGCCGAGCACCTGCTCCGCTTGCGCGAGCAGGGCGGCTGACCGACCTGAACCGCGTTCAGCGGACCGCGACGACCGCTTCGCCGTCCGACCACGTCGCCACCAGCTGCTCGGCGCCGTCCAGCGCCTCGGGCGGGTCGGTCAGCACCCGGGCCAGCCGGAGGTCGCCCGTGGTGGCGGCGGAGCCGGGCCGACGCTGGAGGCGCACCGCCGGCTCCGGCCGGGCGATGAGCTCCTCACCCTCGTAGAGCTCGAGGGTCACCTGGTCCTGCTCGCCCGCCAGGGCCCGCGTGAAGCAGGCGACGGCCACCGGGTCGCTCGCCGCCTCGTAGACCCAGCGGGTCCCCAGCGCCGAGTGTGACGTCGTCCCGACCAGGCTCGCCTCCGCGCCCTCCAGCGGCGCGCCGCGGTAGGTCAGGGGCGCGTGCAGCACCTGACCCGCCCGGCGTACGAGGATTCCCTCCACGCCGACGGCCCCCTCGGGGTCGTCGAAGCGGTAGCTGCCGATCACCTCCAGCTCTCCGGAGCCGCCCCAGGGCTGCCGGTCGAGCCACGCCTCGACGAGCGCGGGCTTGCTGGGGGTCAGGGTCGCTCGGTGCAGGATCGCCATGAGGGGAACCTAGCGGCCGGCCCCGACATGTCGGCGCGCGTCACCCGCAGGGGTAGTTGGGTGACGCGCGCGCCGAGCCGTAGGTGTGCAGACGCACCGGGGTTCGGGCGCAGCCTGCGCCGGGTCAGTCGGTCGGCCGGTCACCCGGGGTCGTGGGCGTGCCGGTGCCGTCGGGCCTGCCCGCGCTGTCGGGCTTGCCTGCCGTGTCGGGCTTGCCAGCGGTGTCGGGCTTGCCTGCCGTGTCCGGCTTGCCAGCGGTATCGGGCTTGCCCGCGGTGTCCGGCTTGCCGGCGGTGTCGGGCTTGCCGGCGTCGGCGGCGGACCCGTGCTGGCCGGCCTGGCTCTTCCCGCCGGAGGCGAGGGTGGAGACCGCCGCGCCCTTGTCGATGCCGGTGAGGTCCGGGCTCTTCGCGAGCTCGGAGACCTCCGTGCCCTTGCCCTGGGACTCCTCGTCGCCGGTCGTCGTGTCGTCCGTGGACTCCTCCGAGGACGTGGTGTCCTCGGTGGAGGTCTCGTCGGCGTCGTCCGACGACCCGCGACCGTCGGGGTGGCCGTCGGACGCCTCGTTCGGCCCCGGCACGGTGACGCCGATCTTGGCGAGCACGTCGTGGGCGGTGTCCTGCGCTGCGCCCGGGAGGGCGCCCGCCGCAGCGGCGGCGAAGGAGCCGGTGAGGAGGAGGGCGGCGGCGCTCGTGGTCAGAGCCGCGCGTACGGGGTTGATCCTGGACAGCATGCGGGTCCTCTCCTGGGGGTGGGCGACCCGGAACGCAGCCAGCGCCAGGGACTCACCGGGCTGGGGACCCGGCTCCGTCGGCGCTCCCGCTGCTGCCAGCAGCGACGTCACCCGTCCGGTGGGCTCGTCGGTGCCGGTCTCGTGCCGCTCGTTGGTCGTCATGTCACCTCCCGGACCGAGTCGGGGCCCGATTCCGTTACAGCCGGATCGGGCCGACTTCCGTCGAGGACCGCTTCCAGCCGTCGGAGGGCCCGGTGCGCGATCACCCGGACCGTTCCCGCACGCTGCCCGAGGATGCGGGCGGTCTCGGCCACGTCGAACCCCGCGACGTACCTCAGGAGGACCACCTCCGCCTGCGTGCGCGGCAGCGTGCCGATCAGGGCGAGGGCCCGCTCGGTCGTGAACAGGACCTCGACGGTGTCCGCGGCGGACGGGACCGCCACCTCGGCCAGGGCGGGCTCGACGTCCTGCGGGACGGGCAACCGGTCGGACCGCCGCCGGGCGTCGGTCAGTCGTGCCCGGGCGATCGTGAAGACCCAGGCACGGAAGCCCTGCTCGTCCCCGCGGAACCGGACGAGGCCCCGCACCACCTGGACCCAGGTCTCGGCGGCCACGTCGTCCGCCGTCCCGTCGGCGAGGTTGTGGGTCAGGGTGCGCAGGTAGCGGAGGAGCGCCGGCTGCACGGCCCGGAACAGCGCCGTGAAGGCCCCCTCGTCGCCTGCCTGGGCTCGCGCGAGCAGGCTCGCGAACTCGTCGGTGTCCACCGGGGTCATCACCTCCCGAGCTCGGTCGTCCGCCACAGGGTGCCACATGACGGGTCGGAGCGCCGACGACGAAGGCTCCGCCGGGCCCGGAGATCCGGGTCCGGCGGAGCCTTCGTCCCGCTCGCGCCCACCTCGGTCGGCGACGTGGCCGACCGTCGGTGGGCCAGGGTGGCGGAGGATAGGGGATTCGAACCCCTGAGGGCTGTTAACCCAACCCGCTTTCCAAGCGAGCGCCATAGGCCACTAGGCGAATCCTCCGCGGAGGAGATTACCGGTCGGCATGAGGGCGGTGAAATCGAGGCGGCCGGGCACTCGTCCCCGCCGCGCGTCGTACGCCGCTTTGGTGCCGGTCCGGGGGCTGACCTAGACTCCCTGCCAACCCCCCGTGCGGCGGCATCTCGCTGAACTCCCCCAGGGCCGGAAGGCAGCAAGGGCAGGTGAGCTCTGCCGGGTGCACGGGGGGCCTCGTCATTTCGTGCCCGGAACGTTGTGACCTCGCTACCGGCTGTCAGCGCGGATGGTTAGGGTTCACAGCGTGGAAGCACCCCTCGCCCTCTACCGCCGCTACCGGCCCGAGACGTTCGCCGAGGTCATCGGCCAGGACCACGTCACGGAGCCGCTTCGGGCCGCGCTGGCGAACAACCGGGTCAACCACGCCTACCTCTTCTCCGGGCCGCGCGGCTGCGGCAAGACCACCTCGGCGCGGATCCTCGCCCGGTCGCTGAACTGCGAGAAGGCGCCGGTCGCCGACCCGTGCGGCGAGTGCGACTCGTGCCGCGACCTGGCCCGGGGCGGCCCCGGCTCCATCGACGTGATCGAGATCGACGCGGCCTCGCACGGCGGCGTCGACGACGCCCGCGACCTGCGTGAGAAGGCGTTCTTCGCCCCGGTGAAGAGCCGTTACAAGGTCTACATCATCGACGAGGCGCACATGGTGACCACGCAGGGCTTCAACGCCCTGCTCAAGCTGGTCGAGGAGCCGCCGCCGCACCTGCGCTTCATCTTCGCCACCACGGAGCCCGAGAAGGTCATCCCGACCATCCGCTCGCGCACCCACCACTACCCGTTCCGGCTGATTCCGCCGCGGCTGCTCTCCTCCTACCTGGCGGAGCTCTGCGACCGCGAGGGCGTGACGATCGAGCAGGCCGCGCTGCCGCTGGTGGTCCGGGCCGGCGGCGGGTCCGCCCGCGACACGCTCTCGGTGCTCGACCAGCTGCTCGGCGGCGCCGGGGCCGAGGGGGTGACCCACGCACTCGCGACCGGGCTGCTCGGCTACACGCCCGACTCGCTGCTGGACGAGGTGGTCGAGGCGTTCGCCGCCTCCGACGGGGCCGCGGTCTTCGGCGTGGTCGACAAGGTGGTGGAGACCGGTCAGGACCCGCGCCGCTTCACCGAGGACCTACTCCGGCGGCTGCGCGACCTGGTGATCGTGGCCGCGGTGCCCGACGCCCCGGCATCCGGCCTGATCGACGTCGCCGAGGACGCGGGCGAGCGGCTGGTCGCCCAGGCCGCCCGGTTCGGCGTGCACGACCTCTCCCGCGCCGCCGACCTGGTTGCCGCCGGACTCACCGAGATGCGCGGTGCGACCGCGCCGCGGCTGCTGCTGGAGCTGATCTGCGCCCGGGTGCTGCTGCCCGGCGCCGACGACTCGACCGACGGCCTGGTCGCCCGTCTCGACCGGCTCGAGCGGCGACTGACCATCACCCCGACCAGCGAGCCGATCACGACGCAGACCAGGACGGACCGCGCCACCCCGGCGCCCGCGCCGACCAGGCCCCCGGAGGCCGCGGCCGCCGAGCGGGAGCAGCCCCAGCCGTTCCCGGCCGAGCCGTCTGCGGCCGTGAGCCGGGCGGAAGCCCCGGCTCCTCGCCCCGACGCTCCCGCCGCCCCCGCCGTGGCCGACGAGGCCGACGAGGCCGGCCCGGAGGAGGTGTCTCCCGCTGTGTCACCGGTGCAGCCGCCGGCCGCGGCCAGTGCGCCGGCCCAGCGGGGCACGGGCAACAACCTCAGCCTGGTCGACGTACGCCGCCTCTGGCCCGACATCGTCGACGCGACGAAGCTCAAGCGGCGCGTGACCTGGATCCACCTGACCCAGCACGCCCAGGTGGTCGCGGTCGACGACAAGACCCTGACCCTCGGCTTCGGCAACGCGGGCGCCCGCGAGTCGTTCGTCAACGGCGGCAGCCCCGAGATCGTCCGTCAGGCGGCGATCGACGTGGTCGGCGCCGACTGGCGGGTCGAGGCCATCGTCGATCCCGGAGCCACGCCCGGGGCGCCGCCGCCCCAGCAGGCCGCGGCCCCGTCCGGCGTCGCCGGCGACGCGCCCGCCGACACCGCTCCGCACGACGAGGCACCGGCGCCCGCGGACCCTCCTCCCGCCGCCCCGCCGGAGGCGCCGACGCCCCGCGACGACGCGCCGCCGGCGCCGACCGCCACCGCGTCCCCCGAGGTCACCCGGGCCGCCCGCGAGGCGATCGTGCCCACGCGCACCGCCGGCACGCCCGCCGAGGCCGCACCGCGAGTCGACGTCGACGCGGACGCGCACCGCGACGACCCCGACATCGAGACCTCGGGCCTCGCCGGCGCGGAGCTCCTCCAGCGCGAGCTCGGTGCCCAGATCATCCACGAGATCAAGCACGACTGATGTCGGACCGACCCCAACGAGAGGTACCGCGATGACCCAGAACCCCTTCGGCGAGGGCGGTTTCGACATGAACGCCCTGCTCCAGCAGGCGCAGCAGATGCAGCAGCAGATCATGGACGCCCAGGCCCAGCTCGAGCAGACCGAGGTCGAGGGCACCGTCGCGGGCGGGGCGGTCACCGTCAGGCTCAGCGGCACCGGCGACCTGCTGGCCGTGGAGATCCGGGCCGGCGGGTTCGACTCCAACGACGCCGACGACCTGTCCGACCTCGGCGACATGATCGTGGCCGCCTGGCGCGACGCCAAGGCACGCGCCGACGCCCTGGCCAGCGAGCAGCTCGGCCCGCTCGCCGGCGGCATGGGCGGCCAGGGCGGCGAGCTCCCCGGCGGCGGTGCGCCCGGCGGCAACCCGTTCGGCTTCGGAGGGTAGCCCGCGTTGTACGAAGGGATCGTCCAGGACCTGATCGACGAGCTCGGTCAGCTTCCCGGCGTCGGGCCCAAGAGCGCCCAGCGCATCGCCTTCCACCTGCTCGCGGCCGACCCCGCCGACGTACGCCGTCTGGCCGAGGTGCTGGTCCGGGTCAAGGAGAAGGTCAAGTTCTGCTCCACCTGCTTCAACGTCTCCGAGGACGAGCAGTGCCGGATCTGCCGCGACCCGCGGCGCGACCCGTCCGTGCTGTGCGTGGTCGAGGAGTACAAGGACGTCGTCGCCATCGAGCGCACCCGTGAGTTCCGGGGTCGCTACCACGTGCTCGGCGGCGCGATCTCGCCGATCGACGGCATCGGGCCCGAGCAGCTGCGGATCCGCGAGCTGATGGTCCGGCTGGCCGACGGGCAGGTCACGGAGGTCATCCTGGCGACCGATCCCAACCTCGAGGGAGAGGCCACTGCGACCTTCCTCACCCGCAACCTGCGGCCGTTGGGGTTGCGCGTGACACGACTTGCTAGTGGACTGCCGGTCGGAGGGGATCTCGAGTACGCCGACGAGGTCACCCTGGGCCGAGCATTCGCGGGAAGGAGGTCGGCCGATGACTGAGACCCGGATCGACCCGGAGCTCGAGGAGTTCGCGGGACAGATCGCCGACCAGGTGGAGAGCTTCCTGGTGGCGCTCCAGGCGCTGGTGCACGACGAGGACAGCGGGCGGGCGATCTCGCTGCTGCTGCTCGAGGTCAGCCAGGTGCTTCTCGCCGGTGCCCGGCTGGGTGCGCAGGCGGACTTCACGCCCGAGCAGGAGTACCAACCCGACTCCGGTCCCGACCCTGACCTCGACGCGATGCGCATGCGCCTGGCGGAGATGCTGGGGCCGGTCGACACCTACACCTACAACTTCGACCCCTACGACCCCGACCTGGTCACCTCGCAGCTCTCCGACGACCTGACCACCACGGCCACCGAGCTGGCCAACGGCCTGCGTCACTACCGCGCCGGCAACGTCCCCGAGGCGCTGTGGTGGTGGCAGTTCTCCTACGTCTCGTCGTGGGGCAACTGCGCCAGCGCCGCGCTGCGAGCGCTGCAGTCGATCGTCGCCCACGACCGGCTCGACACGGAGTTCTCCGGCGACGAGGACCAGGTGGCCGCGGCGACGGAGATGCTCGAGGAACAGGGCGCCGAGGCCCCCTGAGGCCGCGGTGAGATGACCGGCGGGCGGCTCCGGCCGCCCCGGTAGACTCGACGCCCGTGGCCGGGGGAGCCCGGCCTGTCGTGTCGTCGTACTCCCGGAGGGACCGAAGTGGGCATTGTCGTGCAGAAGTACGGCGGCTCCTCCCTGGCCGACGCCGCCGCCATCAAGCGCGTGGCCCGCCGCATCGTCGAGAGCAAGCGGGCCGGCCACGACGTGGTCGTCGCGGTGTCCGCGATGGGCGACTCGACCGACGAGCTGCTCGACCTCGCCAACGAGGTGAGCCCGCTGCCGCCGGCCCGCGAGATGGACATGCTGCTCACCGCGGGCGAGCGGATCTCGATGGCCCTGGTCGCGATGGCGATCTCCGACCTCGGATTCACCGCCCGGTCGTTCACCGGCTCCCAGGCCGGCGTGATCACCGACTCGGTGCACGGCAAGGCGAAGATCATCGACGTCACCCCCGGCCGCATCTCCAGCGCCCTCGAGGACGGCCACATCGTGATCGTGGCGGGCTTCCAAGGGGTCAGCCAGGACACCAAGGAGATCACCACGCTCGGTCGTGGCGGCACCGACACCACCGCGGTGGCGCTGGCCGCGGCGCTGGAGGCGGACTACTGCGAGATCTACACCGACGTCGACGGGGTCTTCACCGCCGACCCGCGGATCGTGCCCACCGCCCGCAAGCTCGACCGGGTCTCCTACGAGGAGATGCTCGAGCTGGCCGCGTGCGGCGCCAAGATCCTCCACCTGCGGTGCGTCGAGTACGCCCGCCGCTACGACATCCCGATCCACGTGCGCTCGTCGTTCAGCCACCTCGAGGGCACGTGGGTGGTCCCGGACCCGTCCTTCACCGCACCCGACTCCCCGGAGGGAGAAACCATGGAGCAGGCGATCATCGCCGGCGTCGCCCACGACCGCAGCGAGGCCAAGATCACCGTGGTCGGGGTCCCCGACAAGGTGGGCGAGGCAGCGCGCATCTTCGAGGCCCTCGCCGACGCGCAGATCAACCTCGACATGATCGTGCAGAACATCTCCGCGGCAGCTACCAGCCTGACCGACATCTCGTTCACGCTGCCCCGCGCCGACGGCCAGACCGCGATGAAGGCGCTCGCGGCGCTGCGCGACGAGGTCGGCTTTGCCTCGCTCCTCTACGACGACAAGATCGGCAAGATCTCGCTGATCGGGGCCGGCATGCGGTCCCACCCCGGCGTCAGCGCGAAGTTCTTCTCCGCGATCGCCGCCGCCGGTGTGAACATCCAGATGATCTCCACCTCCGAGATCCGGATCTCGGTGATCGTCGACGAAGGCCTCGTCGACGCCGCGGTCGCGGCCGCGCACACCGCGTTCGACCTCGACGCCACCGAGGTCGAGGCCGTCGTCTACGGCGGGACCGGCCGATGAGCGCCCCCTCGATCAGCCGCCCCGTCCACCTCGGCATCGTCGGCGCCACCGGCCAGGTCGGCGACGCGATGCGCCGCATCCTCGCCGAGCGTGACTTCCCGATCGCCTCGATCCGCTTCTTCGCCTCCGCCCGCTCGGCCGGCACCACGCTGCCGTGGGGCGACGGGGAGATCACGGTCGAGGACGCCTCCACCGCCGACGTGTCCGGGCTCGACATCGCGATCTTCAGCGCCGGCGGCTCGACGTCGAAGGCACTGGCCCCGACGTTCGCCGGGGCCGGTGCCATCGTGGTCGACAACTCGTCGGCCTGGCGCATGGACCCCGACGTGCCGCTGGTGGTCTCCGAGGTCAACCCGGAGGCGGTGGCCGACGCCCGCAAGGGGATCATCGCCAACCCCAACTGCACCACGATGGCCGCGATGCCGGTGCTCAAGCCGCTGCACGACGAGGCCGGGCTCCTGCGTCTCGTGGTCGCGACGTACCAGGCGGTCTCGGGGTCCGGCCTGGCCGGCGTCGAGGAGCTCGCGAGCCAGGTCGAGGCCGCCGGCGACGCGCGCTCGCTGGCGGTGGACGGGGAGTCGGTCGACTTCCCGGAGCCGGTGAAGTACGCCCGGACCATCGCCTACAACGTGCTGCCGCTGGCCGGCTCGATCGTCGACGACGGGCTGAACGAGACCGACGAGGAGCAGAAGCTCCGCAACGAGTCCCGCAAGATCCTCGGCATCCCCGAGCTCAAGGTCTCGGGCATCTGCGTCCGGGTGCCGGTGTTCTCCGGCCACTCGCTCGCGGTGAACGCCGAGTTCGCGCGGCCACTGACGGTCAAGCGCGCCGAGGAGCTGCTCGCGGAGGCCCCCGGCGTCGAGCTCAGCGACATCCCGACGCCGCTGCAGGCGGCCGGCAGGGACCCGTCGTACGTCGGCCGGCTGCGGCACGACCCCGGCGTCGACGACGAGCGGGGCATCGCGCTGTTCATCAGCAACGACAACCTCCGCAAGGGCGCGGCGCTCAACGCCGTGCAGATCGCGGAGCTGGTGGCTGCCCGCCTCTGAGCAGGTCGGTCGCTGCCGTCAGGCCCGGCTCGCGGAGTCGCCGTACGTCGCGGTGACCCAGTGCGCCAGGGCGTAGGCGAGCGCGCCCACGACCGGCAGCACGACCACCATCCACGTCGAGAACAGCGCGTCGATCAGCACCAGCAGGCACACGACCGCGAACAGGCCGACCGCGAGCACGCTGGTGCTGGTGGCGTCGGCCACCCCGGCAGCCCGGAGGAGGAGCGCGCCGACCGCGACCATCGCAACCAGGATCAGGGCCAGGAACAGCAGCCCGGGACCGCCGCAGGTCTGGGTGCCGCGCCAGGCGTCGCAGCCGACCAGGCCGGCGTACGTCAGGCCGACCGCCAGCAGGCCGACCAGGGCGCCGGTGACGAGCGCGGCCAGGCGGGACGGCATCCCGGCCAGGATGGGGCCGCCCGACCGTCGCGCCCGACGGGAACCGCCCTCGGCACGGTCGTCCGCGTCCTCCTCCGACGGTGCCTCGGCCACGGCGGTCTGGACCCGGGTCGGGGCCGCCTCCGCGGCCGCCGGGGTCTCGGCGGTCACCTCGTCGTCGGTGGCGACCTCGTCGGCGAACAGTGGCGGCACCTGCGGCTCGGTGTCGCTTCCCTCGGCGCGCCGTCCTGGGGCGGAAGACTCGACCGCCGTCGGCCCGGGGTCGCTCACCTCGCCGCCCGGTCCGGGGTCGGCCGGCGGGGCTGCCGTCGGCGCGGCTGCCGTCGGGTCGGGTGCCGTCGGGTCGGGTGCCGTCGGGTCGGGTGCCGTCGGGTCGGGTGCATCGCCGGCCGCGGCAGACTGCTCACGGCCCCGGCGCCGCCGGAACATGGTGCCGAGCGACGGCATCTCGAGCGACGGCCCGCTGTCCTCGCGCTCCTGGTCTGCCATGCCCGGCAGTCTGCCACGCCCGGTGACGTCCCCCACCCGTCGAGTCGCGCCTCGCTGTGGGTTGAGTCGCGCCTCGCTGTGGGTTGGGTAGCGCCTCGCTGGGGGGTTGAGTTGCGCCTGACTGATCGTTGAGTTGCGCCTGACTGGGCAACAGCAGCGCCCCGGACCCTTGCGGATCCGGGGCGCCAGATGTCGGGCTGACAGGATTTGAACCTGCGGCCTCCTCGTCCCGAACGAGGCGCGCTACCAAGCTGCGCCACAGCCCGAATGTGCTCCGTGGGACCGCACTCGGCGACCCCGGGACGAGCAGACGCGAGCATACCCGAGCCGGATCGCGGGTCAGAAATCGGCCCGGTCCGACCGAAGGATGGACGGTCCTCCGATTGCCAGGAAGGCGCGACTCAACGATCAGCGAGGCGCAACTCACCCCCAGGGAGGCGCGACTCGACCCCAGGCAGGCGCGACTCAACGATCAGCGAGGCGCAACTCGACCCCAGCGAGGCGCGACTCAACGATCAGCGAGGCGCAACTCGACCCCAGGGAGGCGCAACTCGACCCAGCGAGGCGCGACTCAACGATCAGCGAGGCGCGGCTCGACCCCAGGGAGGCGCGACTCAACGGGGTCAGCGGGGGACCAGGGTGAGCAGGGTGGCCTCGGGGCGGCAGGCGACGCGGAGCCGGACGAACGGGCTGGTGCCGAGCCCGGCGGACACGTGGAGCCAGGCCGAGCCGGGGTCGCCGGGCCGGGAGTCCGCCGGGTGCCGGTGCAGACCCCTGGCGCGTGCAGCGTCGAGGTCGCAGTTGGTGGTGAGCGCCCCGACGAACGGCACGCAGACCTGGCCGCCGTGCGTGTGCCCGGCGAGGATCGCGTCGTACCCGTCGCGGGCGTACTGGTCCAGCACGCGGAGGTACGGCGCGTGGGCGACGCCGAGCCGCACGTCGGCGTCGTCCGGGGCCGGGCCGGCGACGGCCGCGAGGTCGTCGTACCCGAGGTGCGGGTCGTCGACGCCGGCGAACGCGAAGACCAGGTCGCCGACCTTGAGCCGGCCGGAGGCGTTGGATAGGTCCAGCCACCCGGAGTCGGTGAACGTGTCGCGCAGCGTCCGCCACGGCAGCGGGGGCGTGTCGATGTGCCGCCGGCCGTCGTCGGGCAGCAGGTAGCGCAGCGGGTTGCGCATCGCCGGCTCGTAGTAGTCGTTGGACCCGAACACGAACACCCCGGGCCGGTCCAGCAGCGACCCGAGCGAGTCCAGCACCGGCGGCACCGCGTCGCGGTGGGCAAGGAAGTCGCCGGTCCCGACGACCAGGTCGGGCTCGAGGTCGGCCAGCCCGGCCACCCACGCCTGCTTCGCACGCTGACCGGGGGTGAGGTGCAGGTCCGAGAGGTGCAGAACCCGCAGCGGCGGGTGCCCGGCCGGCAGCAGCGGCACCTCGACCCGGCGCAGGGTGTAGGCCCGTGCCTCGCCGGCGGCGTACGCGACGGTGGCCGCGCCGGCGAGCGTGCCGAGGCCGAGGATCCGCAGGAGTGCCACGTCGCAAGGCTGCCACAATGGCCCACATGAGTGCTCTCAAGGACCGCCTCCGCTCCGACCTCACCGCCGCGATGAAGAGCCGTGACGAGGTGCGTTCCTCCACGCTCCGGATGCTGCTGACCGCGATCACGAACGCCGAGGTGGCCGGCAAGGAGCAGGTCGAGCTGAGCGACGACCAGATCGTCGGCGTCCTGTCGACCGAGGCGAAGAAGCGCCGCGAAGCGGCGACGGCCTTCGACGACGCGGGGCGTGCGGAGATGGCCGACAAGGAGCGGGCCGAGCTCGAGGTGCTCGTGGGCTACCTGCCCGAGCAGCTCGGCGCGGACGAGATCAGCGACATCGTGCGCGCCGCCGTCGAGCAGACCGGTGCTGCCGGCGAGGGCATGCGGGCCATGGGCAAGGTCATGGGTGTCGTGCAGCCGCAGGTGAAGGGGCGCGCGGACGGCGCGGCGGTCGCCGCGGAGGTACGCCGCCAGCTCGGCGCCTGAACCGGATCCGTCACCTGACGTTCACGAACCCCGGCATCTGGTTACTGGGGTCTCGGGCCCTTCTCCGCGTCCGGACCCGGGCGGGACCATGGCCGTCTGGGGGGTGGCGCGATGTGGAGCAAGGCGTTGCGTTCGGCGGTGATCGCCGGAGGTGCGGTGGCCTCGTTGCAGCTCGCCTTCTTCACGGTGGCCTCGAGTCCCGGCTGTGACGTGGTCGCCGGGTCGCGCACGGCCTGCGAGGCCAACATGGTGACCGTCGTCGGGATCGGGGTCACGATCATGCTCATCGCGACCACCTGGGCGTTGCGCCCGCTCGGCCTCGAGACCGCCCTGCTCGGCAGCGCGCTCATCGCCGGCTCGCTCTACCTGCTGATGCGCTTCGGCTCCGACCCGGGGTACGGCGTGGACGACCCGGTGTCCTTGCCCATGCCGCTGCTCGCGGCCGTCGTCGCGTTCGGCTACACGAAGCTCGCGCTGGCGCACCACCGCGTGCAGCACCGGCTCACGCACCCCGGCGCACGCCGCTGAAGCGCCCCGGGTCCCGGGGCCCGGGACCGGAGGCGGGCCGGCTCAGCGCCGGCCGCCACCGCCGTTGCCGTTCCCGCCGCGACCGCCGCCGCCCCGCTTCTTCTTCGGCGGCTTGTACGGCGACCCGTCGGACGGGTAGATCGTGACCGTGTCGCCGCTCGAGGTGCTCTCGCCGGCCCGCGGGAACGATCCGGCGACGAGGCCCTGGGCGAGCTCGGAGTCGATCTGGCCGCCCACCGAGACCTGGAAGCCGGCGCCCTCGAGCACCGAGGTGGCCTTCTCGACGCTCATGCCGTACGTCGACGGGATGGTCATCAGCAGGCCGGAGATCTCGTCGGCCGGCGGCGGTGCGAAGTCGTCGTCGGGCAGCCACTGCTCGATGACCTTCATGGCGTCGCCCCACATCGGTCCGGCAGTGCCGGAACCCGAGGCCTCGTAGAGGATCTGGCCACCGATCGACTTGCCGATGATGGTGTCCGGGATGCCGTCGAAGTTCGCACCGGCGATCATCGAGGCGCCGACCAGGTTGGCGGTGTAGCCGACGAACCACACCGACTTCTGGCTGTTGGTCGTACCGGTCTTGCCGGCCGAGGGCTGGACGGTGTTGATGCCGGCGTTGTTGCCGAAGCCGCCCGGCTCCATCACGCCGCGAAGCACGTCGTTGACCGCGTCGGCGACGGCGCTCGGCAGCACCTGCTGGCACTGCTTGGCGTACTTCTTCACGACGTTCTTGCGGGTGTCGAGGATCTGGGTCACGGGTCGCGAGTCGCAGTGCAGGCCGCGGCCCGGGAAGGTGGCGTACGCCTCGGCCATCTCGAGCGGGGTCACGTCGGAGACGCCGAGCGTGAACGTCGGCACCCGCTCCGGCAGGCCGTCGGGGCCACCGGTCGGGCTGGTGAGGTGGATGCCCATCTTGCGGGCCAGGTTGAACGGCTCGCACAGTCCCGTCATCTGCTCGAGCGCCATGAAGAAGGTGTTCACGGACTCGCGGGTGCCGGTGTAGAGGTTCTTGTTGCCGGAGGTCGTGGAGTTCGGGATCTCGAACGAGCCGTAGCCGTAGGGCTGGCCGTCGCAGTCCTTGTAGTCGCGCTCCTGGAAGGTCTTCAGCTTCGGTGCGTTGATCGTGGTGTTCAGCGCGATGCCCTGCTTGATCGCGGCCGCGAGCACGAACGCCTTGAACGTCGACCCGGCCTGGAAGCCGCGGGCGCCGCCGGCCTCCTTGGGCACGGTGTAGTTGATGAAGGTCTCGCCGTCCTTCTTGTCCCGGCCCATCGGGCGGGACTGGGCGAGGGCGCGTACGTCGCCGGTGCCGGGCTGCAGCAGCGCCAGGCCGCCGACCGCCTGCTCCTTGGGGAAGACGTGCCGCTTGACCGACTCCTCGGCCGCCTTCTGGAAGCGCGGGTCGAGCGTGGTCTGCACGGTGAGGCCGCCGGAGAGCAGGAGGTCCTCGCGGGCCGCCGAGGTCTTGCCCAGCGACGGGTCCTGCTTGAGGTAGTTGACGACGTAGTCGCAGAAGAACGGCGCGGTGGAGAACATGCAGCCGTTGCGGTTCGGCGTGATCTTGAGGCCGATGTCCTTCTGCTTGAGCTTCTCGGCCTTGGCGTCGGTGATGACGTTGAGCTGCGCCATGCGGTCGAGCACGACGTTGCGCCGGGCCAGCGCCTTGTCCGGGTAGACCGTCGGATCGAGGCCGACCGGGTTCTTCACGAGCCCGGCCAGCACGCTCGCCTGGCGGAGGTTGAGGTCGCGGGCGTCGGTGGAGAAGTAGTGGCGCGCGGCGGCCTGGATGCCGTAGACGCCGTCACCGAAGTAGGCGATGTTGAGGTAGCGCTCGAGGATCCAGTCCTTGGAGTGCTCCTGCTCGAACGCGATGGCGTAGCGCAGCTCGCGGAGCTTGCGGGCGACGGTGTCCTCCATCGCCGCCTTGCGCTCCTCCTCGGTCTTGGCCTGGCCGAGCAGGGTCAGCTTCACCATCTGCTGGGTGATCGACGAGCCACCCTGGACCACGCCGCCCGCGGCGCGGTTGGTGATGAACGCACGCATCGTGCCCTTCACGTCGAGCGCACCGTGCTGGTAGAAGCGGTAGTCCTCGATCGAGACGATCGCCTGGCGCATCACCTTCGACACCTGCCGCAGTGGCACGTTGACGCGGTTCTCGTCGTACAGCGTGGCGATGGTGCTGCCGTCGGCCGCGAGGATGCGCGTGCGCTGGGCCAGCGGCTTGGTCTCGAGCTCCTCCGGGAGCTTGTTCATCGAGTCGGCCATGTTGCGGGTGCCGATGCCGAGCACGCCGGCGAAGGGGATCGCCAAGCCGGCGACCACGACGCCCAGGATCGCGCTCACGGCGACCATCGAGGCGAGGTGGATCGCCACGCGCCGGGATGGCGGTCGACCCTCGTTCACGTCGGACATGGGAGCAAGGGTACGGGAGGGACCATTCCGGACCCGATTTCTCGTGGTCCTGAACTAGTCACATGTGACTAGTGGGATTGACCAAACTCCGTCTGTTTCAAGGTGCGGCAATTACCTACCTTCTGTTGTGGGGATTGGAACTTTCCATCTCGGAGTGGAAATGGAGTCAGACATGTGGGTTGAGGATTGGGCGCCGGCGGCTGCGTGCCGCAAGACGGAGCCGGACCAGCTGTTCGTGCGAGGTGCCGAGCAGAACAAGGCCAAGCTGGTGTGCAGCGGGTGCCCGGTGCGCACCGAGTGCCTGGCCGAGGCGCTGGACAACCAGATCGAGTGGGGTGTCTGGGGCGGCATGACCGAGCGTGAGCGTCGCGCTCTCCTCCGCCGCCGACCGGGTGCCTCCTGGCGCAGCGTCCTGGAGGCTGCGAAGAACGCCGAGTCCAAGGCAGCGGTCTGAGCCACGGCACGTCACGGTGACCGGGTCGGACCGCAGGGTCGGCCCGGCGTGACCGCCGGGCTCGCGCTCAGCGGGCCCGCCGTCGCGGGGCGTCGGACGCCGCGCGGTCGTCCGGGCTGCCGGCCAGCAGGTCGCCGATCCGGCGCAGGCCGTCCAGGTCGTGCACGTCGGTCGCGAGGGCCGGCACGACCGCCGTCGGTACGGCGGGGTGGGCCGCCGCGAACCGCGCCCGCAGGCGCGCCTCCCGCTCGACCATCCGGACCCGGTCCGCGTGCAGCCGCAGCAGGCCTGCGGTCAGGTCCGAGTCACCCGACCGACGCAACCGGGCCGCGGCCGCCATCGCCTCCTCGGCTGACAGGGTGCTGTCAGGCGCGCTGGCCGCACGGTTGACGACCAGGCCGGCCAGCGGCATGTCGTCGCCGCTCAGCCGCTCGACGAAGTACGCCGCCTCCCGCAGCGCGTCGGGCTCCGGTGCCGCGACCACCAGGAACGCGGTGCCGTCGGTCTGCAGCAGCTCGAAGGTCTTCTGCGCACGCGCCCGGAACCCGCCGAAGAGGGTGTCGAACGCGGCGACGAAGGTCTGCATGTCCTTGAGCACGCTGGCGCCGAGGATCTTGGTCAGGGCGTTGGTGATCATGCCCATGCCGGCCGACATCAGCCGGGCCGGGCCGCGGGCCGGCGCGAGCAGCAGCCTGATGAACCGCCCGTCGAGGAAGCTGGACAGCCGCTCGGGGGCGTCGAGGAAGTCGAGCGCGGACCGCGACGGCGGGGTGTCCACGACGATCAGGTCCCACGTGCCCTCGGCGACCGCGTCCCGGTGCAGCTGGCCGAGCTTCTCCATCGCCATGTACTCCTGCGTGCCCGCGAACGAGCTCGACAGCGCGATGTAGAAGGGGTTCTCCAGGATCTGCTTCGCCTTCTCCGGGCTGGCCTGGGACTCCACGACCTCGTCGAAGGTCCGCTTCATGTCGAGCATCATCGCGTCGAGCGAGCCGTCGCCGTGCACGTCCGGGACGGGTCGCGGGGTGTTGTCGAGCGCCTCGATGCCCATCGACTGCGCCAGCCTGCGGGCCGGGTCGATGGTGAGCACGCAGACGCTGCGGCCGCGCTCGGCCGCGCGCAGCGCCAGCGCCGCGGAGGTGGTGGTCTTGCCGACGCCGCCGGAGCCGCAGCACACGATGATCCGGGTCTGCGGGTCGTCGAGGAGCGCGTCCACGTCGAGCGGGTCGGCGCGTCGGTCGGTGGCGGCGAGCGGGCCGACCCGGGCGCGGGGGATCTCGCGGCTCATGCGGGACCTCCGTGGGAATCGCAGCGGAGCGAGCGGGCTCGGGGGGTGGTCATGCCATGCCCTCCGCCTTGAGGAGGGCGGCGAGCTCGTAGAGCCCGCCGAGGTCGACGCCGCCGGGCAGTCGGGGCAGCTCGTACGTGGGGACCCCGAGGTCGGCGACCAGCCGTCGCTGGGCGTCCTCGAGCGCCCGCCGCTCGGCGTGGTCGTGCGCCTCGGCGAGCAGTCCGTCGAGGAGGTCGTCGTCCACGTCGAGGCCGGCCCCCTCGAGCTCCTTGCCGATCCGGTCGCGTTCCAGGCGCCCGGCCCGGGCGGCGGCGAGGTCCTCGCTGTCGAGGTCGCGCGGCCGCATCAGGTTGACCACCACGCCGCCCACGGGCAGCCGGTCCTTGTGCAGCTCGACGATCCCGTCCGCCGTCTCCTGCACGGGCATCTCCTCCAGGACGGTGACCAGGTGCACCGCCGTGCGCGGCGAGCGGAACAGCGTCATCACGGTGTCCGCCTGGGTTTTGATCGGGCCGACCTTCGCCACTCCGGCGAGCTCGCTGTTGACGTTGAGGAACTGCGCGATCCGCCCGGTCGGCGGAGCGTCGAGCACGATCGCGTCGTACACCACACCCTGCCGGCTGGAGGAGCCCTTGCGCCGGCCGCGGCGGGCTGCCTCGTAGACCTTGCCGGTCAGCAGCACGTCGCGGACGCCGGGGGCGATCGTGGTCGCGAAGTCGATGACGCCGAAGCGGTCGAGCGCCCGGCCCGCGCGGCCGAGCTTGTAGTACATCGCGAGGTACTCCAGCAGCGCCGACTCCGCGTCGATGTGCAGCGCGAACACGTTGCCGGCCCGGCCGCCGTCGCCGGCCAGCCCGGCCGCGATCCGGCGCTCCTCGTAGGGCAGCTCGGGCACGTCGAACAGCTGGGAGATGCCCTGGCGGCCCTCGACCTCGCAGATCAGGACGTTCTTCCCGGTGCTCGCGAGCGCCAGGGCGAGGGCAGCGGCGACCGTGGTCTTGCCGGTGCCGCCCTTGCCGGTGACCACGTGGAGGTCGACCTCGGGCCAGTCGCTGGTGCTCGTGGCGCTCACCCTGCCGAGCCTAGGGCACGTGTCCGAGACCGGGGCCCACCCCGGGGCAGTCGGCAGCCCCCGCCCTCGTGGCTAGGATCACAGGCCAGTCCGTGAACCGTCGTGAACAGGGAGCGTGCCGAGTGGACAAGGTGGTGGGGAGCGCCGCAGCCGCGGTCGCCGACATCGGGGACGGGGCGACGCTGGCCGTCGGTGGGTTCGGCCTGTGCGGTGTCCCGTCGGTGCTGATCGACGCGTTGCTGGCCCAGGGCGCGACCGAGCTCGAGGCGGTCTCGAACAACTGCGGCGTGGACGACTGGGGGCTCGGCCGGCTGCTGATGGAGAAGCGGCTGCGCCGGATGGTCTCGTCGTACGTCGGAGAGAACAAGGAATTCGCCCGGCAGTACCTCGCCGGTGAGCTCGAGGTGGAGCTGACCCCGCAGGGCACCCTCGCGGAGCGGATGCGGGCCGGCGGCTCGGGCATCCCGGCGTTCTACACCGCGACCGGCGTCGGCACCCAGGTGGCCGAGGGCGGCCTGCCGTGGAAGTACGACGCCGACGGCAACGTCGCGGTCGCCTCACCGGCCAAGGAGGTGCGGGTGTTCAGCACGGCCGAGGGCGACCGGGAGTACGTCCTGGAGCCGGCGATCGTGGCCGACTTCGGGCTGGTGCGGGCCTGGAAGGGCGACCGCCACGGCAACCTCGTCTACCGCGAGTCCGCGCGCAACTTCAACCCGCTGGCCGCGATGTGTGGGCGGGTCACGATCGCGGAGGTCGAGGAGCTGGCGGAGCCCGGCGACCTGGACCCGAACGAGATCCACACCCCCGGTGTCTTCGTGCAGCGCGTGGTCGCGCTGACCCCGGAGCAGGCCGAGGACAAGCGGATCGAGAAGCGCACCGTCCGGCCCCGGCCGGACGCCGACAACGGTGGGGAGGCCTGACATGGGGTGGACACGTGAGGAGATGGCAGCCCGTGCCGCCTCGGAGCTGGCCGACGGCTCCTACGTCAACCTCGGCATCGGCCTGCCGACGCTGGTGCCCAACTACGTCGCCGATGACGTGGAGCTGGTGCTCCAGTCCGAGAACGGCATCCTCGGGGTCGGGCCCTACCCGGTCGACGGCGAGGAGGACCCCGACCTGATCAACGCCGGCAAGGAGACCGTCACCCTGCGCAAGGGGGCCTCGTTCTTCGACTCCGCGACGTCCTTCGGCATGATCCGCGGCGGCAAGATCGACGCCGCGATCCTCGGTGCCATGCAGGTCTCCGCCCACGGCGACATCGCCAACTGGATGATCCCCGGCAAGATGGTCAAGGGCATGGGCGGCGCGATGGACCTGGTCCACGGCGCCCGCAAGGTCGTGGTGCTGATGGAGCACGTCTCGAAGGACGGCTCCTACAAGATCGTCGACGAGTGCTCGCTGCCCTACACCGGCCTGCGCGTCGTGCAGCGGATCATCACCGACCTCGGCGTCATCGACGTGGTCGACCCGAGCACCGGCGAGGTGGCGCCGTCCGGCACGCTCGGCGACCGGGTCCTCAAGCTGGTCGAGCTCGCGCCGGGTGTCACCGAGGACGAGATCCGCGAGAAGACCGAGCCCGAGCTCCTCAGCTAGCGGACGACCCGGTGCCGGCCGCCGTCCGTGCGGCGGCGGCGACGCCGAGCACGCCGGTGGCCACGGCCAGCACGAGCACGGACACGAACGGGTCGAGGCCGAGCCGCTCCGCGGTGCCGAACACGACGCCGGAGACCGAGAGCGCGAGCGCGGCACCGAGCGAGTCGGCGATCGAGATCGCGGAGGAGTTGAAACCGCGGTCCCGGTCGGTCGACGCGTCCAGCATCGCGACGCTGGTCCGCGGGTAGCCGAGGCCCATGCCGGCGCCGGCGACGACGTACGACGCCATGGCCAGGGACGGGTGCGCGTACGTCCACACGACGACGACGAGCGAGCCGGCGCCGGCCAGCAGCAGGCCGGTGCCGACGCGCATCGCGGTCACGTGGGAGATCCGGCCGCCGAGGCGGGCCTGCACCTGGCTGGCGGCGGCCCAGGTCAGGCCGACGCCGGTGAGGGCGAGGCCGGCGGTGCCCGGGGTCAGGCCCCAGCGGTCCTGGAGGACGAAGACGATGTAGGCCTCCGCGACGAAGAACGTGGCGCTCATCAGCCCGCGGGTGCCGATGACCGCGGGCAGGCCGCGCGCGGCGACCAGGGTGCCGGCCGGGACCAGGCGCCGCAGCGCCGCGACGACCACGGCCAGGGCGAGCGCACCGGCCAGCAGCCCGGCCGCGCCCCGGCCCGAGCCGAGCAGCTCGAGCGCGAGCACGGACACCGCGGCGATGCCCGCCCAGGCGAGACGGGAGCGGGGCGCGGTGTCCCCGGACGCGCGGGGCTCGAGGCCGCGCAGGGCCGGGAGGACGAGGAGCGTGGCCACGCCGACCAGCGCGACGGTGCCGAGGAAGACCCAGCGCCAGCCGGCGGCGTGCGCGACGAAGGCGGCCAGCGCCGGGCCGAACAGGGCCGGCAGCACCCAGGCGGCGGCGAAGCTCGCGAACAGGGCGGGCTGGAGAGCGGGAGGGAACACCAGCCCGACCAGGACGTAGAGGACCACGGTGAGGGCGCCGCCGCCCAACCCCTGCAGGACCCGCCCGGCGACCAGGGCCTCCATCGACGGCGCGGTGCCGCAGACGACCAGGCCGAGCGAGAACAACGCGAGCGAGGCGAGCATCGGGACCACCGGGCCGCGGCGGTCGCTCCACGCGCCGGCCGCGACCATCCCGACCACGCCGCTGGCGAGCGGGGCGGCGAAGGCGAGCGCGTAGAGCGCGACGCCGTCGAGCCGCTGGGCCACGGTCGGCATCACGGTGGTGACGGCCAGCGCCTCGAAGGCGACGAACGCGATCAGGGCGAACATGCCGATCGTGGTCGCGGCGTACGCCGGGGCGAGCAGGCGCGGGCGTTCGGTCGGCGTTGTCGCCTCGGGGCGGGTCATCATGGTGGTCACGAGTCATGACGGTAGGACCTCAACCGGACTTGAAGTCAACGGAAAATCTCGTGCGCCGATGACTCGCCGGCGTGTCCCGGGTCTGCACCTCCGACGACGAACCATCTGGAGGACAGCATGAGCAAGGTCATCGCAACGATCACGATGTCGGTCGACGGTTACGTCACCGGGCCGGACGACGGCCCGGGCTGTGGCCTCGGCGTCGGTGGCGAACGGCTCCACTACTGGGTGATGGGCGGCCCGTGGACCTACGACAACGAGCACGAGCCGGGGACCGACATGGAGGCGGCCGACAAGGCCTTCTTCGCCAGCCTGACCGGCAGCCTCGGCGCCGGGATCTGCGGTCGCGGGATGTACGAGTCCGCGGGTGCCTGGGGCGGCACGAATCCGTTCGACGGCCCGCTGTTCGTGCTCACCCACCGGATCGCGGACCAGCCCGACCCCTCCGCGGGATTCACGTTCGTCGACGGGTTCGACGCCGCGCTCGCGGCGGCCCGCGAGGCGGCCGGCGACAAGGACGTCGCGATCTCCGGTGGCGCGGACACCATCAGGCAGGCGCTGCGCGCCGGGGTCGTGGACACCCTGGCGGTCTCGACCGCCCCGGTCGTGCTCGGCGCCGGCAAGCGCCTCTTCGACGGGTTCACCGACGATCTGGAACTCGCGATCACCGCGGTCCACCACTCGACGTACGCCGTCCACACGGTCTACGACGTCCTCGAGCCCTGAGCCCCCCCGCCCGGATAGTCCCAAACGAAACGGTTGCCGACACGCCGTACGGCACCCCTCGAACGTTTGGGACTATCCGGAAATGAGTGCGGACTGTCGGGGTGGCGAGCGGGGGTACGGCGCGCAGTAGAGTCGCGGCCATGACCAAGTGGGAATACCTGACCGCGCCGATCCTGACGCACGCCGCGAAGCAGATCCTGGACAACTTCGGCTCCGACGGCTGGGAGCTCGTGCAGATCGCGCCGGGGATGAACCCCGAGAACCTCGTCGGCTACTTCAAGCGTCCCCTGGAGGGCTGATCCATGAGCAAGGTCGAGGATGCCCTGGCCGAGCTGGGACTGCAGGTCCCCGAGGTCGCCAAGCCGGTCGCGGTCTACATCCCCGCCGTGCGAAGCGGCAACCACATCTTCACCTCCGGTCAGCTGCCCATGCGCTCGGGAGAGCTGATGGTGACCGGCAAGGTCGGCGGCGAGGTCAGCGAGGAGGAGGCCGTCGCCTGTGCCCGGCAGTGCGCCCTCAACGCGATCGCCGCGGTCAAGGCCGAGATCGGTGACCTCGACCTGGTCAAGCGCGTGGTCAAGGTGGTCGCGTTCGTGGCCTCCACGCCGGACTTCACCGGCCAGCCTCGGGTCGCCAACGGCGCCTCCGAGCTGTTCGGCCAGGCCTTCGGCGACGCGGGCGTGCACGCCCGGTCCGCGGTCGGCGTACCCGTCCTGCCGCTGGACTCGCCGGTCGAGGTCGAGATCGTCGTCGAGGTCTGATGCGCTCGCTGCCGCTCCCGGCCGCGCTCGTCGAGCAGGCCCGGGCGTACGCCGCCGGGTCGGCCACCCCGGCCGAGCCGCGCAACGCGGCGACCGTGGTGCTGCTCCGGCCGGGTCCCGCGGGGCGTGGCCCGCAGGTCTACCTGCTCCAGCGGCAGACCTCGATGGCCTTCGCCGGCGGCATGTGCGTCTTCCCGGGCGGCGGCGTCGACCCGCGGGACTTCGACACCGAGGTGGCCTGGGCCGGCCCGGACGCGGCGACCTGGGCGTACCGGCTGGGCACCGACGAGGCGACAGCACGGGCGCTCGTGTGCGCCGCGGTTCGCGAGACCTTCGAGGAGTCCGGGGTGCTCCTGGCCGGTGAGCACGCCGACGACGTCGTCGCCGACACCACCGGGGAAGACTGGGAGGCCGACCGGGTGGCGCTCGAGGGCCGCGAGCTCTCGCTGACCGAGTTCCTCAACCGGCGCGGGCTCGTGCTGCGCACCGACCTGCTCGGTGCGTGGGCCGGCTGGCTCACCCCGGTCTTCGAGCCACGCCGCTACCGCACCTGGTTCTTCGTCGCGGACCTGCCCGAGGGGCAGCGCGCGCGCGACGTCTCGTCGGAGTCCTCGCGGGTCACCTGGCTGCCCGCGGCGGACGCCGTCGCCGCGGTCGACGAGGAGCGGATGCTCATGCTGCCGCCGACCTACCTCACCTGCCTCGAGCTCAGCGAGCACACGGGCCCGGGCGAGGTGCTCGAGTCCGCGGCTGCACGCACGGTGGAGATGTTCACGCCCGAGGTGGTCGGCGACGGCGACCAGTTCACGCTGTCGCGACCGCCGCACCTCGAGCCCCTCCTCGCGAGGCACCTCGGATGACCTGGGCGGGGGGCCGGTTCGGCACCGGGGCGGAGTGCGTGCTCGCCCCGAACGCCAACCTGATGACACTCGACGGCACCAACACCTGGGTGCTGCGCGACCCCGCCTCCGACCGCTCGGTGGTGGTCGACCCGGGCCCCCTGGACGACGGGCACCTCGCCGCGGTGGCGGACGTGGCCGGCGACGTGCAGGCGGTGCTGCTGACCCACCACCACCTCGACCACTCCGAGGCGTCCCGGGCGTTCGCCGAGCGGGTCGGGTGCGGCGTGCGCGCGCTGGACCCGGCGTACCGGCTCGGCGACGAGGGCCTCGGCGAGGGCGACGTGGTCGCGGTCGGGGACCTCGAGGTGCACGTGATCGCGACCCCCGGGCACACCTCCGACTCCCTGTCCTTCCTGGTGCCCGCCGACCGTGCGGTCCTCACCGGCGACACCGTGCTCGGCCGCGGCACCACCGTGGTCGCGCACCCCGACGGACAGCTCGGCGCCTACCTCCACTCCCTGGACCGGCTGCACCGGCTGGCCGAGGCGCACGAGATCGGGACCATCTGGCCCGGCCACGGGCCGGTGATCGACGAGGCGCTGCCGGCGCTCGACTTCTACCTCGCCCACCGCGCCGAGCGGCTCGCCCAGGTCGAGCAGGCCGTGCTGGCGCTCGCCGGCGAGGACACCCTGGCTGCCGCGATGCGCCACCTCGACCTCGAGGCCGGCACGGGTGCGTCGCTCACGCCCCGCACCGTGGTGGAGCGGGTGTACGCCGACGTGGATCCGGTGCTGTGGGGTGCCGCGGAGCTGTCCGTCCGGGCCCAGCTGGCGCACCTCGCCCAGCGGGACCGCGACGCCGCTCGGTAGGATCGGCCGCGGTGTGCCGGGAAGTCTGGTCGGCCCGCTCCGGCGGCAGTCCGCTCCGCGACCCCAGACGAGGACCCTGATCCCATGCCCCGCCTCCGGTTCCTGCCCGACCCGACCCGGCTCGAGGGCACCTTCGTCGCGGAGTACCTCCGTCGCGAGACCGTCGGCGGCGCGATCGCGCTGCTGGCCGCGGCCGTCGCCGTGCTCTGGGCGAACTCCCCGGCCGTGGACTCCTACGAGGCGCTCGCGCACTTCGAGATCGGACCGCTGGACGTCGAGCACTGGGCCGCCGACGGCGCGCTGACGCTGTTCTTCTTCGTGGCCGGGCTGGAGCTGAAGCGCGAGTTCCTGGTCGGCTCCCTCAGCAAGCCGTCGGACGCGGTGGTGCCGGTGGTCGCGGCGGCCTGCGGCGTCGCCGTACCGGCGGTGATCTACGCCGTCGTCAACCTGCTCGGCGGCGGGCCGCTGAAGGGCTGGGCGATCCCGTCCGCCACCGACATCGCGTTCGCACTCGCGGTGCTGGCCGTGGTGGGCTCCGCACTGCCGGCCCAGCTGCGGGCGTTCCTGCTGACCCTGGCGGTCGTCGACGACCTCATCGTCATCGTGATCATCGCGGCGTTCTACTCCACCGAGCTGCACTGGGGCTCGCTCGCGGTCGCCGTCCTCTGCTGCGCGGCGTACGCCGCCCTGCAGCACCTCCGCGTGGACCGGCTGGTGGTCTACCTGCCGGTCGTGGTCGCGGCGTGGTGGTTCACCCACGAGAGCGGCATCCACGCGACCATCGCCGGCGTGGCACTCGGCCTGCTCACCCGGGTACGCCAGGACCCGGACGAGGACCGCAGCCCCGCGGAGGTGCTCGAGCACCGGCTGGTGCCGATCTCCGCCGGCGTGGCGGTGCCGTTCTTCGCGCTGATGTCGGCCGGGGTCGTGTTCGGTGGCACCGGGGGCCTGCTCACCGATCCCGTGGTCATCGGGGTGGTGCTCGGTCTGGTGATCGGCAAGCCGCTCGGCGTGTTCGGCGGGTCCTGGCTGCTGTGCCGGCTGACCCGCGCCGAGATCGACCCCGACGTGCACTGGAAGGACGTGTTCGGGGTGGCCGTGCTGGCCGGCGTCGGGTTCACGGTCTCGCTGCTGGTCTCGGAGCTGTCGTTCGAGGGCGCCGAGCTCGAGGCCGCGAAGACCGCCGTGCTGCTGGCGTCCCTGATCGCGGCGCTGCTCGCCGCGGCACTGCTCGGCCGCCGCAACCGGCTGCACAGGGGACGGTCGCCGCAGACCGGTCCCTACGCCGGGTAGAGTCCGGATCGCCCGTCCGAACGACCAGTGGGAGCGAGCCGCATGTCCGACCTGCCGCAGCCTGACGAGCCGACCATCGGCCGGCTGGTCCACGATGCCAGCCGTGACATCTCGGCCCTGGTCAAGAAGGAGATCGAGCTCGCCAAGTCCGAGCTCAAGGTCAGCTTCCAGGCGGGCGGCACCGGCATCGGGCTGTTCGCGGTGGCGGCGTTCCTGGTGCTGCTGTCGATCGTGATGTTCTCGTTCTTCCTCGCCTACCTCATCCACTGGAACGGCGACGGGCTGGCGCTGCAGTGGGCCTACCTGATCGTGTTCGGCTTCTACGTGCTCGTCGCCGTCATCCTGGCGCTGCTCGGGGTGCGCTCGGTGAAGAGGGTGCGCGGCCCGGAGCGGGCGATCGCCCAGGCGCAGGAGGCCAAGGCCGCGATCGGTCGACGCTCGCCGCGCTGACCCGGCTGCTGGCGTCGCCGTACGGCGTCCGGGCCCGGCCAGGTCGCACGGGTCGGCCCGCCATGCCGGACGGCTCGTGGGTCAGCTGGCGCAGTCGCCGGTGCCCACGCCCCGTGTCGACTGCAGCCCGTCCGCCGCGGCCTGCCGGACCTGGTCGGCGGTGAGCGCGTAGCCGGTCTCGCTGTCGGTCACCGACGCCGCGAACACCACCCCTGTGACGTCGCCGGCCGAGGAGACCAGCGGGCCGCCGGAGTTGCCGGGACGGATCAGGCCGCGCAACGAGAACACCTCGCGGATCACCGAGCCGTTGCCGTAGATGTCGGGGGAGCGGAGCCGCTGCTGGGCCCGGATCCGGACCGCCTGCGCGTCGTACGGGCCGTCCTGCGGGTAGCCCAGTGCGGCGGCGTTGTCACCCGGCTTGGCGTTCAGGTCGAAGGACAGGTGCGGCCGCTCGATGCCGTTGACCGCGAGCACCGCCACGTCGAGGTCCTCGTTGTAGTAGACGACCGTCGCGTCGAGCTCGTCGTCGCCCACGACCACCTCGGGGTCGGAGACGCCCGCGACCACGTGGGCATTGGTCATCAGCCGGCCGTCGGCGTAGAGGAAGCCGGTGCCCTCGACGCCACGCCCGCACTTGTTGTCGCCGTGGATCTTGAGGACGCTGGCCTGTGCGTCGACGACGTCGGGGTCGCGGAGGATCTTCGCGTCCGGCGGGGCGACCGAGACGATCCGCTCGGGGGCGAACGGCTCGAGGTAGCGCGGGAAGAACGTCGTGCCGACGACGTTGTTGAACGCCTGCAGTGCCTGCGCCGCGCTGTCGGGCATCGACTGGTTGACCTTGGCCAGCACCGTCGAGCTGCGCACCTGCGGGGTGAGTGGGCCGATGCGGGAGCCCGACACGGCGACGCCCAGGGCCCACGCCACGATCAGCACCGCGAGCCCGGACAGCACCGCGCCCCCGACCGCGTCGAGCGCGCGGGCGGGTTGCCAGGTGATCTGGTCGCGCACCTTCGCGCCGGCGTACTGGAAGAGGGCCTGGCCGAGGGTCGCGCTCAGGATCACGATGAACAGCGCCCCGAGCGAGACCCACAGGGACGGGTCGGCGTCGCCGAGCGCCCGCGGTGCCAGCCAGATGCCGAAGAAGCCACCGAGCAGGAGACCGATCGTCGCGAACGCGCCGGTGACGAACCCCTGCCAGTAGCCCGACAGGGCGTAGGTGATGACGAGCAGCACCAGCAGCCAGTCGAGGAGGTTCATTGCCCGGGACCCTCCTGGAAGCTCGTGTTCGGGGGCGGCATCGGCGGTAGGGGGGTGGGCTTGTTGCTGCCGAAGATCATGCGGTCCTCGAGCTCGAAGGTGACCTCCGGGTCCCAGTCCCTGGCCCAGCCGACGTACTCGAACAGGCGGGAGATGATACCCGCGGTGAACCCCCAGAGGACGACGTCACGGCCGGGTCCGATCAGGAATCCCGGGCCGACCCGGCCGAGCGGGTGCACGGTGGTCATCCGGTGCGCCGGGTCGAGGAGCTCCTCGATCGGCACCCGCAGCACCTGGTGCACCTCGTCGGGGTCGACGACGCTGACCGGTGTCTGCTCGCGCCACCAGCCGAGCACGGTGGTCACCGCGAAGTTGCTGGGCGGCAGCCACAGCTCGGGGAGGGTGCCGAAGACCTCGACACCGGCCGGGTCCAGACCGGTCTCCTCCTCCGCCTCGCGCAGCGCGGCGGCGACCGGGTCGACGTCGGTCGGGTCGATCGAGCCGCCGGGGAACGACACCTGTCCCGGGTGGGAGCGCATGTGGTGGGCACGCTCGGTGAGCAGCAGGTCGGGGCCGGCCGGGCCCTCGCCGAACAGCATGAGGACGGCGCCGTCCCGGGTCTCCGCGTCCTCCGGCGGGACGAAGCGGGAGAGCTCGTCGGCGGTGATCGTCTCCGCGGCCTTCCGGACCGGCTCCAGCCAGTCGGGCAGCACAGGTCGCCCGGCGCTCACAGGGTCACCCCCAGGTGCTCCTCGACGAGCCCCTCGAGCTGGTGGAGCGACTCGATGACCACGAACTCCTGGTGGACGACTCTGCCGTCCGCGTCGACCAGCGCCAGGAACGGCAGGCCCCGGAGCGTCGGGAACGGGGGGTTGTCGTCGAGGTGGATCGCGGGATCGGCAAGCTGCTCGTAGGTCACGCCCGACTTCTCGGCCAGCTGGAGCGCCTGCTTGGGCTGGGTGTCGTTGTAGTTGACGCCCAGCATCGCGACCTTCTCGCCGTACTTCTCGTGGAACTCCTGGAGGATCGGCAGCTCGCGGCGGCACGGGGTGCACCAGACCGCCCAGAGGTTGACGACCATCGGGCCGCGGAGGGTGGACAGGTCGACGTCGGGGCCGCCGCCGAGGCAGGGCAGGGTCAGGTCCGGCAGGCCGCCGTCGACGTGGCTCGCATCGCCCGGGGCGCAGTCGGCGATGCCGGCCTCGGCCTTGATCTCGCGCAGCTGGGGGGTGTCGACGTCGACCTTCGAGCCGATCTCGCGGGCCAGGTCGGTCGGGTCCTTCTCGGCCGCGGGGGCGCAGCCTGCGAGCAGGGCGGCCGCGAGCACGGCCACCAGGGTCCTTCGGATCATGCTTGCTGCCTCATGCCCGACCCTCGGTGCGAACCAGCGTGGCCGCCTTGGCGGGGTCGGTCGGGCCTTCGCCGTACGCCGGGCACCAGCGCGCCACGGGGCAGGCTCCGCAGGCGGGGTTGCGGGCGTGGCAGACCCGGCGGCCGTGCCAGATCAGGTGGTGGCTGAGCATCGTCCAGTCGCGCTTGGGGAACAGCGCGCCGATCTCGTGCTCGACCTTGACCGGGTCGCTCTCTTCGGTCCAGGCGAACCGGCGGGCGAGGCGGCCGACGTGGGTGTCGACCGTGACGCCCGGGATGCCGAACGCGTTGCCGAGGACCACGTTGGCGGTCTTGCGGCCGACGCCGGGCAGCTTGACCAGGTCGTCGAGGCGCGGCGGGACCTCGCCGTCATGACGCTCGACCAGCGCCTGCGACAGCTTGAGCAGGGACTCGGTCTTGGCGCGGAAGAAGCCGGTCGGCTGGATGATCTGCTCGACCTTCTCGCGCTCGGCGCCGGCCATCGCCCGGGCGTCGGGGTAGGCGGCGAACAGCGTCGGGCGGACCGCGTTGACCCGCTTGTCGGTGGTCTGGGCGCTGAGCACCGTGACCACGAGCAGCTCGAAGGGGTTGTCGAAGTCGAGCTCGCACCTCGCGTCGGGGTAGGTCTCCGCGAGCACGCGGTCGATCTTGCGCGCGCGGCGTACGAGTGAGGTGTCGGGCACCAGCACAGCCTACGTCCCGGTGGGGACAGCGGCCGCTTCGTCGCGGGCTGCCGGGGTCGGCGCGTGACATGGGACATCATGTGAGATGGAGCACGGATAGGATCACCCCCGGACCCGTGACGAACCACCTTGGAGGAACTCGTGGACAACGACGTGCTGCGTCAGGCGCCGCTCTTCTCGGCGCTCGACGACGAGGCGGCGACTGCCCTGCGCGCTTCGATGAGCGAGACCAAGCTGCGCCGGGGCGAAGTGCTGTTCCACGAGGGTGACTCCGGTGACCGCCTCTACGTGGTGCTGGACGGCAAGGTGAAGCTCGGCCGTACCTCCTCCGACGGCCGCGAGAACCTCCTCGCGATCCTCGGTCCCGGCCAGATGTTCGGCGAGCTGTCGCTGTTCGACCCGGGCCCGCGCTCCGCCACCGTCACCACCGTGACCGACGCGTCGTTCGCCTCGCTGTCGCACGAGGACCTCCTGCGCTGGCTCGACGGGCGACCGCAGGTCGCGCACGGGCTGCTCGCCCAGCTCGCCGGGCGGCTGCGCAAGGCCAACGACGTGGTCGCCGACCTGGTCTTCTCCGACGTGCCCGGCCGGGTCGCCAAGGCGCTGCTCGACCTCGCCGACCGGTTCGGCCGCACCGCCGACGACGGCGTCCACGTGCACCACGACCTCACTCAGGAGGAGCTCGCCCAGCTGGTCGGCGCCTCTCGCGAGACCGTCAACAAGGCGCTCGCCGACTTCGCCTCCCGCGGCTGGCTGCGCCTCGAGCCCCGCTCGGTCGTGATCATGGAGATCGACCGGCTCTCCCGCCGCGCCCGCTGACCGTTTCTGGTCTGGTTCGGCCCGCTGCCCGGTTGGGTGGCGGGCCGTCCTGTTGCGGGGCTGCAACTGCAGCCTTGCGACGGGGCTGGCCGACTCGGAACTGTCATGCGCCTGCAATTGCAGCCTTGCGACACATCCAGGTGGCCGAAATCTGTCATGCGGCTGCAATTGCGTTCGTACGGCGAGCAGCCAACGGTCTGACTGGGTGCGACGGAACCGCCCAGTCGGGTCAGGCCGTGAAGTGCGCCGTCCAGGCCGGGTCGACCGGCGGCACGTGACCGTAGCCACGCAGGATGAGGTTTCGTCGGACCCGCGCCAAGGTCCGGTCAGGCTCCCGGTAGATCCCGTCGGAGGTCACGATGAGGATCTTCCACTCGCCGTCGTCGAGCTCCTCGCGCCGGGCAAGATCGGAGGTCCACTGCTTCTCGCGCTCGATGTGATGGCGGCCGTCGTACTCGATGACGAGCTTGATGTGGGGATAGCTGAGGTCGAACCGGCGACGCACCCTGCCCCTGCTGTCCAGGAGCTGGTGGTTGACCTTCGGCTCGGGGAGTCCGGCCAGCACGATCAGCATCCGCAGCCGCGACTCCATCGGGGAGTCGACACCGTCGCGGACGTAGGAAGCACCCAGGCGTGCGAGGCCGGCGTAGTAGTCGGTGCTCTCGCGGCAGTACGCCTCCATCTCGGCCGCCGTCACGCCCAGGACCCTGACCATGGCGTCGCCGAGGACGACCAGGTCGACGAGTGACAGCCAGCCAGCGAGGTCGACGAACGTGCGGAGTGGGTGGGTGACCCGGAGGCCACGGTGACGCACGACAGGGAGTGGGCGTTCGGTGACGTGGGACTTGATCCCCGACCGGTATCGGCGCTCGTCGGGAGCCAGAACTGTCACGTGCTCGAAAGGGTGCTCCGGGACTGACAGGCCGAACAGTCGGGCGGCACTGAAGTGGCTCGCGCACGCCGTCGGCGGATGGATGTGGAGGGCGCCTCGGATCGGCGTCTCGTCAGTCCACGCATCACGGTGGATCCACACGTCGCGGAAGATGCGCCGGTAGAGCGATGTGCGGAGGATGCGTGGGTCCACGCCCGCACGCACCGCGTCGGCACGCGTGAACGGGCGCTTCTCGTCGAAAGCGTCGTCTGTCATGCCGGCAAGGGTGCGCCACGGTGGGGCCACCTTGCTTGACTCATCCACAGGCCCGTCGTTCGCCCGCAATTGCAGCCGCGTTGCATCCGGGGAGAGCGGGCGATCCGTCGTACGGCCGCAATTGCCCCGGTATGACAGTTCCTGGGCGTGGAAACATGTCATGCGGCGGCAATTGCGGCCCCATGACAGTTCCGGGGTGAGCACGCCATGCAATACGGCTGCAATTGCAGCCGCATGGCAGTCGCAGGAAAGACAGCAGGGCCGCGACCGCACGGGGCAGTCGCGGCCCTGGCCGATCGAGTCAGTCCTCCGACTTGCCGCTCGAGAGGCCCTTGCTGATCAGGTCCATCACGGAACCGTCGGCGAGGGTGGTGACGTCGCCGACCTCGCGGTTCTCGGCGACGTCGCGGAGCAGGCGGCGCATGATCTTGCCGGAGCGGGTCTTGGGGAGCTCGGGCACGATCATGATCTGGCGCGGGGTGGCGATCGGGCCGATCTCCTTGCGGACGTGCTTGCGCAGCTCGGCGACGATGTCGTCGCCGCCGTCGCCGGCCTCGTCGCGAAGGATCACGAACGCGCAGACCGCCTGGCCGGTGTCCTCGTCCTTGGCGCCGACGACCGCGGCCTCCGCGACCTTCGGGTGGGACACGAGTGCCGACTCGATCTCGGTGGTGGAGAGCCGGTGGCCGGAGACGTTCATGACGTCGTCGACGCGGCCGAGCACCCAGAGGTCGCCGTCCTCGTCCTTCTTGGCGCCGTCGCCGGCGAAGTAGAAGCCCTGGTCCTGGTACTTCGCCCAGTAGGTGTCGACGAACCGGTCGTCGTCGCCCCAGATCGTGCGCAGCATCGACGGCCACGGCGCGGTGAGCACGAGGTACCCGCCGGAGCCGTTGGGCACCGACTCGCCCTCCTCGGTGACCACGTCGGCGGAGATGCCGGGGATCGGGATCATCGCCGAGCCGGGCTTGCCGGCGGTGACGCCGGGCAGCGGGCTGATCATGATCATCCCGGTCTCGGTCTGCCACCAGGTGTCGACCACGGGGGTGCGGTCGCCGCCGATGACCTGGCGGTACCAGACGTAGGCCTCCGGGTTGATCGGCTCACCGACCGAGCCGAGGATCCGCAGCGACGACATGTCGTGCTTGTCGGGGATCTCGCGGCCCTGCTTCATGAACGAGCGGATCGCGGTCGGCGCGGTGTAGAGGATCGTCACCTTGTGCTGCTCGACGATCTTCCACCAGCGGCCGCGCTCCGGGCTGTCCGGCGTGCCCTCGTACAGCACCTGCGTGACGCCGTTCGCGAGCGGCCCGTAGACGAGGTAGCTGTGGCCGGTCACCCAGCCGATGTCGGCGGTGCACCAGTAGACGTCGTCGTCCTTGAGGTCGAAGACCGCCCAGTGCGTGTACGACGCGCCGGTGAGGTAGCCGCCGGTGGTGTGCAGGATGCCCTTGGGCTTCCCGGTGGTGCCCGAGGTGTACATGACGTAGAGCGGGTGCTCGGCGTCGAACGCCTCCGGGGTGTGCTCGTTCGACGCCTGCCCGACGGCGTCGTCCCACCACACGTCGACGGAGTCGTCCCAGTCGACGTCCTGTCCGGTGCGCTTGACCACCAGCACCTTCTCGACGACGGGGGCCTTCTTGCGGGCCTCGTCGACGGCCGGCTTGAGCGCGGACGGCGCGCCCCTGCGGTAGCCGCCGTCGGAGGTGACCACGACCCTGGCCTGGCAGTCGTCGAGCCGGGAGGCGAGGGCGTCGGAGGAGAAGCCGCCGAACACGACCGTGTGCGGGGCGCCGATCCGGGCGCAGGCCAGCATCGCGACCACGGCCTCCGGGATCATGGGCATGTAGATCGCGACCCGGTCGCCGGTGCGGACGCCGAGGTCGGTGAGCGCGTTGGCGGCGCGGGAGACCTCGTCCTTCAGCTCGGCGTACGTGATCGAGCGGGTGTCGTCCTCGGGCTCGCCCACCCAGTGGATCGCGACCTTGTCGCCGCGGCCGGCCTCGACGTGCCGGTCCACGCAGTTGTACGACGCGTTGATGCGGCCGCCGACGAACCACTTCGCGAACGGAGGGTTGTCCCAGTCGAGGACCCGGTCCCACTTCGTGTCCCAGTCCAGCCGCTCGGCCTGCTCGGCCCAGAACGCCTCGCGGTCCGCCGCGGCCCGGGAGTACGCGTCCTCCTTCAGGTTCGCGTTCGCCGCGATGTCGGCCGGGGGCTCGAACCGGCGGTTCTCGTGCATGAGGTTCGACAGGGTCTCGTTCTGCTCCGTCACGATCTCTCCTGAACTCGATGGCTGGCGGTCCCGCCTCCGGGAACACTCGCCAGCCTAGGGTGGAAATCCCCCGGCGACGAGGGTGCGGACGCCGCCGGGGGAAGTCTGTGCGGCGCGCCGTTGCGACCGCGTTGCCGCTCGCCACGGATGGGCTCGGTGGCCGGCACAGGATGTGCCGACTCGCCTCGGGTGAGGCTCGGTGACCCGGCACAGGATGTGCCGGGTCACCGTGGTGGGGATCAGTGCTGGACCGCGCTCTCGGCGCCGGCGCCGGTCAGCGCACGCACCTCCAGCTCGGTGTAGCGCTCCTCGGCGTCCGGCTCCCGGGACGTGATCGTGCCGAGGTAGCCGAGCAGGAAGCCGAGCGGGATCGACACGATGCCCGGGTTCTCCAGCGGGAACCACGAGATGTCGATGTCGGCCGGCAGCAGGGACAGGTTCTTCCCGGTGACCGGGTCGATGCCCTTGCCGGAGACCACCGGCGAGAAGAACACCAGGCCGACCGCCGAGATCAGGCCGCCGTAGATGCTCCAGACCGCGCCGCGGGTGTTGAAGCGCCGCCAGAACATGTTGTAGACGATCGCCGGCAGGTTCGCCGAGGCCGCGACCGCGAACGCGAGCGCCACGAGGAAGGCGATGTTGAGCTTCTGTGCCGGGATCGCCAGCAGGATCGCGATCAGTCCGATCACGCCGGCCGCGATCCGGGCCACCCGGATCTCGTCGCGCTCGCTGGCCTTCCCCTTCTTCCAGACGCTGTTGTAGAGGTCGTGCGCCACGCTCGCGCTCGACGTAAGCGTCAGTCCGGCGACCACCGCCAGGATCGTTGCGAACGCCACCGCGGCGATCACCGCGAGCAGGATCGCACCGCCGGTCGAGCCGGCACCGCCGCCGACCTCCTCGGCCAGCTTCGGCGAGGCCAGGTTGCCGGCCGCGTCCAGGCTGCCGGTGTCGAGCAGCGCCGCGGCACCGAAGCCGAGCACCAGCGTGAACAGGTAGAAGGTGCCGATCAGCCCGATCGCCCACAGCACCGACTTCCGCGCGTCCCGCGAGGTCGGCACGGTGTAGAAGCGGATCAGGATGTGCGGCAGGCCGGCGGTGCCGAGCACCAGCGCGATGCCGAGCGACAGGAAGTCGATCTTCGACGTCGTGGTGGCGCCGTACTTCAGGCCGGGCTCGAGGAACGCACTGCCGTGGCCGCTGTTGCTGGCCGCGGTGCCGAGCAGGTCGGAGAGGTTGAAGTCGAACTTCGCGAGCACGAGGACGACGATCAGCGCCGAGCCGGCCATGAGCAGGACGGCCTTGACGATCTGCACCCAGGTGGTGCCCTTCATGCCACCGACGGTCACGTAGAACACCATGAGGATGCCGACCGCGAAGATCGTCACGTTGATCATCGCCTGGCTGTCGATGCCCAGCAGCAGCGCGACCAGGGCGCCGGCACCGACCATCTGCGCGAGCAGGTAGAAGATCGACACGACCACGGTGGAGGTGGCGGCCGCGGTGCGGACCGGGCGCTGCTTCATCCGGTAGGCCAGCTGGTCGGCCATGGTGTAGCGGCCGGAGTTGCGCAGCATCTCGGCGACCAGCAGCAGCGCGACCAGCCAGGCCACGAGGAAGCCGATCGAGTAGAGGAACCCGTCGTACCCCGAGAGCGCGATCGCGCCCGAGATGCCGAGGAACGACGCGGCGGACATGTAGTCGCCGCCGATGGCCAGGCCGTTCTGGAAGCCGGAGAACGAGCGGCCGCCGGCGTAGTAGTCGGCCGCCCCCTTGGTCTGGCGGCTGGCCCAGACGGTGATGCCGATGGTCAGGCCGACCACGGCGAGGAAGAGGATGGCGGTCAGGCCCTGGTGGTCGGTGCCCGCCGCCATCACGGACAGCTGGCTGGTGATCTGGCCGGTCACGACGCCTCCCCCCGTCCCTCGCGGTACTCCTCGTCGAGCTGGCGGGCCAGCGGGTCGAGGTTCTTGGTGGAGTACTTGCTGTACATCCACGCGATGAGGAACGTCGTGACGAACTGCAGCAGGCCGAAGACCAGGGCGACGTTGACGTTGCCCCACAGCTTCGTGCTCATGAAGTCCGGCGCCCACATCGACATCACGACGTACAGCAGGTACCAGCTCAGGAATGCCACGGTGGCGGGGAACGCGAAGCCGCGGTAGCGGCGCCGCAGCTCGGTGAACTCGGCGGTCTCGTGCAGCCGGTCGTAGACAGGATCGTGTCGTTGGGCCTGGTCGTGTGTGGTCACGGGGGCCGTCCCTTCGGTCGCCTCGGGTGCTGGAGCGGGTGTGATCGCGCTCACGCTGACAGGCGTACGTACCCCGATTGCAGGGGTGCGGGCGGGTACGTCGCCCGGCGGGGCGGGCGGGTCGGTGAACGGCACGATTCGTACGACGAACGGTCGGGCAAGGCGCCCCGGGACCGGTCAGCCGCGGTCGAGCGCGACCGCCTCGGGCGTGTGCAGGCGCACCATGAACCGCAGCACGTGCGGCGGCACCCGGCCGCGGGTGGCGCGGGAGACGACGACCATGGTGGCGAACGCCAGCGGCACCGACCAGGCGGCGGGCTGGCCGAGCAGCGCGGCGCCCCAGCCGAGGGTCTGCTCGTTGCCGAGCGCGTAGACCACCCCGGTGCCGGAGCCGAGGAACCCGACCGCCATCCCCGCCAGCGCGCCCACGTCGGTCAGGCCGCGCCACCAGATGCCGAGCACCAGCAGCGGGCAGAACGTCGACGCGGCCACCGCGAACGCCAGGCCCACCGCCCGGGCAACGCCGACGTTCGGCGCGGCCAGCGCGAGCAGCCCGGGGACCGCGACCGCGACCACCGCGCCCAGCCGGAACGCGGTGATGCCGGGGAGCCGGGCCCGGCCGAACACGTCCTGGGAGACCACGCCGGCCACCGCGATCGACAGGCCGGAGGAGGTGGAGAGGAACGCCGCGAAGGCGCCGGCGGTGACCAGCGCCGCAAGCAGGTCGCCGCCGGTGCCGGGCACCATCAGCTGCGGCAGCTCCAGCACCAGGACGTCGGGCCGCGCGTCGCCGCCGTACACACGGCCGAGGGCGCCGTACACAGGCGGCAGCAGGTAGAAGATCCCGAGCAGCCCGAGCACCACCATCGTGGTCCGGCGGGCGGCCCGGCCGTCGGGGTTCGTGTAGAAGCGGACCACCACGTGCGGGAGGCCCATGGTGCCCAGGAACGTCGCGACGATCAGCGAGTAGGTCAGGTAGAGGCCCTCGGCGCCGCCGCTGCCCAGCGGCAGCGACCACAGCGAGCCCTCGTCCCCGCCGCCGGCCGCGTCCGCCGGGTTGGGGGCGCCGTCGCCGACCCAGACCCCGAGCAGCACGATCGCCGGGATCAGCAGTGCGGTCAGCTTCAGCCAGTACTGGAAGGCCTGCACGAAGGTGATGCTCCGCATCCCGCCGGAGATCACGTTGACCAGCACCACGACGGCGACCACGACCGCGCCGAGCCACTGGGGCGCGCCGATCGCCGCCTCCATCACCAGGCCCGCGCCCTGGAACTGGGGGAGGAGGTACAGCCAGCCGATCGCGACCACCAGCAGCGACGACGCCGCCCGGACCCGAGGCGACGCGAGCCGGGCCTCGGCGAAGTCGGGCAGCGTGTAGGCGCCGGAGCGGCGCAGCGGGGCGGCCACCAGCACCAGCAGCACCAGGTAGCCGGCGGTCCAGCCGACGGGGTACCAGAGCATGTCGGCGCCGAAGACCAGCACCAGTCCGGCGACGCCGAGGAACGACGCGGCCGAGAGGTACTCCCCGCCGATCGCGGAGGCGTTCAGCGCTGGCCGGACCGTGCGGGAGGCGACGAAGAAGTCGCTGGTGGTGCGGCTGAACCGCAGCCCCCAGGTGCCGATCGCCAGCGTCGCGACGGTCACCAGGACCACCGCGACGACGCTCGGCGCCGAGCCGTTCACGGCTCGAGGCCCCCGCCCGGCCGCTCCGCGATCTCCACCAGCTCGGCGAAGTCGCCCTCGTTGCGCTCGGCCCGGCGCACGTAGAAGACGCCGAGACCCACCAGGAACGGGTAGACCAGCCCGCCGAGCACCAGCCAGGCCAGCGGCAGCCCGAGCACCCGCACGTCGGCCAGCCCGGGCGCCAGGTGGAAGGCGAGGGGTACGCCGGCGGCGAAGGCGGCCAGCGGCAGCAGCGTCACGAAGGCGAGGCGGAGCTGGCTGCGCAGCAGCGACCCGAGCAGCACCGACCCGAGCAGGGTCTGCTCGTCGATCTCGCTGGTGCGGGGACGGCGGGGGGCCGCGCGCCGGGCCGGCCCGGTGACCCGGACCCGCTCCGGTGGGCCCTCGGTCATGGCGGGGTCATGGCGGGGTCATGGCGGGCTCACCGCCGGCTCCGGGTCAGCAGCTCGCGCAGCTCCGGGGTGTGCCGGCGGCTCACCGTCAGGTCGGTGCCCCCGACGACGACCGTGCAGCGGCCGGACTCCATCCGCACCTCGTCGATGTGCGCGAGCGCGACCAGCAGGGAGCGGTGGATCCGGACGAACCCGGCCGGTCCCCAGTCCTGCTCGAGCTGGCTGAGCGGGGTGCGCAGCAGGTGCGACCCCTCCGCGGTGTGCAGGCGCGCGTAGTCGCCGTGCGCCTCGACGTAGGTGATGTCGGAGCGGTTGAGGAACCGGGTCACGCCGCCGCGCTCCACGGGCACCTGCTCGTCCTCGCCGCTGACGCCCTGTCCGGCGCCCTCGACCACGCGGCGTACCGCCTCGGCCAGGCGCTCGGCCCGGACCGGCTTGAGGACGTAGTCGACCGCCCGCAGCTCGAACGCGTCGACCGCGTGCTCCTCGTGCGCGGTGACGAAGACGACCGGCGGCGGGGTCCGGAACCGGGCCAGCACCTGCGCCAGCTCCAAGCCGCTCAGCCCGGGCATCTGCACGTCGAGGAAGATCGCGTCCACCTCGAGGTCCTGCAGGAGCCGCAGCGCCTCGGTGGCCGAGTCGCAGGTGAGCACGCCCTGCACCCGCGGGTCCCGCGACAGCAGCCAGGACAGCTCGTCGAGGGCCGGCCGCTCGTCGTCGATGACGAGGACGCGCAGTCCCTGCTGGCCGCTGCCGGTGGAGGTGCTCATGCGGGGTCCCTGCGACGGCGCGAGCGGAGCGAGTGGGGTCGTGGGGCGGTCATGCGTGGACTCCGGGGGCGAACTTGGGCACCCGCACGATCACCTTCGTGCCCGCGCCGGGGGCGGTCTCGACGACGAGGCCGTACTCGTCGCCGAACGTGGCGCGCAGCCGGGCGTCGACGTTGCCGAGCCCGATCGAGTCGTCGGAGCCGTCCGAGGCCCGCTCGCCGGCCAGCGCGCGGCGTACCTTCTCGGGGTCCTCGCCGGCGCCGTCGTCCTCGACCTCGATGACACAGGACTGGTCGGAGTCGCGGGCCACGATGGTGATGTGCCCGGATCCCTGGCCTGCCAGGCCGTGGCGCACGGCGTTCTCGACGAGGGGCTGGATGCACAGGAACGGTACGGCGACCGGGAGCACCTCCGGCGCGATCCGCAGCGTCACCGCCAGCCGGTCACCGAACCGGGCCTGCTCCAGAAGGAGGTAGCGCTCGACCGACCGGAGCTCCTCGGCGAGCGTCGTGAACTCGCCGTGCCGGCGGAAGGAGTAGCGGGTGAAGTCCGCGAACTCCAGCAGCAGGTCGCGGGCCCGGTCGGGATCCGTGCGGACGAACGACGCGATCGCGCCGAGCGAGTTGTAGATGAAGTGGGGGCTGATCTGCGCCCGCAACGCCCGCACCTCGGCCTCCATCAGCCGGGTCCGGGAGGCGTCCAGCTCGGCCAGCTCGAGCTGCCCCGACACCCACTGGGCGACCTCGTCGGCGGCGCGGACCAGGCCCGCGGTGGCGCCGTCGGTGAAGACCTGCAGGGTGCCGACGATCCGGTCGTCGACCACCAGCGGGCTGACCACCGCGTTGCGGACCTGGCAGCTGGCCACGATGCAGGCGAGCTCGTCGCGGTCCGCGACCCGGGTCGCGCCGCCCTCGACGGTGGCCTTGGCCAGCGCGAAGGTCTGCTCGGCATGGTGCCGGCCGCTGCCGTCCCAGGCCAGCAGCCCGGCGGTGTCGGTGAGCGCGATCGCGGGCGCCCCGAGCAGCTGGCGCAGGTGCTTGCTGCTGCGCTCGGCGCTGCCCGCGGTCAGGCCCTCGCGGAGCGCGGGGGAGGCGAGCGACGCGGTGTGCAGCGTGCGGAAGGTGGCGCGGTCGGCCTCCGTGCCGAGGTGCCGCCTGCGGCGGCGCCAGCCTGTCGCCATGCGCACAGACTAGGCAGTCGGGCACTCCCTGGTCAGGACCTGACGCATCGTCTGTCCTTGTCGGTCAGTCCTTGTTGGACACGCAGGCGTCCGCGAAGCCGACCTTCTTCATCGCCTTCTCACGGTCGGCGCCCTCCGTGTCACGCAGCACGAAGTAGCTGGAGACGCTGCTGCACAGGGAGAGCGTGGTCGGGTACGTGTCGGTCTTGCGCTGGTCCCACCCGAACGCGTAGCCGTCGGTGGCCAGCTTGAACCGATAGGCCCGGCGGGCCTGCTTCTGGGTGTCGCCGAGCTTCGCGACCTTCTTCGAGCCGCAGTCCGGCGTGATCCCCACGCCGACCGACCACGGCACGGCGACGCTGAACGTCGGGTTGTAGGAGCACTTGTAGCCGTAGAAGTAGCTGCGGTAGTTGACGGTGTTCGCCCGGTGGTACTTCTTCACTGCCGCGCCGTCGTCGCAGGACTTCTTGATCGTCACCTGCATCTTCGGGTTCACGATCCGCGGCGAGTGCAGCTGGTGGTAGGCGCCGCCCTCGATCGGGGTGACGGTCAGCGTGGCGCGCACCGTGGCGGTGACGTAGACGCCGAGGCACGCCTTGAACTGCGGCACCCAGGCCATGCGGTACGACGAGTACGCGCGGCTCTTGGTGTAGGACTGTCCGCCCAGGGCCGCGGGTTGCGCCTGTTCCGGGGCCGCGGCCTCGGCGACCGAGACGGTGCCGGCGGCGAGCAGGACGGTGGTGGCGAGGACGGTCGCGGCGACGCGGAAGCGCATGGTGGTTCCCCCGAGAGTGCGTGGCTGGTGCACGCAGGATCATCCGGCCGCGGCGGGCGTGTCAAGGCGCGGGTGCGTGCGTCAGCGTGCGCGCGTCAGCGGAAGTCGATCAGCAGCAGGTCGGAGTCGGAGGCGTCCTGCACCTCCGGGTCGACCACGACCGGCTCGAGGAGGTCGACCGGCTTCTCGTCGGCGACCGGCTTCCCGTGGTGGGCGCGGCCGTCGACGCCCTGCTCGCCGGGGTGCTCGTCGATGGAGTGCGGGGCCTGCCACGGGCGCTCGACGACGGTCGCCTTGTAGCAGCGGGCGACCCACGGCATCTGCATGCCGTCCGCCCCGCGGCCGTAGTCGGCGTACAGCGCGAGGGCCGCGGCCACCCGGCGGTCACACTCCTCCAGGGCGAGGCCGGAGAGCTCGGCGCGGACCAGCGTCTCCAGCGACTCGTGGTTGACCGGCTCCCACCACCGCCACGACTGCTCGCTGACGAAGCCGAAGTGCGGGCAGAGGACCAGCGGGGAGGCCGGCTCGTCGCCGGCCACCTCGGTGCCGAGGCAGCGGTCGAGCTTGCGGGCCCAGGGGATGCGCTGGTCGCGGTCGTTCCACACCAGGGCGAGGTGGCCACCGGGGCGGAGCACCCGGGCCACGTCGTCGAGGTCGTCGGGGAGGCCGCGGCTGGCGACCACCACGTCGACGGACCGGTCGGGGTAGGGGAGCCGCCCGCGCGTGGCCTGCGGGGTGGCCACGTCGTGGCCGGCCACGACCAGGGCGGCGGTCACCTCCGGGCTGCCGAGGGACACCACGGTGCGTGCACTGGCGCCGACCAGCCAGGCCACGGCCTCGGCGGGGAACGTGGGCCGGTCCTGCGGTGCCAGCGGGGTGTCCATTGCGTCGAGGCTACCTGCTGGGGTCGCGCGATCCGCGGCCATCCGCGCGTGCCATCCTTCCCTCCCATGAGCCCCGACTCCCGCGCCGACCAGAGCACCGACCCGCTCGGCCGGCTGGCCGCGCTCGAGGGCGTCCCGTCGGCGTACGCCGCGGCGCGCGACGGGGTCGACGCGCTGCTGCGCGACCGGGGCCTGCGGCGTACGTCGCCCGAGCAGACCGCGGAGTCCCTGCTGCTCGGCGCGTGGGCGTCCGCGCAGCTCGAGGGGTCCGCCTCGACGCTCGAGGAGGTCCGGGAGCGGGGCGGGGACGAGACCGCCCAGGCCGCGGTCCGGGTCTCCACCGAGATGCTCGCGCTGGTGCCGGCACTGTCGCGATCGCCGCTCCAGGCCTTCGCCCGGCTGCACGCGCTGGCCGGCACCGGGACGGTGCCCGATGACGAGCTGGGCCGGCCCCGTTCCGCGGCCGCCGCCGAGCGACTGCGCATGCTTGCCACCCGGCTCCTCGACGACACCGCGGCCCCGGCGATGCTGGTCGCCGCGGTGGTGCACGCCGAGCTCGCCGCGGGCGCGCCGTTCGCCTCGCACAACGGGATCGTGGCCCGGGCCGCCGAGCGCCTGGTGCTGGTGGCCCGCGGTGTCGACGAGAAGTCGCTGCTGGTGCCCGAGGAGGGGCACCGCCGGCTCCGGTCGGCGTACGAGTCGAACCTGCGGGCCTACGCGTCCGCGGCCGGCACGAGCGGGGTGCAGGCCTGGCTGCTCTACACCGCCGAGGCGTACACGCTGGCGGCGGAGGCGAGTCCGGCGCGGCCTTCGTGACGGTGTCGTGAGGCGGTTCGAGACGGGCCTCGTTCCTCCTCAACCACCGGGTCTTCGGTGGTTGAGGAGCGAGCGCCAGCGAGCGTCTCGAAACCAGACCCGAGCCTCCCGACACCACCCGGACATGCGAACGGCACCCGATCAAACGGATGTGTGGCTCGGGTGCCGCCGCTGACACGTGAAACCTGACGGCTACCAGGCGTGCACTCTCGATTGCTGCCTCGGGAGGATCCCGATCTGACAGGCGCCCTGTAGGAAGGGTGGATCGCCGCGTGGGTACCCGGTTCACGTGCGGGTTCTGGAGTTGTTGACTCCGTTTCTACGCCGGATGGACAGGCAACTCAAGGCTTGACTTCCCGGCGTGTCCATGGGTCCGGCGTGTCCGTCCGGAGGGCGGTCAGACGGCCTGGTTGCGTCGCCGGATGTTGACCAGGATCGCTCCGCCGACGACCACGACCCCGCCGACGGCCAGTGCGGCGAGCGTGGGTTTCGCGGGTGGCAGGCGCATCCGCGAGCCGAGGGTCACCGGCCGCGCGAAGACCAGCACCGGCCAGCCGTTCGTGGTCGCGACCCTGCGCAGCTCCTTGTCGGGGTTGACCGCGTGCGGGTGCCCGACCACCTCGAGCATGTGCAGGTCGGTGATGGAGTCGGAGTAGGCGTAGCTGCGGCTCAGGTCGTAGCCGTGCTCCTCGGCGAGCTCGAGGATCGCGTCGGCCTTCGCCTCGGCGTACGCGTAGTACTCGATCTCGCCGGTGTACTTCCCGTCGCTGATCTCCATGCGCGTCGCCACCACCCGGTCGGCGCCGAGCATCTCGCCGATCGGCCCGACCACCTCGGCCCCGGACGTGGACACGATGACCACGTCGCGGCCGGCCAGGTGGTGCTCCTCGATCAGGCTGACCGCCTCGTCGTAGACGATCGGGTCGACGATGTTGTGCAGCGTGTCGGCGACGATGTCCTTGACCGTCGCGACGTCCCAGCCGGCGCACAGCTGCGACATGAACGCCCGCATCTTCTCCATCTGGTCGTGGTCCGCACCACCGACGAGGTAGACGAACTGGGCGTAGGCGCTGCGCAGCACCGCACGCCGGGAGATGAGTCCCCCGGCCTGGAACGGCTTGCTGAACGCGAGCGTGCTCGACTTCGCGATGATGGTCTTGTCGAGGTCGAAGAACGCCGCCGTCCGCTGCCGCGCGGTGATGGGCGTCGCCATGGGCCCCATCCTAGGTTGGCGGGACGTTGTCGGGCCGCTGCGACGGGCCGCGGGGCGCAGGTCGGCCGGGCGGGCGCTCCTACGTCATCCGTCCTAGTCCGCACTGCGTCTTCGGTGTGAGCCACTGGTCCGGTCCGGGTGCCACCCTGAGGCCGGGAGGTGGCATGCCCCGGTCCCTCACTGCGTCGGGAGCACCGTGAGCGTCGTCGGCACCGCGGTCAAGGAGACCGGGGTCTCGCTGCGCACGGTGTTCACGAACACCGCCCTGCGCCGGGTCAACCTCGCCTTCGCCGGCTCGCTGATCGGGGACTGGGCCTACATCACCGCCATCGCGGTCTGGGCGTACGGCGTCGGCGGGGCGACGGTGGTCGCCGCGTGGGCCGTGGTCCGGATGCTGCTGGTGGCGCTGTTCACGCCGTTCGCCGCCACGCTGGTCGACCGGATGAGCCGCAAGGTGATCCTGGTGGCCAGCGACCTGGTCCGGCTGGTGCTGCTGGTGCTGGCCGCCGGCGCGATGACCCAGGACCTGACCGCGGTCGTGTTCGTGCTGGCCGCCCTCGCCTCGATCATGGGGACGCCGTTCCGGCCGGCCATGCGCGCGCTCCTGCCCTCGCTGGTCTCCCGTCCCGAGGAGCTGACTGCGGCCAACGGCACCACCAGCACGCTGGAGAGCCTCGCCTTCTTCGTCGGTCCCGCGCTGGCCGGCCTGCTGCTGGCCACCACCGACGTGGAGGTCGTGCTGCTGTTCGACGCGGCGACCTTCCTGTGGTCGGCGCTGTTGATCGCCGGCATCCGGCCGCACGTCCCAGTGACGAGCGCCGCCGACGAGGAGGAGGCGGGGCCGGACGTCGCCGAGCCCGGATTCCTTCGCGAGACCGCCGAGGGCATCTCCTTCATCGCCCGGCACGCCGACCTGCGCATGGTGGTGCTGCTCTGCTGCGCCCAGACCGTGGTCGCGGGCGCGCACGCGGTGTTCGTGGTCACGATCGCCTTCGACCTGCTCGACCTCGGGGCGCCCGGCGTCGGCTACCTCGAGTCCGTGCTCGGCCTCGGCGCCCTCGCCGGCGGATTCCTCGCGTTGTCGCGGGCGTCGCGTCAGCGGCTGGCCACCGACTTCGCCTGGGGCGTCGTGCTCTGGTCGGTCCCGCTGGTGATCGTGGCGCTGGTGCCCTCGTTCGCCACCGCGGTGCTGGTGATGGCGATCCTGGGCCTCGCCAACCCGCTGGTCGACGTCAACCTCGACACCCTCCTCCAGCGGCTCACCCCGGACCGGCTGCTCGGCCGGGTGTTCGGGGCGCTGGAGTCCGCGGCGATCGGGACCATGGCGCTGGGCGCTGCCCTGATGCCGCTGCTCATGTCTCTGGTCGGGCTCCGCTGGGCGCTGGCTGGGCTCGGCCTCGCGGTCGGGGCTTGCGTGCTGCCGGCCCGGGCCCGCCTCATCAGCCTGGACACCCGGCTCCGGGCCCCGGCGGCCCTGGCGATCCTGCGCGGCATCCCGATGTTCAGCCCGCTGCCGAGCACCGTCCTCGAACGGCTGGCCCGGCAGGTGCGGGAAGTCGCGGTGCCGGCCGGCGGGACTGTCTTCAGCGAGGGCGACGTCGGCGACACCTTCTACCTGATCCAGTCCGGCGAGGTCGAGATCAGCCAGGCCGGGGCGCTGCTGCGCGTCGAGCTCGCCGGGGACCACTTCGGCGAGATCGCGCTGCTGCGCGACATCCCCCGGACCGCGTCGGCAGCGGCACGGGTCGACACGGTGCTCCTCGCCCTCGACCAGGACGTCTTCCTGGAGGCCGTCACCGGCAACCGGGACTCGGAGAGCGCGGCCGAGGCCATCGTCTCGAGGCGCCTCCTCGCGGCCTGACGGACGGTGCACATGGACTCGGCGGCGCGCTCGAACGGCCACGCGGCATACCTGCCCCGGATGCTGCCGCCCTGGGCGGAGGCCGAGCCAGGGCTCGCGCACCGGGAGGTCGACGGCACGCTGGTGCTGTTCGACATCAGCGGCTTCACCCGGCTGACCGAGCGGCTGTCACGCCAGGGCCGGGCCGGCGCCGAGGAGCTCAGCGGCGTCCTCGACGCGGTGTACGGCGTGCTGGTCGGCGCCGCCGAGGCCGAGGGTGCGGACCTGCTCAAGTGGGGCGGCGACGCGGTGCTGATGCTGTTCGAAGGCCGCGACCACCCGCTGCGCGCGGTCCGGGCCGCCCTGGGGATGCAGCGGGTGCTGGGCCGCGCCGGACGCCTGCGTACGTCGGTCGGCGAGGTGGTCCTGCGGGCGTCGAGCGGGGTCGACTCCGGCACCGTCCACCTCGTCCTCGCCGGCGACCCCGGCCGGCACCGGGAGCTGATCGTGCTCGGCCCGGTCGCCAGCAACGTCTGCCGGCTCGACGGCTCGGCCCGGGCGGGGCAGGTGGTCGTCGGCGAGGCCTGCGCCGCCCTGCTGCCGCCGGGAGCGAGCGGTCGTCGCGCCGGCCCCGGCCGTCTGGTCACCGGGGTCCCGCCGCAGCTGCTGGCCGACCCGCTGCCCGCGATGGTGCCCCGCGCGGACCCGGACGTGGTTGAGGTGCTGCTGCCGCCGCAGCTGCGGACCCACCTCGCCGACCGCGTGCACGAGCCCGAGCACCGGGCGGTCGCCGCCGCGTTCCTCCGCTTCGACGGCACCGACGAGCTGCTGTCGGAGCGCGGCCCCGCGGCCGTCGCGGAGGCGGTCGACGCCCTGGTGCGCACCGTCCAGGAGGCCGTCGGGACGCACGGCGCGTCGTTCCACGAGAGCGACGTCGACGTCGACGGCGGCAAGATCATGCTGGTCGCCGGCGCCCCGCTCAGCACCGGCGACGACACCGACCACCTGCTGGCCGCGGTCCGCTCGGCGCTCGACCACCCCGGCGAGATCGCGGCCCGGGCCGGCCTCGCCCGCGGCCGGGTCTTCACCGGTGACCTCGGGCCGCCGAGCCGACGCACGTACTCGGTCAAGGGCAACGCGGTGAACCTCGCCGCCCGCCTGGCGTCCCGCGCGACACCGGGCGAGCTGCTGGCCCCGGCCGAGGTGCTGGCCCGGGTCCGGCACTCCTACCGCACCGAACCACGGGAGCCGCAGCGGCTCAAGGGGCTGCGGCACCCGGTCGAGACCGTGGCCGTGGTCGGCGCGGAGGAGCGGTCCGCAGCGCATGCCGTCGCGCCGCTGGAGGGCCGCGACGACGAGCTGGCCCGACTCACCGCGGCGGTGGCCGGCCTGACCGCGGGGAAGGCCGGGGGTGCGGTCGAGCTGGTCGGCGAGCCCGGCATCGGCAAGACCCGCCTGGTCGAGGAGGTGGTGACCCGGGCGGGGGAGCTCCCGTCCGGGGTGGTCGTGGTGACCGCCGGGGGCAGCCGCAGCGGTGCCCTGGCGCCGTACGGCACGGCCCGGCAGGTGCTGGCCGGCGCCGCCGGCCCGCCCGGCCCGGACGACCCGGCCGACCCCGCTGACCGGCTGCGGGAGCACGTACGCCGGGTGGCGCCGGACCTGGTCGAGCGGCTGTCGCTCCTCGGTGCTGTTCTCGGCGTCGAGCTGGCCGACGAGGGGGACACCGTCGACCTGCTCGACGAGCAGTTCCGGGTCGAGCTCGCGCAGCAGGCGGTGGTCGAGCTGCTCGGCGCCACGCTGCCCGGACCCGCGCTGATCGTGGTCGAGGACTCCCACCTGGTCGACCCCGCGAGCGCCGGTCTGCTCGACCGGATCGTGCGCGAGACCGCGGCCCGCCCCTGGCTGGTGCTGAGCACCCGTCGGGACGGCTCCGACGGCTGGTCGTCGCCGGGCGAGCGGATCGACCTGGCCGCCCTCGATGCCGACGCCGCCCGCCGCCTGGTCGAGGCGGCCACCCCTGGCCGGCCGTTGCCGCCCGCCGTCGTCGAGGTGGCGGTACGCCGGGCCGGCGGGCACCCGCTCTTCCTCCGCGAGCTGGCGCACGCCGCGGCCCGGGGGGCCGACGTCGAGGAGCCGCCGGAGTCGGTCGAGGAGCTGGTCGCCGTGCAGCTCGACGCGCTGCCCGGACACGACCGGGCCCTGCTGCGCCGCGCGGCCGTGCTCGGCACCAGCTTCCCGGTGGCGCTGCTGGCCCGGCTGGCGAACCGCACCGACCCCGGCGTGACCGACGAGGCCCTCCGCGAGGCGCTCGGCGCGCTCCGCCCGTTCCTCATCGAGGAAGGCCCGGAGCGGCTGTCCTTCCGGCACGCCGTGCACCGCGAGGTCGCGTACGCCGGGCTGTCGTTCCGGACCCGGGCCTCGTTGCACGGCCGGGTGGCCGAGATGCTCGAGGAGGACGGGACCACTGCCCGCGAGCGTCCCGAGCTTCTGGCGCTGCACTACTTCGCCAGCGGCCGGTACGAACCGGCCTGGCGGCACGCCCGCCACGCCGGCCACCACGCCAACGAGCGCTACGCCCCGGCCGCCGCCGCCGAGGCCTTCGCCCGCGCCGCCGAGGCGGCCCGACGGGCGTCGCCGGTCGTGGGCGTCACCGAGCGCGGGCAGGACCTCGAGTCGCTCGGGGACGCGCTGTTCCTGTGCGGGCGGCCGGAGGCGGCCGACGAGGCGTACCACGAGGCGTACGTCGTGGCCCGCCCCCAGCGCACGGGTGGGGCGGAACTCATGCTCAAGCGCGCCAAGGTCGCGCAGCGGCTCGGCCGGCACTCGCTCGCGCTGCGCCGGCTGAGCATCGGCCTGTCCGGGCTGGAGGAGCAGGACGACGAGGCCGCGGCGTACCGCGCCCGCCTGCTGGCGCGGCGGGCCGCCGTCCTGATCAGCCAGGGGCGGTACCCGGCGGCAGGCGACGCCGCCCGGTCTGCGCTGACGGAGGCGACCGCCGCCGGCGAGCTCGACGCCCGTGCCCAGGCCCACCTCGTCCTGCACACGGTCCACATCTTCTCCGGTACCCCGGACGACGAGCACCACGGTGAGGCCGCGCTCCGGCTCTACGAGGAGCTCGGCGACCTCGGCGGGCAGGCGCACAGCCTCAACAACCTGGCGCTCCGCCGCCTGCTGGAAGGGCGGTGGACGGAGTCCCTGGAGATGTTCGGTCGGGCGGCCGAGACGTTCCGGCGGGTGGGCGACTCCGCCGACGAGGCCAACGCGTCGTACAACCAGGCCGACCTGCTCAACAGGCAGGGCCGGTACGCCGAGGCGCTGGCGCTGCTCGAGGGCACGCTCCGGGTGGCCCGGGCCGTGGGCGACGAGGAGCTGGTCGCCCTGGTGCTCCGGGAGCAGGGCCGCGCCCTGGCCCGCGACGGCCGGGCGGAGGGCCCCGACCTGCTGGCCGAGGCGCGCACGCTGCTGGTCGACCTGGGCGAGCCGCACGAGGTCACCGAGACCGACATCGCCCTCGGCGAGGCCCACCTGCTGGCCGGTCGGGCCGACGTGGCGCTCGGCACCGCCTCGTCCGCGGTGGAGGCGGCGCGGTCGATCGGCGCGGCCACCCTGTTGCCGTCGGGGCTCCGGGTTCGGGCGGCGGCCCTGGTCGAGCTCGGGAGACTCGCCGAGGCCGGCGACGCGCTGTCCGAGGGGCGGCGACTCAGCGAGTCGCCCGACCTCGCGCACGAGCGGGTGTTCCTCGAGCTGGTCGAGGCGCGGCTCGGAGTCCTGTCGGGCGCCGTCGCGGACGGCGACCCGGGGGACCGGATCGCAGGAGAGCTCGAGGCGCTCGGGGTGGTCCGGGTTCCGCTGCCCTGGCCGGTCGGAGGGGACTCAGCCGGTCACGGGTGACTCGCCCGGATGTCGTGGTCGAACAGGATCACCGAGTAGAGGTCGCCCGCGTTGTCCCGCTTGCTCTGGACGGTGTCCAGGCAAGCCTGCTGGTCGTCTCCGAGGAGTCCCTTGGCCGGGCAGTCGAAGACCGGCATCAAGTCGCCGGAGTTGGTGAGGTCGGCCACCACCGGGAACTTCGGCACGCCGCCGTTGGAGCACAGGGTCTTGTCGCAGGCGACCACGAACGTGGCCGGGTCGGTCTTGCTGTAGAGCTTGTTGCCGTCGGCGTCCTTCAGCGATGCCACTGCGGTGACCAGTCCCGCGGGCTGCTGGCTGGAGCCCGTGAAGCAGGCGACCTCCCCGAGCTTGAACACGCCCACGCACGACTCGACGTACATCAGCACGGTGCCGGTGCCGCCGTTGGGCAGCCGGAGGAAACCGCAGACCGGGTTCGCGGCGGTCGGGGCGGCGCACCCGGGGTCGGTCACGTTCAGGGGTGTGCCCTCCCTCGCGGTCGCCTTGACCGCGGTCGAGGCCACGTTGATCGTGGCCGAGCCCTGGTCGAGGCTGACGCCGCCGGTGACCGAGGCGGTGAGCACGACGCCGTTCGCGAACGTGGAGTACGTCGCGCCCGTGATCGTCACCCGCGAGGCGTTCTTCGCGATGGTGCCGGTCGTGGTGCCGCCGAGCGTGCCCGGGCCCGACGCGGTCAGCCGGACGGTGGTGGCGCGGGTGACCGCCATCGGGGCACCGGTCTCGTCCCGCGCCTCGACCACGACCGAGGTCGACCGTCCCTGGACCGCTGCGCCCGTCAGGCCCGTGAGGCCGGTCCCCGCGTCGCTGACCGAGATGATCGCGAGGGAGCCCTTGACGGCATCGGCCCGGGCCGGGTTCGATGCCGCGACGGCGAGGGGCACGACGGCCACCACGACGGCGGCGAGGACCGAGAGAAGTCGGCGGTGGGCGGGTCGTGGCATCGGCGGTCCCCGGTCTGGTCGGATGTCTGGTCGGATGTCTGGTCGACGGTCGCTCCATGCTCGCGTCCGGACCGGACCGGCACATGCGGGCAATGGCGTAGTCCCGCCTCGTCCTTTCGGCCTACGGCATTTGTCCTGGTACCGCTGCGGGGTCCCGGCGCGGCCCTGCGTCCCTACCGTCGGGAGGGTGCTGCAGGGGACCACCGCGGCACCGGCGTCGAGCCGGGTGCCGGAGTCGCGGGTGCTGCTGGTTGCCGCGTTCGGCGCGTTCCTCGCCTTCCTCGACGTGACCATCGTCAACGTCGCGTTCCCCAGCATCCGCGAGTCGTTCCCGGGGACCACGATCGCCGAGCTGTCCTGGGTGCTCAACGCCTACAACATCGTGCTGGCCGCGACGATGGTGCTCTGCGGGCGGCTCGCCGACCTCCTCGGGCGGCGCCGGCTGTACGTCGGCGGGATCGTGCTGTTCGCGCTCGCCTCGCTCTGGTGCGCGGTCTCGGGCTCGGTCGGGATGCTGGTCGTCGCCCGCGCGGTGCAGGCGCTGGGCGCCGCGATGCTGGTGCCGGCCTCGCTCGCCCTGGTGATCGAGGCGTTCCCGTCCAGCCGGCGCGCGCACGCGGTCGGGCTGTGGGGAGCGACCGCCGCGGTCGCGGCCGGCCTCGGGCCCCCGATCGGTGGCGCACTGGTCGAGTGGGGCAGCTGGCGCTGGGCCTTCCTGGTCAACGTGCCGGTCGGGCTGGTGGCCGTCCTGCTGGCCCGGCGCAGCCTCGTGGAGAGCCGCAGCCCGGGGCGGCGCCGGCTGCCCGACGTACGCGGGGCCGTGCTGCTGGCCCTGGCCCTCGGCCTGCTCACGACCGCGATCACCACCGGCAACGACTGGGGCTGGACCAGCGCCGGGGTGCTGCTCTGCTTCGCCGGCGCCGCCGTCACCGCGGCCGGCTTCGCGGTCAGCTCCCGCGTGCACCCGGTGCCGCTGGTCGACCGGCCGCTGCTGCGCGAGCGCGGCTTCACCGTCGCCAACGTCGCCTCCACGGTCGCCGGGATGGGCTTCTACGCCTACCTGCTCACGAACGTGCTGTGGCTGCAGTACATCTGGGGGTACGACGTGCTCCGGGCCGGCCTCGCGCTGGTGCCGGCCGCGCTGGTGGCCGCGGTCGTGGCCGGTCTGCTCGGCCCGGTGGCCCAGCGGCACGGCTACCTCGTCGTGGTCGTGCCCGGAGCGCTGGTGTGGGCCGCCGCCTACGTCTGGTACGCCACGGCCACCGGCGTCGAGCCGGCCTTCCTCACCGAGTGGCTGCCGGGCCAGGTGCTCAGCGGGATCGGGGTCGGCGCCACCCTGCCGATCCTCGGCAGCGCGTCCCTGGCCGCGGTCCCCGGCGGCGGCTACGCGACGGCCTCCGCGATCAACTCCAGCGTGCGACAGCTCGGCGGCGTGCTCGGCGTGGCCCTGCTGGTGGTCATCATCGGCGACCCGACGCCCCTCGAGGCCGAGGGCGTGTTCCGGGACGGCTGGGTCTTCGCGGCCTGCTGCTTCGCCGCCACGGCCGTGGTGGCGCTGGGCCTGGTCGGGGTGCGCGAGCGCGGAGCCCCGGAGTCGGCCGACCGCGACCCGGCGGCGGTCGCCCGGGACGTGCGGGTCGCGGCTCCCGAGGACGCGCCGGAGGTCGGGGCCGGGGCGGCCGTGGGGGCGCCCTGGCTGGCCCGGCTCGACGACGAGGCGCGGACCGCGCTCCTGCACGCGGCCGAGACCGTCCACCTGGCCGCCGGGGACGAGCTGTTCCGGGCCGGCGACTCCGCCGACACGGCGTACCTCGTCGTCTCCGGACGGCTCGAGGTCGTCCTCGACGACGCCCCGCTACGGCTGCTCGGACCGGGCTCGGTGCTCGGCGAGCTGGCCGTGCTCGCGGCCGGGAGTCGCAGCGCCACCGTGCGCGCGCACCGCGACTCCGTCCTCCGCCGGCTGCGGCCCGACGCTCTCGACCGGGTGCTCGTCGACCACCCCGACTCGGCCCGGGCGCTGGTCTCCGTGCTCGCGGAGCAGCTGGCCTCGCCCCACCGGCCGGCGCCGCGCGGCTCCGCCCCGCGGACCGTGGCGGTGGTCGCGCTGCACCCGGGGGCGCCGGTCCCCGCCGTGGCCGACGTGCTGGCCGGGCGACTGGCCCGCCACTGCACCGTCGTGCGCCCGGGCGTGGTCGACGCCGACGGGCTGGCCCGGGCCGAGCTGGACCACGACCGGGTGCTGCTGGAGGCCGCCGACCCGGACGGCGACGCGCGCTGGTGGGCGAGCGCCGTACGCCAGGCCGACCGGGTGGTCGCGGTCGCGGACGCCGGCCACGCCCCCTCGGGTCCGCTGCCCACGGTGCCGCCCGGCGCCGACCTCGTGCTCGTCGGGGCCCCGCTCGCGGCCGACCCCGCGCGCTGGAGCGCGGCGCTGGACGCGTGGCAGGTGACCGTCGTCGAACGGGTCGACCCGACCGGGCTGCGGACGCTCGCGGACCGGTTGGCGGGCCGGTCGCTCGGGCTGGTGCTGGCCGGCGGCGGGGCCCGGGCGCTCGCCCACGTCGGTGTGCTGGCGGCGCTGGAGGAGGCCGGCGTACCCGTCGACCGGGTGGCCGGCTGCAGCGTCGGCGGGATGGTGGCCGGCCTGCATGCCTCCGGGCGGTCCAGCGAGGAGGTGCGGGACGTGGCGTACGCCGAGTTCGTGCGCCGCAAGCCGTTCTCCGACTACACGCTCCCGCGGCACGCCCTGGCCCGCGGCGCCCGGGTGCGTGCCGGGCTGGTCCGGGCCTTCGGGGACACGCCGATCGAGGCGCTGCCGCACCAGTTCCGCTGCGTCAGCACCGACCTGAACGCGCGGGAGGTCGTGGTCCACCGCCGCGGTCGGCTGCTCGACGCGCTCATGGCCACGGTCGCACTGCCCGGGCTGTTCCCCCCGGTCGTCCTCGACGGGCGCGTGCTCGTCGACGGCGGAGTCCTCGCGAACCTGCCGACGAGCGCCCTCACCGAGCGCGACGAGGGTCCGGTGGTGGCGGTGAACATCGGCATGGGCGGGTCCGGCGGGTCGCCCTCCCGCGTCCCACCGCCCGACCGGCCGGCAAGGCCGCCGCGGGTGCCGCTGCTCGGGGAGACGCTGCTGCGCACCATGCTCATCGGCAGCGGTGGTGCCGCCGCGGAGGCGCGGGCCCTCGGCGCGGTGGTGGTGACCCCGCCCTCGCTGGGCGTCGGGCTCCTGGAGTTCCACCAGTTCGACGTGCTCCACCAGGCCGGGCTGCAGGCCGGACGGCGACTGATCGAGGACGGCCTGCTGCCGGTCTGAACGTCACGCCGGGCGCTGCCGAGCCCTCGGGCTGCATGGGCAATTGTGACTATTGTCCGGCTTTGCGCGCTCAACCTACGTTGGCATGACCACGCATTCTGACCGTCGAGGCCGGGCGCGCCGTGGGGTTCCCGGGTCGGTCGAACGGAGGACCCCCATGCTGGAGCTGGCGCCGGCGTACGCCGGGAGCGACCCGGTTCGTGCGCTGTACCACGACCTCCGGCAGCCGCTGGGCGCGATCCGGGTGCTCGCCGAGGCCGACGGCGTCGACCCGGAGCGGCGGCTGGCGCTGATCGCTGACGAGGTGGCGTGGATGGGCCGCATGGTCGAGTCGGTGCTCACCGACGCCGCCGACGACGACCTCGTCGTGGTCGACGTGGTGGCGTGCGTGCGCCGGGCGCTCGCGTCGGCCGAGCCCGCGGCCCACTGCGCGCTGCACCTGCACGCCCCGGTCGAGGGCGCTGCCGCGACGGCCCGCCCGGTGGCGCTCACCCGGGCGATCGCGTGCCTGGTCGACAACGCCGTCCGCGCCGCCGGGCCGGGCGGCCGGGTGGACGTGGCGGTCACCGCCGGCGACGCCGTGGTCGAGGTCGCGGTGCGCGACGACGGCCCCGGTCCCGGCGGCCTGGCCCCGCAGACCTCGCTCGGGCTGGCCACCACCCGGGCGCTCGTCGCCAGCTGCACCGGCACCTTCCGGCTCGCCCCCGGACCCGACGGGGGAGCCGAGGCGGCGATCTGGCTGAGCGCGGCCCGGGACGAGGAGGGCGTCGTCGCATGAGGCTCGTGCTCGCGGACGACCACCTCATGCTGCTGGAGGCGCTCGCGCTGGCCCTCACCGCCCGCGGGCACGACGTCGTCGGCCGGGCGACCACGCCCGAGCACGCCGTACGGCTGGTGCGCCGGTTCGCCCCCGACCTCTGCCTGCTCGACGTGCACTTCCCCGGCGGCAGCGGCCTGGCCGCGATCCGTCCGATCCTCGAGGCCAGTGCGCGGACCCGCGTGGTGATGTTCTCGGGCTGGCGCGAGGCCCACACGGTCGAGCGTGCCCGCGTCGAGGGCGCCACCGGGTTCGTCAGCAAGGAGCAGCCGCTGGCCGAGGTCCTCGACGACCTGGAACGGGCCGGGCGCGGGACGCCCATCCACGTCCCGGCCCCGCGGACCGCCGCCACCGGTGGCGAGACCGACCGCGACGACCCCCTGTGGCAGCTGCGGTTCCTGACCGACCGCGAGTGGCAGGTGATGCGCTGCATCCTGGACGGGCTGACCACGGCGGAGATGGCGGAGGCGATGGGGGTACGCCGCAACACCGCACGCACCCACGTCCAGAACCTGCTCGGCAAGCTCGGCGTGCACTCGCGGCTCCGGGCTGCCGCACTGGTCTCCGCGCACGCCACCGACGACACCTGGCCGGCGCACCTCCGCGAGCCGGGCAGCGGCCGGGTGCCGGTGCTCGACGAGCCGGGGTCCGCCCCGGCCGGAGGTGCCGCCGTCGGCACCTGACGGGACCACGAGCACATGGGACCGCGGGTCAGGGTGGCGGTGGTCGACGACCACCAGGTGTTCGCCGACGCCCTCGCCGAGCGGCTGGCCGCCGAGCCCGACCTCGAGGTGCAGGGCACCGCGGCCTCGGGCGCGCAGGCGGTGGCGCTGCTCGACGAGCAGGAGGTCGACGTGGTCACCCTCGACCTGGTGCTCGGAGTGGAGGACGGGCTCGACGTCGCCCGGGAGCTGGCGCAGCGCAACCCCGGGCTCGGCATGGTCGTGGTGACCGGCGCCGACGCCGACGTCCGGTGTCTGGAGGCGGTCCGGATCGGGGTGCGCGGCTGGGTGTCGAAGCTCGAGGGCACGGCGACCCTGGTCGATGCGGTGCGCGGCGTGGCCCGGGGCGAGACGCACCTGCCGCCGGGCCTGCTCAGCGACGTGCTCACCGGCCTGACCGTGCTCGCCGACGGCGCCGGCAGTGCCGACGAGGCCGTGGTCGCCCGGCTCTCGCAACGCGAGCTCGACGTGCTGCGGTGCCTGGTCGACGGCCGGTCCCGCCGGGAGATCGGGGAGATCCTCGGGGTGTCGCCGAACACCGTGCGCACGCACGTGCAGAGCATCCTCGGGAAGTTCGGCGTGCACTCGGCGCTGACCGCCGTGGCGATCGCGCGGCGGGCCGGGGTGGTCCGGTCGTAGGTCCCGCCCACCGGCCGTCCCGGCTCCGGGCGACCCGGTTTCCGTCCACAGGGCGGTCCGCCCGTCCGTTCGTCCACAGGCGACGTCGCGGGCGCCGTCGTACGTCGTGGTGCGGGGGCACGGTGAGGGCATGACCTCGCCGCTGATCATCACCCGTGCCGACCCGCTGCTCGACGAGCTGCTGCGCCTGAGCGCCGCGGCCGGCGTCACGCCGGAGGTGGCCGCCGATCCCGGCGGGGCGCTGCGCAGCTGGTCCGCGGCGCCGCTGGTCCTGGTCGGGCTCGACGTGGCCGCCGAGCTGGCCGACCTCGGCCCGCCGCGCCGTGGCGGGGTGCACGTGGTCGGCCTGGGCGCCGTCCCCGACGAGGTCTTCCGGGTCGCGGTGCGGCTCGGCGCGGAGAACGTCGCCGAGCTCCCGCGCTCCGACCAGTGGCTGCTCGAGCTGCTCGCCGACGCCGGGGAACGGGCGGTCCGGGACGCGGTGACGATCGGTGTGGTCGGCGGATCCGGTGGCAGTGGGGCCACCACCTTCGCCTGCGCGCTCGCGGTGGTCGCCGCCCGCCGCGGTCCGGCCTGCCTGGTCGACGCCGACCCGCAGGGGCCGGGCGTCGACCAGGTGCTCGGGTTCGACCGGGTCGACGGGGTCCGGTGGGACGCGCTGCAGCAGACCACAGGCCGGTTGAGCGCCCGGGCGCTCCACGACGCGCTGCCCCGGCGACGGCAGCTCGGCGTGCTGACCTGGTCCACCGGTCCGCACGGGCCGCTGCCGGCGTTCGCGGCCCGTGAGGCGATGTCGGCCGCGGTCCGCGGGCACGACGTGGTGGTCGTGGACCTGCCCCGGGCCGCCGACCCGGTGACCGAGGAGCTGGCGGCCCGCTGTCGCCACCTCGTGGTGGTGGCCCGCGCGACCATCCCCGGCTACGCCTCGGCGGCGCGGCTGGTGTCACGGGTGTCGGCCTCCGGCCCGGTGGGCGTGGTGGTGCGCGGTGCCGGCGTCGACGAGCGCGACGCCGCCTCGGTTCTCGGCGCCGCGGTGCTGACGACGATGGGCGACCAGCGGGGCCTCGACGAGTCCGTGGACCTCGGGCTCGGGCCGCTGCGGTCGCGCCGCAGCGTGCTCGGCCGGGCCGCCGCCCGCGTCCTGGCCTCGCTGCACGACGGCGGAGCCGCCGCCGGTGGAACGGCGGCATGACCGGTGCGGTGTCGGCCGCGCTCCTCGAGGACGTTCGGGAGCGGCTGGCCGCGCGCGGCGCCCCGTTCACGCCGCAGCAGGTCGCGGCCGCGCTCCGCGAGCGGGGCAGCCCGGTCGGCGACACGACGGTGCTCGCGGTCCACGAGGCACTGCGCCGGGACGTGGTGGGGGCGGGCGTGCTCGATCCGCTCCTGCGCGAGCCGGGGGTGACCGACGTGCTGGTCAACGGCGCCGACCAGGTCTGGGTCGACCGCGGCGGCGGGCTGGAACGGGCGCCGGTGCGGTTCCGGGACGAGGAGGAGGTCCGGGCGCTGGCGCAACGGCTGGTCGCCTCGGGTGGGCGGCGCCTCGACGACGCCACGCCGTACGCCGACGTGCGGTTGGTCGACGGCACCCGCTGCCACGCGGTGCTCTCCCCGGTCGCCCACCCCGGCACCGTGGTCTCGCTGCGGGTCCCGCACCGCGCCGGGCTGTCCCTCGACGACCTCGCGGCGCGGGGCGCCCTCACCCCGGCCGGGCTGGCCCTGGTCCGCCGGGTGGTGGCCTCGGGCACCGCCTTCCTGGTCTCGGGGGGCACCGGCAGCGGCAAGACCACCCTGCTCGCCGCGATGCTCGCCGAGGTCGACCCGGCGCACCGGCTGGTGCTGGTCGAGGACTCCGCCGAGCTGCGACCACCGCACCCGCACGTGGTCGGCCTCGAGTCACGGCCGCCCAACGTCGAGGGCGCCGGAGCGATCGTGCTGCGCGACCTGGTCCGGCAGGCCCTGCGGATGCGTCCTGACCGGCTGGTGGTCGGCGAGGTGCGGGGTGCCGAGGTGGTGGACCTGATGGCCGCGCTCAACACCGGTCACGAAGGTGGCTGCGGCACCCTGCACGCCAACGCCGCCGCAGACGTCCCGGCCCGGGTCGAGGCGCTGGCGCTCGGCGCGGGCCTCGGCCGCGATGCGGCGCACAGCCAGTTCGCGTCGGCGATCGAGGTGGTGCTGCACCTGGTCCGCGACCCCGACGGACGCCGACGCCTGAGCGAGGTCGCCGTGCCGGACCGGGACTCCTCCGGCCTCGTGGTGATGAAGCCGGCCGTGACCTTCGACCGAGTCGGGACACCGCGGGAGGGTCCCGGCTGTGACCGGCTCGCCCGGCGTTGGGAGGGGACGTGATCGCGACGGCGCTCCTTCCGGGGCCATCCGTCCCCCTCCCGCCCTTCGCCGCCGCCGGGCCGTTTGACCCTGGGCCGTTTGACGCTGGGCCGTTTGACGCTGGGCCGTTCGGCCCTTCGGCACCGGGTGGCGGCGCGGCACTGTGCGCCGCCGCGTTCGTGGTGGTTGCGCTGGCGCTCGCGCGCCCCGCCGGTCCGGGTCGTCCGGCCGCGGTGCGGGCCCGTTCGCCGTCGCTGCGGCTGCTCGTCGCCATCGCGCTCGGCCTGACCGCCGTCGTCGTGCCCTCCCGACTGGTGCCCCTGGTCGTGCTCGCCGGCGCCGGGGCGGGCGTGCTCGTCCTGCGCTCACGCCGAGCGGACGCCCGGGCCGCCCAGGTCCGTGCCGGGCGGGTGCTCGAGGTGTGCGAGCAATTGGCCTCCGAGCTGGCCGCCGGCCTGCCACCGGGGCGTGCGCTCGTGGCTGCCGCGGGGAGCTGGACCGAGCTCGACCCGGTGCTGACGGCGCACCGGCTCGGCGGCTCGGTCCCCGACGCGCTCCGCGTCCTCGCCCGCCGTCCGGGTGCCGGTGACCTGCGGCTGCTGGCCGCCGCCTGGCAGGTGGCGCACCGGAGCGGCGCCGGGCTGGCCGACGCCCTCGACGGGGTGGCCGTCTCCCTGCGCGAACGGCAGGGGCTGCGCCGGGTCGTGCTCTCCGAGCTGTCCTCGGCCCGCGCCACCGCCCGCCTCATGGTCGCGCTGCCGGTGCTCACCCTGCTCATGGGGTCCGGCATCGGCGGCGACCCGGTCGGCTTCCTGCTCGGGCAGCCGGCTGGCTGGGTCTGCCTGGCCGGCGGGCTGGCCCTGGGTCTGGCCGGGCTGGCCTGGATCGAGGCCCTGGCCGGGGCAGTCGAGCGGAGAGTCACGTGACGCCCGGCGTGCTGGTCGCGGTGGCGCTCGCCGCCGCGGGCGCTGCCCTGGCCGGAGCGCCGCGACCCGGGGCCGCCCGTCACACGGTGTCGCGCCCGGTTCCGGGCGAGGACGTGGTCGCCCGGCACCGCGTGCTCTGGGCGTTGTGCGCCGCGGTCGCCGGGCCGACGCTGCTCGGCGGCCCCCTCGGCTGGCTGGCCGGCGCCGCTGCCGCCCTGACGGTGTGGGTGGTGGTCGGGCGGGCCGAGCCCCGCGCCGTACGCCGGCGGCGCGAGGCCGCGCGTCAGGAGCTGCCGCACGTGGTCCAGCTGCTCGCCGCCGTGCTGCGGGGTGGCGGCTCGGTCGACCGGGCGCTGGCCCAGGTCGGCCGAGCCCTGCCCGGACCCGCCACCGATGCGCTGCGGGCCGCTGAGGGGAGGCTACGGGTCGGCGCCGGGCCCACCCAGGTGTGGGCGGACCTCGCCACCGATCCGGCCCTGGCCCCGCTCGGCCGGGCCCTCGCCCGCTCCGCCGAGTCCGGGGCATCGGTGGTCGACGTCGTGTCCCGACTGTCCGAGGAGCTCGCCCGAGAGCACCGGGGCGAGGTCGAGGACCTCGCTCGATCGGTGGGCGTGCGGGCCGCGGTCTCGCTCGGGGTGTGCCTTCTCCCGGCCTTCCTGCTGGTGGGGATCGTGCCGGTCGTGGTCGCGTCGCTCTCCGCCCTCGGCTGGTGAGCCCAACCGGCGCGGGACGGCCCGGTTCTCGTGCACAGGCGGCCTGCCGTGCGGCGTCGTCCACAGGCGCCCGGCCGAGCCGCGTCCGGCGCGGGTACCCGCGACGAGGGTGGTCCCGACCGGCCGCACCTCGCGGCCATGACAGGAGGACACATGAGGAACGCACGGGCCGCGCGCGACGAGCGCGGCATCACCACCGCGGAGTACGCCGTCGGCACCGCCGCCGGAGCCGGCCTGGCCGGGGTGCTCTACCAGCTGGTCACCGGCGGCTTCGGCGACCGCATGCTCCGCACGATGTTCAACCACGTGCTGGGGATGCTCGGGATCGGATGAGGTCCCGGGTGAGCCGCACCGGATCCGGGCGCCGCGTCGACCCGCCCGGCGGCCTCGGGGTCGCGCGCGGCCGACGTGCGGTCGGGCCGGCTCGGCGCGACGAAGTCGGGGCGGTGACCGCCGAGACCGCGATGGTGCTGCCGTTGCTGGTCGCTGTCGCGTTGGTGATGGTCTGGGTGGTCAGCATCGGCCTGGCCCAGATGCGCGCCACCGACGGCGCCCGCGAAGCCGCGCGGGCCCTGGCCCGGGGCGAGTCCGCGGCCACGGCGACCGGGCTGGCGCGGCAGGCGGCGCCGGGCATCGAGGTCAGCTCCGCCGTGGTCGACGGCGAGGTGCGGGTGCACGTCGAGCAGCCGGTCGTGCCCCCGGCCGGCCTGCTCGGTCACCTGCCGGGCGCCGTGGTGCGCGCCGATGCGACCGCGCTGCTCGAGGACGATCCCCACGCGGGACCCGCGCCGTGACCGGGCGGCGGACCCGCAGCCCGAGCGGGCGCACCGGGTCGCGCCGGACGCGCGGGCACGAGGCGGGCTCGGCCAGCCTGCTGGTGGTGGCGCTGACCGGGCTGCTCCTGCTGCTGGGGCTCGCCGCGGCGTTCGTCACCGCGACCGCGGCCGCCCACCGGCACGCCCAGTCGGCCGCCGACCTGGTCGCGCTGGCCGGCGCCGTCGCCCACCAGAGTGGCGAGGACGCGTGCGTCCGGGCCGGGTCCGTGGCCTCCGGCAACGACGCCACCCTGGCCGCCTGTGCTCTCCGGGGCGACGACGTGCTGGTGACCGTGGAGGTGCCGAGCCCCGAGCTGGCCGGTCACACGTTCACCGTGCGCGGCAAGGCGCGCGCGGGCCCGTCGCCGTGACGGCCGGTCGTGGCGAAGCCGACGCGTTCGAGCGACGGGAGCGGTTGCCGGCTCGTGAGGGGGCAGGTCGCCGGCCGCCGATCCGTCCGAGTCCGGTTGGGCCGTGGTCGGTCAGGCGCGGTGGCTGCCGCCGTCGTCGCTGCGCGGGGTCGCGGCGTCGTGACCCGCCGGCGGGGGTGGCGTGTTCGCCGGCTGGGTGTTCGGCTCGATCGTGGGCTGGGTGGAGGCTTGCGTGGTCGGCTGGGTGGTCGGCTGGGTGGTCGCCTGGGTCGTCGACGGGCCGCCGCCGGGCTCCTGAGCAGTGCCGGGCGCGGCTCCCGTAGCCGTGCCCGGGCCCGCGTCCGGGCCAGGCGCCCCGGCGGCCCCACCGGCACCCGCGGCCCCGGCCCGCTCGGCCTCGACCGCACGCAGCTTCTCCTGGGTGCGCCGCAGCTCCTTGCGCTCGCGGCGGGCCTGGACCGAGCGGCGGGCGCCGGCGCGCATCAGCACCAGCCCGACCACCAGTGCGAGCAGGCTCGCGACCCCGAGGAGGTAGAGCGTGAGTGGACTGATCCCGATGTCCGCGATCTGGAGGTTCTGCCCGCCGTCGGTGAGGAAGGCGGCCGCGAGAGCGGCGACGACGGCGGCGGCGACGAAGAGCAGTCCGAGGATCAGCATGCGCTTCACCGTACTCCGAGCAGCAGGTCGAGCAGGTCGACCGCGACCCCCTTGTCGAGCGGGTGGTTCTGGTTGCCGCACTTCGGGGACTGCACACAGCTGGGGCAGCCCTCGGTGCACGCGCAGCCCACGATCGCCTCCCGGGTGGCGGTCAGCCAGGCGCGGGCGGTGGCGTAGCCGCGCTCGGCGAAGCCCGCCCCGCCGGGGTGGCCGTCGTAGACGAAGACGGTCAGCTGACCAGTGTCCGGGTGCAGCGCGGTGGACACGCCGCCGATGTCCCAGCGGTCGCAGGTGGCGAACAGCGGCAGCAGGCCGATCGAGGCGTGCTCGGCGGCGTGCGCGGCACCCGGCAGGTCGGCGGTCGCCAGGCCCGCGTCGTCGAGCGCGGCAGCCGGGACCGTCCACCACACCGCGGTCGTACGCAGGGTGCGCTCCGGCAGGTCCAGCGGCTCCTCGGACAACACCTCGCCCGACGGGATGCGGCGCTTGAGGTAGGACACCACCTGGTGACCGACCTCGACCCCGCCGACGGACAACCGGCACGGCCCCCACTGCCGGTGCTCGCGCTCGCCGAGGATCCGGATGTCGGTGACCTCGCGGGCCGACGTGGAGTAGTCGGGGTCGGCGCGCTCGATGATCGCGACGTGCTCGTCGAGGTCGAGCTCGCGGACCAGCCACGTCTCGCCGAGGTGCACGTAGACGGCTCCCTCGTGCGCGGTCCCGTGCGCGGACGACGCGTCCACGGTGCCCACGACCCGGCCGGTCACGTGCTCGACCAGCTGAATGCCGCGTCCGCCGGACGAGCGGATGTCGGCCAGGTCGCTGGCCCGGCGCCGGTCGGTCCAGAACCAGCGGGCGGAGCGACGGCGCAGCAGGCCGGCCGTCGTCAGGTGGTCGACGGCCTCGCGGGCGGTCGGCCCGAACAGCGGCAGGTCGGCCTCGGTGAGCGGCGACTCCTCTGCTGCGGCGCACAGGTGCGGGCCGAGGACGTAGTGGTTGGACGGGTCGAACACCGACGCCTCGACCGGCCGCCCGAGCAGCATCTCCGGGTGGGTCACCAGGTAGGTGTCGAGCGGGTCGTCGCGCGCGACCATCACCCCGAGGGCGTCCTGGCCGCCGCGACCGGCCCGGCCGACCTGCTGCCACAGCGCGGCCCGGGTGCCCGGGAACCCGGCCAGCAGGACGGCGTCGAGACCGCTCACGTCGATGCCGAGCTCGAGCGCGTTGGTCGCCGCCAGCCCGACCAGCCGCCCGGACCGCAGCGCCTGCTCCAGGGCGCGGCGCTCCTCGGGGAGGTAGCCACCGCGGTACGGCGCGACCCGGGACGCCAGCTCCGGCGCCACCTCGGCGAGCAGCGACGAGGCGGTCGCGGCCACCGACTCGGCCCCCCGCCGCGAGCGCACGAACGCCAGCGTGTGCACGCCGTCGACGACGAGGTCGGCGAGCAGGTCCGCGACCTCGGAGGTGGCTGCTCGGCGCACGGGGGCGCCGTTCTCGCCGAGGTGCCCGGTGAACGGCGGCTCCCACAGGCCGAGCACCACCTCGCCGCGCGGGGACGCGTCGTCGGTGACCGCGGTGACCTCGTGCCCGGTCAGCCGCCCGGCCAGCACGTCGGGCTCGGCAACGGTGGCCGAGGCGAGCACGAACGTCGGGTCGGAGCCGTAGAGCGCGCACACCCGGCGCAGGCGTCGCAGCACGTGCGAGACGTGCGCGCCGAACACACCGCGGTAGTGGTGGCACTCGTCGACGACGACGTAGCGCAGTGCTCCGAAGAACCTCGACCAGCGCGCGTGGCCGGGCAGCAGGGAGCGGTGCAGCATGTCGGGGTTGGTGAGGAGGTACTCGCCGTGGTCGCGGGACCAGTCCCGCTGTTCGCGCGAGCTGTCGCCGTCGTGGGTGGTGGCGCGCACGCCGAGCCCGAGCCCCTGCAACGAGGTCAGCTGGTCCTGGGCGAGCGCCTTGGTCGGGGCGACGTACAGGGTGGTCGCTCCCCGCTCGCCGCGGGCACCCCGCGAGGCGAGGCTCGCCGACAGGGCGGGCAGCTGGTAGGCCAGCGACTTCCCCGACGCGGTGCCGGTGGCGACCACGACGTGCCGCCCGGCGTGCGCGAGGTCGGCGGCCGCGACCTGGTGGCGCCACAGCCGGTCGGCGCCGCGCCCGGCCAGCGCGTCGCGCACCTCGGGGTGCACCCAGTCCGGCCACGGCGCATGCCCGGCGGCGCGCGGGGCGAGCACCTCGACGTGGGTCAGTCGGTCGACCCGGTCGGCGGTCGCGAGCCGGTCGAGGACGCCGCGGACCGGGGTCGACGACGGCACGGCTGCGGGGGGCACGACCCCAGTCTCGCAACCGGCGCCGACACAGGTTTGGACTGGACCGCTGCGAACTCCGCACCCCCCGTGGTTTGATTGGGTGACGCATTCGGGGCGAAACGGGGGCTCCGACGTACGGAGGCGCCCCTCGGGCGCCTGGAGGAGACTTGTGGACCTGACTCTTGAGACGCGCGATGCTGACGGTGTCACCATCGTCGCCGTCGGGGGCGAGATCGACGTCTACACCGCGCCCAAGCTCCGCGACAAGATCACCGAGCTCGTGGCCGACGGCGTCTACCACCTCATCATCGACATGGAGCAGGTGGAGTTCCTCGACTCGACCGGCCTCGGCGTGCTCGTGGGCGGTCTGAAGAAGGTCCGGGCCCACGACGGCTCGCTCCAGCTGATCTGCAACCAGGAGCGGCTGCTCAAGATCTTCCGGATCACCGGCCTCGCGAAGGTCTTCACGATCCACGAGTCGGCCGACGCCGCCACCGCCGGCTGACCGGCCGTACGCCGCCGCCGCCGGCGTCTCACCCGCCCGTCCACCTCGCCCGTTCCCCGGTCGCTCACGCGAGTCCGAACGGCCCCGCCCGGCCCCCGACCGGTCCGCGAGACATGCCTGTGGTTCCGGTCACACCCTCCTGCCGAACGGGACTGGGCCATGCGTAGACTCCGCCACGCAATCTGTTAGACGCATCACATCTTCCTGAGGAGAGACATGACCGGGATCCACCCCGCCGTCGTGGACGTCTCCGGGGGCAATCTCGTTCTGGTGCTCGTCGTCGGCCTGATCGCGCTCGGCGCGTTGGGCATGGCGGCGATGTTCCGCAACGAGGTCATGGCCGCCGGCGAGGGCACCGACAACATGAAGCGCATCGCCCAGGCGGTCCAGGAAGGAGCGAACGCGTACCTCACCCGCCAGTTCCGCACGCTCGCCATCTTCGCGGTGGTCGCGTTCTTCCTGCTGCTGGCCCTGCCCGCCGACGACGCCGCGACAAGGATCGGTCGGTCGGTCTTCTTCCTGGTGGGTGCCGCGTTCTCGGCGGCCATCGGCTACCTCGGCATGTCCCTCGCGGTCCGCGCGAACCTCCGCGTGGCGGCCGCCGCCAACGACACCGGCCGCGACCCGGCCATGAAGGTCGGCTTCCGCACCGGCGCGTTCGTCGGCATGGCCACCGTCGGCTTGGGCCTGCTCGGCGCCAGCGTCGTCGTGCTGCTGTTCAAGGACGAGGCCCCGCACGTGCTCGAGGGCTTCGGCTTCGGCGCCGCGCTGCTCGCGATGTTCATGCGTGTCGGCGGCGGCATCTTCACCAAGGCCGCCGACGTCGGCGCCGACCTGGTCGGCAAGGTCGAGCAGAACATCCCCGAGGACGACCCGCGCAACGCGGCCACGATCGCGGACAACGTGGGCGACAACGTCGGCGACTGCGCCGGCATGGCCGCCGACCTCTTCGAGTCGTACGCCGTGACCCTGGTCGCCGCGCTGATCCTCGGTGCCGCCGCGTTCGGCGACAAGGGCCTCGTGTTCCCGCTGCTGGTGCCGGCCATCGGCGCTCTCACCGCGGTCGCGGGCGTCTACCTCTGCAAGCCCCGCGCCGGCGAGAACGGCCTGACCACGATCAACCGCGCGTTCTACCTCTCGGCCGCGATCGCGGCGGTCGGCTGCACGATCCTGTCCTTCGCCTACCTGCCCGGGTCCTTCTCCGACCTCGAGGGCCGCGACGTGGTCAACCAGCTCGACACCACCTTCGGCTTCGACCCGGCCTCCGGCAGCCCGGCCCTGATCGCCGCGGCCGCGGTGATCATCGGCATCGTGCTGGCCGCGGTCATCCTCGCGCTCACCGGCTACTTCACCGGCACCGAGCACCGCCCGGTCAAGGACGTCGGCCGCACCTCGCTCACCGGCCCGGCGACGGTCATCCTGTCGGGCCTGGCTGTCGGCCTGGAGTCCGCCGTCTACACGACGATCGTCATCGGCGCGGCGGTGTTCGGCGCGTTCGCGCTCGGCACCGGCTCGCTGTCGGTCGCGCTGTTCGCCGTCGCCCTCACCGGCTGCGGCCTGCTGACCACGGTCGGCGTGATCGTGGCCATGGACACCTTCGGCCCGGTCTCCGACAACGCCCAGGGCATCGCGGAGATGTCGGGCGACGTCAGCGAGGAGGGGGCGCAGATCCTCACCGAGCTCGACGCGGTCGGCAACACCACCAAGGCGATCACCAAGGGCATCGCGATCGCGACCGCGGTGCTCGCGGCGAGCGCGCTGTTCGGCTCCTACATCGGCTCCGCGATCGTCGCGGTGGCCGACGCCGACCTCAACGACAACGACGCCGTCGACGTGTTCGGCTCGTTCTTCGTGTTCAGCCCGTCCGTCATGGTCGGCCTGCTGCTCGGCGTCTCCGTGGTGTTCCTCTTCTCCGGCCTCGCGATCAACGCGGTCGGCCGGGCCGCGGGTGCCGTGGTCATGGAGGTACGTCGCCAGTTCCGCGACATCCCCGGGATCATGGAGGGCACCGGTCGTCCGGAGTACGGCCGCGTGGTCGACATCGTGACCCGCGACTCGCTCCGCGAGCTGGCCACGCCGGGCATCCTGGCGATCATGGCCCCGATCGCGGTCGGCTTCGGCCTCGGCGTCGGCCCGCTGGCCGGCTTCCTGGCCGGTGCGATCGGCGCCGGCACCCTGATGGCGGTGTTCCTCGCGAACGCCGGCGGTGCCTGGGACAACGCCAAGAAGCTGGTCGAGGACGGCCACCACGGCGGCAAGGGCTCGGAGGCGCACGCCGCCACCGTCATCGGCGACACCGTGGGTGATCCGTTCAAGGACACCGCCGGCCCGGCGATCAACCCGCTGATCAAGGTGATGAACCTGGTCTCGCTGCTCATCGTGGGCGCGGTGATCAGCATGACCGTGGGCGACGACGCCAACCGCACCCTGTCGATCGTCATCGCGGTCGTGGCCGCGGCGATCATCGTGGTCGCGGTGTGGAACTCCAAGCGGCGTTCCGCGGTCATCGGCGACGACGAGCCGGCCCAGGTGGAGGCCGCCGCCTGACGGCACCCCACCCGTCCGATTGCACCGAATCGGCGCTCGCGGTCACCCGCGGGCGCCGATTCGGCGTATGGGAGGACCTCGAGGCGGTGAGTACCGGCCCGGGCCCGATCGCCACGGGCGGTGAAGTGGGCCCGGGCCGAGCACCCCCGTGGCGTCCCGCGAGCGGGACGCCCTCTTCCATCCCCCACCGGGAGCGTAGGTGCGATCGGCGCGATCCGCGGTCGATGCGCCCGGAATGCGCCCGGATGGTCAGCGGGCCGGACCATGCGGATGGTCACTGCGGGCCATGCGCGAGGATGCGGCCATGGCCACTCGGAACCGCCGGCTGGACCGGCTCGCCCTGATCTCGGACGTGCACGGCAACCTCACGGCCCTCGAGGCGGTGCTCGCCGACATCGACGCCCGCGGCATCGAGCGGATCATCAACCTCGGCGACTACGTGGGCAAGGGTCCGCGCGGCCGCGAGGTGGTCGATCTCTGCCGTGAGCGCTGCGAGGTCAACATGCTCGGCAACTGGGACGACTTCCTCCCCGACCCGACCCGGTCGTTCGACACCGACAGCCTGCGCTGGTGGCTCGACCAGCTCGGTCCCGGGCAGGGGGAGTGGCTGCGCGGACTCCCGTTCTCCCACGACCTGCTGATGAGCGGGCGCCGGATCCGGCTCTTCCACGCCTCCGAGGAGACCGTGCACCGGCGGGTCCGCTTCGACCACGACGAGGGCGAGTTCCTCGGCCTGTTCACCAACACCGCCGCCACCGGAGGCGGCCCGGTCCCCGACGTCGTCGGGTACGCCGACACCCACGACCCCTACTACGAGACCGACCGTGGCCGCCGCACCGTGTTCAACACCGGCAGCGTCGGCAACTGCATGGGCGACCCCACGCCGGTCTACGTGATCATCGAGGGCCTGCTCGACAGCAGCGACCAGGCGCCGTTCACGATCCAGTTCGTCCGCGTCCCGTACGACGTCGAGCACGAGCTCACGGTCGCGCGCGAGATGGGCATGCCCGAGCTGGAGGGCTACGAGCTCGAGCTCCGGCACGGCATCTACCGCCGCAACCTCGAGTCCGGCGAGGAGCCGGAGTACCACCGCCGCCAGCTGGTCGGGGCGCCGGCATGACCGCCCCGGACGTCGTCGACCGGTTCCGCGACGCGCTGGTCGCGGCGGGCTACACCTACGACGGGGTGGCGGCCGCGCTCGGGCCCGAGGCGCACGCGGCGCTGTCGCGCAACGAGACCGTCCCCGGCCTGCGACGTACGTCGGGCGGGTCGCCGCTGGAGACCCTCACCCGGCTGTTCCTGCTGCAGGGTCCGGTCGGGCTGGACCGGGCCGAGGCGGCGCTGCCCGGGCTGGTCGACCCGCTGTGCGCAGAGGGCCTGCTCGAGCGCTCGGTCGGCGAGGTCGCCGCCCGCCTGGACTGTCGGCCCTACTCCGAGGACGACACCGACCTCTGGGTGGTCAGCGACCTGACGCCGGGTCTCGACGGCGCGCCGAACCGGGTCGGCGCCGACCACGTGCTGGGCATCTCCTCGGCGTCCACGTCCCTGGCCCGGCTGACGATCCGCGAGCCGGTGCACCGGGCGCTCGACCTCGGCACGGGTTGCGGCGTCCAGGCGCTGCACCTCGCCGGGCACGCCGGCGCGGTGGTCGCCACCGACGTGAACGTGCGGGCGCTGCGCATCGCAGACCTCAACGCCCGCCTGAACGGCCTCGACAACATCCAGGTCCGCGAGGGGTCGTTCTTCGAGCCGGTCCGCGGCGAGACGTTCGACCTGATCGCCACCAACCCGCCGTTCGTGATCTCGCCGGCCACCGGCGAGCGGCTGGTCTATCGCGACTCCGGGCTCCCCGGCGACCGGGTGGTCGAGGACATCGTCCGTGGTGCGCCGGCCCACCTCACGGTGGGCGGCTGGTGCCAGGTGCTCGGCAACTGGGTCGTCGGGAAGGGCCGCCCGTGGGACGAGCGGCTGGCCGGGTGGGTCGAGCACTGCGACGCCTGGGTGGTGCAGCGCGAGGTGGTCGACCCCGCGACGTACGTCGAGATGTGGCTCAAGGATGCCGGCCACCACGGTGGCCCCGACTACCTCCGCCGCTACGACACCTGGCTCTCCTGGTTCGAGGACCAGCGGATCGAGGCGGTCGGCTTCGGGTGGGTCAACCTGCGCCGCACCGACGCGGAGCCGGTGGTCCGCCTCGAGGAGTGGCCGTACGACGTGGAGCAGCCGGTCGCGCCGGCGATCGCGGCCTGGGGCGCGGCCGTGGCCCACCTCCGCGACGTTGACGACGACGCGCTCGCGGCCCGGCACCTGGTCGCGCGCGCCGACGTGCGCCAGGAGACCGACGGCCGGCCCGGCGCCGAGGACCCGGAGACGATCGTGCTGCGCCAGCAGCGCGGACTGCGCCGGGCCCGCAAGGCCGACACCGTCGAGGCGGCCCTGGTTGGCGCCTGCGACGGCGACCTGTCGGTGGACGCCATCCTGGCCGCGCTCGCCGAGCTGCTCGGGCTCGACCCGGCGGAGGTCCGCGAGACCCGTCTGCCGGTGGTGCGCGAGCTGGTCGTCGAGGGCTTCCTCGAGACCGGTCAGGCCGGCGCGTAGTCGAGGCCGGACGCGTCGAGCGCCTCCCGCAGCCGGGCCAGCGCGAACGGCCCCACCCCGTGCAGCGCCGCCACCGAGGTCTCGGTGTGTCCGCGCAGCGACTCCAGCGACGTGATCCCGGCGGCGGTGAGCGCCCGCGACGCCGGAGCGCCGACCCGGGGGAGCGGCGTACCGCTGCGGGTGCCCGCGACCGCCTCGCCGCCGAGCACCGCGGCGCCGCGCGCGGACAGCAGGTAGCCGATGTCGAGCGACTGGGTGAGCCCCTTCTCCTTCAGCTTGCGCACGTCGCGCTTGAACTCCGCGGTCTCCCGACCCAGCCCGGCGGCCAGCTCCGGAGCACGGCGCCCGGGGTTGTCGCCGATGACCGCCAGCGTCTCCCGCGTCCACGGCCCGTACGGCGCGGCCGCGTCGAGGCGGTCCAGCCACGCCCGCAGCCGGGCCAGCTCCTCGTCGTCGGGCACCGCGTCGCGCAGCGCCTCGCGCGGGTCGGCGCCCGCGAACCGCAGCCCGACCCGCCAGACCGGGGTGTCCGGTCGGTGCGCCAGCGCGTCGACCAGGGCGTCCCGGGAGGCTGCCCCGGCCCGGCGCGCATCGTCCTCGGTGAGGCCGTCGAGGTCGACCTGGTCCACACCGGTGACCTCGACCAGACCGACGCCCGTGCGCATCCGCGTGCCCACCCGCACGCGGGGTCGATCCCACCGCCTGAAGGCGAGATCCACGTCCCCGCGGCGGATCGCGGCCAGCTCCGCGGGACGGATCATCATGGGCCCCAGTGGACCACACCGTGGGGTCTGCGCCGGGCCCGGAAAGGCTTCCCCGGCAGGGATCGTTGCCGGGACGCGCTACCGTAAGCCGCCGTAACCACCCGCTGGGACGGGTGAGAGCAGGGGAGCAGGAGTTTCAGTGGCACACAAGCTGGTCATCGTCGAGTCGCCCGCCAAGGCCCGCACCATCGCGGGGTACCTCGGCCAGGGCTATGTCGTCGAGTCCTCGATCGGCCACATCCGCGACCTGCCCAACAACGCGGCCGACACCCCGGCGAAGATCAAGGACAAGCCGTGGGGCCGGCTCGCGGTCGACGTCGAGAACGAGTTCACCCCCTACTACGTGGTGCCGCGCGACAAGCGTGACCACATCAAGAAGCTCAAGGGGCACCTCAAGGAAGCCGACGAGCTCTTCCTCGCCACTGATGAGGACCGCGAGGGGGAGGCGATCGCCTGGCACCTGCTCGACGAGCTGAAGCCGTCGGTCCCGGTGCGCCGCATGGTCTTCCACGAGATCACCAAGCCCGCGATCACCGCCGCGGTCGAGAACCCGCGCGAGCTCGACATGGACCTGGTCGAGGCGCAGGAGGCGCGCCGGATCCTCGACCGCCTCTACGGCTACGAGGTCAGCCCGGTCCTGTGGCGCAAGGTGATGAGCGGCCTGTCCGCCGGCCGCGTCCAGTCGGTCGCCACCCGCCTGGTGGTGGACCGGGAGCGCGAGCGGATGCGGTTCGTGGCCGCGTCCTACTGGGACCTCGAGGGCACCTTCGACGCCGGCTCCGGCCACGACCAGCGGATGTTCCCGGCCCGGCTGCACTCCGTCGACGGCGCCCGCGTCGCCCGCGGCTCCGACTTCGGCCAGGACGGCGCGCTCAAGAAGACCGGGGGCATCGTCCACCTGGACCGCCGGCGGGCCGAGGAGCTCGTCGCCGGCCTCCGCGACACGACGTACGACGTCCGGTCGGTGGAGTCGAAGCCCTACAAGCGGTCGCCGTACGCCCCGTTCCGGACCACCACCCTCCAGCAGGAGGCCAGCCGCAAGCTCGGCATGAGCGCGTCGGTGACCATGTCGGTCGCGCAGCGCCTCTACGAGAACGGCTTCATCACGTACATGCGTACCGACTCGACCACGCTCTCCGGCGCGGCGATCGGCGCGGCGCGCGACCAGGTGCGCGAGCTGTACGGCGCGGAGTACCTCCCCGACAGCCCGCGGACCTACACCTCCAAGGTGAAGAACGCCCAGGAGGCGCACGAGGCGATCCGGCCGGCCGGCGACAACTTCCGGACCCCGGCGCAGACCGGGCTGACCGGCGAGCAGTTCCGTCTCTACGAGCTGATCTGGATGCGCACCGTGGCCTCCCAGATGAAGGACGCCCTGGGCCAGTCGGTCTCGATCCGGTTCGGCGGGGCCGCGGCCGCCGGGGAGGATGTCGTGTTCGCCGCGTCCGGCCGGGTGATCACCTTCCACGGCTTCCTCAAGGCCTACGTCGAGGGCACCGACGACTCCGCCGCCGCGCGTGACGACCAGGAGACCCGGCTGCCGAACCTCTCCGAGGGCGACCGCGTGACCGCCGCCTCGCTCGCGGCCGACGGGCACGAGACCAAGCCGCCCGCCCGGTTCACGGAGGCGACGCTGATCAAGGAGCTCGAGGACCGCGAGATCGGCCGCCCGTCGACGTACGCCTCCATCATCGGCACCATCCTCAACCGCGGCTACGTCTACAAGAAGGGCACCGCGCTGGTGCCGGCCTGGCTGGCGTTCTCGGTGGTCCGGCTGCTCGAGGACCACTTCACCCGGCTGATCTCCTACGAGTTCACCGCGGGCATGGAGGACGTGCTCGACGACATCGCGGGCGGCCGCCGCGACCGCAACACCGAGCTCGCGGAGTTCTACTACGGCTCCGACACGGTCGAGGGCCTGCACCCGCTGGTCAACGGGCTCGGGGAGATCGACGCCAAGGAGCTCGCGACGTTCCCGATCGGCGGGGACGACTCCGGGATCGCGCTGCGGGTCGGCAAGTACGGCCCGTACCTCGAAGGCCCCGGCGACGACGGCGCGCCGGCCGGCAAGCGCGCCAACGTGCCCGACGACCTGCCGCCCGACGAGCTCACCCTGGCCAAGGCGAAGGAGCTGCTCGCGAACCCGGCTGGCGAGGAGATCGAGCTCGGCGTGCATCCCGACACCGGGCTGCGGGTGGTCGCGAAGAACGGCCGGTTCGGCCCGTTCGTCACGGAGCAGCTGCCCGAGGACGCGCCGAAGTCGGCGAAGCCCCGCACCGGCTCGCTGTTCAAGTCGATGTCGCTGGACACGGTCACCCTCGACGACGCCGTGAAGCTGCTGTCGCTGCCGCGCGTGGTCGGTGTCGACGAGGACGGCCAGGAGATCACGGCCCAGAACGGCCGCTACGGTCCGTACCTCAAAAAGGGCACCGACTCCCGCTCCATCGACGCCGAGGAGCGGCTGCTGACGATCACGCTGGAGGAGGCGCAGCGGATCTACGCGCAGCCGAAGCAGCGGGGCCGGGCGGCCGGGGCGGCGCCGCTCAAGGAGCTGGGCAACGACCCGGTCTCCGGGCAGCCGGTCGTGGTCAAGGCGGGCCGGTTCGGCGAGTACGTCACCGACGGCGAGTACAACGCGACCCTGCGCAAGGACGACTCCGTCGAGGACATCACCCTCGAGCGGGCCGCCGAGCTGCTCGCCGAGCGGCGCGCCAAGGGCCCGGCCAAGAAGGCGTCGAAGCGTGGCGCGAAGAAGGCGACCGCCAAGAAGACGACCAAGAAGTCGGCCGCCAGGAAGACCACGAAGAAGGCGGCGGCCAAGAAGTCCTGACCCGTCGGTCGGGTTCGGGGGAACCGCTCCGGAGCACCGGTCCAGATCACCGGATCCTGCCGTGGTTGCCCGGTCGTCGCGTGCGGCACGGTGGGGTCATGAGCGACCGGCCGCGGCTGCCCGCCCTCGCGCGCTGGTCCGCGGCCGCCGTGGTGGTGCCGCTGACCGTGGTGCTCACCTTCGCCAGCGTCTTCGAGTTCGGTTCGCACTGCCCGAGCGGCGGCGGTGCCGCTGCCGACCCGGCCACGCCGCAACGTGAGCTCTGCGCCCAGGCCACCGGCGCCACCAACCCCGGGGACGTGCTGATCACCGTGGTCTCGCTGCTCGTCGGGTCGTTCCTCGTGGCCCTGCTGCTGCGCTCGCGGCGCTGGCTCGGCCTGCTGCTCGTGGGCGCCCTGTGCGTGGCCACGCCGGTGGCCGCGCTCGTCGTGATGCTGGCGGCACCCACGGAGTGCGCGGCGGCCCAGCAGCGCGTCGGCGGCGACTGCGCGTCCAGCGGGCAGGAGTGAGCGGGCGGTTGCCGACACCCGACGTGGGTGACGCACCTTAGGGTGTACGCCGTGACCCCGCCCCTCGACGTACCTCCCGGCCCGCACGACCACGCGTGGCCCGGCCGCTGGTCCGACGACGGGGTCTTCGTCTGCTTCGAGGGCGGCGAGGGTGCCGGCAAGTCGACCCAGTCCCGGCTGCTCCGGGAGTGGCTGGAGGCCGAGGGCTACACCGTGCTGCTCACCTTCGAGCCGGGCGACACCGAGGTCGGCCGCAAGGTCCGGCAGATCGTGCTCGACCCGGCCACCGGCGACCTCGCGCACCGCACCGAGGCCCTGCTCTACGCCGCCGACAAGGCCGAGCACGTCGAGACCGTGGTGCGTCCGGCGCTGGACCGCCGGGAGGTCGTGGTGACCGACCGCTACGTCGACTCCGCGCTGGCCTACCAGGGCGCCGGCCGCGACCTCGCCTTCGACGACGTCGTGTGGGTCAACCGGTGGGCCACCGCCGACCTGCGCCCGCACCTGACCGTGGTGCTGGACCTCGAGCCCGAGCATGGGCTGGGCCGCTTCGACGAGCGCGACCGGATCGAGGGGGAGTCGGTGGAGTTCCACCAGCGGGTGCGCGCGAAGTTCCTCGAGATGGCCGGCGCCGATCCCGACCACTACCTCGTGCTCGACGCCCGCGCCCCGGTGGCGGAGATCGCCGACGCCGTCCGGGCGCGGGTCGCCCCGCTGCTGGAGCGAGCCGCACGGCGAGAGGTGCACGCATGACCGCGGCGACGAGCAGCGTGTGGGGCGGCCTGGTCGGCCAGAAGCCGGTCGTGCAGGCGCTCTCGGCCGCGGTCGGTGGCCACGGCATGAGCCACGCCTGGCTGTTCACCGGGCCGCCCGGCTCGGGGCGCTCCAATGCTGCGGTCGCGTTCGCGGCCGCCCTGCAGTGCGAGGTGGGCACCGGCTGCGGCGTCTGCCACGCCTGCCACACCGTGCTGGCCGGATCCCACGCCGACGTCTCCCTGGTCCGCACCGAGAAGCTCTCCATCGGCGTCGACGAGGTCCGGGCCCTGGTCCGCAGCGCCGCGCTGGCGCCGGTCGGCCGCAAGTGGCAGATCCTCATCGTCGAGGACGCCGACCGGCTCACCGACCAGGCCTGCAACGCACTGCTCAAGGCGATCGAGGAGCCCACCGACCGCACCGTCTGGATCCTCTGCGCGCCCACCGTCGAGGACGTGCTCCAGACCATCCGTTCCCGCTGCCGGCTGGTCACGCTCAGCACGCCCACCGCGGCCGAGGTGGCGGACTTCCTGGTCCGCTCCGACGGCGTGGCCGAGCCGCTGGCCTGGCTGGCCGCCCGTGCCAGCCAGGGCCACATCGGCCGGGCCCGGGCCCTGGCCCGGGACGAGGCCACCCTGCGCCGGAGGCGCGACGTGGTGGCGATCCCGGTCGGCCTGACCTCGCTGGGGGCGTGCATGACCGCGGCCGCCAACCTGCACGACGGCGCCAAGGAGGAGGCCGAGCAGATCACCGGCGAGCTCGACGCCGCAGAGAAGGCCGACCTCGACGCGTCGTACGGCGTGGTGGAGCGGGGCCGTCGCCCGCGCGAGTACGCCCCCGCCCTGGCCGCCCTCGAGCGCGGCCAGAAGATCCGCGCCAAGCGGCGGGTGCTCGACGTGGTCGACCGCGGGCTGATGGACCTGGTCTCGGTCTACCGGGACGCGATCGCGCTCGGGACCGGCGCCGGCACCGGCCTGGTCAACGAGGAGCTGCGGCGCGACCTCGAGCGCTTGGTCAAGGTGACCACACCGGAGGAGAACCTCCGCCGGATCGAGGCGGTCTTCACCGCCCGCGAGCAGATGCTGGAGTTCAACGTCCCGGCGCCTTTGGCACTGGAAGCCATGATGGTGACCCTGCGTCTGCCCGAGGGGAGTCGTCCGTGACGCGTCCGACCAACCCGGTCGCCCTGCTCGTCGCCGCCCTGATGACGCTGCTGCTCGCCCTCACCGGCTGCTCCTTCCTGGGCGACGACTCGGCCGCGCTCGGCCCCGCTGCCACGCCCAGCGCCGGGGCGCCGACCTCGGAGGCGCCCACCGGTGATGCCCGGAAGGCGCCGGACCCGGCCCTCCAGAGCTTCTACGACCAGAAGATCTCCTGGAAGCCGTGCGACGACGGCAACCAGTGCGGCTCGCTCGAGGTGCCGCTCGACTACGCCGACCCCGGTGGCAAGACCATCGAGCTGACCCTGCTGAAGAACCCGGCCGAGGGCAAGCGGGCCGGCAACCTGGTGGTGAACCCGGGCGGCCCGGGCGCGCCGGGCACCGACTACGCCAGGAACGCCGGCTTCGCGTTCGGCGCTCCGCTGCGCGACGCCTTCGACGTGATCGGGTTCGACCCGCGCGGCACCGGCGGCAGCGACCCGGTCGACTGCCTGAGCGACCGTGACCTCGACGGCTACCTCGCGGTCGACCCCGACCCCGACACCCCGGCCGAGGCCTCCGACCTCCAGGGCTGGATCGACGCGATCGGCCAGGGCTGCACCGACAAGTCGGGGGCGCTCGCCGCGCACATCTCGACCGCCGAGGCGGCCCGCGACATGGACGTGCTGCGCGCGGCTCTGGGCGACGAGACGCTGACCTACCTCGGGGCGTCGTACGGCACGAAGCTCGGGGCGACGTACGCCGAGCTGTTCCCGAAGCGTGCCGGCCGCCTGGTCCTCGACGGCGCCGTGGACCCCTCGCTGTCGAGCCGCGAGTCGAGCCTCGGCCAGGCCCGCGGGTTCCAGCGGGCGCTCGACGCGTACGTCGACGACTGCCTCGAGGGCTCCGACTGCTTCCTCGGCCACACCCGGCAGGAGGGGCTGGACCGGATCTCCGGCTTCCTCGACGACGTCGACCGCCAGCCGATCAAGGTCGGCTCGCGCGAGCTGACCGTCGGCAACGCGTTCTACGGGATCGTCACCCCGCTCTACAACCAGGACTACTGGGACTCCTACCTCACCCCGGCGCTGAAGCAGGGCTTCGAGGGCAACGGCACCATGCTGCTGGCGCTGTCCGACGTCTACGCCTCGCGCGGCGGCGACGGGTCCTACGAGAACAACTCCTCCGAGGCGTTCTACGCGATCAGCTGCCTCGACGACTCCACCTCGGTCCCGCTGTCGAAGGTGCCGGCCCAGTTCCCGGCGTTCGAGAAGGCCTCGCCGACGTTCGGCAAGGTCTTCGCCTGGGGCCTGGCCGGCTGCGCCGGCTCCGAGGCGCCCGAGTCGACGGGCGTCGGCCCCATCGACGCCGCCGGCGCCCCGCCGATCCTCGTCGTCGGCACCACCCGCGACCCCGCCACGCCGTACGAATGGGCCCAGGCGCTCGCCGCCCAGCTGAAGTCCGGCGTCCTCGTCACCCGCGACGGCGACGGCCACACCGGCTACAACATGGGCAACCAGTGCGTCGACGACACCATCGAGACCTTCCTGATCGACGGCACCGCCCCCGCCGGCGACAAGGACTGCGGGTCCTGATTTCCGGCCCGCCCGACCGGGGCCCTACACTCTTCCCTCGTGCCCACGGGCACGCGCCGCCTTAGCTCAGTCGGTAGAGCGATTCACTCGTAATGAATAGGTCGTCGGTTCGATTCCGACAGGCGGCTCCACCCATTTCCGCAGGTCAGAGGCCAGATGCCTCGTCCGCGTTCTTGTCATTCTCGCCCTTCACCGGCGTCGGTGCCCCCGTGGTGCCCCCGAGCTTCTCGGCCGCCGCCCACAGGTTGTGGTCGATCAGGTGCCCGTAGAGATCCATGGTCATCGCCGCCGAGGCGTGCCCCAGGATCCGCTGCACCACCTTCGGGTCCGCGCCGGCGCCCAGCCAGAGCGAGGCGCACGTGTGCCGCAGGTCGTGCACTCGGAACGTCGGCCGTCCGATCGCCTGGCACGCGGCTGTCCACCCGACCGCGCGCTTCCAGTTTGCCTCGCCGAGCGGACCGCCCCGCGGAGCGCCGAACAGCCAGTCGCTGCCCTGCTTGTCATGGGTCCAGGCGTCGACCAGCGGGACGAGCTCCGCGACCAAAGGGACGGTTCGTGACCGCTTGCCCTTCAGGGTGTCGACGAACAGCTCGCCACCCTTGCTGCTCGCGAGCACCGACCGTTGCAGCCGGAAGCCCGGCCCGGGCACGGCGATCCGGTCGCCGACCTGGAGGCCCGCCAGCTCACCCCAGCGCAGCCCGGCCAGCCCGAGCACCCGAACGACGTCGGCGTAGACGCCGCGACAAGCCGTGGACAGCGCGTCGAGCTCGTCTCGTGTGAGGAACTGCCCCTCACGGCGCACATGGCCAGCCGTCGGAGCCCGCACGGACGCGGCCGCGTTTTGGCTGACCCGTCCATCCGCCACGGCATAGGCCAGGATCGAACGGAGCGTCGCGAGGTAGCGGCTGGCGGTCGAGGGGGAGATGCCGCCGGAGACCAGCCCGCCAACCCAGTTCGCGATCTCGGCCGGCGTGATCGAGGCGACCGGAGCGTCTCCGAAGCGGGCCTCGATGCGGCTTCCCCACGCCGCCCGGTCGGCCTCCCGGGTCTTCCGTTTCACCGAGTGGCGAGAGGCGAACCAGTCGTCAGCCACTGTCCGCAGTGGCACCCGGCCGCGCCGCGGGTCGATCCACTCCCCGAGCCGCAATCGGCGGGTCTGCTCCTGCTCCCAGATCAGCGCGTCGTTCTTGCGGTCGAACACCTGGGTCGCGACCTCACGGCCGTGGTGCTTCACCCGAGCCCGGTAGCGCACCCGACCGGCCTTGACATACCGCTGGACGCTCACCTCAGCGATCTCTCACGCTGGTCCTCCGCCCAGGCCCGGACGTCGGCGGCGTCCCACACCAGCCGGCGGCCCACCTTCATCGCCGGCGCGAAGCGGCCCTCCTGCCGCAGCCAGCGGATCGTCGGCACCGGCACTCGCAGGTACCGGGCTACCTCCTGCAGGTTCATCAGCTCGTTCGTCATCGCTTCTCCTTCCGTCGTGCCTTCCGCCGTTGTCACCGGGCCCGCGGCCTCCCGCCACCCGAGGGTCCGGTCGCCTGCCTGCCCGTCAAGGGCACTTCGTGTCACTGCGTGATTCGCTTCGCTCACCCTTGACCGCCAGACAGGCGACCGATGCGGGCTGGCTATCGGGAGGCCGCGGGGGAGTGGTTGCCGAACGGTTGTCCACAGGCCCGGCGCGGGCCGGGTCGTCGAGTCGCCGGCGTGCCTCCTCGTACTCGGCTCGCCACCGTTTCGCCTGGGCGATCGAGAGCAGCACCGTCGTCGCGTACGACGCATCACCGGCCGGCACCGGCTTCCACACGTAGCGAGGAAGCCCGTCCTCAGCGAGCACGTCAGCCCCGATGCGATCCGTGGACGGAGCCTCGATGCCGGCCGCCGCCAGCACCTCACGGACCACGGTGGCACGGTCGGCCTTGTGCTCGGCCAGCGTCTTGCCCGACCACGCGCGGGAGACCTGGACACGGCGGCCGCCGATGCCGAGGTGCTCGCGATCGTGCGCCTTGTTGCCGCACATGCCCGGCACCAGACCCGTGCCCGGATTCCTCGGCTCGATGCCGTAGCGGATCCAGTTGCTGCACTCCGGAGAGCACGGCAGCCAACGCACCTCGCGGTGCAGCCGATCGATGTGGGCCTCGTACGCGGGGTTCACCGCCTCGAGGTCGGGATTTGCGTAGGCCTCCGCGACGGCCTTGGCGAGATACTTGGTGAGGTACCGGATCGTCCGGTCAGCGTCCCGGCTCGGAGCGACGATGCCCTTGATGTCGAGCTGGCTCCCGAACCGCATTACCATCGCCGGCTCCGCATCGGGATCCGCCTCGAGCTGGTCGAGCGCCTCCTCCCACGACATCAGTGGCACCCCGGCGTCGTCCTCGACTCGGCTGGTCCGCGGGTTCCATGCCGGCAGCGACTCTGGGTCGGCGAACACGGGCGTGTCGAACGGCGGCCACCACAGCTGCAGGTACGTCGCCCTGGTCACCGTCCGGAGCACCCGTCGCGGGATGGCGCCCCGGATCGCCAGGTGCATGTGCGGCGCCAGCCGACGCTGCGGCTCGATCGCCCCGAAGTACTGCACCCGGAACGCGGCGCACCGCCGCAGGTTCTGCATCCACCGGTCGAACAGCTTCGGGAAGTGCAGGGCCTCCAGAGCCGCCCGCCGGTAGTCGTACGCAGCCGGCCGCGCCGGCGTACCGGTGCCCGGGACGATGCGACCGTAGGAACCCAGGGTCAGTGTGACGAACATCGACGGCCGGTAGGTCCTCCCGTCCGGAGCCGTGAACGTCCGGCCCACGCTGCGATCCTCGCCCGGCACACGAGGCAGGTCCGCGACATCCTGGCGACGCCGGGTCGACCGCACCCGGCGTTCGCGAACATCCGGGTCGGTGTCGTCGCTATCGGCATCGTCGCCGCTGCCCCGGTCGTCGTCGAGCGGATCCTCCGCGAGGTGCCAACCCTCGGCACACTGTTGCATCCGCAACCGCCGAGCCTTGTCCGCGCAAGGCGAGCACACCGACTCCCGCGTCGAGCCGCACGGCAGCGTCACCTGCTCGATCGCGCCGGTCTGCCGGTCTGTGACCCTGCGAAGAATCGGCCGAACGCACACCCCAAGCTTGGCCGCTGCCTCACCGACCGCCTCGGCCGTGAGAACCCGTCCCAACCCGGCCGCCGTCATCCGCTCCCGAGACGCCATGACATTCACCGTGACCCTCCAACGGAGAGGACACAAGCGCCGCCAGTCAGAAGCATGGAGGGCAAGTCGGTGCAGGCCGGTGCAGGCCGGAAGGGGATCAGCGGCGCCCCGTGCAGCGCGGTGCAAGGCCGTGCATTGCCGTTGCAGTCAGCGATTCAAGAAAGTCACTGAAATTCTCGTATCCGAGACTGCTCGACTCACCGGTGCCCCGCTTCGGCGGTCGCGGCCGAAGTTCTCCGCCGCGTCATACCCAGAATGACGCCATCAGATGACGATGACGTCTTGGCGACTTCTAGCGACGCAGACGCCGTTCTTCACGATCATGGCTTCGACATAATGATGGCCGACGTATGACGTGGACTCGACCCAGCTGCGCGAGCCAGTGTCCTTATGGATGTCACCGCGTAGTGAATTTGCCTGCTCAGCTTCCTCGCCGTAGTTGCGGATCTTCCAGTACACGTCGTAAGGCTCAGGGATGTTCGATTGCTCGAGCTTGAACTTCAGACTCCGGTGTTTGCCGACCCGATCGCCACGTTTCGGCAACGCACCGTCGCGGAAGCCCTTCCGCGGCGCGACATATCCCACGGTCTTGAACCGGTAATCTGGATTGAGCCGCTCCGGAATGTTGAAGTCGCGATCGAGGAAGCGTTCCGACATCGGAACAAGCGACTTCGTGGACGATGCGGCCGTCAGGCTGGCGGACTCGGCGAGAGTGCCGAAGTCGTCCCCAAGCAGGTCGCGCCAGAGCTTCACGGCGTTGCTGTAATCGGTCTCGTCGCACGCCTCCCCAATCTTGGCGGCGTAGGAAGTGAACACCGTCCTGAAAGTCCTGTAGTTCTCGTCCTTCCAACGGTCAGCCAGGTCCCGACCGGTACCAGGGTCCTTGATGTACGGGGCCGTGAACGGGTGGGCGGCGATCTGGACTGCCAACTCTTCCGAGAGAGTTCGCAGGGTATTGGCGACGTTCCTGTAGGCGTCAGGGTCGAGAATCTTTGCACTTTCGCTCACGTGGTACGCGATCGCGGCGGTCAGTGTGACTGAGGGGATCGTGTAGCGAGTCTTGTGGTCTCTCAAGTATTTGAGGAGCCGAACAACCTTGACCAGGTTCCCGCCTGTGATCCGGTTCTTCTCCTCCAGCCACTCGGTGAAGTCGTCTGGGGCAGCCAGTTCAAACTCGTCGGTGATCCTGTGGGTTACGTACGTGAAACCAGACCGAGTGACGAAGGGGACCACGTCGACATGGAAGTCTCCGGAGTAGTCGATGGTTACGCATCGCCCCCCGCGCCTACGCATGGTCTTGTATGTCGCGCTGCGACCGAAGGCCTCGTACAGCGTCTGGACGTAGTCCTTTGCTGCCCACCCATCGACCTGTTCCATCGGGATGAGAACGTCCGCGTCGAACTCCTTGTTGCCGACGGGCTTGATGATCGTTCCATGCGCAAACGAACCCTGCGGCACCAGTTCGGTTACGTACTCACCAAACAGTTCATCGCCGATCAGGAAGTTCTCGATGGCGGCGACCCGCTGGGAGAGCAGGTTCAGTCGGGTCTGGTTGAGGTTGACCTTGTCTTTCAGGAACGCCTTGAAATCGTTGGCTCGGCTCACCTTTCGTCAGAACCCCCACATCATTCCTTGCGGACCCCACTGGATCCGATTCGATTCCAGTAGCGGTCCGAAGGCGTTCGAACCGCTACCACTCTAGCGATGCCGCGACACAGATCGATCGATCGGCGCCCGCCGTCGATCCACTGACATCAGTCCCGTAACGCGTGTCAGAGAATGGCGACACCCGACCGCGGGGATGCGTCCATTGCGGAGCGGCCACTGAGTCGCTTGTCCTCAATTGACCCGAGCGAATAGGTGACGATGGGGCACAACTCGGCTTAGATCGTCCACTCTGCTGTCTCTGCAATCCGAATTGGCTGGTCTGCCGAGCCAGATGTGGCTCCTCGTCGCCGAATCTGATCCTCGGTCGCCCATAGGTAGCGCGGATCAGGTTGGGACTTCAGGTTCCGCAAGTGGGTGAGCTGTTCGGGCGTCGGCAGCAGTTCAAGGATGTCCGCCACGAGCAGTTCCTTGCTCTCGGCCCACGGAGAATAACGGAGCGGGTGGTAATAGCGCCTCACGACGTCATACTTGACGAAACGGAACGCTTTCCCAGGCAGGATCCCGGTCGCGACCAGCTCCTCGAAGAACTCGCGCCAGCCATCAGCCTCGCGCCCGCGCCCCTCTTCGAACCAACGCACGAACGCCATCAAGTTCCGGCCGGGCACACGGATTCGAAGGTCCCCTTCGCTTACTTCGTCGGGGACCAAAAGGTCGTCGTCGAGCACCTTGAGTTCGTTGCGACGGCCAGACGACGACGCATGTGCCTTATAGACACCCCCCACGGGCTGGTACTGATCGAATCGCTTCCCCTTGACGAGCAGGTACTGGTTGTCGACGCGAATCCGATACAGGTACGACGCCGAGACTCGGACCCGCGCCCGCCAGGTGAGCAATGAATACCACGCGATCCTCAAGTGCTGGCCATGCACGAGGGCGGTGTCAATCAAGGGGATCGCGAAGCCCACGGCTAGGCCGCTCGCCACAGCAAATGCTCCGCCGTCGGGGTCCGATAGCAGCATCGCAACAATCGACAGCAGCAGCCCTGTTGAGTAGACCAATAGTCGGGACATAACTTCCTCAGCGATGGTTTTCGCATTACGGAGCGCCGGCCGAGCGTCCGTTGCTTCTAAAGGAATGAAGCGGCGTGGCGTGCGTATTCAAGCATCGGCTCGTACCGGGCGCCGCACTGGACTCCCACTATGCATATTCACAGTGTCGTAGCTGACCGCCTGTCGTCGTCCTGCACCACAACCGAATCCTGGGCCACCGCCTGTCGCGGCGTCTCATGGGTGACCGCCCCCGGCCCGTCGATCAGAGCCCCCTGTCGACTAGGTCGAGTCCTCCGCAATGAGGTTGAGCTGCGGGCGTGATGCGCCACCCGTCGCTGGTGCACCCTCCAGATGCGTCCGCGTCGCCGACCCCTCGGCCGGTCAGTCTTCGGCTGGCCATTCTTCGCAAACATGGCAGAGACAGGGCGGCCCAAGCGAGGGACTCGAGGTCAATCGTCGGTCGCACAATCCGAACGATCGACTCGGCGTGCAGGTCGATTGTGGACAGGGGCCCTGGCTGGCGGCACGATTGAGGGGCGGAAGGGGCTCGGAGTGCCGCTCGTTATGGTTCATGGCGTCAGTACCAGGGACTCGCCTGCCTATCGGAGCGGGGTGAACAAGCAGCGCGACATGCTCGCCGGACTCGGGCTGCGGGGCCTGGCATCCACCCCCACGATCCTTCACCCATACTGGGGAGGCGAGGGAGCCAAGCCGGCGTGGGGCGGCGCCTCGTTGCCGGACGGCAGCTACGAGTCGTTCGGGGCCGGCGACCAAGTGGCCGCGCTCGTGGAAGAGGTCGCTCCAGGACTGGAGGGACCGAACCCGCTGCTCACCTTGGCACGTAGGGACCTGATCATCGCGGTCGACCTGCTGTGGGTGCTCGTCCCGCCCGACCGCTCGAACGCGGAGGTCGCCGAACTCGGCGCGAAAGCCGGTACATACGCGGAGGCGAAAGGTCGACCCGGCTGGCTGGACGAGGTCACCAATGATCAGCAGTTCCTCACCCGCCTCGCCGTGGAGGTAGATGCATGGCAGCCGCAGGCTACCTCGCCTGTCGCCGCCACCGAATGGGAGTCCTTCGGCGTGGCCGACGTGTGGGATCGTGTTCGAGAGGGCGCCAGCAGGCTGGTGTCGACCCCCTCCCGGGTGGTGGGATCCGCGGCAGTAGCCGCCGGGCGGGCCAAGGCCCAGAGCGCGGTCGCACTATTCCTTGGAGATGTGTTGATCTACCTCGACCGGCGGGATGACAACGCCGGCAGGCCCGGCCCGATCACCCAGGTCGTCATCGACGCCGTGGACCAGGCGCTCGACGCGGTGACCCCCGCCGACCCACACCTCGTGCTCATGGGGCACTCGATGGGGGGCAACATCCTCTACGACATCCTGACGCACTACCGACCCAACCTCAGCGTCGACGCCCTCGTCACCGTCGGCTCCCAGGTACCGTTCTTCGAGGAGCTCAAGCTCTTCCAATCGAGCGATGCCAGCATCCCGTCGCCCACCATCGTGAAACAGGCACTCCGGTCAGGAATTCGGCACTGGCTCAACATTTTCGACCGCCAAGACATCCTCAGTTTCTCGGGTCGGGCAATTTTCGATCGGATCGAGGACCTCGACTATTCCACCGGCGCCAGCGTCCTTGGTGCCCACACGACGTACCTGGAACGGCCCTCGTTCCACCGCCGCCTCAACGAGCGCCTGCACGCGGCACTGGTGCCATGACGACCGTCCATGAGGTTGCGGGTGCCGGGCCGGGCACCCACGCCCTGGTGATCGGGGTCGGCTCGTACGACCATCTCCTCGGCGGTTCCCACACGTTGCTGGACAACCCGTATGGGCTGGGCCAGCTCGGCTCGCCCTCGATCTCTGCTTTGAGCGTCGCGGAATGGCTGCTCAACGAGCTCTACAACCCGGCGGCGCCACTGGCATCCCTTGAATTGCTGATCTCGGCCCCCACGCCAGCGGTCGTGGCAACGCCCAACGGGCCCATGACCATCGAACCTGCCACGATGACCAACATCGCCAATGCGGCATCCCGGTGGTTCGCCCGTGCCGACGCGCACGCGGAGAACGTCGCCGTCTTCTACCACTGCGGCCATGGCCTTGAGAGCGCGGACCTGGCCTTGCTGGCACAGGACTTCGGGGCTCCGGGTGGCGCCCCCATCAGGCCCTGGGAGTTCGCGTACAACTTCCACCGCACCTACAGAGGTATGGCGCAGTGCAAGGCCCGCGGGCAGTTTTACTTCATCGACGCCTGCCGCCAGGTATCGGCCGACGTCCTCTCTTTCGACGGCCGAGACCTCCAGGTCCTGGTCGCACCCAAGCTGCGAGGCAGCAACTTAAGAAGCGCCCCCATCCTTTACGCGTCGGCGCGGGAGTCACGGGCCTTCGCTCAGACGGACGGTGTCTCCCGATTCACGGAGGCGTTGCTCGCGGCATTGTCCTCCAACGGCACGGAGCGACGCGGGGGAATCTGGCGGGTATCGAGCGAGATCCTTGGTCGAGCTGTCCTCGCGAGGATCCAGCTCGGCAACCTGCCCGGTATCCCTGAACAACTGTGTGTCGTCGACGGCGAGTCCGCAGGGCCAGTGACCCTGCACAGCCTCAACGGCAACCCGCAGATACCCGTACATGTGAGGGCGGCCACTGCACCGCCCACCACCTCCCTCGAGTTCCGGCGGAGCGGCGAGACGGTATCGGGCACCACGCTGGTCGGGCCTCCGCCGTGGCGGCACGACGTGCCGGCGGGAACGTACACCATCGTGGCCCGGGACGGAGCGGCGACGATCGCCGACCTCGGAGAGGACTGGATCCTGCCCCCGGTCTACGAGCGGGAGCTCACGTGACCCGCATCGAGATGCGCCTCGAAGGGCTCCCCGATCTGCACGCATTCGTCGAACTCGTGGGGCCGGACCTCGACACCCGGAAGATGCGGCTCACGTCTGCGGAGTCGGCGTCGATCGAGGTCGTCCCCGGCGAAAACCTCGTGCGCACGCATTGGTCAAACGGACGCACCGATCAACAGGTCATGTCTGTCGGAGACGAACCGGAAGAGTGGATCCTCGAGCAACCCGACTCGGTGATCCCAGGACTTCTGCAGCTCGGCGATCCGATCGAGGTCACCGTTCGTCCACCCGCACCTTGGAATATTGGGGATGCCGCGGACTTCGAGTTGCGGCTCGAGCCTGCCACCAAGCCATCCAGGGACTTCGCCGTTCGCATGCAAGAGGCGTTGCCCACCGCCGACCACGCACCCTCTTTGCCCGAGACCCTGGAACTCTGGCGTCGCGAGTCCGACCGGTCCTGGGTGCCGGTGCCCCTGGATTCCTTGGCCCGGCCTATTGACGCAGGAGTTGAGTTCGAGCTTGCGGTCGGCGAAGGGCTGCACGTCATCAAGGCTGGCGGGCAGGGAGTGCACCAGTTCGTCTCTCTGCCGTCGGAGCGGTCGGTCGTCGGCATCCGCTGGTCCTCGGACGGTGGGACGCCCACGATTCGGGTCGATGCCCGCACGGCCGACCCCGAGGTCGAGGCGTTGCGGGGCTTCCTCGCCCGCGGGGAGATCGAAGTGGCCCGAGCTCTTGCCGCGGGCGCGCTGGCCGAACGCCTGTTGCAGGCCAAGGTCGCGGCCCCCCGCATCGCCGCCCTCGGGGCATACGCACTTCTCCGGTTGGGGGACCTGGAACGCCTGCATAACTGGCCCGACAACCTGACGCGGTGGAAGCCGTGGCTCCCCGATGGCCCGGTCATCGCGGCGTGGCAGCGGCTGCGCTCTCCTGAACCCGACTACGAGGAGGCGTGTGCCCTGCTACTGGAGGCCGAGACACGAGGAATCCCCGTCTACACCGAGGGTGTACGGCTCCTAAAGGATGGCTTGGACGTGTTCGACACGGACGAGCGCGACTGGCACGTCCACGAAGCTGCACGTCGGGTTGAGGCCTTCGCGCAGGCGTTGGCCTGGGATAAGTCCGAGACGACCTACTTCGGCATTGGCCCACAGCAACCCCGCGCAGCCGTCGCGGACAACACCCTGGACCTCCTTGAGAGCGAGCTGACCTCCCTCGAGCTTAGGGAGGCCAAGGACCTCGTCGACGCCGCCCCGTCCCTACGTGGCCCGCGCATCCGGATCACGGAGGCACCGGAGCCGCGCCACGGCCGCGAGACCTTCTTCATCGAGGGGGAGGGGGTGGTCGGCGACGAGGCCTCCGACCTCGGTGCCGCGCCGGCACCCCCGACCACGCCACCGCCTGGTACGACGGCGCGCGCGGCGGCCGCGGCGCCGGTGCCGGACTTCCGCTTCTCGCGCATGGGGCCCGTCGGCAAGAAGGTCGGCGGTCCCATCCGCAGGAAGGTCGCGGTCGCGATGACGAGCGCCCCGATGACCCAGAGCACGATCCCCGCCGGCTACACCTACCTCGGCCAGTTCGTCGACCACG
>NZ_SDKM01000070.1 GCF_004519545.1 Nocardioides guangzhouensis
GAAGTTCGACTACACCAAGGGCTACAAGTTCTCGACGTACGCCACCTGGTGGATCCGGCAGGCGATCACCCGGGCCATGGCCGACCAGGCCCGCACCATCCGCATCCCGGTGCACATGGTCGAGGTCATCAACAAGCTGGCCCGCGTCCAGCGCCAGATGCTCCAGGACCTGGGCCGCGAGCCCACCCCGGAGGAGCTGGCCAAGGAGCTCGACATGACCCCCGAGAAGGTCATCGAGGTCCAGAAGTACGGCCGCGAGCCGATCTCGCTGCACACCCCGCTCGGCGAGGACGGTGACTCGGAGTTCGGTGACCTGATCGAGGATTCCGAGGCGATCGTCCCGGCGGACGCCGTGTCGTTCACGCTGCTCCAGGAGCAGCTGCACGCGGTCCTCGACACGCTCTCCGAGCGCGAGGCCGGCGTGGTCTCGATGCGGTTCGGCCTCACCGACGGCCAGCCCAAGACCCTCGACGAGATCGGCAAGGTCTACGGCGTGACCCGGGAGCGGATCCGCCAGATCGAGTCCAAGACCATGTCGAAGCTGCGGCACCCGTCGCGCTCGCAGGTCCTGCGCGACTACCTCGACTAGGCGACGCGGGTCTCCTGTTCGGTCGGATGTCCCACCGGCACGGGTAGAGTGGACAGTCCGGGAGGGATGCGTCCGTTGGCCGTCGACCGCGCCGGAGAGAGGTCGTCGCCATGTCGACACCGTCCGCCCGCCCCGTCGGCCCCCGAAGGTCGCGCCCGGCGATCGCCCCGACCGACCTCTGGCTCGACCTCATCGAGGCACGTGCCGAGTTCCATCGCTGCCGGAGCGTCACCGCGAACAAGCCGCTTGCGCTGACCCGCGCCCAGTCCGGCCTGCTGGCGGCCCTCGAGGCCTACGTCACGTCCCTGGGCCAGCGAGGGATGCCCGTCCCCTACGAGCTGCGCGACGAGCTGCGCCTCTGGCGCGGGTCCCTGCAGGCCGACCTCGCGACGCGGTACGCCCACACGCCTCCTGGCGGCTCTTCGTGATCGCCTTCGAGGAAGTCGGGGAGACCTGGCACGGGGAAGGTCGCTTCGGCCGCCGGTGGGTGATCACCCGAGTCCTGACAGGCTGGCGACTCCAGTTCGTCGACCCCGGCGGCTCGCCGGTCAACTCAGGGATCTACGGCACCCTCGAGCAGGCCCAGGACGGCGCGGGTCCGTGACCGCCGCGGCCGGGCGGCGCAGCTGACCGCCGCCCTTGGTCGAACAAACGTTCGATTGCGTGCGATCATGGTGCGGTGGCGGGTGGCATGAACAAACGGGGTGGCATCGGCGTGCCCATGGCGGAGCGGGTCCGGGTCACCCAGGCACGGCGTACGCCGGGGCCGGCGACGCCCGGCTGCCCGGCGCGGCACTGCTGGGTGGCCGACGCGGTCGACCGGGAGGGCGTGAAGCGGCCCGGCCTGCTGCTCGAGTGGCGGCAGGGGCGTTCCGGCTGGGAGGGGCGGGTCGTGTACGTCGCCCGGTTGCGCGGCGACCGCTGGGTCGCGGTCGAGGAGTGGCTCTCCGCGGAGCTGCTCACCGAGCGGTGAGCCGGCCGGCTGCTGAAATGAAGGAACCGCCGGCAGTCTCGGGTCTACCGGCGGTTCCGTGAAGAACTCTAGCCGGACACCGAAGCGAAGTCGTCAACGCCTGATCAACAGTTCGTCAACAGTCCGGAATCCCGGTCGCCGGTGGCGTGACGTCCCGCTCACCCGTCCGGGTACGGCTGCATCGGGACCCCGGGCTGGGGCTCACGCGTGCCGAGCTCGTACGCCGCGGCACCGGGCACGTGCAGCACCTCCGGCGCTGCGTCCCGGCGCTGGACGATGAGCTCGAGGTCGGCGACCGAGCAGTTGCTGACCTGGTGCTCGCCGCCGTCCGGGTCGGCGTACCGCCAGCCGACCATGCGGTCCGCGGGGGAGACCACCGTCCCGTACAACCGCACGCCGGGTCCGGCCAGGGCGAAGGTGCACCGGCCGGTCGCGGCGTCGAGGGACGTGGCGCGCATCCGGAGCGGGCCTCCGAGGGGCACGCGGAGGTCGCCGAGCAGCAGGCCGCCGTTCGCGATCCACGGGGTGGTCACGGGACCGACGCCGACACGTGCGGCGGCCACGTCGAGGTACCCGCCGTCTGCAAGCGGTGCCTGCAGCCACACCCACCGTGCCGCGTGCTCGCTGCCCCAGTTGTGGCCGACGATGCCGTCCCACCCCGCCAGTGCGACGACCGTGTCGCCGAGCCGGACCTCGCCGGTCACGGTGACCGACGGATGCGGGCTCTCCACCTTGGTGCGTGGGAAGCCTCGGTCGTACATCCAGCCGGCCGGGAGGTGTCGCAGCCCGGGTGCCCGATCGGTGAGGGCGAGGTCCCAACGGGCGTCGAGGCCTCGGGCCGCGACCTTTCCGGTCATCCAGCCCTGCCCGATCCGGCAGCCGCCGACGTCGACGTACTCCCCGGGCGGGACGGAGAGGGCGTCCGCCCCGACCGTGACCTTGGCCGCCCGGGGCTGCCCGGCGCCGAAGTGCACGAACCAGACCGAGGCGGTCGGCGCCGCGCCGGGGCGCTGGTGCACGGTGTGCCGGATCCACACCGCCTCGCCACCGCCGGGCGCGCTGGCCTTGAGGTAGAAGCTCTCGTAGTGGCCGGCGGCGGGGTCGACGTCGGGGAAGCGGGCTCGGGTGCGCACGGCCGCCAGCGTAGTGACGCCACGCGTCAGGTGCTCACCCGAGCAGCTCCTCCAACCGGTCACCATGCGTGGCGAAGTCGAACGACCAGGCCGACTCGAAGGCCGACTTGGACCATCCCGAGGCGGGCTGAGGTGTCTCCGCGGGAGACCAGAAGTAGTCCACGGTCCCGCCGGTCAGCGCCGTGAACAGGTGCTCGTTGCGTGCCGTGTAGGCCTCGCTGTTGAGCACGATGACCTGACGCAGGTCGCGGGCATGCATGAGGTTGAACATCGCGGACCCGCCGAAGCCCGCGACGTGGGTGGCGTGGTGGAACAGCCGAACCTGGTCGGCCAGGTCGTGGTGCTCGGGGTAGACGACCACCCACCCGTGGCGGGCGAAGAGGTTCTCGACCTGCATGGCGTTGCGGCACAGCCGGGCGCCGTACTCGCCGCTGCGGGAGACGAAGATGCGGGGCGGCGTGTCGGTGTTCGCCGCCCGGTCGAGGAGCCCCGCGGTGAGCCGCGCCCACACGTCCCGGATCCCCGGATGCACGTAGGGGCCGGGGCCGTTGTTCCACATCGGTGAGGCCGAGACCACCGACGTGAGGCGCACCGGCTCGTCCACCCACGTCACGTCGGCCTCATCGACCCCGAACGCGCCCAGCAGCCGTAGCTCCAGCTCCGGCCGGAACCTGCGGTGCCGGCGCCGGAACATCAGCACGCGGAGGTCGGGCTGCAGCTCTCGGGCCAGGTCCCATCCCCACAGTCTCGAGACCACCTCGGTCATCACGTGCCCGAAGTGCCCCGTGTACGTCGAGTCCAGCTGGTAGTACGCGCCCTCCAGGCCCTGACGCGGCCGGTACCGGTCGGGCACCCGGGCCGGCTGGCCGAGCCCCCCGTGGAGCCGGGGGTGCTCGAGCCTGACCGCACGAGGGTGCCGGAAGGAGTCGGGGAGGACGGTGCTCCCGGCGTACATCAGGGTCCGTCCCGCGAACTCGACCGCGCCGTCGTACCGACGCAGGTGGAGGCGAGGGTGGTCCATCGTCCCGGGGAGCTCGCGCGGCGCTCTCCCGTGCGACCTCACCACGGCGCTGGAGACGAGGTCTCCGGCCGGCAGCTCGGTCAGGCAGCGCAGGCGGAGGCCCGGCTCCCGCGCGGGGAGCACGACGTCCGTCTCGACGTCGCGGAGCTTGACCACGTGCGGTGTCCGCTTCGGCACGAAGAGCGCCCGCACCGTCGGCCGGGGAGGCCGCACGGCCCGCGCGAGCTCGCGATCGGGCGGCGACAGCGCACTGCGGTCGTCGCGAGGGAGGGCGAGCAGTCCGGTGACCAGCTGCTCCACGGCCCGGACACCCTCCTCGTCACCGGTCGTCTCGCGGTCGACGACGTAGCAGCCGTCCGCGGCGACGTATCCCACGAGCAGACGGAACAGCCCGACCCGGTCGTCCGCCTCGCCCGGCAGCGCCGGGACCGGCAGGAGGTCGACCACGGCTCCGACCGGCCCGAGCAGCCGCACGGTGCCGGAGACCTGGGTGACCGGCCCCGCGCGACGTGCTCGTGGGTCCCGGTTCGCCCAGTCCCAAGGTGGCGGCTCGGCAGGGGAGACGACCTCGATCCGGCGTCCGTCCAGCCACCCGGTCCAGCGCGCGACGGCACCCCCCGAGACGTCGTCGGCGAGCAGGACCACCGGGAGGTCGGTGGGGAGGGCGAGGTCGTGCCAGGGACCGGCAGGCGACCTTCGTCGGAGTGCGCGCGCAGCGTCCAGTGCGACGGACCAGCGGCTCTGTCCGCGCGCCATGCCCGACTCCCTCCGTCAGGCCACCGAAAACAGGACACTCAGGACGAACCCTATCGGCCGGCGAGGGCCAGCCGGGTCAGCCCGCGGCGACGAGGGTGACCGCGACCCCGCAGAGCACCAGTCCGACGGCCTGCGCCCGGTGCACCGGCTCCTTGAGGACGACCGCGGCCAGCAGGATCGTGACCGCCGGGTAGAGCGAGGCGAGCACGGCGGCCACCGTCAGCGCGCCGGCCTGCGTGGCCAGCAGGAAGGCCACGGTCGCGCACGCGCCCAGCGCACCGCACAGGAGCCCCCACAGTGCGGGTGCCTCGCGGGGCACCCACGAGACGCGCAGCGCGAGCGCGACCAGCACGATGGCGACTGCGCCGACGGCCTGGTTGAGGGCGAGGGGGTACAGGCCGGCCGACTCGGGGATCTGCCCGAGCGCCGCGAAGAGCACGCCGAAGCCGAGTCCCGCGAGCACGCCGTCGAGCACCCCGCCCCGGGCGCCGGGGACGTCCATCTCGGGCTCCTGGGAGACGAACCAGATGCCCGGCACCGCGGCCAGGATGCCTACCCAGACCAGCGCGGAGGGGCGCTCCCCGGTGACCAGGCCGACCGCGACCGGGACCAGCGCGGCCCCGACCGCCGAGATCGGTGCGACCACGCCCATCCGGCCGCCGGCCAGGCCGCGGTAGAGGAAGGCGGTGCCGAAGCCGTTGCCCACACCGGCCAGCAGCCCCCAGGCGAAGTCGGTGCCGGTGGGGTCCCCGCCGCGGACGACACCGGCCACGAGGACGAACACGGCGCCGCCGAGCGCCGCGAGGAACGCCACCGACCATGCCGAGGTACGGCGGGACGCGAGGCCTCCGACGAAGTCCGACAGGCCGTAGAAGACCGCCCCGGCCAGGGCCAGCAGCACGGTCACGTGAGGACGGCCCCGGCACCCCAGGCGGCGGCGGCGAGCATGCCGAACCCCAGCTCGATCGCGATCGACAGGCCGACCGCCTTGAGCGCGTGGGTGGTGGTGTTGCGGGCCTCGCGCGCCCCGACCCGCTGGTGCTCCACGGCGTACACCCCGGCGACGAAGCCGAGGGGGAGCCCGACCACCGGAATGACGAAGAACCCGACCACGCCGAGGATGCCGCCGACGAGCAGCGTCGAGCTCGGCACGCCGACGTCCTTCATGCGACGCCCCGGGACGGTGTACTTGACGACCTGACCGGCCATCACGAACGTCGCGGCGACCGCGAACACCGCCCAGCCGGCCGGCTCGCCGACGACGATCGCCCAGACCAGGAGGGCTCCGAGGATGAGCATCGAGCCCGGCAGGACCATGACCACGATCCCCACGAGGCCGACCGCGATGGCCAGCCCGGTGAGCACGTCGACGAGGTCCACGGCAGCGAGGATGTCACAGCCCGGTCGGGGGCGGGGGAGCAGGAGACGGACGAGGGCCCCGACCGTCCGGTCGGGGCCCTCGTGCCGAGTCGTGGGTGGTCAGGTGATGCCGGTCAGCGCTCGCCCTCCGGGGCGATCGTCGGCGTGTCACCGAGCTTGTGGGTCTCGTCGGTCATGGTGACCGCGACCTCCTGGAGCTTCTCACCGTGCTCACGGGCGTGGTGGGCGCAGAAGAGGAGCTCGAGGCCCGAGGCGAGCTCCACCCGGAGGTACGCCTGGGCACCACAACGGTCGCAGCGGTCGGCTGCGGTCAGCGCGCTGGGGGCAACTGCAGTCGTCACAATCGGCCTCTCTCTCGTCATCTCGTCCTGCACAACGAGCCACCTGGAGCTTTGATTCCCCCGGTCACTCGTGGTGCCTGACACATCCATCCAAGCACGGTGTGGTCGTACCCCGTACGTCGCCGCCTGAACGTGGGACGTGTCGCAGGTTCAGACAACTGCCGTACTCCCAGTGTGACTCCCGAACCCCGTCATCGGTTGCGTTTCCGGTCGTCCCCGAGCCAGATCGTGTCCACATCGTGATGGTGTCCGTGCGTTCACCCTAGGCCTCGATCCCGCGCATCGGTGGCAGGGCGTGCCGCCGAGACTGTCGGGCGTGTCGCAGGTAGATTCGTCACCGGCAGCCGAGCGGATTTCCGGCTCACGAAGACTCGCGAAGGACAGAACGATCGACAACGCGTACAACGCAGCACACCTGCTGGTGCTCGAGGGGCTCGAGGCGGTCCGCAAGCGCCCGGGCATGTACATCGGCTCGACCGACACCCGCGGCCTCATGCACTGCGTCTGGGAGATCATCGACAACGGCGTCGACGAGGCGCTCGCCGGTGCCGCCCACCGGGTCGAGGTCACCCTGCACACCGACGGTTCGGTCGAGGTGTACGACGACGGGCGCGGCATCCCGACCGACAAGGAGCCCAAGACCGGGCTGCCCGGCGTCGAGGTGGTGGCCACCAAGCTGCACGCCGGCGGCAAGTTCGGCGGCGGCTCGTACGTCGCCACCGGCGGCCTGCACGGTGTCGGTCTGTCGGTCGTCAACGCGCTCTCCGCGCGCATGGACATCGACGTCGACCGGTCGCCGTCCGCCCAGGGCCTCAGCTTCCGCCGAGGCGCCCCCGGCGTGTTCGACGGCGACGGCCCGACCGCGTCGTTCACCCCGAAGTCCGGCCTGACCCGCAAGGGCAAGCGCGTCGCCAAGGGGCGGTCCGGCACCCGGATCCGGTTCTGGCCGGACCGCCAGATCTTCACCAAGGACGCGACGTTCCTCTACGACGACCTGATCACCCGGGCCCGGCACACCTCGTTCATCGTGCCCGGCCTCGAGCTCGTGGTCCGCGACCTGCGCGGCCCCGAGCCGGCCGAGGAGAAGTTCCGCCACGACGGCGGCATCGCCGAGTACGCCGAGTTCCTGGCGCACGACGAGCCGGTCACCGATGTGCTCCGGCTCGGCGGCCAGGACACCTTCACCGAGACCGTCCCGCTGCTCGACGACAAGGGGCACATGACCCCGCAGGAGGTCGAGCGCGAGCTGACCGTCGACGTCGCGGTCCGCTGGGGCACCGGCTACGACACCGAGATGCGGTCCTACGTCAACGTCATCGCCACCCCCAAGGGCGGCACGCACGTGAGCGGGTTCGAGCAGGCGATCACCAAGACGTTCAACGACGTGATGCGGCAGACCAAGGCGCTCAAGGTCAACGACGCCGACGTGATCAAGGACGACGTCCTCGAGGGCATGACCGCGGTGGTCACGGTCCGGCTGGCCGAGCCGCAGTTCGAGGGACAGACCAAGGAGATCCTCGGCACCCCGGCCGCGCGCACCGTCGTACGCAAGGTGGTGGCGGCGGAGCTGAAGAAGTTCCTGACCTCGACCAAGCGGGCCGAGAAGGCCCAGGCCAAGCTGGTCATGGAGAAGGTCGTGGGCGCGTCCAAGACGCGGATCGCGGCCCGGCAGCACAAGGAGACCCAGCGGCGGAAGAACGCCCTGGAGTCCTCGGCGCTGCCCGCGAAGCTGGCCGACTGCCGCTCCAACGACGTCGAGCGCAGCGAGCTGTTCATCGTCGAGGGTGACTCGGCGCTCGGCACCGCCAAGCTGGCGCGCAACTCGGAGTTCCAGGCGCTGCTGCCGATCCGCGGCAAGATCCTCAACGTCCAGAAGGCCTCGGTCGGCGACATGCTGAAGAACGCCGAGTGCGCCTCGATCATCCAGGTGGTCGGCGCCGGGTCGGGTCGCACCTTCGACCTCGACGCCGCCCGCTACGGCCGGATCATCTTCATGGCCGACGCCGACTCCGACGGCGCGCACATCCGCTGCCTGCTGGCGACGCTGTTCTTCAAGTACATGCCTGAGCTGATCAGCGAGGGCCGGGTCTACTCCGCGGTGCCGCCGCTGCACCGGATCGAGATCTCCAACCCCAGGAAGGGGATGGACAAGTACCTCTACACCTACTCCGACGACGAGCTGCAGCGGAAGCTGGCGGAGCTGAAGAAGAAGAACGTCCGGTGGAAGGACCCGGTGCAGCGCTACAAGGGTCTCGGTGAGATGGACGCCGACCAGCTGGCGGAGACCACCATGGACCCGCGGCACCGCACGCTGCGCAGGATCACCGTGGACGACGCGGACTCGGCGCAGCGGGTCTTCGAGCTGCTCATGGGCTCCGAGGTGGCGCCGCGCAAGGAGTTCATCGTGCAGGGTGCCTACGAGGTCGACGTCGAGGCGCTGGACGCCTGAACCCCCGGGGACGCCCCCCGACCGGACGGCTCCGTCCCCGGGTGTTCCCGCCCGGCCGGGGCAACCCGGTCGGGCGCGGGTGACGTCCGTCCGGGTCATCTCGGGCCGTTCCCCTCCCCACGACGCGTCTGCGTGCCTAGCGTGGAGGCATGGTCGGAGCGCTGGCGATGCTGGTCACCCTCACGGTGGGCACCGTGGTGGCGTTGACACTCGTCTACTGCGTGGTCCGGTACGCCGTCCGCGACGGCATCATCGACGCCCGGCGGGCGGAGCTCGGCGCGGACGCCGACCGCGACTACCGGGCCTCGCTGGCCCGGTCCCGGGCGATCGGGGACGAGCAGGCGCGGCCGGCGCAGACCTGAGCCCTGCCCGCGCCGTACCCCGGACGGCCGCGCGTTTCGCACGTTCCGGGTGCCCAGGCGGCCCCGGAGCAACCACAGCGTGCGATACCCGGACGGAGGCTCTAGACCTTCCGGTCGAGCAGGCCGGTGTCGACGTCGTAGACGAAGCCGGCGACCTTGACCGTGTCCGGGACCAGCGGGTGCGAGCGGATCTTGCGGACGTCCTCGGCCAGGTCGGCGAGCTGGTCCTCGACCACGTGGAACTGCTGCCAGGTGGCGTCCTGACCGGAGGAGGCGCCGATCTTGTCGTGCAGCTCCTGCTCGCTGTTGGCGGTCATCGCGCAGCGGGTGTGCGGGATGACCAGGATCCGGCGGACCCCCAGCAGGTGGGCGCCGAGGACCAGCGCCTCGAGCGCGGCGTTGTCCACGCGGCCACCGGGGTTGCGGAAGATCTTGGCGTCGCCGTGCCGGAGCCCGAGCATCCGCAGCGGGTCGATCCGGGAGTCCATGCAGGTCACGATGGCGACACCCGCATGGGCGACGCCGTCGAAGCCGCCGAGGTCGAACTCGTCGGCGAAGGCACGGTTGGCGGCGATCAGGTCGTCGAAGTCCTCGTCCACGGGCAGGAGGCTAGCGGGTCCGGCGGAGCTCGGCGCACCCCGCTCAGTGGCCGGAGCGGAGCACCTCGCCGGTGTCCAGGTCGCGGGTGCGGGCGTGCCGGAACAGCACGAGCGCCAGCAGGCCGGCGGCCACGGCGCACGCGGCGGCGCCGAGGAACACCGCGTGCTCCTGCACCAGCGCCGCCTGGGTGCGGGACTTGCCGTCGGCGATCGCGCCGTAGAAGCGGCGCAGCCCGATCGTGGTCAGCGCGGAGATGCCGACCAGCATGCCGATCATGCGGGCCACCACGACCAGCGCGGACGCCACGCCATGCACCGCGTCGGCGGTGCTGGCCAGCAGGGCGGCGTTGACCGGTGCCAGGGCCAGGCCGAACCCCAGGCCGCACAGCAGGAGGGTGCCGTTGACCGAGAAGCTCTCCAGCGCGTGCTTGTCCCATTGCGCCATCAGCACGAAGCCGACCGCGGAGCAGGTCATGCCGAGCGCGGTGACCAGCCCGGCGGAGAACCACCGGACCAGGTAGCCGCCGAGTACCGCGCCCACCGGGAGCGCGATCAGGAAGCGGACCAGCACCAGCGCGGCCATCAGCTGCGACTCGCGGTAGATCGTGGTCCGGGCGAAGATCGGGATGTCGATCAGCGCTGCGATCAGGGCCGCGCCGACGAAGAAGCTGACCAGCAGCGCGCCCCACGCGGGAACCTGCCCGATCGCGCCGCGCGGGATGAGCGGGTTCTCCGCGCGGCGCAGGTGCAGCAGGAACCCGACGGTCGCCACGGCAGAGCCGAGCAGGAACCACGGACCCTGCTCGGAGAACACCTGCACCTCCGGGTCGGCGGTCGCGAAGGCGAGGATGATCCCGCCGAGCGCGGCCGCCAGCAGCAGCGCCCCGGCGAGGTCGGCCTGCCGGACGTGCGCGAACCAGGTGCGTACGTCGACCAGCGGACGCCGCGCGAACAGGCAGCGCCCCGCGAGCACCAGGAAGGCCACGATCGTGGTGACCCCGACCGGCGTGAACCACCGCGAGTCACCGGCGTACGGGATGAAGATCTGGCCCCAGGTCAGGTCCCGCTGCAGGGCCGGCGGCTGGACCATCGTGATCGCGCCGGCGACCACGGTGACGGTCGCGGCCACGAGCCCGATCCAGTCGAAGCGGCCGGTCGGGCGCTGGTTTCGAGACGGGCGCAGAGCGCCCTCC
>NZ_SDKM01000071.1 GCF_004519545.1 Nocardioides guangzhouensis
ACAGCGTCTTCCAGACGACGCTGCAGAACGGCAACCCGGTGATCCACCCTGCCGTGACGCTGGTCAACGCCGCTCTGATCGAGCGGACCGGCGGCGGGTTCCTGTTCTACGAGGAGGGGGTCACGGAGGCTGCGGGCAGGGTGATCGAGGCGGTCGACCGTGAGCGGCTGGCGATCGCCGACGCGCTCGGGGTGCGCGTGCTGTCTGAACCCGACCTGGGCGTGCTGCAGGGCTACATGCGTGAGGCCAACTACTCGACCGGCTACTCCACCGCTCCGGGCTTCCTGGGCATCGGCGCACAGAACCAGCTCGACAACCGATACCTGACCGAGGACGTCGGCTACTCTCTGGTGTTCTTGACCGACCTGGCCCGCCGGGTCCGCGTCGAGACCCCGACGATGGAGGCGCTCATCACCCTGGCGTCGATCGTGCTGGCTCGGGACTTCCGTGTCGAAGGGAAGCGGACCCTCGCCACCCTCGGCCTCGACGAGCTGAGCGCCAGCGACCTCGCCGCCCTCTGACCGGCGGAGGCGGCGTACCCGGGCGGCTCCAACGGCGTGGCTGCCTCGCGACGCGTGGGGGACGAGGCGATGCGCGCCGAGACGGTCGAGATCCTCGGGCACCGCCCGCCTGGGTTGATCGCTGGTTATGGTGACGACTGTGGAGGGCACCGGTCTGACCACGGCGGAGGCCGCACGGCGCCTGGAGCAGGTCGGGCCGAACGAGCTCATACAGCGGGGACGGATCTCGGTGTGGTCGAGCATCGGCCTGCAGCTCCGGGACCCCCTTGTCGCCGTTCTTCTCGCTGCCTGTGTGTTGACCTTGGTCACCGGCGACTACCCAGATGCTGCCGTGATCGCGTTCGTGGTGCTGGTCAACACCACGGTCGGGGTCACTCAGGAGGTCAGGGCTGACCGGGCAATCACCGCCCTGGCGCAGTTGAGCGCTCCGATCGTGCGAGTCCGACGTGACGGCGTGGAAACGTCGCTCCCCGCCGCGAGCTTGGTTCCGGGCGACGTCGTCATGCTCGGCGAGGGCGACATCGTCCCGGCCGACTGTGACCTGCTCGAGGCATCGTCGGTGCTGGTTGACGAGTCGGCGCTCACCGGCGAGTCGATCGCGGTGGGAAAGGTTGGGCCCAGGGGTGAAGGGCCGGGCGACGCGCTCTCATCGGGAACAGTGGTCGTCAAGGGTCGCGCCGTTGCCGTCGTGGCCCGAACGGGCGCCTCGAGTGCTCTCGGACAGATCGCCGCTCTGATGGACACACGCGTCCAACCCACTCCGCTGCAGCGTCGATTGGCCGAGCTGGGACGGACCCTGGCGCTGGTTGCCGTCGCCCTGTGTTCGGTGGTGCTCGTGCTCGGCCTGGCCCGGGGTGAGCCGTTGGAGCTGATGCTGGTGACGGCGATCAGCCTGGCGGTCGCAGCGGTACCGGAGTCGCTGCCGGCCGTCGTCACCCTCAGCCTCGCGCTCGGGGCACGTCGGATGGTGGCCCGCAACGCTGTGGTTCGGCGGCTCCCGGCCGTGGAGACCCTGGGCTCGGTGACGATCCTGGCCACCGACAAGACGGGCACGCTCACCGAGGCCCGGATGCTGGTCGAGGAGCTGTGGACACCCGAGCACTCGGTCGGAGTCTCGGGGCAGGGCTACGCACCGCACGGTGCGCTCGTCTCTGCCGGCGCGGCGCTCGACCCCAGCCGAGCCCCCGACGTGATCGAGCTCCTGCGGGCCTGTGTCCTCTGCAACGACGCCCACTTGACGCCGCCCGCCAGACCGGGGGAGCCGTGGTCGGGACTGGGCGATCCGACCGAGCTGGCCCTGCTCAGCGCCGCCGGCAAGGCGGGCATGCGCAAGAACGACCTCGACCGCGTCCTCCCGCGTGTCGGAGAGGTGCCGTTCGACAGCGCGACCCAGCGCATGACCACCGCCCATGTGGTCGTCCGCGATGGCGAGCAGCGCGTCCTGGTCGTGACCAAGGGCTCGGTCGAAGCGCTCCACACCAGGCATGGACCGGGCCGGGAGGCCGCTGTGTGGCGCTCGGCCTTGGTACGTGCCGACGACCTGGCGGGCCAGGGATTCCGGGTGCTGGCGCTGACGGCCGGGGAAGTCCGGATGGGTGCCGACTGGGAGAACAGCCCGCAGCGGCTGTTGGGGCTGGTCGCCATGAACGACCCGGCCAAACCGGCGGCACGAGCCACGATCGAGGAATGCAGGACCGCGGGCATCGTGCCGGTGCTGATCACAGGTGACCACCCGGCCACCGCCCGAGCCGTGGCGCTACGAGTCGGCGTTCTGGACCCCGAAGGGGCGGACCGCACCAGCAGCGTTGTCACCGGACCACAGATCACGGCCGGAGAGGTCGCCGACCTGACCCTGCCCCGGGTCTTCGCCCGGACCACCCCGGAGCAGAAGCTCGACATCGTCCAGGCATGGAAGGACCGGGGCGCCGTGGTCGCCATGACAGGCGACGGTGTGAACGACGGTCCGGCGCTGCACCGCGCGGACATCGGAGTCGCCATGGGCCACCGCGGCACCGAGGTCGCCCGCCAGTCCGCGGACCTCGTGCTCGCCGACGACGATCTGGCGACCGTGGTCGCAGCCGTCCAGGAAGGTCGACGCGTCTACGCCAACATCCGGCGATTCCTGGTCTTCGGCCTCTCCGGTGGCGCCGCTGAGATCCTGGTCATGCTGGTCGGTCCGTTCGTCGGACTGGTGGTTCCCCTCGTCGCCGCCCAGATCCTCTGGATCAACCTGCTCACCCACGGGATCACGGGAGTCGCCATCGGCGCGGAACCCGTCTCACCCGACGCGATGAACCGGCCGCCCAGGCCATCTGAGCAGAGCGTCCTGGGGGATGGCTTGTGGCAGCGAGTTGTCCTGATCAGCGTGGTCCTGTCGGCAGTGACGCTTGCGCTCGGCCTCTGGGCGCACCACGATCAGCGGGCCTGGCAGACGATGATCTTCCTCGCCCTGACCTGCCTCCAACTCGGCGTGGCGATCGGGCTTCGACCGGTGCAGCTCACTCGACAGAACCCGCTGCTACCCCTCGCCGTGGCCGGCTCGTTCGTCCTCGGAGTCGCGGGGGTCTACGTCCCCGTGCTCCAGGACCTGTTGGGGACCTCTTCCTTGCCGGCGGCCGACTTCGCCGTCGCGGTCGCGACCGGGATCCTCGGCTGGCTCATCGCCAGAGCGACGCCGGCGAGAAGTGTGCGCCAGTCCGCCGGGCGTCCTGGCGGGTCGACGTCCTGACCGACTCTCCTGGACCGGCTCGCGCTCGCCGTCGCTTGCGGCACGAGCGAACGGACTGGTGACCCGGACGGCGGAGGGGGATGGTGGACGTGCGCCGGACCAAACACCCTGGCACGACAGCACACCGGGAGTGGCCGTGACCGAGAAATCGCCACCTGAGGGTCCATGGGTCGACCCGCACAGCGAACGGTTCAGGCACGGCAAGGACGACGCCTTCGTCGACTGGTGGGATGAGAAGGACTACTGCCCGAGAGCCACGGACACGGAGTACACGCAGGGCTATGCCTTCGGTTGGGAGATGGCGAGCGACCCCTTGCACGAGGATGGCGATGATCCTCAACTGCCACCGGAGCTCAGGCCCAGGAAGCGTGGACGCTAGTCGCACGCTCATTGGTCACGAGCGCATCCTTCCGTTGCCGTCGAGAGGTGGGAGTAGGACGCGCCATCGAGGTCGTTCCGATCGGACCGGCCCGCCGGTTCGAACGCGCACCCGGGGGGTGAAGTCCACGGTCAGGCGACACCGTCACGTTCGATCGGACACGACATGCACCGGGGGCCGCCGCGACCGCGACCCAGCTCGCTGCCGGCGATGGTGACGATCTCGATGCCGTTCCTGCGCAGGAACGTGTTGGTCGTGGTGTTCCTCTCGTAGCCGAAGATGACGCCCGGAGCCACGGCAAGGAAGTTGTTTCCGTCGTCCCACTGCTCGCGCTGGGCCCCCCTGAGGTCGATCGGCGTCCGTAGGACGCGCAGCTTCTCGACTCCGAGCGCTTCCGCCACGACCGGGAAGAGTTCGGCGTTCTCCGCGACCTGGTAGTCGCCGCCATCACCCACCGGCGTGAGCGTGAAGGATCGCAATGTCTCGGGCAGGAACGGGTAGATGCTGAAGGCGTCCCGGTCGATCATCGTCATCGCCGTGTCGAGGTGCATGAAGGCCCTGGTCTTGGGCAGCTCGACCGCGATGATCTTCGTGACCTTGCCGTGCTTGAAGTACTCGCGTGCGAGGGACTCGATGCCCTGCGGTGTGGTGCGCTCACCCATGCCGATCATCACCGCACCGTTACCGATGACCAGGATGTCGCCGCCCTCGCAGTTCGCCGGCTCGTGGTCGCGGCTGTCGTTGCCGTAGTAGAAGTGGAGCGGTGGGTCGCTGGTCGTGAACATCGGGTGGAAGTTGTACAGCAGCCGCGAGTTGATGGTCTCCCGCTTACGCGCCTGCTTGCTCATCGGATTGATGGAGACGCCGTCGTAGACCCAGGCCGAGTTGTCGCGCTGGAACAGATGGTTCGGTAGCGGTGTCAGGAGGAAGTCGTCGGGGTCGAGAGACCTCAGCAGCAGGCTGTTGGTCTCCCTGAGGTCGAGGTCGCTGCGCAGCACACCACCGATCAGCATCTCGGCCAGCCTGTCGGCCGGTGCGGCGGCGACCAGGTCGTCCAGAGGCTTGTCGAGCGCCGGGCCGAACCTGGTCGCGCTGGTCAACTCGTCCTCGAGGAACTCCCGCGCGCCCGGCTGATCGAGGGCCTGCGTCAGAAGTTCGGCGAACAGGTAGACCCTGACCCCCTTGTCCCGCAGCTTTCCAGCGAAGGCGTCGTGTTCCTCCTTGGCGCGCTGCGCCCACATCACGTCGTCGAACAGCAGGGAGTGCACATTGTCCGGCGTCAGCCGGTTCAGCTCGAGCCCGGGCCGGTGCAGGATCACCTGTCGCAGCACACCGACCTCGGAGTCGACGTGGAATCCCATGATTCCTCCTCCTTCCGACCAACCCCGTCAGATCTACGTTAGCGAGCGCCCGCGCTCGTCGGCCTGGACGAAGGGAGCGCGCTTCGAGACGCGATGGATCGCGGCCCGGTGGACGTCGCCCATCGGAGCGCGCGGCGGTCATCAGCGCGGCACGTCGGGACGGCCGCCTCGTCCTGCGTCTGACCAGCCCGTGATCGTCACGTGATGGAACCTCGCGGGAGGAGCCGGCCAGTTACTCTGCTTGCGAGAGGGGTGGCCGATGTCTGAGGTGTCCGCGCAGGGTGGAGTTGACCGACTCGCTTGGGTGGACGGCCTTCAACCCGCCGTCGTCTGGCGCGAGTTTGCGTCCATCGCAGCCCTTCCGCGGCGATCCAAGCAAGAGGCGATCGTGCGGGCGCACGTTCTGAGCCGTCTTCGACAGCTTGGAGTGCACGCGATCACGGATGCTGCGGGCAACGTGATCGCCGATGTCCCCGGGAAACCCGGGGCGAAGACCGTGATTCTCCAGGCGCACCTCGACATGGTGTGTGAAGCGGACGTCGGGGCAGGCACGGATCCGGCGGTGGACGGTGTCTTCCCGGCCGTGGCCGACGGGTGGGTGCGGGCTCGCGGCACGACACTGGGTGCCGATGACGGGATCGGGGTGGCGGTGGCTCTCGCGATCGCAGTGGAGATCACGTCGGACGCGGCCATGGCTGAACGATTGTCGTATCCGCCGCTGCAGCTGCTATTCACCGTGGACGAAGAGGAGGACTTCAGCGGCGCGGCCGGGGTGGATCCACGGCTGGTCACCGGTCGGATCCTTCTCAATCTCGATTCAGAGGATGAGAACGAAGTCATCATCGGCAGTGCTGGTGGCTCACGTGTGTTCGTGCGTGTCCCGATCGATTGGGAGGCCGCTCCCGCGGAGGGCCGGTGTGTCCAGCTCGCCGTCCGCGGATTGACAGGTGGTCACTCGGGGCAGCAGATCGATGTCAACCTCACGAACGCGGTCAAGGCCCTGGGTTATGTGCTGGCGCTCACCGGCGAGGATCTCGCCGCCGACCCGGCATCCCGGCTTCGCATCGCTGACCTTTCCGGTGGACGCGCTGACAACGCCATCCCGCGCGAGGCTCGCGCCGTCGTCCTCGTCGACGAGCATGGGTACAGGGTCCTGGAACGTGTTGCCGCCGACGTACAGCAGCGAGTGCGGGCCTGGCGTTCAGGAGCAGACGACGACGCGATCGTCGAGATCGTCAAAGCTCCCGAGCCACCGGACCGGATGATGTCAGCAGATGCGGCCCAGCGGATCGTCGACCTGCTGGTTGCCCTGCCTTCCGGCGTGCTGTCGATGGACGAGCGGCTACCGGGGATCGTCCGCACCTCCACCAACCTCGGCGTGGCCTACATTGAGGATGGCGAGGCAGTACTGGTGTCTGCACCACGCTCGTCCCGCCAGGCGGACCTGGACGCGTTGCATGCGCGCTACACCAGCTTTGCGAGGCTCGGTGGCGGGCGCGCGATCGTCACCTCTGAGTACCCCGCCTGGCCGCCTGAGTTCCAGAGCGCCCTGCTCGGTGTCGTCCGTGACTCTCACGTCGACGTCTACGGACAGGAACCTCGCGTGACTGCGGTGCACGCGGGACTCGAAGCCGGAGAGATCGCCGCGCACCTGCCAGAGCTGGTGGCCGTGTCGATCGGCCCGACGGTCGAGGGCGCGCACAGTCCGAAGGAGCGGTTGGACGTCGCCTCGGTGGGGCGGTTCTACGACGTGGTCCGGCGCATCCTGGCCCGGCTCGCAGACAGCGATCTCCGCTGACCGGGACAGGTCCGGCTCCGGGTCACATTCCCTCGCCGCATTACACGGCTGCGCCAATGGCCAGGAATGCCGTGCAGAGCACGAACAGGACCCCGAGCAGGGGCGCGATGAAGCGCAAGTACTGGTCGTAGCGGACCTTGGCGAGCGCGAGCCCGCCCATGACGACCGCGGACGTCGGGGTGATCAGGTTGACCAGGCCGGACGCGGACTGGAACGCCGTGACGACGATCGCCCGCGGAACGCTCGCGAAATCCGCGAGCGGCGCCATGATGGGCATCGCGAGCGCGGCGTGTCCCGACGTGGAGGGGACCAGGAACGCCAGTGGGATGTTGACGAAGAACATCAGGGCGCCGAACACGCCGTTCGAGGTGTCGCTGACGGCGTTCTCCATTGAGTGCAGGACGGTGTCGGTGATCTGTGAGTTGTTCATGATCACGGTGATCCCGCGCGCCATCACGATGATGAGTCCGACACCCACGAAGTCAGCGGCGCCCCTGACCAGGGTGTCGGTCAGGCCCTTCTCGCCGAGGCCGCCGATCAGGCCGACGACGATCGACATCGCGAGGAACAGAGCAGCCAGCTCCGGGAAGTACCAGTCGAGCTGCCAGGCGTAGCTGTCGGCGTTCGGGCCATTGATGACCTGTGCCCACGGGACGATCGCGAAGATCATGAACGCGAACGTGAACCCGACGATGGCCAGGACGATCTTCTGCTTGGTGGTGATGTCCGCGACATCGCCGATGCCGGCGGCCGCGATCTCGTCGTCGCCGGGCTGCGGCCCGGTCCGCGAGCGAGCGGGGTCCGCCTTGACCCGGCGTGCGTACCGGAGCACGAACACGATCGAGATCGGCACCAGCACGATGTACATGAGGAACCGCAGCCCGATGCCCTCACCGATCGAGATCCCCGCGGCGTCCGAGGCGACGCCGGTCGCGAACGGGTTCACCGTCGAGCAGAGCACGCCGACCCCGGCACCGACCAGGATCGTGCCGGCGGCCACCATCCGGTCGTATCCCAGGCTCAGAACCAGCGGTACCACGAGCGCGTAGAAGCCCAGCGTCTCCTCGGCCATGCCCTCGGTCGTGCCGCCGATGGAGAACAGCACCATCAGCGCGATGATCAACACCGGCCCGCGCGTCGAGTAACGCTTCGCGACGCGCGCGATCCCTGCATCGATCGCACCGGTCCGCATGCACATCGTGATGAAGATGCCGATCGCGATCACGAACATGAACACGCCGGCCGCGCCGAACAGCTCACCCGTCTCATACGGCCCGATGAAGCCGGTGTCCAGGTTCTCGACACCGTAGAGGCCGTTGATCGGTGCGATGAACAGCTCCATCAAACGGTCCATGAAGGACAAGCCGGCGTCGACGTGGTGGTAGGACCCTGGAACCGGGGCGCCATCCTTCTGGTCGTACGTCCCGGTCGGGATGATGAACGCCAGCAGCCAGACGGCGATGGTCACCAGGAACAGCACCGTGAAGGCGCTCGGGAACGTGAACTTCCGTCCGCTGGGCGTCTGCTCAGCCTCGATGGTGCGACTTTCCGTGGACACGATGCTTCCTCCCTCGTGTGGTCGCGACTGCTCAGGAACGAAACCGCACCCCCGATACTCAGTACGCGTGCCTGTGCCGGCAGGTCAATCGTCCTCGCCGGCAGGGTGGTTCGCCAGTCCCGCGCACCGTGTCGGAACGGACCTCGGCGACGGAAGTCCTGTGCGCGTGCATGTCACCACCCGCGGGTCGTGGATCAGGAACATTCGCGGTCGCGGCGAGATGCCCCGTCGGGGCCCTGACGCGGTGGCCGTTCGTGGGCAGTGGCACGACATCAGTCGGGACCACGGCTGTGTGAGCCAGCAAATGATCCCTTGTGTTGAGCGCGGCGACTGAGCTCCCCAGTGGGCCTGACTGGGATGGGCATACCCCGGGTCGGGCTGGGCAACCCCTTGCCAGGTTTCCCCGCTCACCTAGCAGTCGGCCAGCAGTTCCAGCTGACCGTTGACCTCCGAGATGTAGAAGGCGCGAGCATCTACCTCGTTGTCGAAAAGCGCGCAGTAGTGGGCGCCCTCGGTGGCGCCGACGACCACTACCACCCACACGGGAACGGCCTGGTCGTCTTCGAAGAAGGTCGTGTGGTTGGCGTAGAGGCTCACGATCGTGCCGTCGTAGCACTCGTTGTTGTGGGTCCAGGTGCCGAGCTGGGTGGTCCCGGGCAGCAGCGAGACCCAGGCCAGGATCGAGTTCGGCAGGGGCGTGTAGGGGCCGCCGACCTTCTGGTCGTGCAGCCGGGGGTCGGCCCAGGCGTCGAAGTGCGCCTTGCAGGCCGTGGGGCAGGGCACGTACCAGCCGTCGGCCTCGCGGATGTTGCTGCAGTCCTCGAGGTGCAGGCGGTGCAGCGCGGGGTCGTGGGGGGCGTTGATGTAGAGCATCATTTGGGTCGTCCGTTTCGTTGGGTTCTGGTGTGACCGGGTGCGGCCACGTCCAGGGACTGTGCGGCCCGGACGGGCCCCGTCAACCACCGCACGCGGCTCTCTCGCACGAGTGGCCGCGCGTTTGCCGAGGGCAGCTGCAACCCCCGAGCTCACGGGTTGATTCGAGGATTCGACTAGGGCTGGACGCCGCCTGGCGGCTCGTCTGAAGACTGGGCCGCCAGCTGCCCTCGCGCGTCCGCAGGCAGTCGGAGCGCTCGAGTGCTGGCCCCATCGTCGGGAGTTGCGCTTCACTTGATCGAGGTGACGTCCCGCCCGCCATCGAGCATTGGTGCCAGTCCTCGCAGACCCACTCCATCACCCGAATCGCGTGAGGTGGGCCGGTGGCGCCTCGGGTGTGTTACTCATTGGCCGATGAGTAACAGAGGATAAGTCGTCCAGTCCGGACGGTTGCCGACATGGGCGACGCACGGTTGGCAGGCCTCAGTTGCGGCACTCGAACGGCCCAGTGCCTCGCCAGGTGGCGTCGGACTGAGCCGTGCGGGCGTGCGACCGGGCACGACCTGTAGTCCGCCGGCAAGTGTCGACTGCTCTCGCGCGATGTCGTCGCATGATGGTGCCGAGGTGTGCTCTGGATGGTGACCATTCGATGGGATTACTGGGTGTGTCCCTATTCCGAGGGAAACGCACTCATCCCGAAGACCGGTACTTCCCTCCTGGGACACATGCGCAAGTGCCGCCCATTGCGTCAGGCGTGGCGTACGGTGGCAGAGCCGATGGAGTACCAGCCGGGACTGGGACGAGGTGTCACATGGATGCAGCCGGGGACACAAAGGCGGTAGGCCCCGGTGGGCCGCCAACGCCGTTGCTGGACCTGGTGATCGTCCAGATCAGCCCGGGAGAAGGATCTGCACACGACGCGCTGTTGGCCGGGCTTTCGTCTGGTGCTGTCTATCGCCGCGACGAAGTGTTCGTCTGGCTTGCCGAGTGGGACGAGGTAAACGTCACCGAGATCGGGTCGGCCTCTATGTATCCAGCGTTTGCGGACCCCATCCCGATCTGGCAGGTCAGTGCAACCTTTGCGTCGCCAACACGTCCGGGTCGCCGATGAATCGGTCGTCCGGCTCGTGTGTCGGGTGTTGAGCCCGAGCAAGGTTCGGCGTAGGTCAGTGGATCGATCGCGACGGCACACACGCGAAACGCGCTCACATGCCGCAGATAGCGTGCGACGCTGCGGCC
>NZ_SDKM01000072.1 GCF_004519545.1 Nocardioides guangzhouensis
CCGACGACCGCGGAGACCCGGTCATCCAGCTGTCGCCGCCGCTGGTCTGCACGCAGGAGCACTTCGACGAGATGGAGCAGATCCTGCGCGTGGTCCTCGACAAGGCATCGAGCCTGCTGTGAACGCCCGCACCCACTGACCTGCCGGGGCGCGACGCTGGGGGGGTTGCGTCGCGCCCCGCCGGCGACACCGTCGGGTGCCCGTCGAGCACCGGCAGGTAGTACTCCGTGGCCGCCAGCCGGTGCACCGGGACCGGCAGCGGCGGCTCGTCCACGTCCCCCATCGCGACCTCGTCGAAGTAGTCCCCGATCCCGGACCGGTGCGCCACCGCGTCCACCGCCCCCCGCAGCGACTGCACCCGCCGAACGTACCGCCGGCGTCACCGGGGCACCCGCTCGACGACCCAGCCCACCTAGGCTGGGAGGCATGGACGCCTGCCCCGAGTGCGGCCACGCCGACAAGGTCGATCCCCACACCTGGGTGGACCGGCTCTGGGGCCTGCGTCCCTACTGCCCGGTCCGGGTCGCGGCCGACGAGCGGCTGGGCCCGGTCTGCGGGTGCCGGCACCCGTGGCACGTGGCCGGCACCTGACCCCCGCGGATCAGCCGCTGATCAGTCGACGACCACCGGCGGGACGCCCTCGTCGTCGAGCAGGTGGGCCTCCTCGCGCCTGCGCGGCAGCATCAGCGCCGGGATCAGCGTGAGCACCACCAGCACCCAGGCCACCCAGAAGGTCTGGGCGAACGCCTCGGCGGCGTCGACCAGGCCCTGGGCGACGGCGGCCGCCGGGAGCTGCAGCTTCGCGAACTCCTCCGGGTTGGTGTTGGACAGGATCGCCGCCTGGGTCTCGGTGAGGCCGTCGGGCAGGCCGGGGATGTTCTCCGTGCCCGGGATGACCGGCGAGTCGTTGAGGTGGTTGGTCAGCAGCACCGACATCAGCGCCACCCCGCACGAGGACGAGACCTGCTGGGTGATGTTGAGCAGCGTCGAGCCGCGGGCGACCTCGTGGTTGGCCAGGGTCTTCAGCGCCGAGGTGAACAGCGGCATCATCGAGGCGCCCATGCCGAGGCCCATCACGAACAGCATCGCGATCAGCTGGGGGTACGGCGTGGTGGCGGTGACCTGCGTGAGGCCGAACATCCCGATGATGATGCCGACCAGGCCGAACGGCACGATCCGGCCGACCGGCATCTTGTCCACCAGCCGCCCGGCGATCGGCATGGTGACCATGGCGCCGATGCCCTGGGGGGCGACGAGCAGGCCGGCCTGCAGGGTGGACTCCCCGCGGATCTGCTGGAAGTACGTCGGGACCAGGAGCAGGCCGCCGAAGAACGCGGCCGCGAACATGAACATCGTGATGATCGAGACCGTCAGGTTGCGGTTCCTGAACAGCCGCAGGTCGAGCAGCGGGTGCTCGGGACGGAACGAGTGCCACACGAACGCGAGCATCAGCAGGACGCCGACCAGCATCGACACCCACACCCGCGGCGCGCTGAAGTCGCCCTCCTCCGCGGGCAGCGACGAGACCCCGAAGAGGAAGAGCGCCAGGCCGGGCGACATCAGGGCCATGCCGAGGAAGTCGAAGGACTCCGAGGGCTCCGGGGTGTCCTTCTCGAGCACCACCCAGGCGTAGATCAGGGCCGCGACGCCCAGCGGCAGGTTGATCAGGAAGATCCAGTGCCAGCTCGCGACCTCGATCAGCCAGCCGCCGAGGATCGGGCCCAGGATCGGGCCGAGCAGCATGGGGACGCCGAGGATCGCCATCAACCGGCCCATCCGGTGCGGGCCCGCCGCTCTGGTCATGATCGTCATGCCGAGCGGCATCAGCATGCCGCCGCCGAGTCCCTGCAGCACCCGGAACGCGATCAGGACGTTGATCTCCCACGCCAGCGCGCAGAGCACGGAGCCGGCGGTGAACAGGAAGATCGCGGTGAGGTAGAGCCGCTTGGTGCCGAACCGGTCGGCGGCCCAACCGGTCATCGGGATCACCGTCGCCAGGGCCAGGGTGTAGCCGGTGACCGTCCACGCCACGTGGGCGTAGGACACCGGGTTGTCGGGGGTCCCGAACTCCTCCTGGAACGTCGGCAGCGCGACGTTGACGACGGTGATGTCCAGGATCGACATGATCGCGCCGAGCACGACCACGCCGGCGATCTTGAGGACCGCGCCGTCGATGTGGTCGGGGTACTCGGTGTTGTGCGCGCCGGGTGCGGACATGATGGGTCCTCCCTCGGAACAGAGTTGCCTGTGCAGCCCAAACGTCCGCAGACGAGCCTACGCCGCACCTCCGACATCCGGGTCGACCGCGAGCCCCAGCCACCGGGCCAGAGCGTCGACCTCGGCGTCCACCGCCGTGCGTACGTCGTCCGGGAACGGCTCGTCCTCGTGCACGGCGTGGACCCGCAGCACCCCGTCGGCGCGCTCGGCCCTCGCGTCGAGCTTCCCGACCAGCCGGTCGCCGTGGAGGATCGGCATCGCCCAGTAGCCCCAGCGCCGCTTCGCGGCGGGCTTGTACATCTCGAGCTGGTAGTCGAACCCGAGGAGCTCGGTCATCCGCTTGCGGTCGTAGACCAGCCGGTCGAGCGGGGACAGCAGCGCGGCCCGGGCGGTGAACGGCACGTCGAGGCGGGCGACCTGCTCGGGGTCGACCCGCCAGGTGCCGCGGACCCCTTCGACCACGGCCGGCTCCCCCGCGTCGCCGACGTCGACCCGGTCCCCGGGGAGCTCGGGCGCCTTGGCGCGGGCGATACCGAGCGCGCGGAGCCGCCGCTCGTCCCGGATCCGCAGCGCCTCGTCGTACGGCACCGGGGGCACGTCGGGGTAGACCCGCTCGGCCAGGTCCCACAGCTGGGTCCGGCCGTCGTACCCCGCCGAGGCCACCTCGCCGCGCCGGACCATCAGCCCGATCAGCATCCGGCGGCTGCGGTCGTTGTTCCACCCGCTGGACTCCCACGGCAGCACCGTGGTGTCGGGGAGCTCGGTCGCCGGCAGCGGGCCCTCGTCGTACAGCTTGTCGAGGATGTCGCGGCGGCAGCCGTCGTTCGCCTCGACCCAGTCGCGCTGCGACTCCTCCCAGTCCCGGAGCCGCCCCGGCCCCGGCCAGGCCGCCATCTCGGCGGTGTAGAGCGCGATGTCCTCGGCCGGCCGCAGCATTCCCCCGAGCTCGACCACCTGCCCGGCCGCCTCGGCGGCGGCCAGGTCGCCGAGGCGGTACGACGACCCGAGTCGGCTCCAGGCCACCAGCTCCGCGCTCGGCGCGACCGCGGCGGTGGGGTCGTTCTGGAGCGAGGTCACGTGCCGCAGCATCCCGAGCAGGTCGGTCGGCCGGTCGCCGTCCAGCAGCTGCGCACGCACGGCGATCCGGCGCGCCTGGTCCCGGGTCAGCTCGTGGGGCGTGGCCATGGCCCCGACCCTAGGACGCGGCACCGACGAGCGCCGCCTCGGACGGTCTGGGGTCCGATCGGGCCGGCAGGCATGACCCCGACGCGCCATTTCGAGTCCGGGCCGTATCGCTCGGCGACTGGTCGTGCCTAGCCTGACAGCGGATACCTGTGGACGGGAACTGCATCTTGGGAGGTACCCATGTCCGGGCGGACTGCGAGGTGTCGAACCAGGACCCGCTTCCGCCTCGCGAGCCGACGCTTGGGACTGACCGCGTCTGTGCCCCTCGTCGGAGCCCTCTGCCTGCTCGGCTCCCCCGCGGTGCCCGAGACGACCACGGCACGGTCCGCGGAGACCACGATCCACGACGGTCCCCCCAACGTGGTCATCGTCCTGACCGACGACCAGCGCGTGCGGACGATGAACCGGATGCCGCGGCTCTGGAAGCAGGTGCGCCGCAAGGGCGTCCTGTTCACCCACGCCGGGGCGCCCACCTCCTTGTGCTGCCCGGCCCGCGCCTCGCTCCTCACGGGGCTCTACGCGCACAGCACCCGCGTCTACCGCAACGGCAGGCCGTACGGCGGGTGGCGGACGTTTCGCGCCCGCGGCCTGCACCGGCGGACCCTCGCCACGGCACTCGATGCGGTGGGCTACCACACCGCCCTCGTGGGCAAGCTCCTGAACGGCTACCCGTCGGCGGCGGCCAGGGGTTACGTCGCTCCGGGGTGGGACGAGCAGGTGACGTTCACGACGAAGTCGGGCAAGTACAACTACCGGCTCTCCGACGGCAAGTGCTACGGCGAGAAGCCCGCTGACTACCAGACAGACGTCCTCCGAAGGCACGCCGTGCGCATCATCAGGAACGCGCCGGCCGACCAGCCCCTGTTCCTGTACTTCGCACCCACGGCTCCTCACCGTCCCTACATCCCCGCACCGCGTCACAAGGGCGACTGGGCGGGCCGGATCCCCTCCTACCGGCCCGCAGCGGTGCGTGAGGACGTCTCCGACAAGCCTCCGTGGGTGCGCATGTACCCGCGGAGATCGCAACAGCGGATCGACGCGGACGTCGTCGGCATGCAGGAGATGCTGATGTCCGTGGACGAGGCCGTCGGCGCGCTCGTGCGCGCGCTCGAGGACACGGACCGCATGGACAACACCCTGTTCATCTACACCAGCGACAACGGGCTGATGCTCGGTGAGCACCACCTGCTCGAGTGGAAGTACCTGCCCTACCGGTGGTCGACCTCGATCCCCCTGGTCATGCGGTGGGACGGCCACATCCCCAAGAACAGGACGGACGGCCGGTTGGCCCTCAACATCGATCTCGCCACGACGATCAACCGGGTCGTCGGTGGCACCCTGGACACGGAGGGGCTCGACCTGCTCGGACGCAAGCGTCGCTCCGGCTACCCGCTCGAAGCCCTGCGCGCGCTCAGGTTCGACAGTCTTCCCCTGCATCCGTCCTACTGCGGCTACCGCACCGCCCGATGGCTGTACGTGCGGTACAACAACGGCTTCCGCGAGCTCTACGACTACCGTCGTGACCCGCAGGAGCTGACGAACAAGGCCTACGCCGGCACCCATCGCGACCGGGTCCGCGCCCTGCGCGCGAAAGCGAGGGCGACGTGCCGACCCGTGCCACCGGGGTACTCCTGGTAGGACCCGTCAGTCGTGCTGCGGGAAGCCCAGGTCGATCCCGCCGGTGCCGGGGTCCGGCCAGCGCGAGGTGACCACCTTGCCGCGGGTGAAGAAGTGCACCCCCTCGGTGCCGTGCGCGTGCGCGTCCCCGAACAGCGAGGCCTTCCAGCCACCGAAGGAGTAGTACGCCATCGGCACCGGGATCGGCACGTTCACGCCGACCATGCCTACCTCGACCTCGCGCTGGTAGCGCCGGGCGGCGCCGCCGTCGCGGGTGAAGATCGCGGTGCCGTTGCCGTAGGGGTTGCGGTTCACCAGCTCCAGCGCCTCGTCGTACGACGCCACCCGGACCACCGAGAGCACCGGCCCGAAGATCTCGTCGTCGTACGCCGGGTTGCCGGGCTGCACCTTGTCGAACAGCGACGGCCCGAGCCAGAAGCCCTCGGCCGCGCCCTCCGGGACCACCTCCCGGCCGTCGACCACGAGCTCGGCGCCGGCCGCCTGCCCGGAGTCGAGGTACGACGCGACCTTGTCGCGGTGCGCCAGGGTGACCAGTGGCCCCATGTCGCAGCCCTTGCGGCCGTCACCGGTGCGCAGGCCGGCCATCCGCTCGGCGATCATCGGCACCAGCCGGTCGCCCACCGGGTCGACCGCGACCAGCACCGAGATCGCCATGCACCGCTCCCCCGCCGACCCGAAGCCGGCGTTGACCGCGGCGTCGGCGGCGGCGTCGAGGTCGGCGTCGGGCAGCACCACCATGTGGTTCTTGGCTCCGCCCAGCGCCTGGACGCGCTTGCCGTGCGCGGTGGCGGTCTCGTAGACGTAGCGCGCGATCGGCGTCGAGCCCACGAACGACACCGCCTTCACCCGCTCGTGGGTGAGCAGCCCGTCGACGGCCTCCTTGTCGCCCTGCACGACGTTGAAGACGCCGTCGGGCAGCCCGGCCTCGGCCCAGCACTCCGACAGCAGCAGCGACGCGGACGGATCCTTCTCGCTGGGCTTGAGGATCACCGCGTTGCCCGCCGCGATCGCGACCGGCACGAACCACAGCGGCACCATCGCCGGGAAGTTGAACGGCGAGATCACGGCCACCACGCCGAGCGGCTGCCGCAGCGAGTGCACGTCGACGCCGCCGGAGACCTCGTCGCTGAACGCCCCCTTGAGCAGGTGCGGCGCGCCGCAGGCGAACTCCGCGACCTCGAGCCCGCGCTGCACCTCGCCGAGCGCGTCGTCGAGGACCTTGCCGTGCTCGGCGGTGATCGCCTCCGCGATCTCCTCCCGGCGGCGTACCAGCGCCTGCCGGAAGCCGAACAGCGCGTTGGTACGGCGCGTGACCGACGCCGCGGCCCACTCCTTCGCCGCCGCGTCCGCGGCCCGGACGACCACCTCCACGTCGCCGCCGGTCGCGAACCGGACCCGCGCCGTCACCTCGCCGGTCGCCGGGTCGGTGACGTCGCCGTACCGCTCACCGGTGCCGTCCCAGCCGCCACCGGCGTGCCAGTGCCCGATGACCCGGGGTGCGATCGTCCGCTGCTCCATCTGTCTTTCCTCCCTCTCGCCCGACCCCGTCAGGAGTCGAAGCCCAGGCCCAGACGGTCCATCGCCCGGAGCCACACGTTCTGGCGGCCGCCGTTGTGGTCGGCTCGCTCCATCGAGTGCCGGGTCAGCTGGATCCCGGCCCAGCGCACCGGCTCCGGCGGGAACGGCAGCGGCTTCTCCCGCACCATCCGCAGCCGGGTCCGCTCGGTCTCCTCGCCGCACAGCAGGTCCAGCATCACCTCGGCACCGAACCGGGTCGCGGCGACCCCGAGCCCGGTGTAGCCGAGCGCGTACGCCACCCGCCCGTCGTACGCCGTCCCGAAGAACGGCGAGAACCTCGTGCAGGTGTCGATCACGCCACCCCAGCGGTGGGTGAACCGCAGCCCCTCGAGCTGCGGGAAGGTCGCGAAGAAGTGCTCGGCGAGCAGGCCGTGCGTGGCGTCGGACTGCTCGAGGTCCCGGGCGATCCGGCTGCCGAAGTGGTAGACCGCGTCGTAGCCGCCCCACAGGATGCGGTTGTCGCGGGTGAGCCGGTAGTAGTGGAACAGGTTGGCCGCGTCGCCCACGCCGCGGCGCCGCTCCCAGCCGACCCATTCCCGTTGCGCGGCGTCGAGCGGCTCGGTCATGAGCACGTGGTCGTAGACCGGGACCGCCATCAGCCGCAGCCGGCGCAGCAGCGGCGGGAACGCGTTGGTCGCGAGCGCCACCCGGTCGGCCCGGACGGAGCCGTGCCGGGTGTGCACGGTGACCTGCCGGCCGCGCTCGACCGAGGTGACGTGGGTGCGCTCGTGGACGGTCACGCCGGCGTCCAGGCAGGCCCTCCGCAGACCCCAGGCGAGCCGGGCCGGCTCCACCAGCGCGGTGCCGTGCTCGTCGAGCAGCCCGCCGAGGTACGTCGGCGACGCGACCTCGGCGCGCGTCGCGTCGGCGTCGAGGAGCTCGACCTTGTGGCCCTCGGCACGCAGGGCCTCCGCGGCCCCGGCGAGCGCGTCGACCTGGTGGGGCCGGGCGGCGACCGTGAGCTCTCCGGTGCGCTCCCAGTGGCAGTCGATGCCGTAGCGGCGGATCGTCTCCTCGATCGCGTCGAGGTTCGCGGCGCCCTGCCGGTCGAGCTCGGCGAGCTCGTCGGGCCACCGGGCGATCCCGTTGAAGAACCCGTGGGTGAGGCTGGCCGAGGCGAACCCGCCGTTGCGGCCGCTGGCCTCGTCGCCGCACCGCCCCGCCTCGAGCAGCACCACCGAGCGGTCCGGGTGGCGCTCCCGTGCCCGGAGCGCGGTCCACAGCCCGGTGTAGCCGCCGCCGACCACGACCAGGTCGGCGTGCAGGTGCCCGGTCAGCGGCGGCAGCGGCTCGGGGCGGTCCGGGTCGTCGAGCCAGAAGACCGTCGGTGCCGCATCGGCGAGGGCCCGGCCGGCGACCCCCGCCGTGGAGGTCACGCCCGCGCCCGGCGCCGGCTGCCGACCTCGCCGGCGAGCACCAGGCCCAGCGCGACCAGGAACATCACGGTCCCGACCACGTTGATCTGGGGCGGGATGCCGCGCTGCGCGGCGCCCCACACGAACATCGGGAACGTCACCTCCTGACCGGCGTTGAGGTTCGTGATGATGAAGTCGTCGAACGACAGCGAGAAGCTGAGCAGCGCCGCGGACAGGATGCCCGGGAACACCAGCGGGAAGGTGACCCGCCAGAACGTCTGCCACTCGTTCGCGTAGAGGTCCATCGCTGCCTGCTCCAGCCGCGGGTCGAGCCCGGCCAGCCGCGCCTTCACGGTCACCACCACGAAGCTCAGGCAGAACAGGATGTGCGCGACCAGGATGGTGCCGAAGCCGAGCTGGCCGGCGAGCCCGCCGGCCACGAACAGCGCCAGCAGCGAGGAGCCCATCACGATCTCGGGCGAGGCCATCGGCAGGAACGTGAACACGTTGGCCACGGAGCGGCCCCGGAACCGGTGCCGCACCAGCGCGAACGCCATCAGCGTGCCGAGCGCGGTCGCGAACAGCGTCGCCAGCAGGCCGATCTGGATCGACAGCACGACCGAGTCGCACATGCCGATCGGCTCGCAGGGGTTCGCCCAGTTGTGCAGCGTGAACTGGTTGAACGAGTAGCTGTTGCGCGAGGCCGGCTCGTTGAACGACATCCCGATCACGATCGCGATGGGCACGAACATGTAGAGCAGCACCAGCAGGCCGATGCCGAGGACCAGGTGCTCGCCGATCCAGCGTCCGACGCGGGTCACAGGAGGTCCTCCGTCCCGGCGCGGCGGACGTAGAGCAGGACCATCACCACGATGACCACCATCAGCGTCACCGACAGCGCCGCGGCCTCCGGGTAGGAGCCGCCGTCGAACAGCTTCTGGATGACGTTGCCGACCATCTGGGTCTGGGTGTTCCCGAGCAGCTGCGCGTTGATGTAGTCACCGGCCGCCGGGATGAACGTGAGCAGGGTGCCGCCGACCAGCCCCGGCATCGACAGCGGGAGCGTGATCTTGCGGAACGTCGTGAACGGCGAGGCGTAGAGGTCGGCCCCGGCCTCCATCAGGCGCGGGTCGATCTTCTCCAGCGACGCGTAGAGCGGCAGCACCATGAACGGCAGGAAGTTGTAGGTGATGCCGGTGACCACCGCCACCGGCGTGGCCAGCAGGTGGCCGTCCGGCCCGAGGATGTGCAGGAACTTGAGCGTCTCGACGATCCAACCCTGGTCGGCCAGCAGCAGCTGCCAGGAGATGGTGCGGATCAGGAACGAGGTGAAGAACGGCGCGATCACCGCGACCAGCATGAGGTTCTTCCAGCGGCCCGCCTTGAACGCGATCGCGTAGGCCAGCGGGTAGCCGAGGACGATGCAGATCAGCGTGGCCAGGCCGGCGTACACCATCGACCGGATGAACTGCTCGGAGTAGTCCTCGAGCACCGTCGTGTAGTTCGCGACGTACCCGGTCATCTGGTAGCCGGTCTCCAGCGAGCCGGCCGGGTCGTAGAGCGAGGTGCTGACCAGGCTGAACAGCGGCACCACGAAGAACACCGCGAGCCACAGTGCGCCCGGCAGCAGCAGGAGGTACCCCACCCACCCGCGCTTGCGCTCCGCCTCCGGTGTCGGCCCGGTCTCCGCCTCGGCCTTGATGGCCTCGACCTGGCTCACGCCTCCTCGTCCTCACGCTGCACGCCCGCCGTGGCGTCCTGCCGCGCGTCGAGCAGGAAGGTGTGGTCCGGCACCCAGTGCAGGTCGACCACGTCGCCGACGCTGAAGTGCTTCTGCACGCCGGTGTTCTGCTCGAAGACCATGAGCTCCTGGCCCCACGGGGCGCGGGCGAGGTACTGCGTGCTGACGCCGGTGAAGCTGGCGTCGGTGACCACCGCACCACCGAGCACGTTGGCGCCGTTCTGCGGAGCGGTGCCGGGCGCGGCCAGCACCACCTTCTCCGGACGGATGCCGACCCAGACCTGGTCGGCACCCTCGGCGGAGCGCACCTTCGGGGCCACCAGCCGGTTGCCCTCGACCTGGACCACCACGTCGGCGCCCTCCTGCCCGCGGACGTCGCCGCGGATCAGGTTCGACTGGCCGAGGAAGTTGGCCACGAAGGTCGTGTGCGGGTGCTCGTAGAGCTCCTGCGGGCTGCCCATCTGCTCGATCACGCCGCCGTTCATGACCGCGACCGTGTCGGCCATGGTCATGGCCTCCTCCTGGTCGTGGGTCACATGCACGAACGTCGTGTCGACCTCGTCCTGGATCCGCTTCAGCTCGATCTGCATCTGCCGGCGCAGCTTGAGGTCGAGCGCGCCGAGCG
>NZ_SDKM01000073.1 GCF_004519545.1 Nocardioides guangzhouensis
CGTGATGGCGCTCGGCGGCGACGCTGGCCGTCGGAGGTCGCTGCGTCGGCTGACCGGCTCGGGCGGGATCGCAAGCGCCTGTTCCGTCGCCGGGTGTTCGGTCTTTGGGCCATGAACCACAGGTCAGCCGGGCCCTGCCGCAACGCTGCGACCCGCGCGCGATCACCCCGTCCGCGCTTGCGGCAGCTGCCCCCTCTTTAGCGAAGTGACGCACTCCGCTGCACGGCTGGGAGATCCCTTCAGCGAGGTACCGTCAGCAAATGTCTGGCTCGGCGACGCTCGGGCGTGCCAAGCCGGTGCAGGATGCTTCGAGGTTAGCCCCGGCAGTTAGGGCACAGCAGTGGCTTTCGACCCCGCACGCGCAATCGCTCGAATGATCCACCGCAGCTCGTACACGTCAGGATCTCGATCTCACTCGTCCCCTCCGAGCCCGCCAAGGAGGCGGACGCCGGCGTCGGGTCGGCGAGCGGAACATCGAGCGGAGCGCCAGACTTCGCAACAGCCGGTGGCTTGGTCTTGGCGGGCTGCCGTGCCGCTTCGATCTTGGTCTCGGCGCGGGCCTTCCGTTTGGCCAGGTCATCGACGGCCTCGGGTCGGGCGGCCCGGTCACCGTACAAGTCGATGCCGCGCTGCGCCCACCACACGACCTGCTCCCAGTTGTGGGCTTTCTGCTGCCTGATTGCCATCTGCTTGTAGGTCTCCAGCAGCGGGATTTTGTCCCACTTCGCTATGAACGCTTCGCAGATGACTTCCATCTCGGCGTCATGGCGCCGGCAGACGTCGTCGAACTCGTCGAGTGCCCTGGGGTCGCGGTCCCTGGCCTTGTACAGGCGAGACTCGAGCTCGCTGAATTGGAAGTGTCGGTCAATCGGATCTGGGTCGCTTTCCAGCAGGCCGCGAAGCATTTCAATCGCCGGCTCGTCTTGGTCGGGGAGGGCGTTGAACCAAGAGAGGTCGTATGAGTCGTCTTCGACGTCGGTCAGCCAGGCTTCGCTGAAGCCCGTCCGCATTGCTCCGGGCTGCATGGGTGCCAGATCGCTCCCGGGTCGACGCTGAGCGGACGCGGTACTGTCGACTCCGAAGTCGTGCGGATCGTGACGGAGCCAGACGCCGAGATTTCCAGTGCGGCTGCCGATCATGCCGCCACCGACCACAACTCCTTCGAGGGCGATGTAGCCGTGCCGTTCGGTCATCAACTGGCTCAGACCGGGAAGATACTGCGCCGCGACGTCGCGGGGCAGGTACCCGACGACTGCCCCTTCGATCTGGACACAGACAGCGTTCGAGTCGTAGGGATTGTCCGGTTCGGGGACAAGTACCGCGGTCACCGCTTGCAGAACCTTGTTGGCTGGATCGCCGCCGCAGATGGATCGCAAGTGTTCTTGGTATCGGCTTTCACCGACGACCTCTAGATCCTCCTCGCCGGTGTACAAGTGAGCGGTGGCGGTCTGGCGAACCTGTTCCTGCTCCGAATTCGCGGATCGACCTGCACCCTTCAGCCGGTCGAAAATGCCCATCGGTGCGTCCCCCATTCGGTAAGTGTCGCGCTGACGACTGTACGCTCGAGCGACTTGCGGTCGCAGCGCTCGCTCGGTCTGGAGTGGGGCATTTGCGGCTCCAGGTGGCCGAGCCTTGCGAGTCCCGGGAGCCGATCGTCCCAGCGCATCTGCCGGTTAGCCATCGAGCGCGGCGTCTGTGCCCATCTGAGCTGTGCTGCAGAGCCAGGAACACCATCCCCCTCAGTTCAGATGCATCATGCCCATTCCTCGAGCCGTGTCGGGTTTCTCACCTAGAGTTCCTAAGGTGAACGAATCATCCGAGAGTGAGGCCAGCACGCCCACGATCGGCCGTGTTCTCGGGACTCAGCCCGCGTCACCGCTGACGTACTGGACTGCCCTTGTTCCCGGCCGGTGGCTGCAGCTGGACGACGTGGTGGTAACCCAGCGGGAAGTCCCGGAGCGAGGCGTTGTCACCACGAGCGGCGTCGTGACCCAGGTCCAGGCGCGTCACGAGGGGGCATCCTTCGAGTCCGATGTCCACTTGATCGCTGAGGGAACGCTCCCGGGCGAGGTGGTTGAGGCCGCTGAGGTCTCGGTGACGCGGGTCGAGCCCGAGATCTACGTTCCCCCGACACCAGGCGCAGACGTCCGGCGGGCCCACGACGATGAGCGGGACGCGGCGCTCTACTTCGACTCCATGGAGCGACGGTTGCCGATCGGGCTCGGACGTGACGAGCGCCCTGTATTCGCCAATTTCGACTTCGTCGACGGAACGAAGGGGGCCCACGTCTCCATCTCGGGAATCTCGGGCGTTGCCACCAAGACTAGCTATGCGCTGTTCCTGCTTCACTCAGTCTTCACGTCCAAGGTTCTGGGACCTAAGGCGGTCAACACGAAGGCGCTGGTCTACTGCGTGAAGGGCGAGGACCTGCTCTACCTCGACTACCACAACACGGCGCTCACCCCAGATCAGGAGCTCCGCTACGCCGAGCTCGGCCTCCCGGCCCAGCCGTTCAGGTCGGTCCACGTCTTCGCCCCGCCCCGCCCCAACGACCCCGCCGGCACGCCAAACATCAGCGGTCGCGCCGGGGGTGCGGCGTCGTCGATGTTCTGGACCCTCCAGGAGTTCTGTCGCGACGAACTGCTGCCGTTCTGCTTTGCCGATGCTGAGGACGACCGGGCCCAGTACACGCTGCTCATCGGGCAGGTCGCCGCGAAGCTGAAGCGCGAGTCGACCCCCGTCGGAGACTCAGGCGCCATTAACATCGCCGGCCTGACCGTCCGCGATTGGGCGGGCTTGGTCAGGCTGATCGACGAGCAGCTCACCGACGAGGACAGCCGCCGCGACTGGACCCCGGGCGCTACCGCGCTCGGATCGATCAACGCGTTCCTCCGCCGACTCCACTCTTCAGTGCGCCCACTCGGGGCGCTGATCCGCGGCGACCTCGACTTGCGCGGGCGCGTTGCGGTCACCACCTCGGAGGCCCAGGTCACGGTGATCGACATCCACTCGCTGCCAGATCGCGCCCAGCGTTTCGTCGTCGGTACGACGCTGCGTCGTCAGCTGGCGGAAAAGGAGGCCAGCGGCTCGTCGGAGCCATTGACCTTTATTGTGCTCGACGAGTTGAACAAGTACGCACCTCGAGAAGGATCCCATCCGATCAAGGAGATCCTGCTCGACGTGGCCGAGCGGGGCCGCTCCCTTGGCGTCGTTCTGATCGGCGCGCAACAGACGGCCTCGGAGGTCGAGCGTCGAATCGTCGCCAACTGTGCCATCAAGGTGGCCGGCCGTCTCGACGCTGCCGAGGCATCCCGGCCGGAATACGGCTATCTCCCGACCACTCATAGGCAGCGGGCGCTGCTCGCCAAGCCGGGCTCGATGTTCGTCTCCCAGCCCGACATTCCCGTGCCGCTCGCCATCGAGTTCCCGTTCCCCGCCTGGGCGACCCGCGTCTCCGAGGCCGGCGCCCCACCCACCCCTGCCTCGAGCAAGGCGGCCGAGAAGGTGCGCCGCGATCCATTCGCCCGGGTCGCAGACACCGCGCCCGGTGGCGGCGAGCCGGCCCCGTTCTAACCACCCATCCACTGCCCTCGTTGGAGTAGACGTGCGCATCCTCCACACTGCCGATTGGCACGTTGGCAAGGTCTTGAAAGGCCGATCCCGCCTCGACGAGCACGACGCAGTGCTCGCCGACATCGTGCGCGTGGCGTCGGACGAGGACGTCGACCTCGTCCTCGTGGCGGGCGACATCTTCGACAGCTCCGCCCCCACCCCTGATGCGCAGCGGCTGGTGATGCGCACCCTCCTCGACCTCCAACGCGACGGTCGGCAAGTCGTGCTCGAGGCAGGCAATCACGACAACCCACGCCAGCTCGACGTCTTCCGCCCCGTTCTCGGCGAGCTCGGGATCACGGTTGTCGGGATGCCGCTGCGACCCGAGGACGGCGGCCAACTCGAGCTGCGAACCCGCTCGGGCGAGACGGCGCGCCTGGCCATCCTTCCGTTCATCTCGCAACGGACGGCGATCAGTGCTGGCGAGGCCATCACCCGAACGGCCGCGGAGACTAACCGCGACTACGCCGACAACATCAAGGCCATGGTCGGTGTTCTCACCGGCGGGTTCGAGAAGGCCGGTGCAGTCAACCTGTTGATGACCCACGCCACCTTGGTGGGCGGCCAGACCGGCGGCGGGGAGCGGGATAGCCACATCTTCGAGTACGCCGTACCGGCCACGACCTTCCCGAGCCTTCTCCACTACGGCGCGCTTGGTCACCTGCACCGGCGCCAGAGCATCCCGGGGCCGGCACCACTTCACTACTCGGGTGCGCCACTCCAGATCGATTTCGGGGAGGCCGAGAACACCAACGTCGTTGTGATCGTCGACGTCACCGAGGACTCACCCGCCGTCACGCGGGACCACGAGATCCGCGGCGGTCGTCGATTGCGGACGGTGACAGCGACCCTCGAGGAACTCGCGACCCAGAACTTCGCTGACGATGAGTGGCTCCGTGTCGTGGTACGTGAGAAGCCGCGGGCCGGCCTCAGCGACGACGTGCGTGAGCTCGTCCCCGGCGCCCTCGAGGTCCGGGTGGACCCGGAGTTCCTGGGCAGCACCACCTCGACGGCCCCGCGACGCAACACAAACCGCAGCCCGATCGAGCTCTTCGGGGAATACCTCGAGGTCGAGGGCCGGGGCGACGCGGACGCGCTCACGCGCAGGTTCGCCGCGCTGCTCGACGAGGTCCAGCAGGGAACGGTGGCCTGATGAGACCGCTCCGCCTCGACCTCGAGGGTTTCGGCACCTTCCGCGACCCGATGACGCTCGACTTCTCCGACTCCGACTACTTCGCACTCGTGGGAGCCACTGGCTCAGGCAAAACCACGATCATCGACGCAGTCTGCTTCGCACTGTACGGCTCAGCCCCGCGCTGGCCGCGCCGCAACCAAGTCTCCCTAGCCATGGCTCCGTCAACCGGGCACACCCGTGTGTCGCTCGTGTTCGAGAACGGCGGCCACCGGTATGCCGCTATCCGCGTGCTGGCCCGCGCAGCCAGAGGGCAGGTCACGACCAAGCAGTCGCGGCTGATCGAACTCGCACCCGACTCTACGATTGACGGCGACCTCGGCGACGTTCTCGACGCCGAGATCGCAGCGCTGGCAGACTCCCCGGAGGGGATGGCCGATGCGGTCGAGTCCCTGCTCGGTCTGAGCTGGGATCACTTCATCCAGTGCGTTGTGCTGCCGCAGGGCGGCTTCGCGAAGTTCCTTCACGCACCCAAATCTGAGCGCCAGGATTTGCTCGTGTCGTTACTCGGCCTCAGCGTGTACAGCCGGGTGGGCCAGCGCGCAAACCAGGTGGCGAAGGAAGCGGCAATCCGGGCCCAGACCCTCGCGGCAGAGATGGCGAAGTATGCGGACGCCACCGAGGAGGCCGAGGAAGCCGCCCGCCGGCGCGCAGACGAGTTGACTCGGCTCCAGTCGGGACTGCCACAGGTCCTGGAGCCCTGGCTCCACGCTGACCAAGCCGTGGCGACTCGGGTAGCCGAGACTCGGGCCCTGGTCGAGCTAAAGGGTGACCTGGCAACGGTGACGCCACCCTCCGACCTGGAACAACTCGCCTCGCAGCGCACGGCTGCCCTCGCCGAGCTCGCGGAAGCCGCGGCCAAAACCGAGGCAAAGGAAACTGACGAGGCCCTGGCCGAAGCGAATGCCGATGAGGCCGGAGACGCTGCTACATGGCGCGAGCTCGTCGAGCTGCACGGCCGGGCAGCCGCCCTCACGACCCAGCTCACTGCGTCAGGGAAGCGGCTAGCAGCAGCCACTAAGGCCCTCGGGACCGCCCACGAGTCGAACTCAAACGCTGTCGCCGCCGAGGCCGCGGCAGCAGGGGAGCTGGAGACCGTTCGCGACGCGCACCGGGCGGACGAGCTCGCCCATTCGCTGGTGCCTGGTGAGGCCTGCCCGGTGTGCCTGCAGGAGGTCGCGGTGGTCCCGAAGCGACCGCGACATAAGGGGATCGCGGAAGCCGAGGACTCGCTGGCCCAGGCCAGGTCGCGGGTCAGTGCCTCCGCACGAGGGCAGGCCCTCGCTGAGCGCGACCAAGGCAACGCAGAGGACGAAGGGGCACGGCTGGGTTCCGAGCTGGACCAGGTTCGGGTGAAGCTCGAGGACGCACCTCCGGCTGATGAGGCGGCACGACTGCTGGAGCTCTCGAAGACGGCTCAAGCCGACCTGACTGCGGCCCGCAAGGAGTCACGCATCGCCCTGGAAAGCCAACGCAAGACCGAGAAGGCCTTGAAGGAGCTGGAGACGCGCTACACCGCGGCCGGGCGTGAGCTGGGACAGTTGCGGGACCGCTTCGCCGAGCAGCGCCCACCTACCCTCACCGGTGACCACGTCGCCGATTGGGAGACCTTCATGTCCTGGGCCCGGGTCACGAACGACGACGTGGCCACGAAACTCGCAGCAAGTTCTGCCGCCGCCGAGCAGGCCGAGCAGGTCGCGGCCCAACGACGAGGCGACGTACTTGAGACCCTGGCTTCAGGTGGCATCGCCGCCCCGTCATCTCTGACCGAGGTGAGCGTGAGCACGGCCGTGGCCAACGCGCTCACGGCCGCGCAACTGGCCGTCGAGCGAGTTCAGGAGCGTCGCAGCCACGCGGCCCGACTCGCCGGCGACGTCGCCGAGTCGCAGCAGGCCGAGCGGCTTAACAGGGAGCTCGGGCTGTTGTTGAGCGCCAGGAACTTCGAGCGCTGGATGGTCGAAGAGGCGCTCCAATCCATGGTCACTGAGGCCTCGGCTACGCTCAACGAGCTCTCGAACGGCCAGTTCGAGCTCACCGTCGACGCCAAACAGGACCTCTTGGTTGTCGACCACAATGATGCGAGCAGCCAGCGGCCAGTGCAGACCCTGTCGGGCGGGGAGACCTTTCAGGCCTCCTTGGCCTTGGCGCTGGCGCTGAGTTCTCAGATCGCCGGCCTGTCCTCGGGCGGCGGCCAACTCGACACCATCCTGCTTGACGAGGGCTTCGGCACCCTCGATGCCTCGACCCTCGACGTCGTCGCCTCCACCCTGGAGCAGCTCTCGGGCGGAGGCGAACGGACGGTCGGCCTAGTGACACATGTCGCAGCGCTCGCAGACCGAGTCCCAGTGCGTTTCCAGGTCACACGCGAGGGATCCAAGTCCAGAGTCGAGAAGGTCTGGTCGTGACAGCCCCGCGCATCGCTGTCGATCCATGGGACCCGTCCTACGGCACCCCCACGGGAGAAGCCGGCCTACAAGAGTCAACCGCCCGCCTGACGATTGACTTCGAGCTGCCGGGTGACCGATGGAAACCCCTCGACCCCCCTTCGTCAACGTGGAGGCCCGAGGAAGTGCTCATTGTCGACGGGATACGCAGGGTGGATGCCCGCGTGTGGTTCATGGTCGACGGCGAGCCAGCACCTAACCTGGGGCTAGCCGCCAGCTACGCGGCAGGTGTGGTCCGGATCAACGGTCGGGCCCAACTGTCCCAGGCTGAGGTAAGGCGCGCAATCCTCACGGCCTGCCCCGAGGCGGAGGAGATCCGGGCACCTTTGACGTCCTACCCGATCATCCAAAGCGCCGGCGCCGATCCAGATGCCCTCTCGCTAACGCTTCAGCAGCAGATGCGCGACCTTGAGCTCTTGGTCGCCCACTCGACGCGGTCGAGTGACGATGACCTCCTTCTACTGGACGGCCCCCTCCGCGGGCGCACGACTATTCCGCGCACTGTGGGCTACATCAAGACTCACCACGCGATGTACCTGCCGACCGAGCTCAACGCGGTGGTGGCCGATCTCCGGCCGGGCCAACGGACTCCGGTCTTCACCATCGGTACGACCTGGTCCCGCCACACCTGGTACATCAAGTTGCCTGTCGTCTCTGACATGCCATGGGCCGGAGTAGTGAGGTGTGAGTGCGCGGACAGTCTTCCGCGCGACGAAGCATTCCGACTGGCCGATGCGACGACTGCCCTTCTTCCAGGACTAGCAAGCCGGGCTCACAAAGACCCCCGAGCCCCGCAGAATCTCACTCCCATCGGAGGACTCGAGAAGTTGTTGAGGCATCGCCTCGGCGACCCGGCAAAGCTCCACCGGGGCCTGGTCGTCGCCACCAGAGGAGACTCTTGATGGACTTTGGCCCGGGCAATGACCAGCCCGGGAGGGCGGGGCAACACATCTGCCCCAGCGCGACCAGCTCACAGCCGCGGGCACCGACACTTCGAGAGAGCCTCGTCCCGAATCAGCCAGCCTCCCAGCCTAAGCCCGAACTCCCGCCGCCTCGTGACAAAGGGGAGGCATGAGCGGGTGTGTTCCGCTAGCCGACAGGCGGCGAACGGTGCATTCGACCTTATGGAGCGGACCCAACTGAGCTACGATCCTTCGACCCCGGCCGATGCATCGACAGGCCTGGTGACGGCCCTAGGCTGAAGTATGCCGATGCCGACGTGGGACCAGTTCATGGTGCCGGTACTCGAGGTGCTTCTGGACGGCGAGACCCGGCGGCTACGCGATCTGTACGGACTGGTGGCCGATCACGTCGGCCTCACGGCTGACGAGCGGGCGGAGGTGATCTCGTCTGGGATGCTGCGGCACCACGATCGCATCGGCTGGGCAGCCTCAGACCTGGCCCGAGCCAAGGCGGTGGAACGTCCGTCCCGCGGGCTTTACCGAATCACCGATGTCGGCAGAACACTGCTGCATGAGTATCCACAGGGGATCACCCAGAAGGAACTGCGGACCATTCCTGCGTACACGGAGTCTCTCGCGGCGGCTCAGGCCGCCAAGTCGGCGATCGACGCGCCCATCGCGAATGCGCAGTCCCAGCTCAGTCCGGAGGAACAGATCGGTCAGGCGATCGACCTGATCCACGCCGACGTTGCCGACGACCTTCTGGCGCGGTTGCACGCCCAAGAGCCGGCATTCTTCGAGCAAGCCGTCCTCGACCTCCTGATGGCGATGGGCTATGGCGGCGCCGAGGGCAACGCAACCCGGACCCAACTCTCGAACGATGGCGGTATCGACGGCATAGTCGACCAGGATGCGCTCGGGCTGAGCCGGATCTACGTCCAGGCCAAGCGCTACGCCGTCAACGCCGCAGTCGGACGGCCCGAGATCCAGGCGTTCGTCGGTGCACTCCACGGCAACCAGGCGAACCAAGGCGTCTTCATCACTTCAGGTCGCTTCAGCCAGGGCGCTCGCGACTACGTCGCGAACCTGCCGACTCGGGTCATACTGATCGACGGTCAGCGTCTGGCCGCGTTGATGATTCGATTCGGCGTTGGGGTCCAGGTCAAGCAAACAGTTCAAGTCGTCGAGATCGACGAGGACTTCTTCGAGTGAGCCGCGAGCAGTGAATCCCCCTGAGTGCGCTCGGCTCAGCATCCTCCGATTAGCACCCCCGCGTGTTCTTACGCGCCGGCCCGCAGTTGTTGGTGGCCGCCTCGCGGCGGTGTGACGCGTTCTCCGGTTGCCGCCGACCTCCCTCGACAAGCCACTTACCTGACGGAAATGCTGGCAAGGCCGGGGCTTGGCGACATCTTCCTCAGGTACGACGGCGCTCGCGCAGCATGCGTCAATCTGGGCCGATGTGCGGCACCTTCGTGTCTTGCCACACTTGGAGGGTCCGACACGGTCCCGAGGTCCGCAATCTGTCGCGCGGAATCCAACGGGAACGGGGACCGGCGCGACGTGGGGGAGTGGTTGTCGGGGTCGAGGCTGTTCATCGCTGGGCGGACCGGCGGGGCATGTGTTGCCGCACTTATTCACCATCAGGGTGACGTCCCGTGAGGTGGTGTAGTTCGGGCCGCTGTTCGTCGTGTTGACGATGACGTAGGCGGCCACCGTGCACGGTCAGTGAGACCTAGCGATAGAGACTCACGGAAGGACCTGAAGCACGATGGCCTTGGACAATGCTGCCCTACTCGAGGTGCTCGAAGCCATGCAGGCCG
>NZ_SDKM01000074.1 GCF_004519545.1 Nocardioides guangzhouensis
GATCTACGGCGCTGCCGAATGTCAGACGACCCGAGACTTGACTGCGTCACTTCGCCCAGAGTGGGCCCCCTTCGACGCCAGCTGGGCGCCATCGCGACTCTGGGTGCTTGCGCGTTGCCTGCCACATCGTCGACAGCAACCAGCGAGCCTGTGGTCTCGCAGGCCCCTGGACCAGGCCTGGGGTCTTGCTGCTCGGGACTTCAGCCGCCGGATGCAGTCGGCACCAGGATCCCGCGCCCGCGGAGCCGTCCAGCATCGAGGTCGTCCATCGCGTCGTTGACCGCCTCAAGCGGGTAGGTCTGGGTGAGCATCTCGACCCGGCCGTCAGCAGCCAGCACCATCAGCTCGACGAGGTCGTTGTAGCTGCCCACCAGGTTGCCGATGAGGTTCCGCTCGGTCGAGATCACGTCGATCGTCGGAACGTCGACCGAACCGCCGTAGCCGATGACGAAGTCGCTGCCGGCCCGCCGCGTCATCGCCCAACTGTCCCGCTCGGCCCCACGCTCCCCCACGAAGTCGAGCACGACCTCGGCCCCGTTGCCGTCGGTAAGCTCCAGCACCCGCTCCACGTGCGATCCGTCCACGACGACGGTCTCGTCGGCGCCCCAGTCACGGGTGAGGGACAGCGCCTCCTCGTTCCGGTCCAGAACCACGATCCGGGTGGCGCTCAACGCGCGCAGGCACTGGATACCGATGTGGCCGAGCCCCCCAGCTCCCACCACCACGCAGGTGCTGCCCGGGTACGCCAGAGGCACCGCCTTCTTCACCGCGTGATACGCCGTGAGGCCGGCGTCGGCCAGCGCAGCGACCGAGGCGGGCTCGACACCGGCGGGAAGCTTGACCACCGAGCGGGCCGAGGTCTTGACCAGCTCCGCCATCCCGCCGTCGATGTCGATGCCGGGAAAGAGGCTGTCCGCACAGTGCACGTCGTCGCCCGCCCGGCAGGCGTGGCAGAAGCCGCAGGTCACCAGCGGGTGCAAGATGACCGGTTCGCCGGGCCGCAGGTGCTGCACCGCCGGCCCGACCGCATGGACCCATCCGGCGTTCTCGTGGCCCAGGGTGTAGGGCAGCGCCACGTTGCTCTTGGCGGCCCACTGGCCCTCGACGATGTGCAGGTCGGTGCGACACAGCCCGGCGCCGCCGATCCTCACGACTACGTCGAAGGCGCCGGTGACCTCCGGCTCCGCGACCTCCTCGACTACAGGGCGCTCGTCGTACTGATGGAGCCGAACCGCCTTCATCGCGCCTCCCCGGGGACCGAGACGACATCTGGGCCTGCTGCGGTTGGCACTGTACCCGGGCGACCCCTGACGTGGACAAGGGTCAGACGTCCATGGACACTGGAGGAGGCCGCGGCTCCGCCGCGGCACGCACATCCCTCGAACCGACGGGGAGGGTCCATGGCGACACGGACACCCGAAGAGGTCTTCGCCCACCACGGCCAGGCGCTGGGCGCCGAGGACCTCGAAGACATCGTGGCCGACTACTCCGACGACGCGATCCTCGTCGTCCAAAAGAAGGTGTACCGCGGCAAGGACGGCGCCCGGCAAGTCTTCACTCAACTGCTCGCGGACGTTCCCCAAGCACAGTGGGAGCTGGAGACCGTCTTCGCCGACGACGTGCTGTACCTGGAGTGGAAGGCGACCGGCGGGGGCCGCAAGGTCGAGGACGGCATCGACACGTTCATCTTCGAGGACGGCATGATTCGGGTGCAGACCGTCGTCTACACCGTCGGACCCGCCTGACACGTCGTCCCGCCAGCACCGTCCCCGCGAGCGGGGCGACGCCGCGCGCACGTCCCGCAGCCGCTCCATGCGTGGTGGGCACTTGATGATGGGCTGTGCTGACATGAGTCAGCACAGACCTCGCGCGGACGGTGCGGTCGGAGCGAACGAGACCCTCCTGCTCGGGGCCTCATTGTGATGCCGTCCGGGGCAGGAAGACGCCGATCGTTCGAGTACCAGCTCGCCTTTCGTAGGCCGAGCCGCCCGGGTAGACCCTCAAGGCGGTCTGCCAAACGGCCTGGCGCGCCTCTCCCGCGAGTTCTTCGGCAACCAGCGAGCACCGTTCCCCATCGACCATGATGTGCGCGCGGTTCTCGACGCAGATTGTGACACCAGCCCGGGTCCGCTGCCTTACCGAAGTTCCCTGGCGCGACGGCGATATCGTCCACAACAGCGAACCCCAGGACGGGCACGGTGCGAGGAAGGCCGGTCCGTGCTCCCGTGGTGGTCAACATGATCACGGGAAGTCCTGACGGGATGGCGCTTGCTGTGCGACGGCCGCCGCTCAGACGGAAGACGAGCCTGTCGATCCGGTGCAAGACGTGGGCAAACAGCCAAGCGCCGAGCGCCGTCGCCGCGAATCAGCGGACGGCGCCACGGAAGGCCGACACGGTTGTACCGGACCAGGCTTCACTCGCCCAGCATCTCCGCATCGAACGCCAGCTGGTTCCTGCCATCCGTGTCAGCGCCGGTTGAAGACCGACCCCGGAGCGTAGGCCGAAATCTGACCCCGTTTCGAACCGACTCTCGGCTCAATCGAGTCGAGGGGAGCGAAGGGAGTTGTTGTCTGTGGAGAGTGGGCCGAGATCCGCCGGCTGCATCGTGCGGAGGGGTCGGGCATCAAGACGATTGCCAGGACGTTGGGTGTCTCGCCGAACACGGTGCGTGCCGCGATCGCATCCGACGCGCCGCCGAGGCATGAGCGGCGGCGGGCGGGGTAGGCGGTGGATGGGTTCGAGGACGCGATCCGCGAGCAGCCAGGCCTGGTGCCGACGATGCCGGCCTCGACCCCAGCCGCGACTACCAGCCCACCGGGGCACCCAAAGCGGGCTATTGACCGAATATTTGGGGAATTTGCGCGGCACGGCATCCGCGCCGCGCGGCACATCAACGNCGCGGCACATCAACGACCAACAAGATCCACGAGATCTACGGCGCTGCCAAATGTCAGAGGACCCGAGATGTGACTGCGTCACTTCGCTTGTCGACGCAGAGCAATTGAGGGGTTAGCCGATCAGGGAGCAGCCCCGTCTGCCGGTTTGTGTGCGTGCGATCCATGTCACACCAGGCTGGCATTCGCTGCAGCGACTGTTCACATCCGTGGGTCGCTCCTACATTGGTCGCATGGCCGAGGATCTGGCCAGGATCGTCGACGCCGCACGCACGCGGGCCTTCGTCGGACGCGCAGCCGAGCTCGACTGCTTCGACGCCGCCCTGGCCGGGCGGGCGCCGTACCGCGTGCTGTTCGTGCACGGCGCCGGCGGGCTGGGCAAGACCGCGCTGGTGCATCAGTTTCGGGTCCGGGCGGAGGCAGCCGGCCACCGGGTGGTGCAGGTGGACGGTGAGGACGTCGACGGCTCACGTGAGGGGCTCCGAACGGCGGTGTCTCCGGTTCGTGCCCCGGTCAGTGGCGCGGGCCCGGTCTTGCTCGTGGACGGCTATGAGCGCCTCGCAGCCGTGGACAGCTGGGTCCGCAACGAGCTGGTGGGATCGCTGCCGGCGGGGGTCGTGGTCGTGCTGGCCGGCCGCAATCCGCCAGAGCCACCCTGGCGGACCGATCCGGGCTGGCGCGCGGTCGTCGAGTGCCTCCCGATGAAGGTGCTCGACCCGGTGGACAGCGAGCGGCTCCTGGAGCACGCCGGTGTACCGGACGGCCGACGGGCGCGTCTCGCCGGCATCGGTCGCGGCCACCCGCTCACCCTCGCGATGTTGGCCGACGCGGCCGTCTCGGGCGAGCTCCCGGAGGACCTGGCCGACGCTCCGGATCTGGTGGCCGCGCTCGCGACCCGTCTGGTCGACGAGGCCCCTGACGACGACCACGCGCTGGCGATGGCGCTCTGCGCGCACACCTGGCTGACCACCCAGGACCTGGTCGAGGAGCTGCTCGGCCGCCGTGCCCCTGAGGTGTGGGCGTGGCTGGAGACCAGGCCGTGGGTCACCCGCGGGACGTACGGCGTGTACCCGCACGATTTGGTCCGCGAAGTCCTCGACGCCGACTTGCGCCGACGCTCCCCCGCAACGTACCGACGGGTGAACCGTGCGCTGCACCTGCACTCCTGGACGGCGCTGCGGTCAGGCGACGAGGGCGAGCGACGGCTCTGGGCGCACCAGAAGCTGTTCCTCCACCGCCGCAGCCCGCTCGCGGAATCGTTCTGGACGATGCGGCAGCGCGGCACCGGGATCGTCACGCCGGGCTGCGCGGAACACCATCCGGCCGTACTGGAGATCGTCGAGCGGTTCGAGGGCCGGGAGACCGCCGACCTCGCGGCTCGCTGGCTGGCCGCCCAGCCGGAGAACCTCTCGGTGGTGCCGTCGACGGCCGGCGTGGACGCGTTCGCGCTGCACACGATGCACCCCGCCGACCCCGAGCTGGTCAACGGCGATCCCGTCATCCAGGTCGCGCTGGACACCGTTGCGCGCACAGCACCCGCCCGCCCCGGCGAGCAGATCGACATCGCCCGCTTCTTCGGCGGCGCGGCCGAGAACCAGCGCGACCCATACGCTGTGGTCGTCGGGTCCGTGAGCTCGACGCTGCTGTGGACCACCCGCCCGCTGGCCTGGGCGTTCGTGGCCACGACCGACCCCGACTTCTGGGGACCGGTCTTCCGTTACCTCGCGCTCACCACCGAGCTCCACACCGAGTTCGCGGGCCGCGACTACACGCTGTACGGCGTGGACTGGCGGCGGCTGACCCCCGAACGCTGGTTCGACCTGCTCGGCGAGCGTGAGCTGACCGGCGAGACCGGACCCGCTCCCGAGCACGTGTTGCTGCCGCCGCCGCTGTCCCGGGACCGGTTTGCCGAGTCGCTGCGGGGAGCCCTGCACGATCTCCACCAGCCTGACCGGCTCCGCGCCAACGCACTGATGGGGTCGCGGCTGGCGACGGACCTCGACGGCGTCTCCCCCACCAGGCTGCGAGCCACCATCCTCACCGGAGTCCGACACGTGGCCCACGAGCCGCGGGGCGAATCGGCGGGCCGGGTGCTCGACCGCACCTACGTGCATGCCGCCCGAACCCAGGAGGCCGCCGCCGAGGTGCTCGACCTGCCCTTCTCGACCTATCGCCGCCACCTCGCACGGGCGCACGAGCGGCTGACCGACCTGCTCTGGGCGGTCGAGATCGGCGAGGTGAGGCTGCCCAGCGGGCAGGAAGTGAGCAACGAATGATCTGGCAACTGAGCAGCTGACGGTCCCACCGTGGGCTGACGCGGGCGACGACCCAGCGACGGACCCGGAGGTGGGAACCATGGCGGACATTCTCGTGCTGGGCGCGGGGCTCAACGGCTTGGCAACAGCGATCCTGCTGGCGCGCGACGGACACCAGGTCACAGTCCTGGAACGCGACCCAGCCGAGCCGCGCGGCGACAACGAGGCGCTGTGGACGTCCTGGGAGCGACGCGGGGTCAACCAGTTCAACCAGCTGCACTTCCTGCTGCCACGCTGGACGGCGACCATGACCGCCGAGCTGCCTGAGGTGGTCGCCGAGCTCGAGGGCCGCGGCGGCACGCGCTGGAGCGTGGTGCACGCCCTGCCCGAGCACATCACCGGAGGGACTCGGCCGGGTGACGAACGGTTCGAGACGGTCACCGCCCGCCGGCCGGTGATCGAGGCGGCGATCGCCGCCGTGGCCGCCCGCACGCCTGGCGTCAGCGTGCGCCGCGGGGTACGCGTGACCGGGCTGCTCACCGAACCCGGTCCCGAGGGTGTCCCCCACGTCGCCGGTCTCCCCCACGTCGCCGGTGTCGTGACCGCAGGTGGTCCATCGGAGCACGCGGACCTCGTCATCGACGCGACGGGCCGCCGCTCCCCCGTCGCAGGCATGCTCGAGGCCGCTGGCGCGAGGCGACCGCACGAGGAGCGCGAGGAGGCGGGGTTCATCTACTACTGCCGGCACTTCCGGGCGCGCGACGGGAGGCGTCCGGAGGTCACCGGGCTCGTGCTCCAGCACTTCCACGGGTTCTCGGTCCTCACCCTCCCGGCCGATGGGGACACGTGGGGGGTCGGCTTCGTGGCCTCCTCGCGCGACCGGGAGCTGCGGGGGCTGCGCGACGAGGCCGCGTGGGCGCGCGCGATGGCTCTGATTCCCGGGATGGAGACGTGGGTCGACGGCGAGCCGATCAGCGACGTCCAGGTGATCGCGGGCATCGAGGACCGCTACCGGAGGTACGTCGTGGACGGCCGGCCAGTCGCCACCGGCTTGGTCGCGGTCGGCGACGCCTGGGCGTGCACCAACCCCTCGATCGGCCGGGGCGCGTCGATCGGCCTGCTGCACGCTCTCCTGCTGCGCGACGTGCTCCGCGAGACCTCACCCTCCGATGCCCTCGGGCTGGTGCGCGCGTTCGATGCCGCAACTGAGGAGGGCGTCACACCGTGGTACCAGGCGACCCGGGCCTTCGACCGGCACCGCATCGCCGAGATCGACGCCGACCTGGCCGGGACGCCGTACCGCACACCGGACCCGGCGTGGGCGATGACCACGGCGCTGTACGCTGCCGCGCTCCGCGATCCTGGCGCCCTGCGCGCCCAGAGTGACATCGGGTCACTGCTCGCAATGCCACCCCAGGCACTGGCCGCACCGGGCGTTCTCGAACGGGTGATCGCGCTCGGCGCCAATGCGCCGCGCTACCCCGAGGACGCGCCGCGGCACGACGAACTCGTGGCCGCGGTTGAGGACCGCGACGCTCCCGCATCGGCGCACCCCCCAGCACCGATGCGGCTGTTCGTGCGCGACGGAGGCGAAGGTGAGCCGGTGCTGTTGCTGCACGGCTGGCCCGACGACCACCACATGTGGCGGCATCAGGTTGCGGCCCTGACCAACGCTGGGTACCGGACGATCGCGCCCGACCTGCGCGGGTTCGGCGCCTCCGACAAGCCCGAGGACGTCGGCGAGTACACCATGCTCAAGGTCGTCGGCGACCTGCTCGCCCTCCTTGACCGGCACGGCGTACGACGAGCCCACGTCGTCGGTCACGACTGGGGCGGCGCAATCGGCAGCACACTCGCCGCGTTGGCACCCGGACGGGTATCGAGCCTGACGTGCCTGGCAGTCGGGCACCCGGCAGCCTTCCGCGACGCGGGGTGGGACCAGCGCGCGCGGTCCTGGTACATGCTTCTGTTCCAGTTCCCCGGCATCGCCGAACGGTGGCTCTCGCAGGACGACTTCGCCAACCTCCGCGCCTGGTCACGGCACCCTGAGATAGACGACGTCGTGGGACGACTCCGGACACCCGACGCACTCACCGCCAGCCTCGGCCTCTACCGTGCCGTGCTGCCGCCGGAGTCGGTGCTCGGACCGCCACCGCCCCTGCCGCCGATTCAGGTACCGACGCTCGGCGTGTGGGGCAGCCAGGACTTCGCCGTGACCGAGCAGGCGATGACCGGCACGCAGCAGCACGTCGCGGCGCCCTGGCGCTACGAACGGATGGAGGGCCTGGGCCACTGGATGCCGCTGGAAGCTCCGGAACGAGTGAACGCACTACTGCTCAGTTTCCTGAACAGCGCACGCCGCGCTGCAGAGGCGGTCAAGACCTCGCCCGCGGCGTAACCGAGACCTGACCGCGGTCGGCGTCGGATGGATGCCCACAAGTGGGTCAACCCCGCACAGCTGTGATCAGGCGGCTGGACCGGGATCGGCGATGGTTGCAGAATTTGCGCGCGTTGGCGGCCGATCTTGTGGCCTCGGCCGATCCGATGGGCCCCCGCGCAGCAATCCCGTCCAGCGGCCTACTGGGCCCGGGGGCAGCTCGGCGACCCCGCGGTCTGGAACCGCCGAACCTGACCGGGCGTGAATCCCCCGGGGGGACACCTCGGTTATGAGGCTGGTACCCGCTGAGTCGCGGGACAGTCGCTGCGCACCCGCTCATCGGCAGGTCCGCTCCACGTGGCGGCATGAGCGGAACGCTATGCCGCGGTATGTGCGGACGTGTTCTCCGGCGCAATCGTCCCGCCGAACGGCTGAGCGCTGAGGAGACGCGTCGCCAGACGTCAGCGGGTGGACTCGGCCAAGGTGCCCTTTCTTGAACGGGGCTGGTGCCATGAGCAAAGTCCGCCCGCGGGTCTGTCGCGGGGTGGCCCGCGTCGTTCTTCCCCCGCCCGATGAGTCATGTGTGTCGCCGCCAGACGCCCCGGCGCGTCGGCGTTCCACGAGGGACAGCAGCTGCACCGTACGTGGCTTCGCCACGTGGGCGGTGTCGTCGCCTTCGAGCCTGACAACCATGTGTCGTCCTAGGGGGACGCTCAGGGCGACCTCGCGGTCCGTGGCGGGCCACCTGATAATGACGCGGCTGCGTGCTGGTCGGGGTTGTACAACATGATTCGGCGACCGGCGACGGTCTTCGGATCGATGACGACGGCGGCCATGACCTGCTCCTTGTGGCGAGGAATCGACATGTGTCGTCGCGCCGGACGGTGACGTGGTGGAACAAGAATGCAGGGTCAAGGAGGCGCTCGTGACGCCGTTCGACGCCGTGACCGAGGAGCCGCAGCCCGAGCAGCACTCGGGGCGGTGAGCTGCCGGCCCCCAGCCCTCCACACCCGTCGCGGAGTGCGACGAGCCGACCGGCTTGCTCTGAGAGGAGCCCCGCTGGCGCAGGTAGATCGAGAAGACCGCCATCGCCCCGATGGCCAGGAACTCACTCTGCCAGTTCTGCAGCGTGCGTTCCCAGAAGTCCGGGTTGACCCCAGCTGGCCAGTTCGAGGCGAATCCGACCGACCTCGCCGGACGTGTGCTTCGCGATGGCGACGGTGGCGCTCACTGAGCCGGCCCGCCCCAGCTCCCGGACCTGACCTGATCGATGGCGTGCTGAGGCAACCGGCATTCCGAGCACCTGCGAGCGTGGCGCCGCCCGATGCGGCCCCGGCAGGGCATGCTGGGACTTGAAGCGTGAGGGATGGGTACGGGGCCACTCGGGAGGGGTAACCGTGACCGACAGCGAGTTCGAACGAGCGGAGCTGTTGCGCGAGGCATTTCTGCGGTCGGCGCTGATGTCTGCTGCGTTGAAATCGGAGACGTCGCTGACGCAGGACCGGATCGACGCTGTCCTCGGCGTGCGGGTTCCTCGCCCGCGT
>NZ_SDKM01000075.1 GCF_004519545.1 Nocardioides guangzhouensis
TCGCACGTGTTCGAACGCGTGCGAAGTGACACGAACACCGCGTTACAGCTGATTTCGGGGTGTGTGAGGGTGGGGTCATGCGGGTGGAGGACGTCGTACGCATCGACCTCGGGACGTTCGTCCGCCCGCCGGAGGAGACCGGGACCGGCCGCCCGCGGATCGAGCCGGTGCACGGGTACGTCGCCCGGACGGCAGGCGGGGTGCTGCTGCTCGACACCGGGCTCGGCGCGGCCGACGAGGAGACCGAGGCGTGGTACCGCCCGCGCCGGGTGCCCGTCCAGCAGGCCCTGGCCGCCGTCGGCGCGACCGTCGACGAGGTCGACCTCGTGGTCAACTGCCACCTGCACTTCGACCACATCGGCGGCAACCCCGCCTTCGCCGGCCGTCCGGTGCACTGCCAGCGCCGCGAGCTCGACACCGCGCGGGCGGGTGGCTACACGTTCCCGGAGCTGGTCGACTTCCCCGGCGCCCGCGACGAGCTGCTCGACGGCGAGGCCGAGATCGCACCGGGCGTCCACGTGGTCCCCACGCCCGGGCACGTCGACGGGCACCAGTCGGTGGTCGTGGAGTGCGACGACGGCTCGCTGGTGCTGGCGGGCCAGGCGCACGACACCGCCTCGCAGTGGTCGGCGGAGGTCCTCGCTGCCTCGGCGTCGCGTCTCGGCCACCAGCCACCACTCCCAATACCGAGCCCGTGGGTGGCGCGGCTGCTCGAGTTCGACCCGCGCCGGGTCGTGTTCGCCCACGACGCGGCGGTCTGGATCCCCTGAACAATTTCATCGCGGGCCGGGAATGCGACGCCCGACCGAGCCGTTGACACCATCAGCCGGTCTGGATCATGCCCCCGGGCCTCACCTTTCGCCGCTACGAGCGGACCTTCGCCGAGAGGCGGCTGACGGGCCGGTGAGCAGCATCGAGCAGCCACCCGCCGGGTAAGCCCCGGGCCAGGGTGGCTGTTCGCGTTCCCGCCGAGAGGCCAGGAATCGCGGATCGAGCGGCAGGTGGCCGTTCGTCAGACGACGACGACCGTGGTGTCGAGCGGCGCGAAAGCCCACAGCGCCCGGGCGTCAGCCTCCTTCTGACGGATGCATCCGTGCGACCGCGGGGTGCCGAGCTCGGCCGCGGTCTGCAGGGGCTTCCCGTTGCGGACCGGGATGTCGTGGAAGCCGATCGCCGCGTTGTCGCCGCGGGTGAACCGGACGAACCACTTCATGGTGCCGGAGTCGTCGATGCCGTAGGCCCGCTCGGAACGGGAGTAGACCGCGTACGTGCCGGGATCGAGGTTGTCGGTCAACGAGCCCGAGACCAGGTACGTACGGCGTACGTCGCCGTCCGCGTCGACCAGCCACACCCGCTGCTGCTCCTCGCTGAAGACCACGCGCCGCCCGTAACCGCTGTCAGCAGGAAGGTCCAGGTCGGCGAGCCAGTCACGGGCGACGTCGTTCCGATCCGCCCGGTTGGTACGGCGGGTGGCTGCGGCCGGCGCCTTCGTCGGGACCTGCGCGGCGGCGGGACCGGAGGAATCGTCGGGGTTGTCCCGGGCGGGCCCGGTCTCCTCAGCGGCCAGCGCCGCCCTCTCCTCACCCCGTCCCGAGGACGTCGAGGCGTTGCCCGGGATGAACAGGCTGTCCTCCGCGCTCGCTGCCGGGGACCCGGCCTCCTGCGGAAGCAGGCCGATGCCGCCGAGCACCGAGATGCCGGTGACCACGACCGAGAGGCCGAGGACCGCGATCCGGCCGTAGCGCGGTCGCACCTCGAGGCGGTGGCGGCTCATACCCGTCCCGGCCCTCCCCGGCTACTTCGCGTCCGCGCGCCGCACGAGGTTCTCCGCCACCTCGCGGTAGGCCAGCGCACCCTTGCTACGGCGGTTCGTCGCGAGGATCGAGCGGCCGGTGGCCGGCGCCTCGGCGAACTTGATGGTCTTGGGGATCGGGGGCTCGATGACGTCGAGGTCGTAGGCCTCGGAGATGTTCTCGAGCACGGTGCGCGCGTGGTTGGTGCGCCCGTCGTACAGCGTCGGCAGCACGCCCCAGACCACCAGCCCGCGGTTGGTGAAGCGGCGTACGTCGTGCACGGTGTCGAGCAGCTGCCCGACCCCGCGGTGCGACAGCGTCTCGCACTGTAGCGGCACCAGCACGCCCTCGGCGGCGGTGAGCGCGGCGACGGTGAGGACGCCGAGGCTCGGCGGGCAGTCGAGCAGCACCCAGTCGTAGACGACGCCGGACTCGGCGAGGTCCTCCAGCGCGCCCTTGATGACGTGCTCGCGTCCGGTGCGGGTGAGCAGGTCGGCCTCGGCACGCGCGAGCTCGATGGTGGCCGGCAGCAGGTCGACCCCGTCGTCGGTCTCGATGATCACCTCGCCCGGCGCCAGGCCCTTGGTGAGCACGTGGTGCACGGAGAGCTCCAGGTCCTCGGGGTCGATGCCGAGGGAGAAGGTCAGGCACGCCTGGGGGTCGAGGTCGACCAGCAGCACGCGGTGCCCCAGCTCCGCGAGGGCGGCCCCGAGGGAGGCCACGGTCGTGGTCTTGGCGACGCCGCCCTTCTGGTTGGCGACCGCGAGTGTGGTGGTCATCGCTCATATCATGCCCGACCGGGTTGCCCGGATCGTGCACCGACCTGGATGCTGGGCGGCATGTCCCAGGGAACCCGCACCGCGCTGGTCACCGGAGCCACCGCCGGCATCGGCCACGAGTTCGCCCGCCAGCTCGCCGTCCGGGGCGACGACCTCGTCCTGGCCGCCCGTGACGCCGAGCGCCTGGACAAGGTCGCCGCCGAGCTCCGCGCGGACCACGGGGTCGACGTCGAGGTGCTCGCAGCCGACCTCGCGGACCCCGCCCAGCTCGCCGCCGTGGAGGCGCGGGTCGCCGACCGCGAGCGTCCGGTCGACCTGCTGGTCAACAACGCCGGGTTCGGGCTGAAGAAGGGCTTCCTCGACAACGACGTGGCCGACGAGGTGCGGATGCTCGACGTGCTGGTCACCGCCGTGCTCCGGCTGAGCCACGCGGCGCTCGGCGTGATGACCGAGCGAGGCCACGGCCAGGTCGTCAACGTCTCCAGCGTGGCGGCGTTCCTGCCACGCGGGTCGTACGCCGCCGCGAAGGCCTGGGTCAACGCGTTCAGCCTCTGGGCGCACCAGGAGTACGCCGGCAGCGGGGTGACCGTCATGGCGCTGTGCCCCGGCTTCACGAAGACCGAGTTCCACGAGCGGATGGACGTCTCCCGCGGCAGCGCGCCGGGCTTCCTCTGGCTGGAGGCCGAGCGGCTGGTCCGGGAGGCGCTCGAGGACCTGGACGCCGGCAAGGCGATGTCCATCCCGAGCAAGCGCTACACGGCGATCGCGACCCTCAGCCGGACCGTCCCGCGGCCGCTGCTGCAGCGGTTCCAGAAGGTCGGCCGCCGCTGACCCTCCTCCGGGAGCGGTCAGCCCTCGCCGTTCACGAACGCGCGCACCGAGTCGGCGACCATCTGCACCGCGATCGCGGAGAGCAGCAGGCCCGCGATCCGGGTCACCAGCAGGACCCCGCTCTCCCGGATCACCTTGAGGATGTTCACCGAGAAGCGCATCGCCAGCCACAGCGCGACGTGCACCAGCACCACGCCGAGCGCGACCGCGACGAACGTGGCGACCGAGTCGACCCGCTGCACGAACAGCATCACCGCGACGATCGCGCCGGGTCCGGCCAGCAGCGGGGTGCCCAGCGGCACCAGGGCGATGTTCACGTCCTGGGTCGCGGTGGGCTCCTTCTCGTTGCCGGTCAGCAGCTCCAGCGCGACCAGGAGCAGCAGCAGCCCGCCCGCGCCCTGGAGGGCCGGGATCGAGATGTGCATGTAGCGGAGGATCCCCTGCCCGAAGAACGCGAAGACCGTGACCACGAAGAACGACACCGCGACCGCCTGCCAGGCGGCCTTCCGGATCGTGGCCGGCGACCGGCCGGAGGTGAGCGAGAGGAAGACCGGGATCGTGCCCGGCGGGTCCATGATCACGAACAGGGTCACGAAGACCTCGGTCAGCAGCACCGCGTTCACCACGTCGTTCACGGCCGCACCACCTCGGGGGTCTCGCGGCCGGAGGCGGCGGACGCCGCGGCCGCGCGCTCCAGCAGCCGGTCCAGCTCGGCCGGGGCGGTGGTGTTGCAGCCGAGGTCGTGGTCGACCTTGCCGGCGCCGTGGTGGTCGCTTGAGCCGGTGACGACGAGGTCGAGGTTGCGGGCGATCGCCCGCAGCGTCTCGCGCTCGCGCGGACCGTGGTCCTGGTGGTCGACCTCGAGGCCGGCCAGGCCGAGGTCGCGCAGCCGGGCCAGCCCGGCCTCACCGAGCGGGCCGCCGTCGGGACCGTGGTCGGCCCGTCCCCACGGGTGCGCGACCACGGTCGCGCCGCCCGCCTCGGCCACCGTGGTGATCATCGACTCCAGCGGCGCGGCGTAGCGGCGTACCCACGCCTTGCCGCCCCAACCCAGCCACTCCGCGAACGCCTCGTCCCGGTCGCGGACCACGCCCGCCGCCACCATCGCGTCCGCGATGTGCGGGCGGCCCACTGCCGCCGGGCCCCCGGCCAGCCGGCGCACGTCAGCCTCCCCGAGGTCGACGCCGTGCTCGCGCAGCCGCTCCAGGATCGCGGGGACCCGGTCGTCGCGGCCCTCGAGGACGAGCCGGAGCCCCTCCACGAGCGGCGGGTACGTCGGGTCCGGCAGGTAGGCGAGCAGGTGCACGCCCGGCCCGTCGGTCATCCGGGTGCTGATCTCCATCCCCCGCACCAGCGTGAGGCCGGTCTCGAGCGCCGCGTCGGTCGCCTCGGCCCAGCCGGCCGGGCTGTCGTGGTCGGTGATCGCGAGCACGTCGAGCCCGGCGGCCTTGGCCGCGTGCACGAGCTCGCGCGGCGTCTGGGTGCCGTCGCTGGCCCGCGTGTGCGTGTGGAGGTCGATGCGCACCTGCGCAGCCTAGGGCCTCGGCCAGCCGCGCCCGGCATCCAGAACGGCGAGATCCCGCTCTCGCCCGAGGCCGTCACCAGGCCGGCGGATGCCCCCCGAACGGCACCTCGAGCAGCTGCGGCCCGAGGTCGCTCACGTCGGCCAGGATCCACTCGTCCGCGAGCAGCAGCATGGCCGAGGCCGGGCGCAGCACCAGCCACAGCCAGCGGCCCCGGGCCTCCCCCGCGAACACGCTGCGGTCGAGGTCGGTGTCGGCGTCGGAGGTCGAGATCGTCCAGAGCGGGATCGACTGGTTGACCACGCGGACCCGCGCGGTCGGCGTGGACGCCGCGATCTGCTCGCCGGGGTCGGAGTGCACGGTGCCGGCGCAGCGGGCCCCGAGCCCGGTGCCCGGTTCCTCGCTCACCACCAGCACCTCCACCGGCCCGTCCAGCGGGCTGGTGCCGGCAACACACGTGACGGTCGCCCGGGCTCGGGTCTGGCCGCAGACCACGCCGAAGTCGGTGACCACCCAGCCGGGGCTCATCGGCCACGGGACGTACGTCGGGAAGCCGCCCGCCCGCGCGAGATGGTCGCCGAACGCGTCGTACGAGGCCTGGCGGACCCGCCAGAGCGGGTCGATGCGCCCGTGGTCCGCGCACGACCACACGCCGTCGGACTCCGAGACCGGCGACGAGCACCGGGGGCACTGCGCCTCCAACATGGGTCAACGGTGAGGCCCGCGGGCACCCCCGTCAAGCACCGCCGACGAGCACCTTCAGGCGTTCCAGCGCAGGATCACCCGGGTGTCCCGCTCGAAGCCGAGCACCGACACGGTCGCGGTGTCGAGCCGGAAGAGCCTGCCGTCGCCCACCACGAGACCGAGCCAGCGGGCAGTGAGCGCGCGCAGGGCGTGTCCGTGACCGAACAGCAGCGTCCGACCGGGCTGGGCGGAGACCCGGGCCACCACCCGGTCGAGGCGCGCGGTCACCTGCGCCGCGGTCTCGCCGCCGGGGGTCGGATGCGTCCAGACCGACCAGCCGGGCACGGTCTCGCGGATCTCGGCGGTGGTGATGCCCTCGTAGTCGCCGTACGCCCACTCCGCGAGGTCCCCGTCCACCTCCGGGTCCGGGAACCCGGCCAGCCGGGCGGTGTCGCGGGCCCGCTGCCGGGGACTGCACAGGACCAGGTCGAACGAGGCCGGGTCGAGCCGCGCCTTCAGCTCGGTGGCCACCGCGACCCCGACGTCGGTGAGCGGCAGCTCGGTGGTCGAGGTGTGCTTGTGGTCCCGGCTCCACTCGGTCTCCCCGTGACGCACCAGCCAGATCTCCTGCGCCTCCCCGTCCGTCATGGGGTCACTCTGGCACGCTTCCTCCCATGCGCGCTCCCCTCGACCCGGCCGCCGAGCCGGTCACCGCCGATCTCCGCCGCGCGCGGACGGCGACCGCCCTCGCGTTCGGGGCGCAGGGCCTGGTGTTCATCAGCCTCACCACCCGGCTCCCGGTCCTCCAGGACAGGTGGGATCTCGGCGAGGCCACCTTGTCGGTGCTGCTGCTGATGATGGTGCTGCTGGCCGGGGTCGGCTCCGTCGTCGCCGAGCAGCTGGCCCGCAACCGGCACAGCGCCGGCGTGCTGCGGGTCGGGCTGCTGGTGGTCGCGGTGTCGGTGCCGGTGCTGGTCGGCGCACCCGAGCTGCTGGTGTTCGTCGCCGGCCTCGCGGCGTACGGCGTGGGGCTGGGGCTGGTGGACGCCGCCGGCAACATGCAGGCCGTGGCGGTCGAGCACCGTTACGGCCGACCGATCCTGCCGTCGTTCCACGGCGCGTGGACGCTCGGCGGCCTGATCGGCGCGACGCTGACGCTGATCCAGCCCGACCTGTGGGTGGCCGGCGTCACCTGCGTGGTGCCGCTGGTGGTGGCGCTGGCGGCGCCGTTCCTGCCCCGGGTCGGCGAGCCGGACACCGCCGGGATCACCGTGCCCTGGCGGCCGATCGTGCTGGTCGGGCTCGGGATGGTGCTCTTCTACATGGTCGACACCGCCGCGACCACGTGGGGGCCGACGTACCTCGACAACACGTTCCCGACCCCGGACCGCTGGGTGGCGCTGGCCACGTTCCCGTACCTGCTGGCGACGCTGGTGATGCGGTTCGCCGGCGACGGGCTGGTCGCCCGGTTCGGCCCGGTCCGGGTGCTCCGGGCGGGCGGGGTGCTGGCCTTCCTGTCGCTGCTGGTCGTGGTGACCGCGCCGGCCTGGCCGGTCGCGGTGCTCGGGTTCACGCTGCTCGGGCTGGGTGTCGCGGTGATCGCACCGCTGAGCTTCTCGGCGGCGGCCCGGATCGCGGGCGGCGACGACGTCCCGGCAGCGGTCCGGCAGGCGCGGGTGGACGTGGTGATCGGGCGGTTCAACCAGTTCAACTACGTCGGGGCGCTGCTCGGGGCGGTGCTCACCGGCCTGGTCGGGGCCAACTCGCTGCGCGTCGGGTTCGCCGTGCCCATGGTGCTGATCCTGGGGATCCTGCCGCTGGCCCGGCACTTCGGGGGCCGGTCGGACTCACTTGTCAACCGGTGAACCCGTCACTCCCCCGGCCAGTTCCGGTCCGGCTGCGGCACCGGACGGCCGGGCTGCTCGCCGCCGCGGGCGTCGAGGTAGTTCTGCTTGGGGACCATCACCTTGCGGCGGAAGATGCACACGACCTTGCCGTCCTGGTTGTAGCCGATGGTCTCCACGTGGACCACGCCCCGGTCGTCCTTCGAGGTCGACTCCCACTTGTCGAGCACCTTCGTCTCGCCGTACAGCGTGTCGCCGTGGAAGGTCGGGGCAACGTGGCGCAGCGACTCGATCTCGAGGTTCGCGATCGCCTTGCCGGAGACGTCGGGCACGGACATGCCGAGCAGGATCGAGTAGACGTAGTTGCCGACCACGACGTTCTTGCCGAACTGGGTGGTCTCCCCTGCGTAGTGCTCGTCGAGGTGCAGCGGGTGGTGGTTCATGGTGAGCAGGCAGAACATGTGGTCGTCGAACTCGGTGACCGTCTTGCCGGGCCAGTGCTGGTACGTCGCCCCGACCTCGAACTCCTCGTAGCTGCGACCGAACTGCACGGCGTACTCCTCGACCTCGCTGGACCCGGCTCTCGGGCAGGCCCATCGTGGCCGACCGCCCACCCGCGGGGGAACCCTCCGCACCCGTGGGAAACCCCACACCCGGACCGTGGTTTCGAGACGCTCGCTGGCGCTCGC
>NZ_SDKM01000076.1 GCF_004519545.1 Nocardioides guangzhouensis
AGTCGCGCCTGACTGGTCGTCGAGTCGCGCCTGACTGCTACAGCGCGGCCGCGATCGCGTCGTACGTCGGCCGGCCGAACGCCACGATCCGCGCCTCCTCGACCTCGGTCGGGGTGGCGCGGAGCGTCTCGACGGCGGCGGCGATCGCGTCGTCGAGGGGCCAGGCGTAGATGCCGGCGCTGACGAGCGGGAACGCGACCGTGCCCGCACCGAGCTCGTCGGCGACCGCGAGCGCGTTCGCGTAGCACGAGACCAGCAGCGACCGGTCCCGCTCCCCCGCGCCGAAGTTCGGACCGACCACGTGGATCACCCATTGCGCGGCCAGGTCCCCGGCGGTGGTCCAGCCGGCCTGGCCGGTGCCGAGCCCGTGCGGGAACCGGCGTACGCAGTCCTCGAGCACCGCCGGGCCACCCGCCCGGTGGATGGCACCGTCGACCCCGCCGCCCCCGCGCATCCCGCGGTTCGCGGCGTTCACCACCGCGTCCACCTGCTGCCGGGTGATGTCGCCCTCGACCACGATGACTCGCGCGTTCCCCATCCCCCCTGCATACCACCGACCGGCCCCGATGGTCCGCGGTCGCCGGCCGGGTAGTCCCCAACGAAACGGCTGCGAAATCGCCGAAACCACAACCGTTTCGCTGGGGAGTATCCGGACAGGGGTCAGCGCGGGGGGCGCAGGGCCCGCAGCAGCACGACCAGCGCGCCGACGAAGAGCAGGCCGCCGAGGGCCCACTGCCAGGGGTCGCGCTGGAAGCCGGGCGGCGCCGGCTGGCGCGGGTCGCCGGGCGCGACGTTCGGGTCCGCCGAGGGGGTGGGCCGGTCCGGGAGGTCCGGGGACTGCGTGGCCGGCGGCGCGGCCAGCACCCGCTCGACGGAGGGGGGCAGCACGATCCGCAGCAACGGCGAACGCACCCCCTCCGAGCTCGCGTAGACGGTGCCGTCCGGCGCGACCGCGATCCCCTCCCCCTGCTTCTGGGGCGGCAGGTCGACCTCCGCGACCGTCTCCAGCGAGGGGAAGTCGAGGACGTAGGCGCGCCCGTAGCTGCGCAGCAGCACGTGCTGCCCGTCCGGGAAGAACGCCCCGTCGGTCACGATGCCGGGCGCGTCCCCGATTCGCTGGAGCTCGTTGGGTACGCCGGGCCGGAGCGAGGACGGCGCGGCGTACACCGTCCCCCCGAGCACGCTCTTGGTGACCACGAACAGGCGCCCGGTGCGCGGGTGCGCGAGCAGCGCCTCGGCGTCGTGGGCGCGGTCGCCATACACCAGCGAGTACGACGTCCCGGACGCCGAGAGGTCGCCCCGTCCGATCGGTACCCGGGTGACCGTCACTGTCTCCCGTGCCTCGGAGTTGTCGCCGATGTCCCCGACCCACACGTCGCCGTCGGGTGCCGGGGCCAGCGCCTCGACGTCCTCCGGCTCGGCCGGCCAGGTGGTGGTGCCGACAGTCTCGCCGGTGGCCAGGTCGACGGTGAACACCCGGGCGCTGTCGCCGGAGTCGTTGACCGTGGTCACCAGCCCGTCCGCGACCACCAGCCCGCTGGATTCCACGATCTCGGTGTCGGCGAACCGGAACACCACGTCGCGGTCGGGCTCGGCGGGCGCCAGCGCGGCACCGACCAGGAAGGGGACGGCGAGGACGACGACGAACGCCTCACGCAAGACGGTCGCCCACCAGCTCGGCCAGCTTCGGGTGCACACCCCACTGCGCGACCAGCCCGTCGTAGTCCGTGCGCACCGAGCCTCCCTTGACCGGCGAGCCGGTGCGCACCGCGCGCAGCAACGTGTTGCGCGGCGTGTGCTTGCTCTCCACGAACTCGACCACGTCGACGCGGTAGCCCAGCACCCGCAGGATCGAGGCCCGCAGCGCGTCGGTCAGCGTGTCCGCGAACCGCTCGCGGAGGATGCCGTGCCGGGTCAGCAGGGCGTACGGCGCGGGGGTGGGGTTGCGCCGCAGCTGCGCGGCGATGTCGTGGTGGCAGCACGGGGCAGCCAGCACCAGCGACGCCCCCCAGGCGACGGCCCGGGCCAGCGCCTCGTCGGTGGCGGTGTCGCAGGCGTGCAGCGCCAGCACCACCTCGGGCGGCTCGGGCAGCTCGGCGCCGCCGATGGTGCCGACCACGAACGACGTGCTGTCCGCGACGCCGAGCCCCTCGGCGACCGCGGTGTTGTGCTCGCGGGACTGCTCCTTCACGTCCACCCCGGTCATGGTCACGGGCAGCCCCCGCACGTGGGTGAGGTAGCGGTGCGCGGCGAAGGAGAGGTAGGCGTTGCCGCAGCCGAGGTCGACGACCCGCAGCGGCTCCTCGGGGGTCGGCCGGCGCAGCGCCCCCACCTCCAGGGCATCGGTCACCGACGCGTCGAGCAGCCGCAGGAACTCCTCGACCTGGCGGTACTTCGCCTGCCGGCTCGGCTTGATCCGCCCCTCCCTGTCGGAGATGCCCAGCGCCAGCAGCACCGGGTCGTCCTCGGGCAGCAGCCGGCTCTTGGCACGGTCGTGGCCGCGCTCGACCTCGACCTCCTCGGTGCGGGCGCTGGTGTGCACCATCGCCTCGAGCTTCTTGGTCACCCGCACCTGGTGCTGCTCGGTGGTGGTCTCGACGTGCCAGTTCGCGAACGGAAGGTCCAGCAGGTCGTCGACCGCGTCCCGGGCCGCGTCGCCGACGGCGTGGTTGGAGGTGTGCGCCTGGGTCGCGTCGTACGCCGTGACGTGGAGGTGGCGCCCGGCCTTCAGGTCGACGTACCGCAGCTCGACCCGGCGCCAGCGCGGCTCCTCGCCGCGGCGGCGCCCGGACGCGACCGCCCGGACCAGCACCTGGTCGTCGAGGAGGAGGGAGCGCATCCGGGACAGCGCCCGGAGCAGGGGTTCGGCGGGCACGGCTACACCAGCGCGGCGATGAGGACGATCACGAGGAGCCCGACCAGCGCCACCGGGATCACCATGCGGCGGTAGCGGGGGTTCATGCCTGCAGTCTAGAGGTGAGCAGCTCGGCCAGATGCATCGCGGAGACGTCCGCGAGGTCGTCCAGCTGGACCCGGCAGGACAGGCCGTCGGCGAGCACCACGGCCCCCGGACCGGCCGCCCGGACCGCCGGCAGCAGGGCGTGCCCGGCGATCGCGACCGAGACGTCGTAGTGACCCTTCTCCATCCCGAACGACCCGGCCAGGCCGCAGCAGCCGCCGACCCGGGTGACGGTCGCACCGGCCCGGGCGAGCAGCGCCGCGTCGGCCTCCCAGCCGAGCACGGACGCGTGGTGGCAGTGCGGCTGCGCGACCACCTCGAGCCCGGTGAGGTCGGGCGGCTCCCAGCCCTCGATGCCCGACAGTACCTCGGCCAGCGTGCGGGTCGCCGCCGCGATCTCCGCGGCCCGCGGGTCGGCGCTGAGCTCGACCAGGTCGGAGCGCAGGGTGGCCAGGCACGACGGCTCCAGCCCGACGATCGGCGCCCCGGAGGTGACGTACGGGTGCAGCACGTCGACGGTCCGCGCCACCACCCGTCGCGCAGCCGAGAGCTGCCCGGTGGTGATCCAGGTGAGCGCGCAGCAGGCGTGCTCGTCGATCACCCGGACCCGAAGCCCGGCGGCCTCGAGGACCTGCATCGCGGCCAGCCCGGCGGACGGCGCGAGGTGGTCGGTGAAGGTGTCGGCCCACAGCCAGACGTCGGGCACGTCGGCGGCCGGCGCGGACATCCGGATCGCGTCGCCGTGGTGCCGTCGGGAGGCCCGTCGCAGCGTCATCGACGCCAGCCGGGGCAGGTCGCGGTGCTGGTCGATCCCGGCGGCGCTCTTGGCCAGCCGCGCGGTCGGGCCGAACCGCATCAGCGCGTTGAGGACCGGCGCGACCGGCGAGGACAGCCGCGCCCACCGCGGCAGCGCACCCAGCGCGTAGTGCGACCGCGGCCGCCGGTGGCCGGCATACCTCGCCTGCAGCGCCTCGGCCTTGTACGTCGCCATGTCGACGCCGGTCGGGCAGTCGCGCGCGCAGCCCTTGCAGGCCAGGCAGAGGTCGAGCGCCTCGCCGACGGCGGGGTCGGCCAGCCCGTCGACGAGGGCGCCGTCGAGCGCCTCCTGCAGCACCCGGGCCCGGCCGCGGGTGGAGTCCTTCTCGTCCCGGGTCGCGGCGTACGACGGGCACATCACGCCACCCGCCGGCGCGTTGTCGGCGAGACACTTCCCGACGCCGGTGCAGCGGTGCGCGGCGGCGCCGAGCGAGCCGCCGTCGTGCAGCAGCCGCAGGGTCGGCCGGTGGTCGCGCACCGGCCGGGCCGGGCGCAGGTCGGCGGCGACCGGCGCAGGGTCGACCAGCACGCCGGGGTTGAGCAGCCCGTCGGGGTCGCAGACCGCCTTGACCGCACCGAAGAGCCGCAGCGACTCGGCGTCGTACATCAGCGGGAGCAGCTCCGATCGGGCCCGTCCGTCGCCGTGCTCGCCGGAGAGCGACCCGCCGTGGGTGCGGAGCGCGGTCGCGGCGTCGGTGAGGAACGCCCGGAACCGCGCTGCCCCGTCGTCGAAGGCGAAGTCGATGCGCACGTGCACACAGCCGTCCCCGAAGTGGCCGTAGGGGACGCCGTCCAGCCCGTGCTCGCGCAGCAGCCCGTCGAAGTCGCGCAGCCACGCGCCGAGCCGGTCCGGCGGGACCGCGGCGTCCTCCCAGCCGGAGTACGCCGGCCGGTCGAGGCTGCGCGCGGCCAGGCCGGCGCCGTCCTCGCGGATCCGCCACAGGGCGGCCTGCTCGGCCGGGTCCTCGACCACCCGGTGCGCCAGCGCGCCGGCCGCGGCGGCCACGCCCGCGGTGCGGGCCTGCACCTCGGTCGCAGAGTCGCCGGTCACCTCGACGAACAGCCAGCCGGAGCCGCGCGGCAGGTCCGGGACCGGGCGGCCGGCGGCGCGCACCACGTCCACGATCCGCTGGTCGAGGCCCTCGCACGCGGCGAGGTGCGGCACTCCGAGGATCCCCGGCACGGCGTCGGCGGCCTCGACCATCGACGGGTACCCGAGCAGCACCAGCGCGGTCACCGCCGGGTCGGGGACAAGCCGCACGGTCGCCTCGAGCACGGTCGCGAGGGTGCCCTCGGAGCCGACCAGGAAGCGGTCGAGCCGGCGGCCGTTCTCGGGGAGGAGGTGCTCGAGCGCGTAGCCGCTGACCTGCCGCGGGAACCGCCCGAACGTCGTCCGCACGTGCCCGAGATGGCCCTCGACGAGGGTGTCCAGGGCCGGGAGTCCGTCCCCGGTGTCGAGCACCCGCCCGTCGCCGAGCAGCACCCGCAATCCCTCGACGTTGTCCGCGGTCCGGCCGTAGCCGAGCGCACGCGAGCCGCACGCGTTGTTGCCGATCATCCCGCCGACCGTGCACCGGGTGTGGGTGGACGGGTCCGGCCCGAAGCGCAGCCCGTACGCCGCCACCCGGCGCTGCAGCCGGGCGTGCACGACCCCGGGCTGCACCGTCGCGGTGCCGGCCTCCGGGTCGAGGTCCAGCACCCGGGTCAGGTGCTTCGCGGTGTCGACGACGATGCCCGGCCCGACCGCGTTGCCGGCGATCGAGGTGCCGGCGCCCCGCATCGTGACCGGGACCCGGGCCTCGCGGGCGACCGCGTGCACGGCGACCAGCTCGTCGGTGTCCCGCGGTCGGGCCACGACCCGGGGCACCACCCGGTAGAGCGAGGCGTCGGAGGAGTAGAGCGCGCGGTCCAGGGTGCTGGCGGAGACGTCCTCGACGCCGGCCCGACGCAGCGCCACGACCAGCTCGTCGCGCTCCAGGTGGATGCTCACCAGTTCTCCATCGAGCCCCGGAACACGCCGGCCAGGTCCTCCGCGGTCACCTCCCGCGGGGCCGTTGCCAGCAGCCGCTGCTGCTGCAGCGACCCGGCCACGAGGTCGTCGACGTCGGAATCGGTGTACCCGACCTCGGCCAGACCACAGGGCAGTCCGATGTCCCGCATCAGGTCGACCAGCACCCCGGCCAGCAGGGCCGGTCCGTCGCCGTCGGCGCCCGGGTCGAGCAGATGGGCGGCACGCAGGTGCCGCTCGGGGGCGGCGTCGAAGGTGAACCGGAACGCCTCCGGCGCGGTCAGGGAGACCGCCATCCCGTGCGGCACGATCGGCTCGTCCTTCGGGTAGCCCTCCGGCCGGTAGTTCCGCACCCGGCCGGCGATGGGGTAGGCGTTCGCGTGCGGGACGTGCACGCCGGCGTTGCCGAAGCCCATGCCGGCGAACGTCGCGGCCAGCGCCATCTGCTCGCGGGCCGCCGCGTCACCGCCGTCGCGGACGGCGGCGCGGAACGAGCCGGCCAGCAGCGACAGGGCCTTCTCCGACCACATGTCGGCGATCGGGTTGGCGCCGCAGTAGGGCACCCGCTGCCCGGGCTGCTTGGCGTCGAAGTCGGCGTACCAGCGGGCGGTGTACGACTCCAGCGCGTGGCACAGGATGTCCATGCCCGAGGCTGCGGTCACCATCGCCGGCTGGCTCATGGTCAGCTCGGGGTCGACCACGGCCAGGGTCGGGCGCAGCCGCGGGTGGCTGATCCCGGTCTTCACGTGCTGGGCGAGCACGTCGAGCACGCAGATCGTGGTGCTCTCGCTGCCGGTGCCGGTGGTGGTCGGCACCGCGACCAGCGGGCGCAGCGGCTGCGTGGGTGCCCGGCCGCCGCCGACCGGGGCGTTGACGTAGTCCATGAGCTCGCCGGCGTTGGTGCCGAGCAGGTTGACCGCCTTCGCGGTGTCGATGGACGAGCCGCCACCGACCGCGACGTAGGCGTCGAACGGGCCCTGCGCGCGCCCGAACGCCACGGCCTCCTCCAGCGAGGCGTCGGTGGGCTCGACCCGGGCCCGGTCGAAGACCACCACGTGGATGCCGTGGCCGCGGATCTCCTCGGCGATCCGGGCCGGGTGCCCGGTCGCAGCGACGCCGGCGTCGGTCACCAGCAGCACCCGCCGGGCGTCGTACTGGCCGAGGTCGTGGCCGATCTCGCGTGAGCTCCCCGGGCCGAACTTCAGCGACGGTGCGCCGTAGGTGAAGACGGTTTCGGTCATGGGACCAACCTAGGGCGCGTGGCTCAGAGCGACAGCGCGTGGCGTACGACGTCCAGCGCGTCGATCGCTCCCGACCCGACGTCGGCGACCGGCACCCAGGCCACGGCGTCGGTGGTGCCGTCGACCTCGACCGCGCTCGGCTCCGCCCCCTCCGGCACGGTCGCCGCGAAGACCAGGTGGATGCCGTGGAAGTCCTCCTGCCGTCCGGTCGGCGCGGTCCCGGTGAAGTGCACGTCGTGGACGCCGAGCAGGTCCCCGACGACGCACGGCACCCCGCACTCCTCCTGCACCTCGCGGGACAGCGCCACCGCCGGCTTCTCGCCGTGGTCGACCCCGCCGCCGGGCAGCGTCCACGACCCGGCGTGGGCGCCGAGGCGCGAGATCCGGACCAGCAGCACCTGCTCGCCGGCCGGGCCCGGCCTGCGGACCAGGGCGTACGCCGCGAGCCGCTGCCGCTGGAACGGCTGGTGGTCGCGCAGCGCCTCCTTCACCAGGTCGGTCACCGGCACCGTCCCGGAGTGCACGTCCGCGAGCGGGACCCAGGCCGACTCCACCGTGGACCCGTCGACCTCGACGACCCGTGGCTCCGGCGCGTCGACGGGCACCCAGCCCTCGAACACGATCCGCAACGCGTGGTAGTCGGCCGGCCACTCCCCGTGCTGCGCGCGCGGGTTGTGCATGCTGTAGATCCGCGCCGCGTCCGAGACCCGTGCGTCGAGCCCGGTCTCCTCGTGGATCTCCCGGACCACCGCCTGGTGCGGGTCCTCCCCGTGGTCGAGCCCGCCGCCCGGCAGCGTCCAGAGCTCGCCGCGGGCGATCCTCGGGTCGAGCCGGGAGAGCAGGATCCGGTCGTCGCGCAGGACCACGGCGTACGCCGCCACGCGCTGCCGCTGCGGAAGTCGGGCCATGACTGCGAGCCTAGGGCGCCTCGCCCACGTCGGAGGCGTGGCGAGCGGAGTTTCGCCGCCAGATCGGATGCGAAAGTCCGCGCA
>NZ_SDKM01000077.1 GCF_004519545.1 Nocardioides guangzhouensis
AGCGTCGCCCTCGACCTCATCTGGAAGAGCCGCCGCCCGACCCAGCCCGAGCCCGAGCATCCTGACCGGGGTCCGTCCCAGACGCGGCGGCATGACACACGTTCGCGACTGCTCACAAGAGGCGACAAGCCCGACCACCGGACATGCCCGGCCTACTCTGTCCCCGAGTGTCCCCCGGGAAGAGCCAGAGGAGCCCGTGGCATGGAAGTTCAAGGGTCTGTTGCGGAGCCCTTCCGGGGCGTGCGGGAGCTGTTCGCACACGTTCTTGCCGAACAGACGGGCACTGGTGCGTCCTTCGCGGTGTGGCATGACGGTGCGTGGGTGGTCGACGTCTGGGGCGGGTACGCGGACTCCGCCCACAACCGGCCCTGGCAGCAGGACACGCTGGTGATGCCGTACTCGGTGACCAAGCCGTTCGCCGCCCTGTGCGTGCTTACGCTGGCCGACCGGGGGCTGGTCGACCTCGACGACCCGATGCAGCTCTTCTGGCCGGAGCTGCGGGCCGCGGCCTCGGTCCGCGACGTCCTCGCCCATCGCGCGGGGCTCGTCGTTCTGGACGCGGACGCGCCGCAGGAGGCGTTCTACGACTGGGGGCTGATGTGCTCTCTGTTGGCACGCCAGGAGCCGACCTGGCCTCCGGGTTCCGCTCAGGGCGAGTCGGCGCTGTTCTACGGCCACCTGCTGGGCCAGGTCGTGCGCGCCGTCGACGGCCGCTCGTTGGGACGGTTCCTCCGCGAGGAGATCTGCAACCCGCACGACCTGGACTTCCACATCGGGCTCGATGGCACCGAGCTGAGCAGGGTTGCCGACCTGACCGGGTTCGGCGACGACTTCGCCGCCTCCCAGCAGGACCGCCCGGGCCTGTACCGCCGGGCGATCGAGAACCCGCCCGGGCCCGCGACCCCCGGGTCGTCAACAGCGAGCGGTGGCGTCGCGCTGAGATCCCGGCCATCAACGGTCACGGGACCGCCCGGGGTGTGGCCGGGTTGTACGTGGCCTTGGCACACGGCCGCCTCCTTGGCCCGGACCTGTCGGAGGAGCTGAACCGCGGACGCGGCGAGGAACCCGAGCTGGTGATCGGCGGCGACCGGGAATGGGGACTGGGCGTGGCCGTGGACTCCGACGGTTACGGCATGGGCGGCACCGGCGGCAGTTTCGGCTTGTGGAGCGAGGCCGGGCAGTACGCCGCCGCGTTCCTCACGGGCCACGTCGGCACCCACGACCGGGGCGAGCGACTGGAGAATGCCGTACGGGACGTGCTCGGACTGCCGCCGCTGTAACCGGCGCCAGCACTTGGAATTGTCCGCGCAGTTGCGGCGGAAGGACGCGGTTCAGGATCTGGTCCTGGTCGGTCCGCCCGAGCGCCAGTCTCGAGCCGTTGCAGGGTGCTGGCGAAGGCTCGTTCGCCGCGGGCAGGATGGGGCTGTGATCGAGTCTCGCTTGCGGCTCGTGGACCTCTTGGCTGCGCTGTCGGTCGCCACGGACCTGGGCATGGGGCAACCGCCGGGCACTGCGCTGCGGTGTTGTCTGCTCGCGACCGGGCTCGCCCGTTCGAGGGATCTCGCGGAAGACGACGTCCGCAGCGTGTTCCTGGGCACGATGCTTCGCCACATCGGATGTACGGCTACTGCCGCGGTTGAGGTGCGGGTGTACGGCGGCAACGAGCTGGTGTCGCGGCGGGCGGCCCAGCCTGCCGACTTCGGCAACCCGCGGGAGATGGTGCGCCTGACGCTGAGCAGTGGCCAGGGAGCCGGACTCAGGCGGCCGGCCCTCATCGCGAGGTCGATCAGGGGCGACGTGCGCCACGGGACCGAGATCCTCTTGTCGGTGTGCGATGCCGCCTCGGTGCTCGCGGGCCGCCTCGGGCTGGCTCCAGAAGTGCAGGACTGTGTGGCGCAGCAGTTCGAGCGGTGGGACGGCAAGGGACCTCGCCGCTTGGCGCAGGATGAGGTGTCGCTGCCGGCTCGGGTCGGTGATGTCGCCACGCAGGCCGTCCTCTTCCTCGACGCCGAAGGTCCGGATGCGGCGGTGGCCATGGTGGAACAGCGGGCCGGCGGCTGGTTCGACCCGGAGGTGGCGGCCGCCTTCGGGAGGGTGGGGCTGGGCTTGATGGACGAACTCTCAGCAGTTGATCCTTGGTCGGCGCTTCTCGAGGCGGAGCCCCGGCCGGTCGAGTACATCGGCGAGCCTGACTTGGATCGCGTGGCGCGGTGCTTCGCCGACATGGTCGATCTGAAGTCGTCGTACACGGTGGGGCATTCGGCGGAGGTTGCCCGCCTGGCCGAGGGGGCGGCTCGGTCCCTCGGGCTTCCGGAGCCGGACGTCGTGGACCTGCGACGTGCCGCGATGTTGCACGACCTGGGCAAGGTCGGCGTGTCGAGCGTGGTGTGGGAGAAGACTGGTCAGCTCACCCGGACGGAGTGGGAGCAGGTCCGGCTGCATCCTTACCACACCGAGCGGATCCTGGCCTGCTCGGCGAGTCTGGCCCCTGTGGCTCGGATCGCGGGGCTGCACCACGAGCGCATGGACGGCAGCGGCTACCACCATGGCCTTCGGGGGGCCGCGATTCCCGTCGCGGCGCGTGTCTTGGCTGCGGCCGTCGCGTTCCGTACGGCGACCGAGGATCGCCCGCATCGGCAGGCTCGCACCCGGGAAGAGGCGGCCGAGCACGTGACGCAGGATGCGACGTCTGGGGGCCTTGACGCCGACTGCGTGGCGGCGGTCATCGAAGCGGCAGGGCAACCGCGCCCACGCGTACGCCGCCAGTGGCCGGCCGGGCTCAGCGACCGTGAGGTCGAGGTGCTGCGGCTGGTGGCGCGGGGTCTGTCGAACCACCAGATCGCGAAGCGGTTGGTGATCTCCCGCCGCACCGCCGAGCACCACGTCCAGCACATCTACGCCAAGATCGGTCACCCGACCCGCGCCGCCGCGACGTTGTTTGCCATGGAGCACGACCTGCTCAACTCGTGACGAATTCCCGGATGATGTCGGCAATCATGGCGGGGTCCGTGCGGTGGGCGATGTGGGCGTGCCCCTTGAGCATCCGAACCTGCGCGCCCGGGATGGCGACTCGGGCCATCTCGGTCGCCTTCTTGATGTCGGGAGTGCTCTCGGATCCGGACAACAGCAGCGTGGGTGTCGAGATGCGGTCCAGGCCGCCAGGCGGGTACGCCCAGCCCTGCTCGGCCCGGGCCTCGCGTGCGATGGTCGGAGCCGTCGCGACGCGACCCGCCCATTCGGGGCCAGCGCGCAGTTCGGCGACCTGCTCGTCAGTGAAGTCGAGGAGGTCGCGGAACAGCATGATCAGCGCCGTCTCGTAGTGGCCGGCGGCCACGACCTGCTCCACCTCGTCGACCCACCCGGTGGGATAGGGGATGCCCAGGCCGGGCTCGTACAGCACCAGGTGGCTGACGTCCCGGGTGAGGGCCGCGGCGCCCATCGCGCAGCCCGCGCCGAATGAGTGCCCCCACAGCACGACCGGTCGCCGGGTGTGTGCCGCGACCTCGTCCACGACTGCCGCCACGTCCGCGAACTCCAGCTCCAGGGAGTACGACGCGCCGTCCCCGCTCGCGCCGAAGCCGCGGCGGTCCATCGAGTACGTCGTGAAGTCAGTCCTCAGCTCGGCTACCAACGCCGCGGAGATCGTGTGGTCCTGGATCGAGCCGTGCACGAGCACGATGGCCGGCCCCTGCCCGTCCACCCACACAGCAAGCTCGACGCCATCGGGGGCGCGGACCGTGAGGGGCTCCACCGTGGTGGACGTGGTCATCGCTGGTTCGCCTCCGCCCAGTCGATGAACGCGATTACCTCGGCGACGTACGCGGCGGGGTGCGTGACGTGCGGGATGTGGCCAGCTCCGGCGTAGGTCGTTTGCCGGGCTTGCGGCAGAAGTTGGGCGAGCCGGCGTTCCACCGGCGCGAAGACCGGCGGGCTCTGGTCGCCGGAGGTGAGCAGCGCCGGGCGGTCGTACGCCGCGAGCAGGGACTGGTCGACGGACACGCACTCAGAGTCGTCTAGCTCGTCGAGATAGGTCGGCGCGTTGGCGGTCATCATGGCGCGCATGGCGTCGGGCAGCGCCCCCAGCTGCCCGGGCCGAGAGCCACCTGGTCCACAAAGAGCTCTGCCGCGCCGACGTGGTCGCCGGCGGCGATCCGGCGACCCACGTCCGTGAGCGGGCCGGCCTCGAGGCCGGCGACCGCGAGAGCCTCCGCACTGCCCTCCTCGAGCACCCCGAACAGCGGCGGCTCGTGCACGACGATCCCGCGCAACACGTCGGGCCGAGCGGCCGCGAGCTGGAGCGTGATGACGGCCCCGGCGGAGCTACCGACCACCCACGCTGGTGCGAGGCCGAGTTGCTCGATCAGAGCGGCGAGATCAGCGACGTCCTCGGAGAAGTGTCCTTGCCCGGGTGGCCGCTCGCTGTCGCTGTGGCCGCGCCGGTCGTACGAGAGCACACGGAAGTGCTCGGCCAGACCCGGCACCACCGGGTCCCAGTTGTGGTGCGACCCCCAGGACCCGTGGACCAGCACGAGTGGGACGCCTGCGCCGCGCGTGTCGGCGTACGCGATCCGTACGTCGTTGACGGTGATGAACTCGAGCCCCGCCTGTCGGACGGTGGGTGCCGCCGTGGTTGCCATCCTGACCACCCTTTCGCAATGCCGTGGTGTGTGCAGCCAGCCTCCCCGCGCAGTGCCGAGGCCGGCATCGGTAGCTCTACCCATCTCGCGCTCCTACGCGATGGGCGGGCGCACGTTGGGCACCTCAGACGGGCGAGGTCCCGCCAGCCACGCCGCCCATGCACCTGAACGAAACCGGCGCTATCCCGGGGCTGGCCTCCCGCGTCCACATGCGGAAATGACGCAGGCATCGTGGCCCTACCGAAGACGATCAGAACGGATAGCTCGCCGGCTCACCTCGCATGGTGATCCACCGGGTCTCGGTGAACGCCTCGACGTTCGCGGCCGCGCCACCGATCCGCCCGAAGCCTGACGCGCCGACGCCGCCGAAGGGGGCGTTCGCCTCGTCGTTCACCGTCTGGTCGTTGATGTGCACGATGCCGGTCGGGATCTGCTCGGCGAGCGCCAGCCCGCGCATCACGTCGCGGGTGACGATGCCGAGCGAGAGGCCGTAGTCGCTCTCCGCGGCCAGCCGTACCGCTTCGTCGACGGAGGAGACTCGGGTGACCGGGGCGACCGGGCCGAAGACCTCCTTGGTGAAGACGGGCGAGGTGAGGGGGACGTCGGCCAGCACGGTCGGCCGGTAGAAGAGCCGGTCGTACTCCCCGCCAGCGGCCAGGCGCGCGCCCTGGTCGACGCTCGACGTGACCAGACCGTGGATCTTGTCCCGTGATCGCTCGTCGATGACCGGGCCGAGCGCGACCTGCTCGGTGGCCGGGTCGCCGACTGGCAGGTGGCTGGCCTTCGCGGCGAGCTGGTCGACGAAGTCGTCGTAGATGGCATCGGCGACGAAGTAGCGACCGGTGGTCATGCAGATCTGGCCCTGGTTGAGGAACGACGCCCAACCCGTCAGCCCGACGGCCTTCTCGACGTCCGCGTCGTCAAGGATCAACAGCGCGGAGTTGCCGCCCAGCTCAAGGTGAGCTCGCTTGAGGTGTCGGCCTGCGAGCTCGCCTATCGAACGGCCGACCGCTGTCGAGCCGGTGAAGGAGATCACCCGGACGTGCGGGTCGGTGACCATGGCCTCACCGACGTCCTTGCCGCCGGGGAGCATCTGGAGGACGCCGGGCGGCAGCCCTGCCTCCTCGAAGATGCGCGCCATGATCGTGCCGCCGGTGACGGCCGTGCGCGGGTCGGGCTTGAGGAGCACGGCGTTGCCGAGAGCGAGCGCCGGGGCCACCGACCTGATGCCGAGGATGATCGGGACGTTGAACGGCGAGATGACCGCGACCACGCCGGCCGGCAGCTGGCGGGCCATGGAGAGCCGTGGCTGCTCGCTGGGGAGCACCTGGCCGATCGGCTGTCCCGGCAGTGCCGCGGCCTGGTAGCACTCCTCGGCCGCGACGTGCATCGCGAAGTCGGCCATCGGCGGGATCGCGCCGACCTCGCGCACGTTCCAGTCGCGGATCTCGTCGGCGTGCTCGGCCCAGAGGTCACCGGCCCTGCGGAGCACGGCCGCCCGGACGGTGTGCGGGAGGGCGGCCCACTCCTTCTGCGCCTGCGCCGCGGAGGCGGCGGCCTCGGCCACGTCCTCGGCGTCGGCCTGGCCCATCGTGCCGAGCTCGTGGCCGGTGGCGGGCTCCACGACGGCGTACGTGCCGCCGCGTCCGTCGGTCCATTCACCGTCCTTGAGGACCTTGCCCTGCCAGGTGACGCCGTCCAGTAGTGCCATGTCCTACCCCCAGACTTCCTCGGCGGTCTCGACGACCAGCCGTAGCTTTGCCCGTTCCTGCTCCTCGGTCAGCTCGTTGCCCTCCACCGTGGAGGAGAAGCCGCACTGCGGCGACAGGCAGAGCTGCTCGAGCGGCACGTACTTCGACGCCTCGTCGATGCGGCGCTTCAGGTCGTCCTTGTCCTCGAGCTCGCCGGTCTTGGTGGTGACCAGGCCGAGCACGACCTGCTTGCCCTCCGGAACGAACCGCAGCGGCTCGAAGCCACCGGACCGCTCGTCGTCGTACTCCAGGAAGAAGCCGTCCACGTCGAGCTGGGAGAACAGGACCTCGGCCACGAAGTCATAGCCACCCTCGGCCGCCCACGAGGAGCGGAAGTTGCCGCGACACATGTGTGTGGTGACCCGCATGCCGTCCGGACGGCCGGCGATCGCGGCGTTGACGTTCGCGACGTACTGCTCGTGCAGGTGCTCGGGATCCCCGCCCTGCGCGGCGACCATGGCGCGCTGTTCGGGGTCGTTGAGGTAGGCGAGACTGGTGTCGTCCAGCTGGAGATAGGTGCAGCCGAGCTCACCGAGGCGACGGACCTCCTCGGCGTATGCCGCGGTGAGGTCTGCCCAGAACGGCCCGAGCTCGGGGTAGACGTCTTCGTCGATCGCCGCCCGGCCGCCTCGGTAGTGGACCATGTTCGGCGAGGGGATGGTCAGCTTCGGCACCTGGTCGCCGGTGCTCACTCCCGACAGGTACTCGAAGGCGTCTCCGAAGATCGTGTGCCCGAGCCGCACCCGGTCGTGGACGCTCAGTGCCGGGGTCTCGAAGTCGAGGTCGCCGGCCGTGTTGTGGAAGCGCACCGCCAGCTTCTGGTCGGTCGGGTCGACGCCCTCGAGCTGGTAGATGAAGTCCATGTGCCACGACGTACGACGGAACTCGCCGTCAGTCGTGGTCCGCACGCCCGTCTCACGCTGGAGGGCGACCACCTGGCGGATCGCCTTGTCCTCGGCCTCCCTCAACCCGGCGTCGTCTACCTCGCCGGCCCGGTGCCGGGCCCGCGCGTCGAGCAGCTCCGGCGGTCGCAACAGGCTGCCGACGTGATCGGCACGGAAGGGCGGGAGTTTGCGCTCTGCCATTTCTCGAATGTACCCGCGCGTCGTACTTTGGCGCCGTGTTCCGCTCAGCAGGAGTCGGACTCGACGCCGAAGTGCGGCGGCACAGGTGTGTCGCGTGCAGGTGTCACCCGTCCACGTCAGCCGCCCGTTGCGGCACCTGGAGAGACGGAGCGATCGCCGGAGCCGAGCACCCCCGACCTTCTCGCTCGCCATCGGCGACTACGCCGCGCGGCCATTCGGCGCTGTTGGTTCGAGTGGATCACAGCCGCAGAGTCCACAAGCGGTGTGACGCACCTGGGACCAGGACCGCGGGGATCGCGTCAACGGACGCCTTTCGTGCAGTACGTGAATACCGACGCCCGATTCTCTTCAAGTCCTCATCTGCGCGGCTCGGCGGGACGTCATCGTTGTGGGCGGCCGGCCCGGACCAAGGAGGTCGCTGTGCAG
>NZ_SDKM01000078.1 GCF_004519545.1 Nocardioides guangzhouensis
TGTGCCGGGTCACCACCGCCCGAACCCGGTGAGTCGGCACATCCTGTGCCGGGTCGGCGGGTGGAACGGGGGGCAGGAGGGACCGGGAGGCAATAGCGTCGTCCCGTGGCACCCGACGTACCCGTCTCCCCGCTCCGTCCCGACGACCACGACGCCCTGCGCGACCGTGCCGTCGAGAAGCTCCGGGCCCTGGTCCGGATCCCGACCGTCTCGCGGCAGGACCCCGCCGACGAGGACCTCTCGGCGTTCGAGCGGTTCCACGACGAGCTGAGGGCGCGGTTCCCGCGGCTGCACACCGAGCTGGACCTGACCCCGGTCACCGACCACGGCCTGCTGTTCCACTGGCAGGGCCGCGAGGCCGCCCGGCCGGTGGTGCTGATGGCGCACCTCGACGTGGTGCCCGTCGACGACGACGCGAGCTGGCAGCACCCGGCGTTCGGCGCCGAGATCGTCGACGGCCACGTGTGGGGCCGCGGCACGCTCGACGACAAGGGGTCGCTGGTGGCGATCTGCGAGGCGGTCGAGCGCCTGCTGGAACGGGGGTTCGTGCCGGCGCAGGACGTGTGGCTCTCGTTCGGCTGCGACGAGGAGGTCAGCGGCACGGCGGCTCCGGCGGCGGTCGCGATCCTCCGCGAGCGCGGCGTCGTGCCGTGGCTCGTGCTCGACGAGGGCGGCGCCGTGGCGCACGAGGCGTTCCCCGGCGTCGAGCTGCCGGTCGCCGTGGTCGGGGTGACCGAGAAGGGCGTGACCTCGCTGGAGCTCCGGGTCGACGGCCGCGGGGGGCACGCGTCCACGCCGACGAAGATGGACGCCACTGCCCGGCTGGCCCGCGCGATCCTGCGCCTCGACCGGTCGTCGTTCCCGGCCAGCGCGCCGGCGCCGACCGTCGAGCTCATGCAGCGGCTGGCCCCGTACGCGCCGGCCGCCCTCAGGCCACTGATGGCGAACGCCGCCAGGCTGAGGCCGGTGCTCACCCGCGCGCTCGTCGCCGCCGGTCCCGAGTCGGCCGCGATGACCCGCACCACCGCCGCGGTGACCACCCTCTCGGGCTCGCCCGCCCTCAACGTGGTGGCCTCCACCGCCAAGGCCGGCGTCAACGTCCGGATCATGGTGGGGGACTCCGTGGCCTCGGTCCTCTCCCACGTGCGCTCGGTCGTGAAGGACCAGGAGGTCCAGGTCAAGGTCCTCGAGGCCGGGGAGCCGAGCCCGGTCAGCCCGACCGACGACGACGCTTTCCGGCTGATCGAGTCGACGATCGCGGAGGCGTTCCCGGACGCCGTCCCCGCGCCGTACGTGATGATGGCCGCGACCGACTCCCGCTTCTTCACCGCGATCTGCGAGCGGGTCTACCGGTACACCCCGTTCCGGATGACCAGGGCGCAGCGCCAGGCGATCCACTCGTACGACGAGCACATCGGCGTCGAGGCCTTCGCCGAGGGCGTGCTGTGGTACCAGCGCCTGATCGAGCGGCTCCCCGAAGGACAGGTGACCGCATGACCAGTGACGTCCGGCCGGTCCCCGCTCCCGCCCTGCACCTCGGCCGGATCGTCGGCTTCCTGGTCTGCGTCGAGATCGCCTCCGGCATCCTGCAGGGCTACTACACGCCGATCTTCAGCGACATCGCCGACCACCTCGGGATCGCGGACGCCGACGTCAACTGGTTCGAGGCCGCGCAGCTGATCGTCTCGGCGCTGGTGGTGCCGTTCCTCTCGCGGCTCGGCGACCTCGTCGGCCACAAGAAGGTGCTGTTGCTCTCGACCGCGGTCACCGCGCTCGGCTCGTGGATCCTCGCGTTCGCGCCGTCGTTCACCACGTTCCTGATCGGCTGGGCGCTCCAGGGCGCGTACGTCGTGTGGCTGCCGCTGGAGGTCGCGATCATCCACCGTCGCACCGCCGGGTCGGGCCGGCAGGCCCTGCTCACCCGCCGGGCGGCCGCGATCCTCGTCGGCGCGCTCGAGACCGCCGTGATCGTCGGCGCGCTCACCTCGGGCGCGCTGGTCGAGGCGACGTCGATGACCGTGCTGCTGATGCTGCCGGCGATCGCGGTCACCGCCTGCCTGTTCGTGATCTGGTTCGGGATCGAGGACGCACCCGGGGAGTCGTCCGGCGGCATCGACTACGCCGGCCTGGCCCTCATCACGTCGGTGCTGGTGCTGGTGATGGCGGGCCTGATCGTGATCCGGCTCGACGGGCCCGGCAGCCTGCTCGCCTGGCTGCTGATCCTCGGCGGCCTGCTGGTCATGGTCCCGTTCGTCCGCTACGAGCTCGCGCAGCAGGAGCCGATCATCGACGTACGCCTGTTCGCCATGCCCGCCCAGTGGCCGGTGCAGCTGACCGCGTTCCTGTTCGGCATGTCGGTGCTCGGCGCCCAGATCCCGCTGTCGACGTTCGCCCGGACCGATCCGGAGGTCGCGGGCTACGGCCTCGGCGCGGACGCGAGCTTCGTGTCCACGCTGATCGGCGTCTACGTGCTCAGCCTCGCGGTCGGGGCGTTCACCCTTCCGCTCACCTCGCGCTGGCTGGGCGCCCGCGGCGCGCTGGTGCTCTCGTGCCTGCTGGTGGCGCTCGGCTACGCGATGTGGCTGCCGATGCACGACACCACGGCCCAGGCCCTGACCAACATGGCCGTCGCCGGCCTCGGCTCCGGTGCCCTGGTCGCGGCGCTGCCGGCCGCCGCTGCGGCCGCCGCACCGCCGGCCCGGACCGGCTTCGCCACCGGGATGACGAACGCGACCAAGACCGTCGGTGGCGCGATCGCGTCCTCGATCTTCGCGATCGCGCTGTCGTCGACCGGCTCGCTCGACGACCCGACCGAGGGCCACGCGCCCCTGTCCGGCTACCTCACCGTGTGGACGGTCTGCGCGGTCGCCGCCCTGGTGGCCGCGCTGTCCCTGACGGTGGTGCCGAAGGACGCGTTCTCCGACCACGCGCCGGAGCCGGTCCCGTGAGCGACCGTCCCGTGCACGCCCTCGACCTGCACGTCGACCCGGACGCCCCGGAGCCGCCGTACGTCCAGCTCCGGGAGGAGGTACGCCGCCGGGTCGCCGACGGCGCTCTGACCCCGGGCACCCGGCTCCCGCCGGTCCGGACCCTGGCCACCGAACTCGGGCTGGCGGCGAACACCGTGGCCCGCGCCTACCGCGAGCTCGAGCAGCTCGGGGTGATCGAGACCCGCGGCCGAGCCGGCAGCTTCGTCTCCGGCGACGAGGTGGGGCGCGCCGCCCGCGAGGCCGCGCAGGAGTACGCCGACCGGGTGCGCGCGCTGGGCGTCGCGCCGGCCGAGGCGGTCGAGCTGGTGCGGCGGGCGCTCGGCTGACCGGCACCCCTCACCGGGGACGAGGCCCCCGACTGGTCCCGAACCGCAGTCCCGCCCAGCAAGTCCGAGCGTTGGGGACCAGACCGCGCGACGTCCCGCCGTCGTACGGTGGGGCCGTGGACGAGCAGGAGCCCGAGGCCCCCGACCGCACCCGCCGTACCGACCCGCGCACGGGACGCGACGCCGCGGCCAACCGGATCCGCCACCAGAGCCAGTGGGTCGACCAGCAGGTCCGGAAGGCGATGGCCCGCGGGGACTTCGACGACCTGCCCGGGGCGGGGAAGCCGATCGAGGGGCTGGGCTCCGACCCGGACCCCGACTGGTGGCTGAAGAAGCTGGTCGAGCGCGAGCAGATCACCGGCGTGCTGCCGGAGGCGCTGCAGCTGCGCAAGGACGACCTCGAGCTGGACGCCCTGCTGGACCGGCAGCCCAACGAGGAGCACGTCCGTCGCGAGCTCGAGGACTTCAACCGGCGGGTGGTGAACGCCCGGCGCCAGCTCCTCGGCGGGCCTCCGGTGATCACCCCGACCCGCGACGTGGAGGGCGAGGTGGCGGCCTGGCGGGAGCGTCGGAGGCGCTGAGGACTGGCGCCCCGGGGCGCCGTTAGACACGCGGTTCCGCACTGGAAAGTGGCGGTGGCGAATTACAGACCTGTAGTTCGTCAAACTCTTAACAACAACCTCACGAGTCACGATACTTTCAGGCTCGATCCTGATCCGCCGGGACCGTGAGGAGCCTGCACGCATGACCACCCACTCCCCCGAGGCGCGACCGGGCCGCCTGCGCCGCCCCCTGCGCACGGCCGCCGTCGCCGCCGCTGCGGTGGCTCCGCTCGTGCTCTCCGGCCTCGTCGCCGGCGCCGGCGCCGCTCCCGCCGGCACAGCCCCCTCTGGCACCTCGGCCCGGACGACGACGTACACCCCCCGCGTCCCGTTCGTGGCCCGGCCGCTGAACCCCGCCACGACCCGCGACCTGCGGACCTACTCCGCGACGAAGCGGGGCGGCACCGACTTCAAGGCCGCCTGCGGCACCCCCGTCCTCGCAGCCCACCCCGGGAAGGCCTGGGTCCTCAGCCGTCCGTGGGCAGGTCCCGCGCTGGTCAAGATCACCACCACCTCGGGGTCGCTGGTCACGCTCTACGCCTACATGCGCCGGGCCACGGTGACCTCCGGACAGCTCGTCACGGCCGGCCAGCAGATCGGCGTCGTCGGCCACGAGGGCAACGCGACCTCGTGCCGCCTGCAGCTGCGGGTCCGGTCGTCCGGCGGACGCGTCGTCTACAACCCGACCACCTGGCTCAACCGGTACGTCGGCACCCCGACGCCGAGCCGCGGTCTCTGGGGCGACGAAGGCTTCAACGTCGCGACGTTCAACATGCTCGGCGCCAGCCACACCGCCGCCGGCGGCAACAAGGCCAGCTGGCCCGACTACAACGTCCGGCTCCCGAAGCAGATCGCGATGCTGGAGGCCGCCCAGGTCGACGTGGCCGGGCTGCAGGAGCTCCAGCGCAAGCAGCGCGCCCTGTTCCTCAAGCTGGCCGGCAAGGACTGGGGGATCTACCCGGAGGACGCCACGGCCGACCCCGAGAACTCGATCATCTACCGCCGGTCGGCGTTCACCCTGCTCGAGGGCGCCACCTTCGACGTGCCGTACTTCAACGGCAACATCCGCAAGATGCCCTACGTCCTCCTCCAGGACAACGCGACCGGCCGCACGGCGTACGTCGCCAACGTGCACAACCCCGCCACCACCCAGCGCTACCCGGCGCAGGCCAAGTGGCGCCGCAAGGCCGAGGCGATCGAGCGGCAGCTGGTCATCGACCTGCGTGCGAACGCCCGCCCGGTCTTCCTCACCGGTGACTTCAACGAGCGCCAGAAGGCGTTCTGCGCCATGACCACCGGCAAGCTGATGATCTCCCCGGACAGCATCCCGTCCATGCAGTGCGCCTACCCGGCGAGGTACTACTGGGTGGACTGGATCTTCGCCGCCGGGCAGAGCCGCTTCACCACGCTCTCGGTGGACACCTCGACGCGCGCGAAGCGGCTGTCGGACCACCCGCTGGTGGTTGCCCGGACGCACCTCGCCGACTGACGGCCGGACCGCCGGATTGCGCACGGAACCTCCGCGCATGTCCGGAACCCGAAGTGGTTACGACCCCTCCAGTCTCACAAAGGAGGGATGACCAACATGGTTGTTCTGGGTCTCATTCTGCTCATCATCGGTTTGCTTGCGAGCATCCCCGTCCTCACGACGATCGGGCTGATCCTGCTCGTCGTCGGACTGATCCTGAACTTCGTTCCGGTGGGCGGCAACCGCCGCAGGGTCTGGTAACCCCGAGAAACCAGACCAGAGCAGCACGGCCCCGGTCCTCCCACGCACGTGGGGGACCGGGGCCATTGCACGTCCGGAACGCGGTCCGGACCGGGCTCAGGACTCGAGCATCGGGATCCGCACCCCGCGCTCGGCCGCGACCTCGGCGGCGCGGTCGTAGCCGGCGTCCACGTGCCGGATCACGCCCATGCCCGGGTCGTTGGTGAGCACCCGCTCGATCTTCTGCGCGGCGAGGTCGGTGCCGTCGGCGACGCAGACCTGGCCGGCGTGGATGGACCGGCCCATGCCGACGCCACCGCCGTGGTGGATCGAGACCCACGAGGCGCCCGACGCGGTGTTGACCAGCGCGTTCAGCAGCGCCCAGTCCGCGATCGCGTCGGAACCGTCGAGCATCGCCTCGGTCTCGCGGTACGGCGAGGCGACCGAGCCGCAGTCGAGGTGGTCACGGCCGATCACGATCGGGGCCTTCAGCTCGCCGCTGGCCACCATCTCGTTGAACTTCAGGCCGGCCAGGTGCCGCTCGCCGTACCCGAGCCAGCAGATCCGCGCCGGAAGCCCCTGGAACGCGACCCGCTCGCCGGCCATGGTGATCCACTTCCGCAGCCGCTCGTTCTCCGGGAACAGCTCCAGGATCGCGCGGTCGGTCGCGGCGATGTCGGCGGGGTCGCCGGACAGCGCGGCCCAGCGGAAGGGGCCCTTGCCCTCGCAGAACAGCGGGCGGATGTACGCCGGCACGAAGCCGGGGAACTCGAAGGCCCGGTCGTAGCCGCCCTTGCGCGCCTCGTCGCGGATCGAGTTGCCGTAGTCGAAGACCTCGGCGCCCCGGTCCTGGAACTCCACCATCGCCCGCACGTGCGCGGCCATCGACGCCTGCGCGGCCTTGGTGAAGCCCACCGGGTCGGCCTCGCGCTGCGCCTGCCACTCCTCGAAGGGAACTCCGATCGGCAGGTAGAAGAGCGGGTCGTGCGCCGAGGTCTGGTCGGTGACGATGTCGATCGGGGCGCCCTGCTCGAGCAGCGCCGGCACCATCTCGGCCGCGTTGCCGAGGACGCCGATCGACAGCGGGCGACGGGCGTCGCGGGTCTCGACCGCGAGCTCGAGGGCGTGCTCGAGCGAATCGGCCTGGACGTCGAGGTAGCGGTGCTCGATGCGCCGGGTGATCCGGGACTGGTCGCACTCGATGCAGATCGCGACGCCGTCGTTCATGGTCACCGCGAGCGGCTGGGCTCCGCCCATGCCGCCGAGGCCGGCGGTCAGCGTGATGGTGCCGGCCAGCGTCCCCCCGAAGGACTTGTCGCCGACGGCGGCGAAGGTCTCGAAGGTGCCCTGGAGGATGCCCTGGGTGCCGATGTAGATCCACGAGCCGGCGGTCATCTGGCCGTACATCGTGAGCCCGAGGTCCTCGAGCCGGCGGAACTCCTCCCAGTTGGCCCAGTCGCCGACCAGGTTGGAGTTCGCGATCAGCACGCGCGGGGCCCACTCGTGGGTGCGCATGACGCCGACCGGCTTGCCGGACTGCACGAGCATGGTCTCGTCGTCCTTCAGCGTGGTCAGCGTGCGCACCAGCGCGTCGTACGCCTCCCAGCTGCGGGCGGCCTTGCCGGTGCCGCCGTACACGACGAGGTCCTCGGGGCGCTCGGCGTTCTCCGGGTCGAGGTTGTTCATCAGCATCCGCAGCGGCGCCTCGGTCTGCCACGAGCCCGCGGTCAGCTCGGCGCCGTGGGCGGCGTGGATCGGCAACCTCTCGTTGGTTGAGGAGCGAGCGCCAGCGAGCGTCTC
>NZ_SDKM01000079.1 GCF_004519545.1 Nocardioides guangzhouensis
ACGGCGCCGGCAAGACCACGCTGCTGCGGATGCTGGCGACCGTGCTCGCGCCCGACGAAGGCCGGCTGGCCCTGCTGGGCCTGGACCCGTCGGTCCCGGCCGAGCGGGTCGAGATCCGGCGCCGGCTCGGGTACCTCCCCCAGTCGCCGACGCTCTACCCGGGATTCACGCCGTTCGAGCTGGTCGACTACGTGGCGATCCTCAAGGAGCACACCGACCGGGACTGGCGCCGCCACGAGGCGATCCGGGTGCTCGAGGCGGTCGGGCTCGCCGACCGGATGCACCGCAAGATCAAGACCCTGTCCGGTGGCATGCGGCAGCGGGTCGCCCTGGCCGCGTCCCTCGTCGGGCAGCCCGAGCTGCTGGTGCTCGACGAGCCCGCGACCGGGCTGGACCCCGAGCAGCGGCTCGAGCTGCGCGCCCTGCTGGCGGAGACCGCCGGACGCGGCACCGTGGTGCTCTCGACGCACAACACCGCGGAGGTCGCGGCCCTGTGCCAGCGCGTCGTGGTGATGCGGGACGGTCGGGTGCTGTTCACCGGCACCCCGGCCGGGCTGGCCGACCAGGCCACCGGCCGGGTGTGGGAGGACGACCGACCCGACGCGTCCGCGCTGCGCAGCTGGATGACCGGCGAGGGCACCTACCGCCACCTCGGCACGGTGCCCGCGAACGCGATGCCGGCTGCGCCGTCGATCGACGACGGCTACCTCTACCTCGCCTGCGCCGAGCGGGGTGCGCGATGACCTGCGGTGCCGTGCTGGGCGAGCTGGCCCGGCCGACCGCCCGCGCGATGGCCTGGGCGCCGGTGGTCGCCGTGACCTCCAGCCTGCTGCTGGTGGCCTTCCTGCTGCGGCTCGCCGACCGGCCCGCCGACGTCGTTCTCGGGCTGGGGGCGGGCGCCGTCGCCGCCGCCGTGGTGTTCGCGCTGCACGACCCGGCCGCCGCCCTGCTGGCGCCGGTGCCGACCTCGGCGATGGCTCGACGGCTGCTGCGCGTTGCCCTGGTCACGGCGCTCGTGCTTCCGGCCTGGCTGCTCACCGCCGAGCTCCTGCCCGGACCCGGTCTCGGTCTGCTCCCCCTCCTCGCGCTCGCGTCGACCGGCATCGCGGTGGCCGTCTGGCTGCCGTCCGGCCGCTCGGTCACGCTCGCCGCCGCCGTGCCGCTGGTGTGGGTGACCGCCGGCCAGCTGCTCGGCGCCGGGCTGGGACCGGTCGGCGAGGCGGTCGGCTGGTGGCACGCGCACCCGACGTACGTCGTCGTCGCGGCGCTCGCGCTGCTGGTCGCGGGGAGGAACCGATGACCGCCGTCCTCCCCGCCCCGGCCACCCTGCGCCCGGCGCGGACGACCCGGGTGGTCCGGGCGATCGCCCGCCCGGAGGCCGTGCGGCTGCTGCGCCGACCCGTGCTGTGGGTCGGAGTCGCGCTCTCCTCTCTCGCGGCGTACGCGATGTTCCACTCGCCCGACGACTGGTCCGGGGCCCGCTACATGTCCGCCCCGGTCATGCTCGGCCCGCTGCTGGTCGCGGTCTCGATGGTCGTGGCCGGCAGCTTCCACCGGGAGCGCGCCGGCCTCGCCGCCGACGCACCGGTGGACGAGGTGGCGCGCACCGCCGGCCGGCTGCTCGGCGCCATGGCCCTGGTCTGCCTGGTGGCCGTGCTCGCGGCCGCCGGCGCCGTCGTGGCCCGCGCCACCGGTGGCTTCGACCTCGGCGACGAGCCGGGGCGCACCCTGCACGCCCACTTCACGCTCCCCGAGATCCTGCAGCCGGTCGCCGCCGCGGTGCTCGCGGTGGCGGTGGGGGCAGCGGCGGGGCGCCGGTTCCGGCACGCCGCGACGGCGTACCTCGTGCTCTTCGTGGGCTGGTTCCCGTTCGTGATGGTGTCGTGGGCCTTCCAGGCCCGGCAGGTCACCTCGTTCTCGATCCTCCAGATCCAGCCGGTGACGATCCCGATCGGCCCGGTGACCGCCGACCCGAGCTCGTTCCCCGCGCACTGGCTGCTGAGCGCCCCGGGTGAGTACCAGGACTTCTGGGGGCGGGCCTTCGTCTCCGCGCACCTCGCCGCCTGGCACGACGTCTGGCTGCTCGGGCTCGCCTGCCTGTTCCTGGCCCTGGCCCTCCCGCGCGGTCACCGTCGCCTGGCCGGCTTCGTGGGCCTGGCGCTGGCCATCGTGGGCGTGGTCGCGCAGTACCTGGTGATCCCGTGAGGCGCCGTCTCCTGGCTGTCGGGCTCACCCTCCTCGCGACAGTCGCCTCGGGCTGCACCGCGCCGTACGACGACGACGGCGAGGTGACCGGCCTGATGGGCGCCGCACCCGCCAAGGCGGACGACGCGGTGCCGGTGGTGATCGACTCCGACCTCGCCCCCGACGACCTCGCCGCGATCACCTACCTGGTGCGGCACCCGCGGGTCGACGTCGTGGGCATCACCGTGCCGGCCACCGGCATGGTCGGCTGCACCGACGGGCTGCGCCTCCTGGCCGACCTGTTCGCGGCGATCGAGTCACCGTCCGTCCCGGTCGCCTGCGGCACCACCGAGCGGGGCAAGGACGGCGTGCCGTTCCCCGAGGAGTGGTGCACGGGCGTGGTGATCGACCCCGGGCTCCCGGCACTGGGCGCCGTGCCGTGGCAACCGCTGCGCGAGGACGCCGGGGCCTTCCTGGCCCAGCAGGCGCGCGTGCACCCCGGACTGCACGTGGTCGCGCTCGGCCCGCTGACCGAGCTGGCCGCGCTCGCCGCGGACCGTCCGGCCGACTACCGCCGCATCGCCGGCGTCACCACCATGGCCGGGGCGGTCGGCGACGGGCAGGACCCGGGCCGGGGCATCGGCGAGTGGAACGCCGCCGCGGACCCGGCCGCCTTCGCGGCCGTGCTGGCCGGGCCGGTCCCGGTCACCGTGGTGCCCGACGGCCCGGTGCCGCAGGGGGTCCCGGACGGCCTGGCCGCGGCGCCCGTCGTCGGCCGGCTCGGCGTGGACACGATGATCACGTCCCCGGCCTACTGGGACCTCGCCACCGCCGGCGTCTTCGCCACGGCTGGTGCCACCGCCGACGAGCGCACCGGGGCGTGGACCGCCGAGGTCACCGGCACCCGCGGGCTCCTGCACCAGGGCGCGGGGTCCGGACGGGTGCGGGTGGTCACCGGGCTCGACACGCACGCCCTCGACGCGTCGTACGCCGCGGTGTTCGGGACGGTGGACGGCTGACGTGCTCAGGTGAGCAGAAGCGTGTCGAGCCGGCGCCGGGCCAGCAGCACCCCGACCACGCCCATCGCCAGCAGGTAGACCACCGACACCGCCGACTCGACGGTCACCACGCCGGTGACCAGCTCCCGGCACAGCACCACGCCGCGGTAGAGCGGCGTCGCCTCGACGATCCACCGCAGCACGCCGGGGTAGGCGGTGACCGGGAAGAACGTCGCCGAGAACAGGAACATCGGCATGGTGGCGAGGGTGACGTACTCGAAGTCCTGCCAGGTCCGCATGTACGTCGTGAGCGCGAGGCAGGCGCCGGCGAAGGCGAACCCGATCAGCAGCGTGGCCGGCAGCGCCAGCACCGCCCACCACGAGTGCACCAGCCCCATCCCGAGCATCACCGCGAGGAAGCCGATCGAATAGATCCCGCCGCGCAGCAGGCACCACGACATCTCGCCGGCCGCAACGTCCCGGGTGGTCATCGGGGTGGCCAGGATCTGGTCGAAGAGCTTGGTGAACTTCAGCTTGAAGAAGAAGTTGAAGGTGCTGTCGAGCACAGCGCCGTTCATCGCGGACGTGGCCAGCATGGCCGGCGCCACGAACTCGGCGTACGGGATCTGCTGGCCGTGGTACTCGAAGGACTCGATGAGCTTGCCGACGCCCACGCCGATCGAGAAGAGGTAGAAGACCGGCTCCAGGAAGCCGCTGATGAAGATGTACCAGCCGGATCGGTAGCTGAGGTAGTTGCGGTAGACGATGATCCCCGCGGCCCCCACGGGCGGCAGCGGCTCGACCGGGTGCCCGCGCCCGACGGCGCCGTCGACGGTGCTCACGAGCGCAGCCTCCGCTCCAGGCGGCGACACGCCCACAGGTAGCCCGCGACGGCAATCACCGCGAGGTAGGCCACGTGCACCAGCGCCCGGGGGCCGTCGAGGGTGCCGAGCATCAGCATCCGGGTCAGGTCGACGCCGTGCCACAGCGGCGTGAACCTGGCCAGCGTCTCCAGCGCCGGGGACAGGTTGGAGATCGGGAAGAACGCGCCGGAGAACAGGAACATCGGGATCACCCCGAGCCGGAACACCAGCGCGTAGGCGCTCTCGTCCTTCAGCCCGGCGCTCAGGCCGTAGACCGGGGTGGCGAAGGCCAGCCCGATCAGCAGCTGCACGAGGAACGCGCCGACCGCCCCGGCCACGCTCGCGAACACCCCGAACGGCGCCAGCACGGCGAGGAACACCGCGGAGGTGAGCGCGACCCGGAAGCAGATGAACCCGAGGTGCCCGTTGACCACGTCGCGGGCGCCGAGCGGGGTGGCGGTCATGCCGAAGGCGATCTTCTGCCACTTCACCATGCTCATCACGGGGTACGTCGTCTCCCCGACGACCAGCTGCATCGTCTGGGCGGCCACCAGGCCGGGCGCGACGAACGCGAGGTAGGTCGTGGCGCCGTCGAGCTGGTCGGGATCGGCCTCGATGAACCCGCCGAGCAGCACGCCCATCGCGAGGACGTAGAGCAGCGGGGTCACGAACGAGCTGACCACGCTGCCGCGCCAGGTGCGCTTGTAGACGGTCAGCCAGTAGTCGCGCTGCCGCCAGGCCAGGTCCCACCGGGAGGGCCGGGTGGGGACGGGATGCGTCGTCATCAGTCCACCAGCGTCCGGCCGGTGAGGCGGAGGAAGACGTCCTCCAGCGTGGAGCGGCGCACCAGCACCGCGGCCGGCTCGAGCCCACGCTCGTGCACCTTGGCGATGACCTCCTCGCCGTCGTGCGTGTAGACGAGCAGCCGGTCGGGCAGCACCTCGACCCGGTCACCGAGGTCCTCGACCTTCGCGGCGACACCCTCGTGCTCGCCGGCGCCGAACCGGAGCTCGGCGACCTCGCGGGTGGAGTGGGTGCGGATCAGCTCCAGCGGCGACCCTTCGGCCGCGATCAGGCCCTTGTCCATCACCACCAGGCGGTCGCAGAGCTGCTCCGCCTCGTCCATGTAGTGCGTGGTGATCACCAGGGTCACCCCGGACTGCTTGAGCCGGAACAGCCGGTCCCACAACACGTGCCGGGCCTGCGGGTCGAGGCCCGTGGTCGGCTCGTCGAGCAGCAGGATGTCGGGCCGGTTGATCAGCGAGCGGGCGATGGTGAGCCGGCGCTTCATGCCGCCGGAGAGGTTGTCGACCTTGGCCTTCGCCTTCTCCGTGAGCTGCACGAACTCGAGCAGCTCGTCGGTGCGCTGGTTCACCTCGGCCCGCGGGATGCCGAAGTAGCGGCCGTAGACGTAGAGGTTGTCGCGGACGGTCAGCTCGGTGTCGAGCGTGTCGTCCTGCGGGCACACGCCGAGCCGGGCCCGGATCGCCGGGCCGTCGGTCGCCGGGTCCAGCCCGAAGATCCGCAGCGTCCCGGCGGAGACCGGCGAGACCGCGGCGATCATCCGCATCGTGGAGGACTTGCCGGCTCCGTTGGGCCCGAGGAACCCGAACGCCTCGCCGGGCCTGACCTCGACGTCGATCCCCCGGACCGCCTCGACGTCGCCGAACGACTTGCGCAGTCCCGAGGCGCTGATCATCGGGGCAGTGATGATGGTGTCGGTCACGCCTCCGACCCTACAAATACTCACCGACGGGACTCACCGGGTTATCGGCGGATCGGGGCGGGACGGGTGCTGTACGAGCAGCAGGACCTGCAGTGACAGGATCGCCCGCATGAGCGAGATCGACAGGTTCCGGGACCGGGTCGCCCAGCACGCCGAGGGGACGCCGTACGTCGTGTCCCCGACGCCGGAGGGCTTCGACGTCGCCCTCGACATCGTCCATGCGCGGTGGTATCAGCTCTACGCGAAAGCCGGGCTCGAGTGCACCTTCGTGCACCACGTGGCGATGAACGGCGGCCGCGACTACACGATCACCGACGACAGCCACACCCTCGAGTGGGAGGCCGGCCACCCCCGCCTCGGGGCCCGGGTGGATCGCTTCGTGGGACGAAGCTACGACTTCTCGTTCCGGAAGACGGTCGCGATCTCCGAGGAGGCCCGGCTCGAGCCCGTCGTCGACTACCGGTTCTCCTCGGAGGAGGGACGCAAGCTCATCAAGAAGGCGGGCAAGGGGCTCGGGCTGCGCGAGCACATGCCTGCCTCCGCCACGTTCGGCCTCTGGTTCGCGGTCGCGGTGCTGGTCGCGATGGCGATCACGTTCCCGATCGCCTTCGCGATGGGGTGGATGGACAGCTAGCGAACGCGGTCAGGAGACCGCGGCCTTCACCAGCGCGACCACCTTCTTCTCCACGGCCGGGGTCCACTTCTGGAGCGCGTACGAGACCGGCCAGACGTCGCCGTCGTCGAGGTTCGCGGTGTCCTGGAAGCCCAGCGTGGCGTAGCGGTACTTGAACTTGCCGGCGTCCTGGAAGAACACCACGACCTTCCCGTCCCCGTCGGCGTACGCCGGCATGCCGTACCACGTCTTCGGCGCCAGGTCCGGCGCGTTCGTGGTGACGGCGACGTGCACCCGCTCGGCGAGGGCCCGGTCGTCCGGCGCCATCTTCGCGATCGCGTCGAGCACCGCCTGCAGGCCGTCGGCCTTCTTGGCGCCCTTCTTCCCCTCGGCGCGCAGCTCCGCCGCGCGCTCCTTCATCGCCGCGCGCTCCTCCGCGCTGAAGCCGTCGGACTCGGTCTGGGCACTCTTCGCGGGCATCTGCTGGGTTCCTCTCGGGTGCGGGTCCGGCCCCGTGCCGGCCCCTCTGCAGGCAACGCTAGGCCGCCGCCGCGGTCCGTGCTTCTCGATTCCTGACCGGCTCGCGGGCCGGGCGTAGGTCCCGCGTGTCGCACGCTCTGGTCGACCGGGCCGATTCCCGACCAGGACGTGCGAAACGCCCGGGTCGAGATCGCTCGCTCGTCACCCTGCGGCACCACCCGAGGTGCCCGGTCTTGATGGTCGAGGTG
>NZ_SDKM01000008.1 GCF_004519545.1 Nocardioides guangzhouensis
GACGGGCGCAGAGCGCCCTCCTCAACCACCGGCGCATCCGGTGGTTGCGGACGTCGCGATGCGACCGTCTCGACACCACCACGACCGGCCAGGTGCCGGATCGCGGCGGCCAGGACCAGCGCCACCGCGAGGTTGACCAGGAAGATCGCCTGCCAGTCCGCCAGCGCCAGGACGACGGCGCCGAAGAGCGGCCCCAGCACCGAGCCGAGCTCCTGCACGGCGGAGACCACGCCGAGTGGGACGCCCCGGCGCTCGACGGGGTAGAGGTCGGCGACCAGCGCCAGCGTGGCCGGGACCAGGCCGCCGCCACCGACTCCCTGGAGGAAGCGGCCGGCGACCATGCTGGGCAGGTCGTAGGCGAGCGCGGTGACCAGCGACCCGGCCGCGAACACCATCAGCGACATGACCAGGACCGGGACCCGGCCGCGCAGGTCGGCGATCCGGCCGATCAGGGGCAGCATCGCGACGTACCCGAGCAGGAAGCCGGAGACCACCGGAGCGGCGCGCTGGAGCTCGTTGATCGGGATCCGTGCCGTCGACATCATGTCCGGCAGCGCGAGCACCACCACGTAGGTGTCGGCGGCCGCGAAGGCGACGGCCACCGCCGCGAGCGCGAGCAGGACCCGCGAGGACCGGGCCACCGTGCCGCCGCCGGTCACGGCGCCTGGATGTCCTTCTTCGTCCCGTAGTCGTCGAAGGTGATCGAGTAGGTGAGCTCGTCGGCGTCGGGGTAGAACTCGCCGGTGAGCTTGGCCTCGCGGAGCTCGCCGTTGCTGCTGACGGTGTACGTCGCGTCGAAGTCGTCACCGGTCGCGCTCGGGATGACGGTCTCGACGAAGGACGCCGGGACGGTGCCGTTGTACTCGGTGAGGATCTCCTCGTTGTTCTCGCCGCCGCGGACCTCGTCGCCCTTCTCCAGGCCGTCGGTGTTGACGAGGAGGTCGGAGAGCCCGCCGGAGGTGGCCATCAGGTCGGCCGGGTCCGGTGCGCCGTAGTCGGCGGGGTCGGCCTGCTGGAACGTGGGCACGAGGTACTTGATCCAGACCTTGCCGTCGGTGGCGATCACGTCGACGTCGACCGAGAGGCCGGAGACCTCGACGGTGATCTGGCCCTCGAACCCGGGCGGGTGCACGCCGACGCCCTCGGCATTGGTGAGGCCCTGCACGCCCGAGGGGAGATCCTTGGTGGAGAGGTCCAGCCGCACGCCGGAGGTCTCGTCGAGGGTCTTCTTGGCCTGCGCCATGACCTCCTGCGGGTCCTTGCCCTCGCTCACGGAGCTGGCTTTGTCGCCCGTGCAGCCGGCGAGGCCGAGGGACAGGACGAGGGAAGCCACGGCCAAGGGACCCCCGGCCACGACGTCACGGGTGCGCGGCATGCACCTACCCTGCCACACCGGAACCCGCCCCCAGACGCGCCGCCACCGGGCCCGCGACGGCGACGATCGGCTGGCTTCCGGGGACGCCGGACCCGTCCCGCCTGCCGGTGGCCTCGGGCAGCTCGACCGGGGCCCCGCTGGAGGCTGCGGCCCGGGCCGGGGCGTCGCCCGCCCAGGCCAGCACCAGCGCGTCCTCGCCGCGCAGGAAGCGGTGGCAGCGGACGCCGCCGGTGCCGCGGCCCTTGGCGGGGTACTCGGCGAACGGGGTCACCTTGACCGACCCTGGCTCGGTGCCGGGCAGCGCGGTGGAGGAGCCGGACGACGTGACCACGACCGCGTCCCCCGACCCGAGCGCGCCGAACCAGAGCACCGACTGGCCCCCGGTGACCCGGATGCCGGCGATGCCGCCACCGGAGCGACCCTGCGGCCGCACGGACCCCGCGGAGTAGTGCAGGAGCTGGGCGTCAGTGGTGATGAAGCAGAGCGTCTCGGTGCCGGTGACCAGCTCGACCGCGCCGACCACCTCGTCGCCCTCCTTGAGCGAGATGACGTCCCACTCGTCCTTGCCGAGGACCTCGGGGTTGACCCGCTTGACGACGCCCTCCCGGGTGCCCAGCGCCAGGCCGGGGCCGTCGGTCGAGAGCGAGGTGAGGGCCAGGAGCCGCTCCCCGGAGTCGAGCGAGAGCGCCTCGCTGACCGGCAGGCCGCCACCGAGGTGCGGGTCGTTGGCCGAGGGCGGCAGAGCCGGCAGGTCGAGGACGCCGAGCTTCACCAGCCGGCCCCGGGTGGTGAGCGCCCCGATCTCGCCACGGGCGGTGGTGCGGACCGCGGACACGATGACGTCGTGCTTGGCCCGGCCGCGGCCGGTGCCGGGGGTGTCGTCGCTCGTGGTGCGGGCCAGCAGCCCGCTCGAGGAGAGGTAGGCGTAGCAGGGGTCGTCGGCCACCTCGAGCGGCGTCGCCGCTGCGGTCACCGCGGTCCCGGCTGACTCCAGGAGCACCGTGCGGCGCGGGGTGCCGAAGGTCTTGGCGACCTCGCCCAGCTCGTCGGAGACGACCTTCCGGAGCAGCTTGTCGTCGGCGAGGATCGCGTCGAGCTCCTCGATGGTGCGGCGCAGCTCCTCCTGCTCCTTCTCGAGCTCGATCCGGCTGAACTTCGTCAGGCGGCGCAACGGCATGTCGAGGATGTAGTCGGCCTGCACCTCGCTGAGGTCGAAGATGCCCATCAGCCGCTCCTTGGCAGCAGGGGCGTTGTCGGAGGACCGGATCACCTGGATGACCTCGTCGATGTCGAGGATCGCGATCAGCAGCCCGTCGACGAGGTGCAGACGGTCGGCGGCCTTGCCGCGGCGGAACACCGAGCGTCGGCGTACGACGTCGAAGCGGTGCCCCAGGAAGACCTCGAGCAGCTCCTTGAGCCCGAGCGTGCGCGGCTGCCCGTCGACCAGCGCGACCGCGTTGATGCCGAAGGAGTCCTCCAGCGGGGTCTGGCGGTAGAGCTGCTCGAGCAACGCCTCGGGGTGGAAGCCGTTCTTGACCTCGATGACCAGCTGGAGGCCCTTCTCGCGGTCGGTGAGGTCCTTGATGTCGGCGATGCCCTGGAGCTTCTTGGACTGGACCAGGGTCTTGATCCGCTCGACGACCTTCTCGGTCCCCACGCCGTAGGGGAGCTCGGTGACCACGATGCCCTTGCGCCGCGCGGTGACCGACTCGACCCGGGCAGTGGCGCGCATGCGGAAGGTGCCCTTGCCGGTCTCGTAGGCGTCGCGGATGCCCTCCAGACCCACGATCTTGCCCCCGGTGGGCAGGTCGGGGCCGGGGATGAACCGCATGAGGTCGTCGACGGTCGCGTTCGGGTGGGTGATCAGGTGCTTCAGTGCCTGCACCACCTCGACCAGGTTGTGCGGGGCGATGTTGGTGGCCATGCCGACCGCGATGCCGGTGGTGCCGTTGACGACGAGGTGGGGGATCGCGGCCGGCAGCACCGCCGGCTCGAGCTCCCGGCTGTCGTAGTTGGGCCGGAAGTCGACCGTGTCCTCGTCGATCGAGGCGGTCATCGCCACCGCGGGCGGTGCCATCCGGCACTCGGTGTAGCGCATCGCAGCCGGCGGGTCGTCCGGGGAGCCGAAGTTGCCGTGACCGTCCACCGTCGGCAGCCGCATCGCCCACGGCTGCGCCATCCGGACCAGCGCGTCGTAGATCGCGCCGTCGCCGTGCGGGTGCAGGCGACCCATGACCTCGCCGACGACGCGGGCGCTCTTGACGTGCCCCCGGTCGGGGCGCAGGCCCATGTCGTTCATCGTGTAGAGGATCCGGCGCTGCACCGGCTTCAGCCCGTCCCGGGCGTCGGGGAGCGCGCGGGAGTAGATGACGGAGTAGGCGTACTCGAGGAACGACGTCTCCATCTCCTGCTTGATGTCGGTGTCGAGGATGTGCTCCTCGAAGTCGTCCGGCAGGGGCGGTTGCGTCGTACGTCGTGCCATGCGCGCATTCTCCCTGCTGCCGGGGACAGCCGAGAGGCGGGCTCGCCGCCGGAGACAGGGGATCTCCGGAAATTTCCGGGTTTCCGAGCCGGGCTGGCGGTCTGGACGAGACAGTCGTCGTGGGCGGCGGGCGCCGTGGACACGAGGGGGACGGGATGGGAACGACGTCGGGGACGAGGGCGTGGGCGGGGTGGGGCGTGGCGACGGTCGTGCTGTTCGCGATCGGTTCGCTGATGCCGTTCCCGGCGGTCGCCGTGGACGACCAGCAGCATCCGGACCGGCTGGTGGAGGCGCTGGCGGGCCACGAGTGGCAGCTCTTCGTGCGCAACGGGGTCTCCTGGTGGGGAACGGCAGCCCTGCTGGTGTTCCTCCTGGCGATGGACCGGCACCTCGCCGTCCGGGTTCCGTCCCACTCCCTCCTCCCCGGCCTCGTGCGCGCAGGTGGAGCGGCGACCTGTGCCGGCCTCTTCCTGGGCTACGGGTTCCTCGCCGCGATCGGCGGGTCGGTCGCCTCGGACCTCCCGGCCAGCACCATCGCCGCGGTCTACGCCACGGGCGACGGGCTCGCGTACGGCGCGTGGACCCCGCTCGGACTGGTGACGGCCGCGGTCGCCGTCTCCGGCATCCGCGGGTACGGCGTGCCGCGCTGGCTCGGATACGTCAGCGCCGGCTTCACGATCCTGTTCGCGGGGCTGGCGTTCTTCCCGTTCGTCAGCTGGTTCCCGGGCCTCGTCTGGGTCCTCGTCGCATCGGTCGGCCTGCTCCTCGACGGGCGTTCGGGGGGACGGGCCCCGCGGCACGGTGAGGAATCGGAAACCTCCACCGGCTAGATTTCGGGGTGTGAGCGCACCCGGCGAGACCCAGGCCCCCGGCGGGGACCGGCCGGTGCCGCCGGAGGCTCCGCGGCACTGGTCGGCGGACGTGCTCCTGCTCGACGGGCGCACCGCCCACATCCGGCCGATCCGACCCGACGACGACGACCGGCTGGTGACGTTCTACTCGCGGGTCTCCGACGAGTCGAAGTACTTCCGGTTCTTCTCCCCGATGCCGGTGCTCTCCGACCGCGACGTCCAGCGGTTCACGAACGTCGACCACCACGACCGGGTGGCGTTCGTGCTGCTGCTCGCCGACGAGATCATCGCCGTGGGGCGCTACGACCGGGTCGACGGCGGCGAGGCCGAGGTGGCGTTCCTCGTCGAGGACCGGCACCACGGGCGCGGAATCGCCCAGATCCTGCTCGAGCACCTGGCCCAGGCGGGGCGCGAGCAGGGGATCGAGAAGTTCGTCGCCGAGGTGCTGCCCAACAACCAGCGGATGATCGCCACGTTCCGGGCGGCCGGGTACCACGTGGTCGGCGGGTTCGAGGACGGCGTGATGAGCCTCGAGTTCCCGATCGACCCGACCGACACCGCGATCGGCGTGATGGAGAACCGCGAGCACCGTGCCGAGGCCACCTCGATCGCGAAGTTCTTCAACGCCCGGTCGGTCGCCGTGATCGGCGCCAGCCGGCGACAGGACACGATCGGGCAGGTGCTCGTCCGCAACCTGGTGACCGGCGACTTCACCGGCGTCGTGCACGCGGTGAACCCGTCCGCCGACGCGGTCAGCGGGCTCCCGGCGTACGACTCGGTCTCGGACATCCCCGGCGAGGTCGACGTCGCGATCGTCGCGGTGCCGGCCACCGCCGTCCAGGACGTCGTGCTCGACTGCGCGGCGAAGGGGGTGCACGGCCTGGTCGTGATCTCCTCGGGCTTCGCCGAGACCGGCGAGGAGGGCCGCAAGCGGCAGCGCCGCCTGGTCGGCCTGGCCCGGTCCTACGGCCTGCGGCTGATCGGCCCGAACTGCCTCGGCTTCATCAACACCGACCCCGAGATCTCCGTCAATGCCTCCCTGTCGTCGAACATGCCGCCGCGCGGCCGCGCCGGGTTCTTCTGCCAGTCCGGGGCGCTCGGCTCGGCGATCCTCGAGAAGGTCTCCAACCGCGGCCTCGGCCTCTCGACGTTCGTCTCGGCCGGCAACCGTGCCGACGTGTCCGGCAACGACCTGCTGCAGTACTGGGAGGAGGACGAGTCCACCGAGGTCGTCCTGCTCTACCTCGAGTCGATCGGCAACCCGCGGAAGTTCTCCCGGGTGGCCCGCCGGGTGTCCCGGCGCAAGCCGATCGTGGCGGTCCGGTCGGGCCGCACCACCCAGGGCGTGCCGATGGGCCACGCCGTGCGCACGCTGTTCGGGTCGCAGCACGCCGTCGACGCGATGTTCCGGCAGGCCGGCGTGATCCAGGTGGACACGCTCGACGAGATGTTCGACGTCGCCCAGCTGCTGGCCCACCAGCCACTGCCGGCCGGGCGCCGGGTCGCGGTGGTCGGCAACTCCGACGCCCTCGGGCTGCTCGCCTCCGACGCGGCCGCGGCGGTCGGCCTGGTGGTCGGCTCGTCGGTCGCGCTCGGCCCGGAGGCCACGGCCGAGGACTTCGAGGACGCCCTCGACCAGGCCATCGACGACCCCGAGATCGACTCGGTGGTCGCGGTCTACATCCCGCCGCTCAACGTCTCCGGCGAGGACGTCGCCAACGTCCTCGCAGCGGTGGGGGAGCAGTCCGACAAGCCGATCGTCACCACGTTCCTCGGCGCCGAGGGCGTGCCCGAGCTGTTGCGCGTCCCGGACGTGGCCGGCTCGACGGCCGGCCGCGGCTCCGTGCCGTCGTACCCAGCGGTGGAGTCGGCGGTCCGGGCGCTGGCCCGGGTCGTGGAGTACGCCGTGTGGCTGCGGATGCCGCACGAGGAGGCCGGCGACCCGTCCGAGGTGGACAGCGCTGGGGCGAAGCGGCTGCTCAACTCGATCCTGATGGAGGACCCCGAGGGTCGTGACCTGACCCCGGTGGAGGTGCGCGAGCTGCTGGCGGCGTACGGCGTCGACGTCTGGCAGGCGGTCGACGTCAGCAGCGCGGACGCGGCCGTGGCCGCCGGCGAGGACCTCGGCTGGGACGTGGTGCTCAAGGCGACCGCCGGGCACCTGCGCAACCGTCCGGACCTCGCCCACGTCTGGCGCAACATCGCCGGCGCCGACGAGATGCGCACGGCCTGGGCGTCGCTGTGCGAGCTGATCGACGCCCCGGGCAACGCCGGCTTCGTGGTGCAGAAGGTCGCGCCCCCCGGCGTACCGGTGGCCATCGGGGTCGTCGAGGACCCGCTGTTCGGGCCGGTCACGTCGTTCGGCATCTCCGGGCCGCTGACCGACCTGCTCGGCGACCGTGCCTACCGCATCCCGCCCCTCACCGAGCACGACGCCCGCGCGATGACCCGGGAGATCAAGAGCTCGCCGATGCTCTTCGGCTACCGCGGCAGCGAGGTCGTGGACGTGGACCGCATCGAGAAGCTGGTGGTGCTGGTCTCGCGGCTCAAGAACGACTTCCCGCAGCTCCGCTCGCTGGACCTGTCACTGGTGCTGGCCGGCAAGGACACCGCGACGGTGCTCACCGCCGAGGCGCGGGTGGAGCCGGTGGTCGACCCGCGCTCGGACTGGTTCGTGCGGCGGCTCAACCAGGACCCGGACGACACCCTCACCGACTGACCCGGCACAAGATGTGCCGACTCACCGCCCGGGAACCATGGTGACCCGGCACAAGATGTGCCGACTCACCGCCCGGGAACCATGGTGACCCGGCACAAGATGTGCCGACTCGGCGATGGGGGCGGCTGAGGGCGGGAATATCGGTCGCACGGGGCGGGGCGGCGACGCAGAATGCTGCCTCGTGGGCATGGACGACGTGATCCCGGGCGAGACTCGCTTCCGCGACCTCGATCCGTTGGTGCGACGGCTGTTCGTGGGCTTCGCGTTCTCGGCCCTCGGCAGCGGCCTGACCATGCCTTTCCTCTACGTCTACCTCGCCGAGGTCCGCGGCTTCGCGACCGCGTCGGTGGGCCTGGTGTTCGCCTGGATGGGACTGCTCGGGTTCCTGGCCGCGCCGCTCGGCGGCACCCTGATCGACCGGTTCGGGCCGAAGCCGGTGATGGTCAGCGGCCTGCTCGTCGAGTCGCTGGCGACGATGTCGATCGGCCAGGTCGAGACCCTCGCCGAGGGGTACGTCGTCGCGTCGGTCATGGTGCTCGGCACGGTCGGGCTGTGGCCGGCCGCGACCGCGATGCTCACCCGCCTGGTGCCGGAGCACGCCCGCGAGAAGGTCTACGGGCTGAACTTCATGCTGCTCAACGCCGGCCTCGGGCTGGGCGGTCTGATCAGCGCGCTGCTCATCTCGGTCGACGACGTCGAGAGCTTCCAGCGGCTGTACCTCGTCGACGGCGCGACGTACCTCGTCCACCTGGCCGCGGTGGTCAGCCTGCCCCGCGGCACCGGCCGGGCGCCGACCCGGGCGCTGGACGGCGCCGACGACACCGAGTCGATCGCGAAGGTCGGCTGGCACGTCGTCCTCCGCGACCGCACGCTGCTGCGGGTGGTCGGCTTCTCGATCATCGCGATCACGTTCGGCTACTCCCAGATGGAGGCCGGGCTCGCGGCGTACGCCGTCGACGTGGCCGAGGTGCCGGCCAAGGCGCTGGGCTTCGCGTACGCCGCGAACACCAGTGCGATCGTCTTCGGCCAGCTGGTCACGCTACGGCTGATCAGGGGCCGCCGTCGCTCGTCGATGCTGGCGCTGTGCGCGGCCACCTGGTCGGTGTCGTGGGTGGTCATCGCGACCTCCGCCGCGGTCGACGGCTGGGTCGCGATCGGCTGCATCGTGGTCGGGCTCGGCCTCTTCGGGGCAGGCGAGACGCTGTGGGCGCCGGTCGCGCCTGCGGTCGTCAACGGGCTGGCACCCGAGGAGATGCGCGGCCGCTACAACGCGCTGCAGGGCATGACCTGGACGGTCGGCTCGATCGTCGGGCCGGCGACCGCGGGCATGCTGATCGGCCACGACCTGCCCTACGTGTGGGTCGGCCTGGTCGTGGGCGGCACCGCGCTCGCCGCGGCGGCCTTCCTCAGCCTGCGCCGGCACCTCACCGACACGCAGGACGGGCTGGTCCCCGCGGGTGAGCCGGTCCGCTCCTGACCTGTGCACTCGTGACCGCTTCCGCAGGGGTGCGTGACAGACTCTCCCCATGCGCAACCGCAGCCTGACCGAGCCGTCCGACACCACCGGGGCCCTCCGTGCCGCGATCGACCGCACCGGCTACTACCCGGAGGTCGTCACTGAGGGCGTCGAGGCCGCGGTCGCGGGGGAGCAGGTGAGCGCGTTCTACGTGCACCACGAGCCGACGATCGAGCGCGACGAGGTCCGCCGGCACATCACGGTCGTGGTGCTGACCCCGAGCCGGCTGATCCTCGCGCACACCGACGAGCACACCGGCGACGACCTGCTCCCGCAGCCCTACACCTCCACCTCCACCGAGGCGATCGCGCTGTCGTCGGTCAAGTCGGTCGTGGTGACCCGGATGGTGGCCAACCCGACCTCCGGCCCGCAGCCGCCCGCCGAGGCGGTGCTCACCATCGGCTGGGGCGGGGTCGGCCGGCTCGACCTCGAGCCCGCCGGGTGCAGCGACCCGCAGTGCGAGGCCGACCACGGCTACACGGGCGTCCTCGCCGCGGACGACTTCTCCCTGCGCGTCTCGGCCGCGGCCGAAGGGCCCGACGCGGTCAACTCCCTGCTCGAGTTCGCGCAGGTGCTGTCGGCCGCGACCCAGCACAGGTGAGCACGCACCGGGGGGACGACCCGCTGGCCACTCCGTCCCCGAACGGCTTCGTCGCCCCGGCCTACGGCAGCCGCTCGCTCGGCGACCTCGTCCCCGCGGTCGGGGCTGCCCTCGGCGTGGTCGACCGGGGCGCGCCGAGCGACCTCGTGCTGCCCTACGCCCCGGCGTACGTCGTGTTCCTCGTCGACGGGCTCGGCCAGGTGCTGCTCGAGCGCTACGCCCATGCGGCGCCGTTCCTGGCCTCGCTGCTCGGCCGACCCGGCACTGCCGGCGTCCCGTCGACCACCGCCACCTCGCTCACCTCGCTCGGCACCGCACTGCTGCCGGGTCAGCACGGGCTGGTCGGGTTCACCGCCCGCATCCCCGGCACCGACAAGCTGCTCAACCACCTGTTCTGGGACAAGTCCGTCGACCCCGTCGTGTGGCAGCCGCACCCGACCGCGTTCTCCCGGCTGGTGGCGGCCGGCGTGCACGTCACCGCGGTGAACAAGCGCGAGTTCGTCGGCTCCGGGCTCACGGTCGCTGCCCACCGGGGCGCGGAGTACGTCGGCGCGGACAAGGTGGGCGAGCGGATCGCGGCGGCGATCACCGCGTCGGCCCAGCGACCGTCGCTGACCTACCTCTACGACGGTGACCTCGACTGGACCGGACACCGCTACGGCGTGGCCTCCACCGCGTGGCTCCAGCAGCTCGCGATGGTCGACGCCGCGGCCGAGCAGCTGCGCGAGGCGCTTCCCGCGTCGGTGCGACTGGTCGTGGTCGCCGACCACGGCATGGTCGACAGCCCGGTGTCCTCACGGATCGACGTGGACGAGGTGGCCGGCCTGCGTGACGGGGTGGTCCTGCTCGGTGGCGAAGCGCGCTTCCGTCACCTCTACTGCCGGCGCGGCGCCGTCGACGACGTGGCCGCCACCTGGCGCGAGGTGCTCGGTGACCGGGCCCGGGTGCTGACCCGGGACGAGGTCGTCGGCGAGGGCTGGCTGGGGCAGGTGGCGCCCGACGTACGCCCCCGGATCGGCGACGTCATGGTGGCCTGCCGCGGCGACCACGCGGTGATGTCCACCCGCGACTTCGAGTACGAGAAGTCCCTGGTCGGCCTGCACGGGTCGCTCACCCCGGACGAGATGCTGATCCCGATCCTGATCGCCTGAGCCGGTCGCTCGGCCCGGCGGCGGCCGTCGTAAGCCCGCAATTGCAGCCGTATTGCATGTCGCGGGTCCAGGAATGTGTCATGCGGCTGCAATTGCGGCCTCGCGACAGCGCGGCCCGCCACCGGACCTGTCATGCGGCTGCAATTGCGGCCGCATGACAGTCCGACCTCACTCCGGGTGGTTGCCGGGGGCGTCTCCGATGTCGTACGACGAGGTGACCCCGGCGTACATCAGGTGCGCGACCAGGCCCTCGGCCGCGTGCGGCAGGTTGTGGCAGTGGTCCATCCAGATGCCCGGGTTGTCGGCGACGAAGGCGATCTCGAACTCCTCGCCGGCGGCGACCTCCAGCGAGTCGATCCACCACGGGCTGCCGGTGGCCTCCTTCCCGTCCCGGGAGAGAACCAGGGCGTGGTGCCCGTGCAGGTGCATCGGGTGCGACTCGCCGCTGTTGTTCTCGATGTGGAAGACGGCGACGTCGCCCTCCTCGACCATGTACATCGGGATGTCCGGGAAGAGGTGGCCGTTGATGGTCCACCACATGCCGGGCTTCCCGTCCAGGAACCCCGGGCGTCGCCCGATCCGGTAGTCGAAGCGACGGTCGGGCGAGGACGCGTCGATGCCGGGGTCGGTGGGGGTGCCGTAGCCCAGGAAGTCGACGAACGTGCGCGGGGCCTTGGGCTCCGCCCCGCCGGTCGGGTCCTCGCCCAGGACCAGGGCCGTGGTGGCGCCGAAGTCGACCCGCGCCCCGCCCTCGGGGACGACCACACCGAGGTCGACCCGTGCGCCGGCGGTGAGCTTCACCGCGACGTCACGGACCTCACCCGGCTCGTGCACGTCGGTCCCGTCCACCGCCAGCACCCGGTACGGTGCGCCGGTCACCCAGATCGGCATCAGCGCGTTGTCCGTGTTGACCACCCGGACCCGCACCTCGTCCCCGGGCTGCGCGTCGACGGTCTGCGTCCCCTCCGCGCCGTTCAGGGTCGGGGTGCTGCCGTAGCGGTGCAGCACGGCCACCTCGTCGCGCACCCCCTTGTCGGGCCGGCGCGGCTCGATCACCAGGGCCCCCAGCATGCCCTGGCGCACCTGCTCGTGGGAGACCTGGTGGGCGTGGTACCAGTACGTCCCGACCTGGTCGGCCCGGAAGCGGTAGGTGAAGGTCTTCCCGGGCTCGACGGCGTCCTGGGTCACGCCGGCGACGCCGTCCATCGCGTTGGGCACGTCGATGCCGTGCCAGTGGATGGTGGTGCCGTCGGTGATGTCCTCGTTGCGCAGGGTGACCTCGACCAGGTCGCCCTGGGTGACCCGCAGCGTCGGGCCGGGGCTGGTGCCGTTGATGGTGATCCGGTCGCCGTCGCGGGCCGCGGTCAGGGTCTCGGTCACGTCGGCGGGGCGGCGCGACCGCTCGACCAGCTCCGCGACCGGCGTACCGGGGTGGCCGGCGTGGTGCTCGTGCCCCGCCTCCGGGCCGCCGCCGTAGTCGGCGTACCCCATCTGCGTGATGTCGTAGCTGTCGGGCAGCCGGCTGTCCCACCACAGCCAGGCGATCGGCGTGACGACGACTGCGGTCGCCAGGAGGGCCAGCGGCAACCGCAGTCGTCTGACTTGCACGGAGCTCCGATCAGGCCGAGACCGACACCGGCTCCTCGTCGGCCGGCTTCGCCACCGAGGAGGCACGTCGACCCGCCATGACCGCGGTTCCGAAGAGCACGAACGCGTTCACGCCATGGAGCGCGCCCAGCGCCGAGACCTCGTGACCGAAGATGCCGAGCATGACCTGCAGCACCACCAGGCCGAGCACCCCGAACGCGAACGCGACACCGCGGGGGATCCGGGCGAAGAAGGACACGATCACGAGGGCCAGGGCGAGGAGCGGGATGATCATCATCCCGTTCTGGCCGTGGATCATCAGGCCGGTGAACTCGTCGAACGGCTTGGTCCCGTTGTCGAACGCGTCCTCGAAGGTCTGCTTGTCCACGACGCCACCGTCGTCGACCCAGATGCCCATGCCGGCGATGCCCCACACCATCACCGAGGCCTGGACCACCACTTCGAACGCGATCAGGTACGCCAGGACGCGATAGGTCGCTCTCATCCGGTTCCCCTTCTTCCGGGGGCGCGCGTCGTTGCGCGCACCCTGTCAAACCCCTCTTTCCAGCATCGACCGCGCGGACGGTGCCGGGAATGGCACGACCGGGCCAGACGTGCCCCGGCTCGACCCGAGGCGCGTGGCCGGCCGGAGGCCGGTGAGTTTGGCCGGGACCCGGCAGATGGTTGACGGGGCAACGACGCCGAGAGTTGGATCGGTAGACCTGAACGGGTGCGGACACCGGGGGGCACTCCGCGACGGTGCGGGCCGGCGTACGTCGGTCCGGTCTTGGGCACCGACTCGGAGGAGACCCTGTGAAGAGACACGCGACCGTCGCCCTGCTGGCGGCGGCAACCCTGGCGGTCGGAGCGGTGGCGAGCAGCGCTCCGTCCACCCCGACCTCGAGCGACGAGGTGGCACTGGCGCCGGTCGGACCGGCCCCCGGCAGCAATGTCGAGAAGCGCGTCGACGCGCTGCTCGAGCGGATGACCACCGAGGAGAAGCTGCAGCAGGTGCAGCTGCTGTCCGACGGCCAGGTCACCGACGAGGACGCCCGCAAGGGCGTGGGCGGGGTGTTCAGCCTCGTCGACCCGGCCCGGATCGACGAGCTCCAGCACATCGCGGTGGAGGAGTCGCGGCTCGGGATCCCGATCCTGTTCGCCTACGACACCATCCATGGCTACCGGACGATCTTCCCGGTGCCGCTCGGGGCCGCCAGCTCGTTCGATCCCGAGGTCGCCCGGACCGATGCGACCATCGGCGCCCGCGAGTCCGCGACGGTCGGGCTGAAGCAGATCTACAGCCCGATGGTCGACCTGTCGCACGAGCCCCGGTGGGGCCGGATCGTCGAGGGCGGGGGAGAGGACCCCTACCTCAACGCGGTGCTGGCCGCGGCCCGCGTGAAGGGCGCGCAGGGAGACGACTACGCGGCCCGGGACAAGGTGGTCACGAGCGTCAAGCACTTCGTGGCCTACGGCCAGCCGGAGGGTGGCCGCGACTACAACACGACCGACATGTCCGAGTCCCGGCTGCGCAACTACTACCTGCCGCCGTTCAAGGCCGCCATCGACGCCGGCGCGGACACCGTCATGTGCTCGTTCAACTCGATCAACGGCGTGCCCGGATGCGCGAACAGGTACACCGAGACCGACATCCTCAAGAAGGAGTGGGGCTTCGACGGGTTCATCGAGAGCGACTACACCGCGGTCTCGGAGACCCGGGCCTGCCCGCCGCGCAAGCCCGATGAAGGGCCGTGCGGCCACGGCACCGCCGCCGACGGGCCGGAGGCAGCCGCGAACGCGCTGATGGCCGGTACCGACTCCGAGATGGTGAGCACCCACATCCGCGACAACGGGGCGCAGCTGCTGCGGGAGGGCCGGATCAGCCGGGCCCGCCTCGACGACGCCGTACGCCGGATCCTGCGGATCAAGTTCCGGGCCGGCCTCTTCGACCACCCGTACGTCGACCAGGCGGAGGCGGCGGACGAGTCGAGCTTCCTCACCGACGACGACCGCGCCGCGGCTCGCGAGGCTGCCGGCCGCTCGATGGTGCTGCTGAAGAACCACGACGCCACGCTGCCGTTCGACGCGTCGAAGAAGACCGCGGTGATCGGCCCGCTCGGCAAGGACCAGCACAGCGTGCTCGGTCCCTGGTGGGGACGCGGCCGCGACGAGGACGCGGTCAGTGTCTTCGACGGGGTGAGCGAGCAGTCGCCGGGCGCGACGTACGCCGAGGGCTGCACGCTGACGCCCAGCGAGCCGCCGAGCAACACCCCGGAGGACGAGTGCGCCTCGGACGCGGGGTTCGCGGAGGCGGTCGCGGCGGCCGAGGCGGCCGACCAGGTCGTGCTGACCGTCGGTGAGACCCGCGAGATGAGCGGCGAGGCGGCCTCGCGCACGACGCTCGACCTGCCCGGCCGGCAGGAGGAGCTGATCGAGGCGATCAAGGCGACCGGCACGCCGTTCGTCGTGGTACTGCTCAACGGGCGGCCGCTGACCCTGGGCGACGTCGCCGGGGACTCCCCGGCGATGCTCGAGGCGTGGTTCCCGGGCGTCGAGGCCGGCAACGCGGTCGCGGACGTGGTGTTCGGGAAGGTGAACCCCGGCGGGAAGCTGCCGGTGTCGTTCCCGCAGCGGCTCGGCCAGGTGCCGATCTACTACAACCACGAGCCGACCGGACGGCCGTGCGACGTCACGCAGAAGTACAACTCGCGCTACCGCGACCTGCGCTCCTGCGACCCGCTCTACGAGTTCGGCTTCGGGCTCAGCTACACGTCCTTCGACATCTCGGGCCTGACCCTGGACCGGCGCACGATGAGCCGCAACGGGCGGGTGAAGGTGAGCGTCACCGTGAAGAACACCGGCGAGCGCAAGGGCGACGAGGTGGTGCAGCTCTACCTGCGCGACCCGGTGGCCAGCATCGCCCAGCCGGTACGCCGCCTGCGCGGCTTCGAGCGGGTGACCCTCGCGCCCGGCCAGACCCAGCGGGTCGGCTTCACCCTCGACCGGGACGACGTCGGGTTCCGGGACAACCGCGGGAAGCTCGTGGTCGAGCCCGGCGAGATCCAGGTGTACGTCGGGAGCTCGGCGCGGGCGGACCTGACCGACTCGTTCCGGGTGCGGTGAGGCGGGTCGAGGTCTCCTGACTGGTGAAGCCGGCGCTTCCCACGCGAGCCATCGTGTGGGAGGCGCCGGTCCCGTCTGGGAAGCAGGCGACGCTCAGCGCTCGGCGTCGTCCCGGGTGCGGGTGGTGGTGGGGTGCAGCAGCGAGTGCCGGTAGCCGTAGCCGGCGTACACCGCAAGGCCGATCAGGAACCACACCACGAACCGGAGCCAGGTGACCGGGGACAGGTAGGTGATCAGCCACAGCGAGGCGACCACGCCGAGGGCGGGCACCACCGGCATCCCGGGGGCGCGGAAGCCGCGCTCCATCTCGGGGGAGCGGTAGCGGAGCACGATCACCGCCGAGCACACGATCGCGAACGCCAGCAGAATGCCGATGTTGGTCAGCTCGGCGGCCTCCGCGATGGGGGTGAAGCCGGCGATCAGCGCAGACCCGACGCCGACGATCCAGGTGACCCGCGCGGGCACGTGGTGCTTCCGGTCGACCGCCGCGAACCAGCGGGGGAGCAGGCCGTCGCGGGCCATCGCGAACCAGACCCGGGTGACCGCGAACATGAAGGTGAACATCACGGTCGCGATGCCGAGGATCGCGCCGACCGAGATCAGCGTCGCCACCCCGGGAAGGCCGACGTCCTCGAAGGCCTGCGCGAACGCCGACTCCTCGTCGATCTCGGTGTAGTCGACCATGCCGGTCAGCACCAGGCAGGCCAGGACGTAGAGCACCATCGAGATCGCCAGCGACAGGATGATCGCCTTCGGCAGCGCCCGTCGGGCGTCAGCGGACTCCTCGGCGGCGGTGCTCATCGCGTCGTACCCGAAGACCGCGAAGAAGACCACGGCAGCGCCCGCGAAGACGCCGCTCCACCCGAACGGCAGGAACGGCGTGTAGTTGTCGGTGTTGATGTAGAACGCGCCGATCGCGACGATCAGCACGACCAACCCGACCTTGAGCCAGACCAGGATCGACTCGAACCGCGCCGCGTTGCGCACCCCGCGGGTCAGCACGAACGCGATCAGCAGGCACAGCACCACCGCGAACAGGTCGACCACCCGGCCGGGCTCGTCGGGTTCGCTGCCGGGCGCGCCCATCATCCACTCCGGCAGCCCGAGCCCGACCTGGTCGACGAGGAAGCCGAAGTACCCGGAGATGCCGATGCCGACCACGGCGACGATGGCGGTGTACTCCAGCAGCAGGTCCCAGCCGATGAACCAGCCGACGCCCTCGCCGAGCACCGCGTAGCCGTAGGTGTACGCCGACCCGGCCTTCGGGATCATGCTCGCGAACTCGGCGTACGACAGGGCGGCGCAGGCGCTGGCCAGCCCGGCCACCAGGAACGAGAACAGCACCCCGGGACCGGCGTCCTCCTTGGCCACCGCACCGGCCAGCGAGAAGACGCCGGCGCCGATGATGCCGCCGATCCCGAGGGCGGTGAGCTGCCAGAGGCCGAGGGCGCGCTCGAGCCCGCCCTCCTCACCCGTCTCGCCGTCGTCGATCTGCGCCACCGGCTTGCGCCGGAAGATGCCGGTCTCGCCCGTCGAGAGGATGCCCATGGGTCCCACCCTCCCGGTGGCCCGCGCGGAGGGCAACGGGCTGCGCGGGCGGGCGCGTCAGCCGAAGGGCAGTGGCTCCGGGGCCAGGCTGACCGCCTTCGCGCGGGCCGCGGTGAGCCGGCGGCGGTGGTGCTGGCGGCACAGGACCTCGTAGGCCACGTCCACCTCGGCCGGCTCCTCGGCCGACGCGGTGTCGCCGACCACGATCACCTCGCCCTCGGTGACCATCGCGCCGTTCTCGGTGCGGGCGTTGTGGGTGGCGCGCTTGCCGCACCAGCACAGGGCCTCCACCTGCAGCACGTTCATCCGGTCGGCGAGCTCGACCAGACGGGCGCTGCCCGGGAAGAGCAGCGACCGGAAGTCGGTGAGGATGCCGAACGCGAACACGTCGATCTGGAGCTCGTCGACGATCCGGGCGAGCTGGTCGACCTGGCGGGAGGAGTAGAACTGCGCCTCGTCGCAGATCAGGTAGTCGATGCGGCCGCCCTGGGTGAGCGTGTGCACGACGTAGGTCCAGAAGTCGAAGTCCGTGGCGACCTCGATCGCCTCGTGGGTCAGCCCGAGGCGGGACGAGAGGGTGGCCTCCCCGGCCCGGTCGTGGGTGGTGAAGATCCGTCCGATCCGGCCGCGCGCCGCGTGGTTGTGGTTGGTCTGCAGCGCCAGCGTGCTCTTGCCCGAGTCCATGGTGCCGGTGAAGAAGTGAAGTTCAGCCACGAGGCGCAATCATGCCAGCCGGGTGGGCTTGTCCGACGCAGCCCGTACGGGACACTGAGGGCATGAGCACCTCGCCGCTGATCAACGTGACCGGACTGCAGGAGAGCCTCGGCTCGGTGACCGTGCTCGACGTGCGGTACCGGACCGCCGGACCCGGCGGGATCGACGAGTTCCGCGCGGGCCACGTCCCCGGTGCGTCGTACGTGGACCTCGACACCGACCTCGCCGCCCCGCCCGGCCCGGGCGGCCGGCACCCGCTCCCGGACCCCGTCGTGTTCAACGAGGCCATGCGCCGGGCCGGGGTGGGACTGGAGAGCGGGGTCGTGGTGTACGACGACTGGTCGGGGCAGGCGGCCGCGCGGGCGTGGTGGCTGCTGCGGCACTACGGGCACCACGACGTGCGGGTGCTCGACGGCGGCTGGCGGGCGTGGGTCGCGGCCGGTGGGCGCGTGGAGACCGGGGACCCGAGCCCGGTGCCCGGCGACTTCCACGGACGGCCCGGGTCGATGGGGGTGGTCGGGCCGGACGACGTGACGTCGGTCGGGGTGCTGGTCGACGCCCGGGCGGCCGAGCGCTACCGGGGTGAGACCGAGCCGATCGACCCGGTGGCCGGGCACATCCCCGGTGCGGTGAACGTGCCCACGGTGCGCAACCTCGACAACCACGGCCACTTCCGGGACGTGCACGAGCTGCGCGAGGTCTACGCCGCGGTCGGGGCGACGGCGGACGCCGACGTCGCGGCGTACTGCGGCTCCGGGGTCACCGCCACCCACGACGTGCTCGCGATGGAGCTGGTCGGGATCCGGGCACGGCTCTACCCGGGCTCGTGGAGCGGCTGGATCACCGACCCGTCGCGGCCGGTGGCCTGACGACCTACCAGTGCACGCCCTTGAACAGGCGTGCCAGCGCGACCTGCTCGCTCTCCCGCTTGCGGTCGGTGCCCTCGGTCTGCGGCCCGCGAGCGGCGGCCGAGTCCGGGAACACGTGGTAGGCCATGTTGAGCACCCGGAACGAGGCCCGCGGCGCCATCGTGTGCGCCACCGCGCCGGCGTTGCCGAGCACCGTGTTGAGCTCGTGCGGCCTCTCCACCATCGCCTTGACGACCCAGTCCGCGGCCTGGGCCGGCGAGATCGTGGGGAACTTGTCGTACAGCTTGGTCGGGGCGATCATCGGCGTCTTGACGAGCGGCATGTGCACGTTGGTGAAGGTGATCCCGTCGCCGACCACCTCGCTGGAGACCACGTTGCTCCAGGCGTCGAGCGCGGCCTTGGACGCGACGTACGCCGAGAAGCGCGGCGGGTTGGTCTGCACGCCGATCGAGCTGATGTTGACGATGTGGGTTCGCTGCTGCTCCCGCATCATCGGCATCAGGCCCATGATCAGCCGGATCGCGCCGAAGTAGTTGAGCTGCATGGTGCGCTCGAAGTCGTGGAACCGGTCCTGGCTGAGCTTGAGGGACCGGCGGATCGAGCGGCCGGCGTTGTTGACCAGGAAGTCGACCGACGGGAGCTCGGAGGTGAGCCGCTTGCACAGGTCGTCGATGGCCTCGAGGTCGGAGAGGTCGCACGGAAACACGAGCGCCTCACCGCCGCGCAGCGCGATCGTCACCTGGAGGTCCTCGAGCTTGTCGCGACCACGGGCGACCAGCACCGGGATGCCGCCGGCCTGGGCCACCTTGAGCGCGGTGACCTTGCCGATGCCGGACGAGGCGCCGGTGATGACGACGTACTTGCCCTCGAGCGTGCGCCGGGTGTCCTTGTCGCGGGCGGTGGACCGGTCGAGGTTCTCCTCCCAGTAGTGCCACAGCGCCGCGGCGTACGTCTCGACCGGCGGCAACGACAGGCCCGAGCCCGACAGCGCCTGCTCGGTGCGGGCCGAGTCGAAGACCGGCACGAACGCCGTGTGGCCGAGCACCTCGGGCGGGATCCCGGCCCGGCCCACGGTCTGGCCGAGTGCCGCCTGCACCGGCGCCATGCGCAGCGCGGCGGCGGTGATCGTGGCCGGGCGCAGCCGCCGCGGCACCATGGCGAGCGGCCCGGCCGTGGTGACCTTGCGGTCGATCGGGGTGGCGAACTTCGGCGCTCCGGCGGCCGCGCAGAACGCGTTGACAAGCTCGACCACCGGCTGCGGCTCCGGGTTGACCAGGTGGAACGCCTCGCCGTCGCGGTCGGGGACGTGGGCCAGGAAGTCCATCGCCTTCGCGACGTAGTCGACCGGGACGACGTTGGTGTCGCCCAGGTCGACACCGACCAGGGGCAGCCAGGACGGCAGGGTGTCGCGCAGCCGCTTGATGGCAGGGAAGAAGTAGTAGGGCCCGTCGACCTTGTCCATCGCGCCGGTCTCGGCGTCGCCGACCACGACGGCCGGGCGGTAGACCCGCCACGGCACCGGGCACTCCTCGCGCACGATCTTCTCGGACTCGAACTTGGTGCGGTGGTACGGCGACGGGAGCTGCTGGCCCTCGTCGAACATCGTCTCGTCGAACACCCCGGCGTACTCGCCGGCCGCGGCCACGGACGACACCTGGTGGAAGCAGCCGGCCTCGAGGGACCCCGCGAGCACGAGCGCGTTGCGGGTGCCCTCGACGTTCATCGCGTCGTTGGTGGCGGCGTCCGCGGTCATGTCGTAGATGGCGGCGAGGTGGAAGAAGTGCTCGACGTCGCCGGTGTGCTGGGCGATCCACTCGGGGTCGACGCCGAGGTTCTCGGCGGACAGGTCACCGACGACGGGTACGACGCAGTCCCCGCCGCCCCAGCGCTTGCGCAGCAGCTCGAGCCGGGGAACTGAGGACTCGCGGACCAGCACGAACACCTGCCCCTCGTGCTGGTCGACGAGCTCCTGGACGAGGAAGCGGCCGATGAAGCCGGTGGCGCCGGTGACGAAGTAGGACATGGGCGGAGCGTAGTCGGATCGCGGCCGCCGCGACCACGGTCGAACCGGGTCACGGCCCCCACGCCGGGGGCGGGGCCGGTGCCCGGTCAGTCGTGCTTGCCGCCGCCGAACATGATCTCGTCCCAGCTCGGCACCGAGGCACGACCGCGGCGCTTGGGCCGGGCCGGGGCGGGCTGCTCGGCGGCCGGGGTCTCGGGCTCCGGCTCGGCCGCGGGCTCGGCCCGGCCGGTGTGCTCGTGGTGCGCGGGCTCGTCGGCCAAGGGCTCGGGCGTGGGGGAGATGTCGGCGTCGGCGTCGCGCACCCGGGCCGCGGTCTCGGTGAGGTCCTCGGTCGTGGCGTCGGCCTCGTCGGCCGGGCGGTTGGCCAGCTCGATCGCGTCGTCGCCCAGGGGCAGCTCGTCCTCGGACACCGCCGCCAGCCGGCGCTGGCGGGCCTGCCTGAGGTCGTCGCGGGGCGGTGCGGCCGGGGCGCTGGCGACCGCGTCCCCGACCAGCCAGCGGGCGTCGTCGTTCTCGGTGGTCACGTAGTTGCCGGGGGCGTCGTACGCGAACGTGGCGGTGCCCTTGCGCTTGCTGGAGGCGTAGATCGCGGTCAGCGACCAGCGGCCGTCCTCGCGGCGCCAGGCGTCCCACTCGACGGTGCCGGGGTCGACGTTGAGCGGCCGGAGCTGGCTGGAGACCGCGTCCCCGAGGGTGCGGGCGCCGGCGTCGCCGGCCTTGCGGCGTACCGAGGACCGCTGGGCGCGCTCGGCCACGTGGGCACGCTCGGCCAGCACGGGGGCGGCGAAGGGCATGATCTTCTCGACCGTGGTCTGCGCGGCCTGCGCCACCGCCTCCGGGGTCTCGCCGGAGCGGATGCGCGCCTGGATGTCGCGGGGACGGAGCGTGCTTTCCATTCTGATCTCCAACTGGCCGAGTCGTGCGTTCTCGCCGCGCAGGGCGGCCCGGAAGCGTGCGTCGATGTCCACGGAGAACTCGTCTCCCGAGTCGCTGACCAGCAGCAGACGCTTGTTGTCCTCGCTCAGTCCCACGACTGTGAGGTGCAACATGCGCCGTCCTGTCCATCTCGTCCGTCTCCGGTTGTGGGGGCGAGCCTACGCCAGCGGCGAGGGGGTCGGTCGCACGTGCGGCGGCGCGCCTCGCGGGACGTGGCAGGCGTCTCGCTAGCCTCCGGGGCATGGGCTCGTCGTGGATCCTGGTCGCCTTCGACCTGGCCGGGATCTTCGTGTTCGCGATCTCGGGCGCGCTGGTCGCCGTACGCAAGCAGCTGGACCTGTTCGGGGTGCTGGTCCTGGCCTGCGTGACCGGCCTGGGCGGCGGGTTCCTGCGCGACGTGCTCATCGGCGTGACACCGCCGGCGTCGCTCGCGGACTGGCGCTACCTGCTGGTCCCGGTGGCGGCCGGTCTGCTCACGTTCGTCTTCCATCCGACGCTCGGGAAGATGGAGCCGTACATCAACGTCTTCGACGCCTTCGGCCTCGCCCTGTTCTGCGTCACGGGTGCCGCCAAGTCGGTGGAGGCCGGCCTGAGCCCGATCCCCGCCGCGGTCATGGGCATGGTGACCGCGATCGGTGGCGGCATGGCCCGCGACCTCCTGGCCGGTCGGGTGCCGGTGATCTTCCGCGGTGAGCTCTACGCGACGCCCGCGCTGGCCGGGGCCGGCATCGCCGCCGTGCTCACCTACTACGACGGGCCGGAGGTGGTCGCAGCGTTCTGCGGCGGCTCGCTGTGCCTGGTGTGGCGGCTGGTGGCCATCCGCCGCAACTGGACTGCACCGCTGCCCCGTGGCCCGGCGAGCGTCTGAGCGGGCCGCCCATCCGGTCTATTCCCACCGAACGGGTTCGCTGCAAGACTGCGAAGCGCAGGCGGGGCTGACGGTTCCAGCCCTGGGGTCCGCTCCCCGCGAGGAGGGACCATGCCGACCCTGGACCAGCTCTTCCGACGCAAGCCCGTCCCCGAGATGTCCGCCGAGAGCGGCTCCGACAGCAACCAGAGCGAGCTCGAGCGGTCGATCGGACTCTTCCAGCTGTCGGCCTTCGGCATCGGCGCCACGATCGGCACCGGTATCTTCTTCGTGCTGTCGGAAGCGGTACCCATCGCCGGCCCCGCGGTGATCTGGTCGTTCGTGCTCGCCGGGGCCGTCGCCGGGCTCACCGCCGTCTGCTACGCCGAGCTCGCCAGCGCCGTGCCGGTGTCGGGCTCGTCCTACTCCTACGCCTACGCGACGCTGGGTGAGCTGCCGGCGATCGGCGTGGCCGCATGCCTCCTGCTGGAGTACGGCGTCTCAGCGGGTGCCGTCGCGGTCGGCTGGTCGCAGTACCTCAACCAGTTCCTGGACAACGTCTTCAGCTACCAGCTCCCGTCGCAGTGGACCATGGCGCCGGAGGAGGGCGGCTGCGACCCCTCGTGGCTTCCCTGCAGCGACGCCTACATCAACCTGCCCGCCGTCATCCTGATCATCCTGGTCGCGCTGCTGCTCATCCGCGGGGCAAGCGAGTCGGCCACGGTGAACGCCGTGATGGTGTGCATCAAGCTCGGCGTCCTGGTCATGTTCATCGTGATCGGTGTGACCGGCTGGAACTCCGACAACCTGTCCCCGTTCGCTCCCGACGGGCTGAACGGCGTCACGACGGCAGCCGGCATCATCTTCTTCTCCTACATCGGCCTCGACGCCGTGTCCACCGCCGGCGAAGAGGTGAAGAACCCGAGGCGCAACCTCCCGCTGGCGATCCTGATCGCCCTGGTGACGGTGACGACGCTGTACCTCCTGGTCTCGCTGATCGCCGTTGCGGCGCAGCCGGCCGCGGAGTTCGAGGGCCAGTCGGCCGGCCTCTCCCAGATCCTCGAGGACATCACGGGGTCGGAGTGGCCGGGCACGGTGATCGCGGCGGGCGCGATCATCTCGATCTTCAGCGTCACGCTGATCGTGATCTACGGGCAGACCCGGATCCTGTTCGCGATGGCTCGCGACGGCATGCTCCCGGAGCTCTTCCACAGGGTGAACCCGCGCACGCTCACGCCGGTGCCGAACACCGTCATCGTCGCGGCCGTCATCGCGGTGCTGGCCGGGCTGATCCCGATCAACTTCCTGGCCGAGATGACCAGCATCGGCACCCTGGTCGCGTTCCTGGTGGTGTCGATCGGCGTGATGGTGCTCCGCCAGACCCACCCGGAGCTGCCCCGTGGCTTCAAGGTCCCGCTCTACCCGGTCACGCCGATCCTGTCGATCGCCGGCTGCATCTGGATCATCCAGGACCTCCGCGCGGTCACGATCTGGGTGTTCCTGATCTGGGTGACGGTCGCGCTGCTCTGGTACGCCGTCTACGGCTTCAAGCACTCCCACCTCGGCCGGCACGAGCACGTCGGGCTGATCCACGACGAGGAGACGCCTTCATGACCCTGGTCGTCGGCTACGCGCCCGGCGCACGCGGCCAGGCCGCGTTGCACCTCGCGGCGATGCTGGCGCGATCGGCCGGCGACGACGTGGTCGTCGCGTCCGTCGTGCCGGCGCCGTGGGTGCCGGGCATGGCCCGGGTCGACGGGGAGTACCACCAGCAGCTGGACGACGCCGCCGACCGGGCGCTCGACCGCGCGAAGGAGCTGTGGCCGGACGGCGTGCGCGCGACGTACGTGCGGCACCGCGCGCGCTCGGCCCCGGCCGGCCTGCTGGAGATCGCGCACCAGCACGAGGCGAGCATGGTCGTGCTCGGCTCCTCCTCGGCCGGCGTGTTCGGGCACGTGGCGCTGGGCAGCGTCACCGACCGGCTCGTGCACAGCTCGACCGTGGCCCTGGCCCTGGCCCCCCGCGGGTTCCGGGCGGCGCGGGACGCGCGGGTGACCCGGGTGACCGCGGCGTACGGCGGGTCCAGCAGCGCCGAGCAGCTCGTCGTGGCCGCGGCTTCCGTGGCGGCGCAGGTCGGTGCGGCGATGCGGGTCGCGTCGTTCGCGGTCTGGAGGCGGCCGGCCTACACGACCGCGCTCGGCACCGACAGCGAGGACCTCGTGCTCCGGGAGTGGACCGACCAGGTGCGGGAGACCGCCCACTCCGCCGTCGCGCAGGTCGAGGGCCTGGCGTTCGCGCCGCACGACCTGGAGCTGGTGATCGGCAGCGGGCGCTCGTGGGCGGAGGCGGTCGAGGACGTCGGCTGGGACGACGGGGACGTGCTGGTGGTCGGGTCGAGCGAGCTGGGTCCGGTTGCGCAGGTCTTCCTCGGCAGCCGAGCCAGCAAGATCGTGCGGCACTCGCCGGTGCCGGTCGTGGTGGTGCCGCGGGCCCGGGCCGAGGAGCTGGCCGAGCGGGCGGCCCGGACCGGGACGCCCTGAGCAAAGGGGCCGACCGACGAACGGCCAGGTCTTGTCCGCCGAGAGGCCAGCTCTTGTGGTGCGAGTGACCACGTCCTGCGGGCAATGAGCACGAAGTGGTCACTCGGAGCGCCATCCTGGCCGCTCGGCCGGGGAGGGGTCAGGGGCCGAGGATGGTGCGGAGGTGGGCGTTGACGAAGACGCGCCGGGGGTCGAGGCGGTCGCGGACGGCCTGGAACTCGTCCCAGCGGGGGTACGCCGGGGCGAGGTCGGCGGCGGTCCGGGTGTGCAGCTTCCCCCAGTGCGGGCGGCCGTCGTGTTCGCGCATGACCCGCTCCACGCCGCGGAAGTACGCCGTGTGGTCGGTGCGCCGGTTCACGTGGAACGCGAGGTAGACCGAGTCCCGGGCCGAGGCCGTGGACAGTGCGATGTCGTCGGCGGGGGCGTAGCGGATCTCCACCGGGAAGCTGATCCGCCAGCCCTCCTTCTCGACCAGCGCGCGGGCCTCTCGCAGCGCGGCCATGCCGGCCTCGCGCGGGACGGCGTACTCCATCTCCCGGAAGACCACCCGCCGCGGCGCCGTGAACACCCGGTGCGGGACGTCGGAGTAGCGGCGCTCGGAGAGCAGCCCCGCCGACAGGCGGGCCAGGGGCGGCACCAGCCGAGGCGCCCGGTTGCCGACCGCGTTGACGACGCCGAACGCGCCGTTGGCGAGGAGCTCGTCGTCGACGAAGCGCCGCACCCGCCCCAGCGGCTCGGCCACGGAGGGCTCGGCGTCGAGCCGGTTGTTGGTCTTCACCTGCACCACGTCCGTGTGCGGGAACCAGTAGAGGTCGGCGTGGTGGTTCGCCGCCAGGATCTCGTCGTACGACGCCAGGGCCTCGTCCCACGGCATCGTGCGCTCGTGCGCCTCGAGCACCCCGAGCGGCTCCACGTCGAAGGTCAGCTCGGTGAGCACGCCCAGGGCGCCGAGCCCGACCCGGGCCACGGCGAACACGTCGGCGTTCTCGGTGCGGCTGGCCCGGAGGACCGACCCGTCGCCGGTCACCAGCTCCAGCGCCGAGAGCTGCATCGCCAGCGACGCGGCGACGCCGCCGGTGCCGTGGGTGCCGGTGGAGGTGGCGCCGGAGACGGTCTGCCGGTCGATGTCGCCCATGTTGTGCAGCGAAAGCCCGGCCCGCGTGAGCTCGGCGTTGAGCTCGTGCAGGGGAGTGCCGGCACGGACCGTCGCGGTCATCGCCTCCCGGTCGATCCCGACCACCCCGCTCAACCCCTCGGGCCGCAGCAGCACGTCCTCGGGGACCGCGATCGGGGTGAAGCTGTGCCCGGTGCCGGTGACCTTGAGGGTGCCGCCGCGCTCCGCGACCTCGCGGACGATGACCCCGACCTCGTCGGCGTCGGTGGGGGTGACCACGCGGGCGGGGCGGGCCTTCTCGAGCCGGGACCAGTTGCGCCACCCGGGCGGCGTCGTGTCGCTCACGGCACGGAGGCTACTGCTCCACGGCCCGGTTTCCGGGCGCGACCGGCTCGGCGGACGGCGGCGTCGTCGTGCCCCGACGCGTGAGCCAGGCCGCGGCAGCACCGAGCAGGCCGGCCGCGGCCGGGACGGCGTACGCCGGGGACGCGCCGTACGAGTCGACCACGATGCCCGCGAGGGCCGCCCCCGGGGCGATGCCGACGCCCATCCCCGTGTGCAGGATCGCCATCCCCTCGGTGAGCCGCGACTTCGGCACGGTGTGTTCGGTCGTGGCCAGGGTGGCGATCAGCGTCGGCGCGATCGCCATGCCGCCGAGCAGCAGGAACACCCCCATCACCCAGAGGGAGCCGACGAAGGCCAGCGGGACCAGGGTGACGCCGAGCGCGAGGACGCCCCAGCGGACCCGGACCTCCGGACCGCTTCGCCAGGTGATCGCGCCGGACACCACACCGGCGGCCAGGCTGCCCAGCGCCCACACCCCGAGCAGCGGCCCGGCCAGGGCCTTCGCGCCCTGTTCCTCCGCGAACGCCACCGTCACCACCTCGGTCGCGCCGAAGACCGCGCCGAGCGCGGCGCACACGACGACCAGCGGCACCGCGGCGGCCCACGGCATCGGCTCCCGGCCCCCGGCGCCGGTCGCGGCGGCCCGCTGTCGGCGGTCCGGCGGCTCGGTGGCCCGCTGGGTCGCCAGCCACAGGGACCCGGTCAGCCCGCAGACGAGCGCGACCACCAGCCCGGCCACCGGGTGCCACGCAGTGGCCAGGAACGTCACCGCGGTCGGGCCGGTCACGAACAGCGCCTCGTCGACCACCGACTCGAAGGCGTACGCCGTCTGGACCGAACGCGGGTCGTCGAGGACGTGCGACCACCGCGCCCGGACGCAGGCGCCCACCTGAGGCATCGACGCACCGGCCACCGCGGCGAAAACGTGGATCAGGACCGGGGGCCAGTCGGCCTCGACCGACCACATCATCAGCGCCAGGCCGAGCGCGAACACCAGCACCAGCGGCGGCAGGACCCGGTGCTGTCCGTAGCGGTCGACCAGGCGACCGGCGACGATCGCGAACCCCGCGTTGGCGAGCAGGTACGCCGACGCGACCGTGCCGGCGAGCCCGTAGGAGCCGCGCTCGGTCGAGATCAGCAGCACGATGCCGAGGCTGACCATCGCGATCGGCAGCCGCCCGAAGAACCCGGCCAGGCTGAACTGCCAGGCGCCGGGGACGGTGAGGACGCGGCGGTACGGGGACAACACGCACCTCAGTGTGCACACTGTTCCGGTGCCCGGTCGCGTGATTTCCTCCGCCCTCGCGGCGGTGCTGCTGGCCGCCATGCCCGTCGGGTGCTCGACCGAGTCGGAGATGCGCGGCGACCCGACCGGCCCGCCGCTCGACGTGTCCCTCTCCTGGAGCCAGCACCGGGTGGACGAGGGGAGCGCCCGCGCGAACCTGCGGGTCGTCAACCACGGCGGCCAGGACCTCCCGGTGACCGCGATCGGCGTCGACTCGCCCGGGTACGGCCGGTACGTCGAGGACCACGACAGCGTCGTCCCGCCGGGACAGACCATCGACCTGCGGATGACGCTTCCCGAACCGGTCTGCGACGCCGACCCGGTCCCGGCGTACGGCATCGTCCGCTCCGGCGACCGGATCGCCAAGGAGCGGCTCGACCCGCAGGGGCAGGACTTCCTGAAGAGCCTGTGGCGGCGGCGGTGCAACCAGCTCTCCGTCACGAACGTCGCCGATCTGTCCTGGGACTGGGGTGACTACGAGGCGGTGGGCACCGGTCGCCGGTCCTACCTCCCCGGGGCGCTGGTGGTGCAGCGGGTCCCCGGCACCGACACCCCGCTGCGGGTGGTCGGGATGCAGGGCTCGGTGCTGTTCCGGCTGGAGCCGCAGGCGCGGCCGACGCTCGGCCCCGACGACCAACGGGTCGAGGTCCCGGTCCGACTGCGCTGGGGTCGGTGCGACGCACACGCGATCGGGGAGTCCAGCCAGACCTTCCTGTGGAAGGTCGACGTGAAGGTCGGCGACGCCCCTCCGGTGCGGATCACGACCACGGTCGAGGACGCCGCAAAGGCTCCGTTGCTGGGATACCTCAGGGACGCCTGTTCCTGACTTCCTAGGATGGGTCCATGCAGCCGGACCCCTCGCCGTACGACGCCTTGTTGCTGGTCTCCTTCGGCGGGCCGGAGAAGCCCGAGGACGTCGTCCCGTTCCTGGAGAACGTCACCCGGGGCCGCGGCATCCCGCGCGAGCGGCTCGAGGAGGTGGGCGAGCACTACTTCCTCTTCGGTGGACGCTCGCCGATCAACGACCAGAACCGCGAGTTCCTGGCCGCGCTCCGTGAGGACCTGGCCGGCAACGGGATCGACATCCCGGTCTACTGGGGCAACCGCAACTGGGACCCCTACCTGAAGGACACGGTCCGGCAGATGGCCGCCGACGGGGTCACCCGCGCGGCCTGCTTCATGACCTCGGCCTACGCGTCGTACTCCGGCTGTCGCCAGTACCGCGAGAACCTCGCCGCCGCCGTGGAGGGTGTCGAGGGTGCGCCCCGGCTGGACAAGCTGCGGCACTACTTCAACCACCCGGGCTTCGTCGACGCGATGGTCGACGCGACCCTCTCGGCGCTGGCCGACCTCCGCGACTCCGAGCGCGAGGGCGCGCACCTGGTCTTCGTCACCCACTCGATCCCCGAGGCCATGGACGCCTCGTCGGGTCCGCAGGGCAACGCGTACGTCGCGCAGCACCGCAGCCTGGCCGACGCGATCGTGGAGCGGGTCCGGCTCGAGACCGGCCACCGGCACGCCGCGGACCTGGTGTTCTGCTCGCGGTCCGGGGCGCCGCACATCCCCTGGCTCGAGCCCGACGTCAACGACCACCTCGAGGTGCTCTCGCGCCGCGGCGGTCCTGCGGTGGTGCTGGTGCCGATCGGGTTCGTGTCCGACCACATGGAGGTGGTCTACGACCTCGACACGGAGGCCGCCGCGACCGCCGAGAAGCTCGGCCTGACCTTCGTCCGGGCAGCCACCGCCGGCATCGACCCGCGGTACGTCGCCGTGGTCCGCGACCTGCTGCTCGAGCGGGCCGCGGTCGAGCGCGGCGAGGAGGTGGCCCGGGCCGCCGAGGGCAGCCTCCCGGCCTGCTGGGACGCGTGCCCGGCCGGCTGCTGCCCCAACCCGCGCGGTGACAAGCCCGCCCTGGCGGGCGCGTGATGAGCGGCCGCGACAACCTCCCGGAGGACCTCCTCGCGCTCGCCCTGGACACCGCGCGCGCGGCGGCCGCCCTGGTCGCCGAGCACCGGCGCGCCGGCGTCGAGGTGGCGGCCACCAAGTCGAGCGTCTCCGACGTGGTGACCGAGGCCGACCGGGCCAGCGAGGAGCTGATCCGCTCGCGGATCCTGGCTGCCCGCCCCGACGACGGCTTCCTGGGCGAGGAGGGCACGTCCTTCGACGGCACCTCCGGGATCCGCTGGGTGGTCGACCCGATCGACGGCACCGTCAACTTCCTCTACGGGATTCCGTCCTACGCCGTCTCGGTGGCCGCCCAGTCGATGGCCGGCCCGGAGCCCGAGACCGTGGCCGGGGTGGTGCTCGACGTGTCGACCGGTGCGGCGTACACCGCGATCCCCGGGGCCGGCGCGTTCCGCGACGGCGTGCGGCTCGGGGTCCGCGCCCCGGCGCCGATGGCCGAGCGCCTGGTGCTGACCGGGTTCAACTACTCCGCCGAGCTGCGTCGGATCCAGGCCGCCGCGGTCGGCCGGATGCTGCCGCAGGTCCGCGACATCCGCCGGCTGGGCTCCTGCGCGCTGGACCTGTGCCGGGTTGCGGAGGGCTCTGCCGACGCCTACGTCGAGGAGGGCATCTCCGACTGGGACCACGCCGCCGGCGACCTCATCGCCCGCGAGGCCGGTGCCGTGGTCGAGCTCACCACCGGCGTCGGCGGGAACGACGCCCTGATCTGCGCCCCGGCCCACGGTTTCGCCGATTTCCGGACACTGGTGGCCGATTGCGGGTTCCTGGCGGCCTGATCCGGGAATAGCAGGACCCCGCTTGCTGTTGGGCGCGACACGTCGTGTGGAATGCGCGTGCGGAACGATCCAATCTGGTGCACAATCTGGCGCCGGACGTGGCGAGCCGCACGCAACGACGTGACCCGAAGTTGATCGACTGGAGAGCTGGATGGCGACCGATTACGACGCACCTCGCAAGACCGAAGAGGACCAGAGCGAAGAGAGCATCGAAGAGCTCAAGGCGCGGCGTCACGACAAGAACTCCGGCAAGGTCGACGAGGACGAGGCGGAGGCCGCCGAGTCCTTCGAGCTGCCCGGTGCCGACCTCTCCCACGAGGAGCTCGCGGTGGAGGTCAAGCCGCGTCAGGAGGACGAGTTCACCTGCATGAGCTGCTTCCTGGTGCATCACCGGAGCCAGCTTGCGGACGAGAAGAACCTCATCTGCAAGGACTGCGCCTGAGGGCTTGTAGAGACGAAGAAGGGCCGCCTCCCGGAAATCTTCCGGGGAGCGGCCCTTCCTGCATGTCGGACCCGAGGCCCGCGCTGGTGTCCCGGGTCAGCTGGTGGGCGCCGGCGCCCGGTCGGCGTCCTGGTCGTCCTTCTGGAGCTCCGGGGGCAGGTGCCCGGTCGAGCGGGTGTAGTAGTTCGCCGCCTTGCGGGTGGCCAGCATCCGGGCGATCCCGACCAGGGTGCCGCTGATGGCGGCCCAGGCGACGGCCTCCCAGATGTCGACGTCGGGGTCGGCCGGGTTCGCGGGCGGGTTCTTGCCGGTGGTCGCGCGCCAGGTGCTGTCGAGGCCCTTCTTCGCGACCGCGGCCGCACCCAGCGCGGCGCCGAGCGAGAAGACGGTCCAGACCTTGGAGCCGGATGCCATCTGTTCCTCCTGAGGTGGTGTCGGAGCCAGCCTAGGGCAGCGTGCTGCCGGTCTCACGGGCGCCGGCCGCCCGGTCGGACAGTGCCCGGACCAGGGCCTCGGCATGCCGTGTCGACACCAGCCAGTACGGCGCCGGGTCGGCCGGGTCGGTGATCTCCACCCGCACCGCCCGCTTCAGGTAGGGGCGCAGCAGCAGGTAGGCCCGGGCGTCCGCGTCGACACCTGCCGTGCGGTGGGTGGCCTCGGCGTCGAGGGCCTCCGCGGTGCCGAGGTGGTGCAGCGGGATCCGGGCCCGGCCGGCCCGGAAGTGGCCGTCCCCGACCGCGACAGGCGCCGCGCCGTACGCCAGGAAGCAGCCGGCCATCAGCCCCCCGGCCACCAGGGTGATCAGGGTCGCCGGGAGCACCGGCATCGCGACCGCGACGGCCAGCCAGAGCGACGCGATGAGCATCGTCCCCTGCACCCACCAGCGCAGGGGGACGGACAGTCGCTCGGCGTACTCCACGGGGGCAAGCCTGTCACCCGTGCCCCGGGTGCCCGGCGGTAGGGTCGGCGCATGCCCACCCCCCAGGTGCCTGTCGCCCTGCTCCGGCTCGACCGCGACCTCCCGGTGCCGTCGTACGCCCACCCCGGCGATGCCGGCGCCGACCTGATGACGACCGTCGACGTGACGCTCGCGCCGGGGGAGCGGACGCTGGTGCCGACCGGGATCGCGGTCGCGCTGCCCGAGGGGTACGTCGGGCTGGTGCACCCGCGCTCCGGGCTGGCCGCGCGGCACGGCCTGTCGATCGTCAACGCGCCGGGCACCGTGGACGCGGGCTACCGGGGCGAGATCAAGGTGTGCCTGGTCAACCTCGACCCGCGCGAGCCGGTGGTGCTGCACCGCGGCGACCGGGTCGCGCAGCTGGTGGTGCAGCGCGTGGAGCAGGCGCAGTTCCTCGAGGTCGACAGCCTCGACGCGTCGGTCCGCGGGGCCGGGGGCTACGGTTCTACGGGTGGTTTCGCAGGTGTCGAGACCCAGAGGAGTGCAACGTGAAGTTCGGACGCAGGTCCAGGGCGGAGCAGGCCGAGGAGGCCGCCGCCGACACGACCAGCGAGGTCGACGCCCCGGAGACCGAGACCGGCGTCGAGGAGTCCACAGAGTCCGTCGAGGCCGCCGCCGAGGGTCCCTACGACATCGCCGAGGTCGACGTCGAGAACGACGGTGTCCAGCGGGTCGACCTGGGCGGCTTCCTGGTCGCGCCGACCGAGGGGCTCGAGCTGCGCCTCCAGGTCGACGAGGCCAGCCAGGAGGTGCAGAGCGTGCTCGTGGCCGGTCCGGACGGTGCGGTGGAGCTGCGGGCGTTCGCCGCGCCCCGCCATGGCGACCTCTGGAGCGACGTCCGCCGCCAGATCGCGTCCGAGACCTCCCGGGGCGGCGGCATCGCCACCGAGCGCGAGGGCCGCTGGGGCACCGAGCTGGAGTGCCAGCAGCAGGTCCGCACCGCCGACGGCCGATCCGGCCACCAGCAGACCCGGATCGTCGGCATCAACGGTGCCCGCTGGTTCCTCCGGGCCACCTATCTCGGGCGCCCGGCGGTCGACCCCGACAACGCCGCGGACTTCGAGCAGGTCGTCGCCCAGGTCGTCGTACGCCGGGGCGAGGCGGCGATGCCCCCCGGCGACCCGCTGCCGATCGTGCTCCCCGCCAACGCCCGCCGCGTCTCCTGAGGAGAGACCTTCTAGGATTTGCGGCATGGGAGAGGTCACGAGCCGCTTGCGCAGGAGCATCAGCAAGTGGGCCAACGCGGAGGACCAGCACGCCCGTGACCTGCGCAAGACGTACGCCGACATCGGGGCCACCCCGATCGCGGAGGCGCCGGACCGCGAGCGCGTGCACCTCCAGGGCACGCTGCGCACGGTGACGCTGCGCCCACGTGGTGGGGTGCCGGCGCTCGAGGCCGAGCTGTTCGACGGCTCCGGCGTGATCCTGCTGGTCTGGCTCGGGCGTCGGCGGATCACGGGGATCTCCCCGGGCCGCTCGATCGCGGTAGAGGGCCGGATCGGCGTGCACGACAAGCACCGGGTGATGTTCAACCCGCGCTACGAGCTGAAGCACGCGTCGTGACGTCCACGACCCCGACCACCGCCACCGTCGAGGCCGTCGTCCGCAAGCAGCTCTCCATCGCCCTCGGCGGTCGCCGCGGCATGCTCGAGGCCGCGGTGCCCACGATCATGTTCACGGTCACCTTCCTGACCACCAAGGACCTGCGCACCGCGCTCTACGTCAGCGTGGGCGCCGCCCTGATCGCGCTGGTGCTGCGGATCGTGCAGCGCTCGTCGGTGCAGTTCGTGGTCAACGCCCTGGTCGGCATCGCGATCGGCGCGCTGTTCGCGCTCCGCGCCGCGCGGGCCGGCGGCGACGCCAACGACCAGGCGCTCGCGTACTTCCTGCCCGGCCTGCTCTACAACGCGGGGTACGCCGTGGTGCTGGGGCTGTCCAACCTCGTGCGCTGGCCGCTGGTCGGCTTCATGGTCGGCAGCGTCATGGGCGACCCCACCGCCTGGCACAAGGACCGGCAGATCGTGAAGCTCTGCCAGCGCCTCACCTGGTGCCTGGTCATCCCGTGCCTGCTGCGGGTGATGGTGCAGGTGCCGATCTACGTCGCCGGCCGCCAGAAGGCGATGGACCCGGACGCGGCCGTCGCCGCCCTCGGTGTCGCCAAGCTGGCGATGGGCTGGCCGCTCCAGCTGGCCAGCCTGGCGTTCATGGTCTGGCTGCTGGCGCGCGACGCGACGCCGGTGAGCGAGTCCGGCCCGGCCGGGGAGCAGGAGCCCACCCGGACCGACCGGGGGCTCGCCGAGGAAGCCTGAGCCGGCTACGCGTGGCCGGGGTGCGCGGTGGGCGCGAGCATCCGCTCGAGCTCCTCCTCGATGTCCGCGGAGACCACGAACAGCAGCTCGTCGCCGGCCTCGATCGGCTGCTCGGCGTCGGGCACGTAGACCTGGCCGTCGCGGAGGATCGTCACGAGCGCGCAGTTCTCCGGCCAGGGGACCAGCCCGGTCGGCTTGCCGACGTACGGCGAGTCGTCGGGGAGGGTCATCTCGACCAGGTTGGCGTTGCCCTGCCGGAAGGTGAACAGCCGGACCAGGTCGCCGACCGTGACCGCCTCCTCGACCAGCGCGGACATGATCCGCGGGGTCGACACGTTGACGTCGACGCCCCAGGCCTCGGTGAACAGCCACTCGTTGTTGGGGTGGTTGACCCGGCCCACGGTGCGGGGCACGCCGAACTCGGTCTTGGCCAGCAGCGAGGTGACCAGGTTGGCCTTGTCGTCGCCGGTCGCGGCGATGACCACGTCGCAGTGCTGGAGCCGGGCCTCCTCGAGGGAGGACAGCTCGCAGGAGTCGGCCAGCAGCCACTCGGCGTTGGGCACCCGCTCGGGCTTGATCGACTCGGCGTCCTTGTCGATGAGCAGGACCTCGTGGCCGTTGTCGATGAGCTCCCGGGCAATCGACCGGCCCACGGCGCCGGCCCCGGCGATGGCGACTCTCACGTGGCGCCCCCGGGGTGAGGCGAGCGCAGCGAGTGTCGGCTTGGGGTGTGTCTCATGCGTGGTCCTCCGGACCCTTCTCGATCACGGCGTAGGCGTGGCCGGCGTTCTCCTCGCGCATCACGAGGTGCAGCAGGTCGCCCTCCTGGATGACGGTCTCGCGGGTGGGCAGCATGCCCTCACCGAGCCGGTCGATCCAGGCGATCCGGCTCTTCGTCTCGATCTGGAGGTCGATGGTGCGGTGACCGACCCACACGTCGGGAACCGGCACCTGGTCGACCCGGATCGTGCCGGACGGGTCGCGGAAGTCCGGCTCGGCGCCGGCCGGCAGGATCCGGCGCAGCACCTGGTCGGCGGTCCACTTCACGGTCGCGACGGTGGTGATCCCGAGCCGCTGGTAGACCTCGGCGCGGCCGGGGTCGTAGATCCGGGCGACGACCTGCTGGATGCCGAACGTCTCGCGGGCGACCCGCGCCGCGATGATGTTGGAGTTGTCGCCGCTGGAGACCGCCGCGAACGCGTCCGCACGCTGGATGCCGGCCTTGGTCAGCACCGCCTGGTCGAAGCCGTACCCGGTCACCTTGTCACCGTTGAACGACGGGCCGAGCCGCCGGAAGGCGTCCGGGTTGTTGTCGATCACGGCCACGGTGTGGTTGCGGTCCTCGAGGCTGCGGGCGAGCGTGGAACCAACGCGGCCACAGCCCATGATCACGACATGCACAGCGCAGACGCTACCGCAGCGTCACGCGGCCGGTTCGTGGACTAGCCTGCTCGTCGTGGGTGTCGGCGACGTATCGAAACGGATCCTGCTCGGGCGCAAGCTCCGTTCCTCACAGCTGGGCGAGACCCTGCTGTCGAAGCGCATCGCGCTACCCGTCTTCGCCTCCGACGCCCTGTCGTCCGTCGCCTACGCCCCGGACGAGATCTTCATCATGCTCGGGGTGGCCGGGGCCTCGGCCTACGTGTGGTCCTGGAAGATCGGCCTGGCCGTCGCCCTCGTGATGTTGACGGTGGTCGCGTCCTACCGCCAGACCGTGCACGCCTACCCCAGCGGCGGCGGGGACTACGAGGTCGCGACCGTCAACCTGGGCCGGAACGCCGGGGTCACCGTGGCGAGCGCGCTGCTGGTCGACTACGTGCTGACGGTGGCGGTGTCGATCTCGTCCGCCGCCCAGTACGCCGCCGGGGCCATCCCTTCCCTGATCGGGCACGAGGCGACCGTGGCCACCGCCGCGGTGATCCTGCTGACCGCGGCCAACCTGCGTGGTGTGCGGGAGTCGGGCAGCTTCTTCGCGGTCCCGACGTACCTCTTCATGATCGCGATCCTCGGCATGTGCGCCTACGGCCTGGTCCGTCTGGCCGCGGGTGACCTCCCCGACGCCGAGAGCGCGGTGCTGGACATCGTCCCGGCCCCCGGCTGGGAGGAGCCCCTGAGCCAGGTCGCCCTGCTGTTCCTGCTGGCGCGGGCGTTCTCGTCCGGCTGTGCCGCGCTGACCGGTGTCGAGGCGATCTCCAACGGCGTGCCGGCGTTCCGCAAGCCGAAGTCGCGGAACGCCGCCACCACCTTGCTGCTGCTGGGCCTGATCGCGATCTCGATGATGATGAGCGTCATCGTGCTCGCCAACCAGATGAGCATCCGCTACGTCGACCCGCACCACCTCGACCGCCTGACCCAGGCCAACGGCGGCCCGCTCCCCAACGACTACGAGCAGCACCCGGTGATCTCGCAGATCGCCAACGGCGTGTTCGACCAGTTCCCGCCCGGCTTCTACTTCGTGGTCACCGTGACCGGCGTGATCCTGGTGCTGGCCGCGAACACCGCGTTCAACGGGTTCCCGGTGCTCGGGTCGATCCTGGCCAAGGACGGCTTCGCGCCGCGGGCGCTGGGCTCGCGCGGCGACCGGCTCGCCTACAGCAACGGCATCGTGTTCCTGGCGGTCATGGCGATCATCCTGATCCAGATCTTCGACGCCGAGACCACCCGGCTGATCCAGCTCTACATCGTCGGCGTCTTCGTGTCGTTCAACCTCAGCCAGCTCGGGATGATCCGGCACTGGACCCGCCACCTCGTCACCGAGACCGACCCGCAGGTGCGGCGGCGCATGCAGCGGTCGCGGATGATCAACACGTTCGGCCTGGCGATGACAGCGGTGGTCCTCGCGATCGTGCTCGTCACGAAGTTCCTGGCCGGGGCCTGGATCACGATCCTCGCCATGGTGGTGTTCTTCGCGATCATGAAGGGCATCCGCAAGCACTACGACCTCGTCGAGGACGAGCTCGCCGCCGACGACCAGGACAAGGTGCTGCCGACTCGCGTGCACGCGATCGTGCTCGCCTCCAAGCTGCACAAGCCGACGCTGCGGGCGCTGGCGTTCGCGAAGGCCACCCGGCCCAACGTGCTCGAGGCGGTCTACGTCGGGATCGACCAGGAGGCCACCAGCCGGTTGCTCGCCGAGTGGGACGAGCGCGGCATCGACGTGCCGCTCAAGGTCCTGCACTCGCCGTACCGCGAGATCATCAAGCCGATCGTCCAGTACGCCGCCGAGATCCGCCGGGCCAACCCGCGCGGCGTGGTCGCGGTCTACATCCCGGAGTACGTCGTGGGCCGCTGGTGGGAGCAGCTCCTGCACAACCAGACCGCGCTGCGGCTCAAGGGGCGGCTGCTGTTCACCCCGGGCGTGATGGTCACCTCCGTGCCCTACCAGCTGCGCTCGTCCCAGGCTGCGCTCAAGCGGGAGGCGCGCGAGGACCTGCGCTCGCGGGCGGGCGACGTCCGGAGGGGCGCCTCACGCAGTGCCACGGCCATCCGCGACCGCGACCACCGCGACCTCGACTGACCCGATGGCCCGCAACCCGCGCCAGCGCCAGCCCCGCGGCGAGTCGGTGGTCGGCCACCGCTTCACCGTGACGGTCGGGCCCGTCGCCCACGGCGGCCACTGCGTCGCCCGGGTCTCCGAGGCGGGCGACCGGGTGGTGTTCGTCCGGCACGCCCTGCCCGGCGAGGAGGTCCTCGTCGAGATCACCGAGGGCACCGAGGGCGACCGGTTCTGGCGCGGTGACGCGGTCGCCGTGCACTCCGCGAGCCCCGACCGGGTGCCGCCGCCGTGCCCGTACGCCGGCCCCGGGCTCTGCGGCGGCTGCGACTTCCAGCACGTCGCGCTGCCGACCCAGCGGGAGCTGAAGGCGGCCGTGGTCCGCGAGCAGCTGGCCCGCCTCGCGCGCCTGGAGGTCGACGTCGAGGTGGAGCCGGTGCCCGGCGACACGGACGGCCTGGGCTGGCGCACCCGGATGGAGTACGCCGCCACCCGCGACGGCCTCCGGGGGATGCGCAAGCACCGCTCCCGCGAGGTGGTGGCGATCGACCGGTGCCTGATCGCGCACCCGGACGCCGTCGAGCTGCCGGCACCGGGCGTGCGGACCGAGCAGGTGCTCGATCGGCGCTACCGGGTCTCGGCCAACGGGTTCTGGCAGGTGCACCCGGGGGCGCCCTCGACGCTGGTTGCCACGGTGCTCGACCAGCTCGCGCCGCGGCCCGGCGAGCGGGTGCTGGACCTCTACGCCGCCGTCGGCCTGTTCGCCGGGTTCCTCGGGGACCGGGTCGGGGACTCCGGCCGGGTGGTCGCGGTCGAGGGCGACAAGACGGCCTGCCGGCACGCCCGCGAGAACCTCTCCGACCTGCCGCACGCCGAGGTGGCCGTGGGCAGCGTCGACCGCGTCCTCGCGTCGTCGTACGACGAGCCGTTCGACCTGGTCGTCCTCGACCCGCCCCGCGAAGGAGCCCGGCGCACGGTCGTCCAGCAGGTCGTGGACCGCCGCCCGCGCGCCGTCGCGTACGTCGCCTGCGACCCGGCCGCGCTCGCCCGCGACCTCGCCACCTTCGCCGAGCTCGGCTACCGGCTCATCTCGCTGCGGGCCTTCGACCTGTTCCCGATGACGCACCACGTCGAGTGCGTCGCCCTGGTCGAGCCCGCCTGACCGGTCCGGGTGGTTGAGGAGCGAGCGTCTCGAAACCACCCGATCGCCAGCGACGCCGCGGGGGTGTCGCTCCCGAAGTACGTCGACATCGTGTATCTTGATATCAAGAGATATGCCCGCACTGCCGCGACCGCGGACCGCGCCTTTCCCGCCCGCGGACACGACGGCAAGATGGGCGACGTACCCGACCCTCGAGGAGATGCGGCTGATGGCCAGTCAGGACAGCTTCGGTGCGAAGAGCACCTTGGACGTGGACGGGAAGTCCTACGAGATCTTCCGCCTCGACGCGGTGACGGGGGAGGGGCTGGACGTCGCGTCGCTGCCGTACAGCCTGAAGGTGCTCCTCGAGAACCTGCTGCGCACCGAGGACGGCGCGGACATCACCGCCGACGACATCAAGGCGCTCGCCGGCTGGGACGCCGACGCCGAGCCCGACAAGGAGATCCAGTTCACGCCGGCGCGCGTGATCATGCAGGACTTCACCGGCGTCCCCTGCGTCGTCGACCTCGCCACCATGCGCGAGGCGATGGAGGAGCTCGGCGGCGACCCGTCGAAGATCAACCCGCTGGCGCCGGCCGAGATGGTCATCGACCACTCCGTCATCGCCGACGTGTTCGGCACCCCGGAGGCGTTCGAGAAGAACGTCGAGATCGAGTACGAGCGCAACCGCGAGCGCTACCAGTTCCTGCGCTGGGGCCAGGGCGCCTTCGACGACTTCAAGGTCGTCCCGCCCGGCACCGGCATCGTGCACCAGGTGAACATCGAGCACCTGGCCCGCACGATCTTCACCCGTGAGGTGGACGGCGAGCTGCTGGCCTACCCCGACACCTGCGTCGGCACCGACTCGCACACGACGATGGTCAACGGCATCGGCGTGGTCGGCTGGGGCGTCGGCGGCATCGAGGCCGAGGCCGCGATGCTCGGCCAGCCGGTGTCGATGCTGATCCCGCGCGTGGTCGGCTTCAAGCTCTCCGGCGACCTGCCCGAGGGCTCGACCGCCACCGACCTCGTGCTCACGATCACCGAGATGCTGCGCAAGCACGGCGTGGTCGGCAAGTTCGTCGAGTTCTACGGCCCCGGCGTCTCCGCGCTGCCGCTGGCCAACCGGGCCACCATCGGCAACATGAGCCCGGAGTTCGGCTCGACGATCGCGGTCTTCCCGATCGACGAGGAGACCACGAAGTACCTCGAGCTCACCGGTCGCCCGGCCGAGCAGCTCGCGTTGGTCGAGGCGTACGCGAAGGAGCAGGGCCTCTGGCACGACCCGGACGCCGAGCCCCGTTACTCCGAGAAGCTCGAGCTCGACCTGGCCACCGTCGTCCCGTCGCTGGCCGGCCCGAAGCGCCCGCAGGACCGGGTGGAGGTCAGCAAGGCCGCCACCGAGTTCGACAAGGCGCTGGCCGACTACACCGACGACAAGGACGCCACCGCGACCTTGTCGCTCGACGGCCAGGAGCTCGAGATCGGGCACGGTGCGGTGACCATCGCCGCCATCACCTCGTGCACGAACACCTCCAACCCGAGCGTGATGATCGGCGCGGCGCTGCTGGCCAAGAACGCCGTCGACAAGGGACTGGCCCGCAAGCCGTGGGTCAAGACCACGCTCGCGCCCGGCTCCAAGGTGGTCTCCGACTACTACGAGCGCGCCGGCCTCACGCCGTACCTCGACAAGCTCGGGTTCAACCTCGTCGGCTACGGCTGCACCACCTGCATCGGCAACTCCGGCCCGCTCATCCCCGAGGTGTCCGCGGCCGTCAACGAGGCCGACCTGGCGGTCACCTCGGTGCTCTCCGGCAACCGCAACTTCGAGGGCCGGATCAACCCCGACGTGAAGATGAACTACCTGGCCTCGCCGCCGCTGGTCGTCGCCTACGCGCTGGCCGGCTCGATGAAGGTCGACCTGTTCAACGACCCGCTGGGCAAGGACACCGACGGCAACGACGTGTTCCTCAAGGACATCTGGCCCTCGCCGGCTGAGGTCGAGGCGACCATCGCCGAGGCGATCAACTCCGACATGTTCGGCTCGTCCTACACCGACGTCTTCCAGGGCGACGAGCGCTGGCAGACGCTGCCGACCCCCAAGGGCGACACCTTCGCCTGGGACGTCGACTCGACGTACGTCCGCCGCGCGCCGTACTTCGACGGCATGCCCGACGACCCGGAGCCGGTCACGGACATCGAGGGCGCGCGGGTGCTGCTGAAGCTCGGCGACTCGGTCACCACCGACCACATCTCGCCGGCGGGCGCGATCAAGAAGGACAGCCCGGCCGGGAAGTACCTCGCCGAGCACGGCGTGGAGCAGCGGGACTTCAACTCCTACGGTTCGCGCCGTGGCAACCACGAGGTGATGATCCGGGGCACGTTCGCCAACATCCGGCTGCGCAACCAGCTCGCGCCGGGCACCGAGGGGGGCGTCACCCGCGACTTCACCCGGGACGGCGAGGTCACCACGGTGTTCGAGGCCTCCGAGAACTACCTCGCCGACGGCACCCCGCTGGTGGTGCTCGCCGGCAAGGAGTACGGCTCAGGCTCGTCGCGTGACTGGGCGGCCAAGGGCACCGCGCTGCTCGGCGTGAAGGCCGTGATCGCGGAGTCCTACGAGCGGATCCACCGGTCGAACCTGATCGGCATGGGCGTGCTGCCGCTGCAGTTCCCCCAGGGCGAGACCGCTGGGTCGCTGGGCCTGACCGGCGAGGAGACCTTCTCGATCACCGGCGTCACCGAGCTGAACGAGGGGCACACCCCCAAGACGGTCAAGGTGAAGGCCGGCGACAAGGAGTTCGACGCCACCGTCCGGATCGACACCCCGGGCGAGGCCAGCTACTACCGCAACGGCGGGATCATGCAGTACGTCCTGCGCGGCCTGCTCAAGGGCTGACCGCCCGCTCGCACCCGACGGCCCGTCGTCCACCCCGGACGGCGGGCCGTCGGCGTCCCCGCAGCGGTGTCCGCAGCGGTGTCCGCAGCAGGGTCGGCAGCTGGGTCGGCAACCGACCCCGCCAGCAGGTCGGGAACGGTTCAGACGTCCTTTGCGGACCGCGACCCCTCGCGCGGATACTCGATGTGGAGGGATGGAGGAGGAGCTGTCGTGGACAAGGTGAAGGCCGTCCTGCTCTGGCCGGTCCGGACGATCTGGCACCTGCGTGCGCTGGTGAAGGACGCGGACCACGACGAGTGGCTCGACTCGCACCAGGACGAGCAGCGCAGGAAGGGTCCGGACGCCGGCAGGATCATCCGCGGCGGGCCGGGCGGCGGCTCGTAGGAGGCCGTGGCTCCGGCGTCCGGCTCAGCGGCGGGTGACCCGGGCCCCCAGGCCGAGCACCGCGGCCACCAGGACCCCGGCCCCGAACCCGATCAGCGCGCCGGTCGCGTTGTCGACCACATCGGTCACGTCGCACGCCCGGTCCAGCCGGGTCAGCTCGAGCTGGATGCGCTCGATCAGGGCCGAGTAGCCGACCAGGAGCGCCAGGCCGGGGAGAGCCAGCCATGCCCGGCCGCGGCGCACTGTCGCGATCGCCAGCAGGAAGCCGGCCGGCACGAAGAGCGCGGTGTTGAGCATCCGCTGGCCGCCGCTGAAGATCCAGAACCCTTCCGGCGCGGGACCGCCGTAGTCCCACGAGCACGCGGTCTGCGCCTCCTCGGCCGCGATCCAGCCGGGCGCGCCGTGCGCCGGAACGAGCGTGACCAGGCCGATCACCACCAGCGACCAGGTGAGCGCGGCCAGCACCCACGGGGTGGCCACCCCCGCCGCGCGCAGCAGGAACCCGAGCAGCACGCAGGCCAGGCCGGCCACCACGGCACCGAGCAGCATCACCCCGGGCCCGCCGACGTTCACCATTTCTCCGACACTAGCGAGGCGACGGAACGGGTACATGGGCGGGATGCAGCCCTCCTCCGTCGACTCCGTCGACCCTGTCGACCCTCTCGGGTCCCGCCACGAGGCCGCGCCCTCGCGCCGGGGCGTCGCGCGCACCGCCGTACTGCTGGTCCTGGTGTGGGCCGGCCTGCTGGCGCTGGTCGCCGCGCTCGGCTGGGCGATCACCCATGCGTGGCAGGCGTCGGTGGACCCGTGGGACAACGACATCTCGCGCTGGTTCGCCCGGCACCGGACCTCCGCCCTCGACGGCCCGGCAGACGTCGGCACCTTGCTCGGCGACACCGTCCCGGCATTCGCGCTGGGCGCGGTCGTGGTGGCGGGGATCGCGGTGTGGCGGCGGACCTGGCGGCCGGTCGTGTTCTTCGGGCTGCTCGCCGCCGGGATGGGCGCGCTGTACTCGGTGGTGACGCGGGTCGACCCGCGCGACAGACCGCCGGTGCGGATCCTCGACGGCGGGCTGGTGCCCGACCACAGCTTCCCGTCGGGACACGTGGGCACGGCGACCGCGGTGTACGGCGGGATCGTGGTGCTCGCGTGGGTGTACGCCCGGCACGCCCGCCCCTGGGTGGCGCCGCTGCTCCTGCTCCCGCCGCTGGTGCTGCTGGCCCGGCTCTACCAGGGCGCGCACCACCTGACCGACGTGCTCACCAGCCTGGTCTACGGCACTGCGTGGCTGGCGACGCTCTCCGTGCTGCTGCTCGCCGGTGTGGTCCGTGACGGGGTGGATCGCGACGGGGTGGATCGCGACGGGGTGGATCGCGACGGGACGTGACAGGCTGGGCGGCATGCGCAGCGAGACCAGGAGCTACCGGACCGGCGACCGCGACACGGTGCTCGACCTCACCCGCGACTGCGCGACCTTCGTGGCCGACGAGGTCGACGGGCTGCTGCACGTGTTCGTCCCGCACGCCACTGCCGGTCTCGCGATTCTCGAGACCGGCGCCGGAAGCGACGACGACCTGCTGGCGGCGCTCGACGACCTGCTGCCCGCCGACGACCGGTGGCGGCACCGGCACGGCAGCCCCGGCCACGGACGTGCGCACGTGATGCCCGCCCTCGTGCCGCCGTACGCCTCGATCCCGGTGCTCGACGGCCGCCTCGCCCTCGGCACCTGGCAGAGCATCTGCCTCGTGGACCTCAACGTCGACAACCCCGATCGCGAGGTGCGGTTCTCCTTCCTCGCCGGCTGAGTCCGCAAGACCTGGCCGCTCGGTGCTTCGGGGCTGGATAGGGTCGCTCCCATGATCGTGGCGTTCAGCATCTCGCCCATGGCCGGCGACGACACCGGGTCGGTGACCGAGGCGGTGGCCGCCGCTGTGCGCGTGGTCCGCGAGTCGGGACTCCCCAACGAGACCAACGCGATGTTCACCAACATCGAGGGGGAGTGGGACGAGGTGATGGCGGTGGTCAAGCGCGCCGTCGACGTGGTCGCCGAGGCCTCCCCGCGGGTGGGGCTGGTGCTGAAGGCCGACATCCGGCCCGGGTACGACGGGCAGCTGACCGCGAAGGTGCAGCGGATCGAGGAGACGCTGGCGGCCGAGGCATGAGCCGGCAGCGGCTCGGGCTGCTGCTGGCGGTGCTGGCCGCGGTCGCGGTCGTCGCGCTCGCGCTGGCCGTCCCGCGGCTCGGGGACGACGACGAGGACCCGGCGACCTCCGCGCAGGGCGGTGACGCGTCGGGGAGCGCCGCCGGGACCGAGGAGCCCGACCCGACCAGCGGGCTCGACCAGGTCCGGCAGTACGACGTCGGCGAGGTCGTGCACACCGAGGACCAGGTCTCCTACACCCAGGCGCCGCCGGTCGGCGGGGACCACGCGAACGAGTGGCTCCAGTGCGGTCGGTACGACGAGCCGGTGCGCGAGGAGAACATGGTGCACTCGCTCGAGCACGGCACCGTCTGGATCACCTATCGCCCGGGTCTGCCGGCCGCGGACCTCCGGGCGCTCGCGGACGTTCTCCCGGCCAAGGGTGTGCTCTCGCCGTACGCCGACCAGTCCGCGCCGGTCGTCGTCACCGTCTGGAACACCCAGCTCCGCCTGGCCGGAGCCGACGACCAGCGGCTCGACGAGTTCGTGGCGACGTACGGCGACGGCGGCACCTCGCCGGAGCCGTTCGCCTCCTGCGAGGGTGGCGGCGAACGGCTCGAGTCCGAGGACGGCTGACCGAGAGTCAGGGCAGCCGCTCGGTCAGTGGGGTCGCGTCGGCGCCGTCGAGGCCGGCGGCCAGGTCGAGCAGCCGCGCGCGGGTGGCGTCGCCGGCCGCGGCCAGCACGGCTGCCAGGTCGTCGTACGCCGACTCCCGGGCGTCGGCAGCCAGGCCCACCGCCAGCACGTCGGCGAGCCGCGCGTCCGGGAGCCGCTGCATGACGGCGTCGAGCGCGGCGACCTCCTCGGTCCACAGGGCCACGGCGAGCATCTGCTCCGCGGACGCCACCTCGACCACCTCGAGCGCGACGTCGGTGTCGACGACCGAGACGAACCGCCCCAGCGGGAGGTACTCCTCGCGCTCCAGCAGCCGCCGCCCCACGTCCACGACCGTCCGCACCGGCAGGCCGCGGATGATCGGCTCGGCCCGGACCGGGTCGAGGCGGGTGCTCACGTCGGTGAGGAAGCCCGGGCTGAGCCGGGCGGCGAGGCGGATCGCCTGCTCGGGCTCCATGACCGCGGCGACCCGAGCCCCGAGCAGCGGGCTGAACGCGACCTCGGCCACCTTGGCGGTGATCGGGGCCGGCGCGAGGTGGCTCAGCCTCGCCAGGCGCCGGAACTTCGCCTCGTGCCGCGTGTGCAGCGCCTCGGCGAGGTCGGCCCGCAGGTCGCGGATCGCGGTCGGCGGCACGTCGTGCAGGAACGCCAGCTCCCCGGGGTCGACGTCGAGCTCCGCTGCCAGCCGGCCCACCTCGGCGCGTACGGACGGGCCGGTCACGACGCGTCCTCCGGAAAGATCAGCGCCCGGGCCCGGCCACGAAGCGGGCGGGGCAGGGCCCTGACCGTGCCGTCGAGGCCGTCGGCGACGGCGGTGTCCTCGGCGGCGAACGTGGTCGCGACCAGGTCGTCGAGCGTGCCCAGGTCGGCGGGGGAGCAGGCGTCCAGGCCGGACAGACGGGAGCGTGGAACCCCGAGTCGGCCGGCCAGTGAGTCCAGCGGATCCATGCCGGTCACCGTAGCGGGCCGAAACCCGGTGGCCGCGTCCGCGCCGCTCTGTGAGGGTGGCGCCATGGAGATCCGCGTCGCCCGCCCCGAGGACGCCGCCGCCGTACGCCGCGCGGTCGCGGCCGCGTTCGGCGCCGAGACCGCGGAGCACGGCACCCAGGTGGCCGACCTCTGGGACGCGGTCGAGGCGGCCGGTCACGTGCGGGCCAGCCTGGTCGCCGACGGCGACGGCGCCGTGGTCGGCCATGTCGGGGTGAGCCACGCCTGGGTCGACGCCCGGCCGGCGCTGGTCGACGTGGCGGTCCTGGGTCCGCTCAGCGTCCGTCCGGAGGCCCAGCGCGGCGGCATCGGCACAGCGCTGGTTGCGGCCGCTGTCGAGGCGGCCCGGGGGCTCGGCGTACCGGCGATCTTCCTCGAGGGTGCGCCGCACTACTACGGAGCCCGGGGCTTCCGGAAGGCCAGTGACCTCGGGTTCGCTCCCGCGTCGGCGCGCACCCCGGACGCCGCCTTCCAGGTGGTGGTCCTCGACACCCACGAGGAGTGGATGACGGGGCGACTGGTCTACCGCGACGTGTGGTGGGTGCACGACTCGACCGGGCTGCGGGACCCGCGACTCGCGGAGCTCGAGGGGCGGTTCGGGCGAAGCTCCTGACAGTTCGAACAGGTGTTCGATAGACTGGTGGCATGCTCGTCGCCCCGCCCGGCTGGCCCGCACAGGTCCGGCCCCCCGACGCCCCCGACTGGGAGCGCACCGCGGTCAACTGGCTGCTCGACATCTGCCCGCCCGAGTACCGCTCCTATCCCGCGCTGCGCCGCCACGTGGTGGTGCTGGCCCGGTTCGCGGTGCTGCACGTGGAGGCCTGCCAGCAGTCGTGCGAGCGGGGGCTGAGCCAGGCCCGCTCCGAGCTGCGCGACGTCGCCGACGTGGACGTGGTCGAGGCCGCGGTGCAGACCTGGCACGCCGAGTCGGCCCGGCTGCTCGCCGTACGCCGCGCGGCCGGGCTGGTCGAGGAGGCGCTGCGCGGGCGTCGCTACGTGGCCCGGCTCTGACGGCCCTGTTGCGGCACGGTCGCCCTCACCGTGGCCGTGATGGATCGCGCCTTCCGACGCACCAGCAGGTGGACGTTGCTCGACATGGTGCCGCTCTCCCAGTCCCTGGCGCTGAAGGACTGACGTCCGCCGGCACCAACGGCCGGGCTCAGGCGCCCACCGGGGAGAAGACGACCACCGCGGTCGGCGTCGACCGGAGCGCGGCGTACCCGTCGAGGTTCTTGTCGACCGCGCCCCACCGGGCCCACAGCCGGTCCCGTTCGGTCCCCTCGGCGGCGCGCGACGTCACGGCCCGCGGCGGCTGTCCCTTGAGCTGCACCGTGGCCTCCGGGTGGGCCTGCAGGTTCAGCCACCAGGCCGGCTCGCCCTCGCCCCAGCCGTTCATCGCCAGCACCACCAGATCCGGGCCGTCCTCGAGGTAGCCGACGATGACCGCCCGCTCCTGCCCCGACCGCCGCCCGGTGGTGACCAGCCGCAGCGCGCCCCAGCGCAGCCGGCTCTGCGGGGTCCACAGGCCGCGCCCGCGGGTCGCGCGGAAGAACACCCGGTGCGCCTTCCAGAAGCTGGTCACGAACCAGCGCGGCGGCACCCGGGCCGGTCGTCCGCTCCGGTCTCCCATGCCCACACCTCCCCACCGGTGCGGCACACCGGCACCCGTCCATGATGCCCGGGAGCGGCCGGTCGGGGCAGGCCGCTAGCCTCACGGGGATGCAGCGCTTCTCCAGCATCGTCCTCGTGGACGCCCGCGGCTGGGTGCTGCTCCAGGAGCGCGACGAGCACCCGGTCATCGACCCGGAGATGTGGGGCTTCGTCGGCGGCCACGTCGACGACGGCGAGGAGTACCTCGCGGCGGCCTACCGCGAGCTCGCCGAGGAGACCGGCCTGCACCTCGACGGCGGCCTGGAGTGTTTCGGCGTGTTCCCGGTCCAGCACACCCACGCCGACGACCTGGACGAGCTGTCGCTGTACGTCATGCGCGCCGACCTCACCGACGACGACATCGTGCTCGGCGAGGGCCGGCAGATCGTGTTCGTCGACCCGGCCACGGTCACCGACCTGCCGCTCACGGTGGCGGCCCGGCAGGTGCTGCCGGGCTTCCTGGCCTCCGCGACGTACCGGCGGCTGGCCGCCGGTCCCTGAGGTCCGGGCCGCGGGTGTCGCGCGTTGTGGCGCGCGGGGCCCGATCACCTAGACTCGATCACTGGCCTGATCCCGGGAGTGCTCCCGCGGGCCGCGACCTGAACCGAGCCGAGCTGGAGGATCCCTGCCGATGGGCTACCTGGAGTCGATCTCGACCCCGCGTGACCTGCGTGGCCTGACCGCCGACCAGCTCGACGACCTCGCGAGCGAGATCCGCGACCGGCTGGTCGCGGTGTGCTCGAAGACCGGCGGGCACCTGGGCCCGAACCTCGGCGTGGTCGAGCTCACCCTGGCCATCCACCGGGTATTCGACTCGCCCCGCGACCGGATCGTCCTCGACACCGGCCACCAGTCCTACGTCCACAAGCTGGTCACCGGCCGGGCCGCCGGGTTCGACGGCCTGCGCAAGGAGGGCGGCCTCTCCGGCTACCCGAGCCAGCGTGAGTCCGAGCACGACATCGTCGAGAACTCCCACGCCTCGACGGCCCTGTCGTACGCCGACGGACTGGCCAAGGCCTACGCGATCCGGGGCGAGGACCGGCACGTGGTGGCGGTCATCGGAGACGGCGCGCTGACCGGCGGCATGGCCTGGGAGGCCCTCAACAACATCGCAATCGCCAGGACCAGCCGGCTGGTGATCGTGGTCAACGACAACGGCCGCTCCTACACCCCGACGGTCGGCGGGCTCGCGACCGCGCTGACCACGCTGCGCACCAACCCGCGCTACGAGCAGGTGCTCGACCTGGTGAAGCGCCGGCTGACCTCGGTCCCCGGCGTCGGCCCCGCGGCGTACGACACGCTGCACGCGATCAAGAAGGGCATGAAGGACGCGCTCGCCCCGCAGGGCCTGTTCGAGGACCTGGGGCTCAAGTACGTCGGGCCGGTCGACGGCCACGACCGTGCCGCGATGGAGCAGGCGCTGGCCCAGGCGAAGCGCTTCAACGGCCCGGTGATCGTGCACGCGCTGACCCGCAAGGGCTTCGGGTACGACGCGGCGGAGCAGCACGAGGCGGACCAGTTCCACTCGCCCGGGCCGTTCGACATCGAGACCGGCGAGGAGACCCCGAAGGGCCGGATCTGGACCGACGTGTTCTCCGAGGAGATCGTCCGGATCGGCGAGCAGCGCCAGGACGTGGTGGCGATCACGGCGGCGATGATGCACCCGGTCGGTCTCGACGCCTTCCAGCACAAGTTCCCCGAGCGCACCTTCGACGTCGGCATCGCCGAGCAGCACGCCGCCACCTCCGCGGCCGGGCTGGCGATGGGCGGCCTCCACCCGGTCGTCGCGGTCTACGCGACGTTCCTCAACCGCGCCTTCGACCAGGTCCTCATGGACGTGGCGCTGCACAAGTGCGGGGTCACCTTCGTGCTCGACCGCGCCGGTGTCACCGGCGATGACGGCGCGAGCCACAACGGCATGTGGGACATGTCCATCCTCCAGGTGGTGCCCGGGCTGCGGCTGGCCGCACCCCGCGACGCCACCCGGCTGCGCGAGCTGCTGCACGAGGCGGTCGCGGTCGATGACGCCCCGACCGTGGTGCGGTTCCCCAAGGGGCCGCCGCCGGAGGACGTCGCGGCGGTCGGCAAGGCTGGCGCCGCCGACGTGCTCGTGCGCACCGGCACCCGCGACGTGCTCGTGGTCGCGCACGGCGCGATGGCCACGACGGCCGTCGAGGTCGCCGACCGGCTGGTCGCCCAAGGCATCGGCGTGACCGTCGTCGACCCGCGGTGGGTGAAGCCGGTGGACCCGGCGATCGTCCAGCTGGCCCGCGAGCACCGGCTCGTGGTCAGCATCGAGGACAACGGCGTGGTCGGCGGCTGCGGCGCGGTGCTGCTGCAGACCCTCAACGAGGCGGGCGTCGAGACTCCGTACCGGCTGCACGGGATCCCGCAGGAGTTCCTCGACCACGCCAAGCGCGCGGCGATCCTCGACCGGATCGGCCTCTCCCCGCAGGCCCTCGCGCTCGGCATCGTCGAGGACATGACCGCGCTGGCGCACGGCTCGACGCTGGTGGATGCCGAGCAACCGGGCTGAGCCGAGGCACGGGGGCCGCCGTCCTCGGGGCGCCGTGCTGCCTGCGCTCCTCCTCGCCCTCGCGCTGCTGACCGGCCTGCTCGGCGCCTGCTCCGCACTCGAGACCGACGCCGCGCACGGCCCGACCGCCTCCGCGGACCTGAAGGGAGAGGTCCGCGCCCTGCTCCAGCGCCACGCGCGGGCGGTGCGCACCGGCGCGATGGCGATGTTCCTCGACGACGTGGACGGCTCCCGTCCGGCGTTCCACGCCCGGCAGAAGCGGTACTTCCGCAACCTGCAGGAGCTGCCCCTGGCGCGGTTCGGCTGGAAGGTCCCCGACGGCTCGGTCACCGAGACCGCCGACGGCTTGCGGGCGGTGGTCACCCAGCGCATGAAGCTGCGCGGGTACGACGCCGTACCCGTGACGACGCCGCAGGCGCTCACCTTCGTCCGCGACGACGAGGGACGGCTGCTGCTCTCCGGCGACCGCGACCCTGAGTTCGCCGAGCGGTACGGCGTCGACCCGTCGCCCTGGGACCTGGAGCGGATCCACGTCCGGGAAGGGGACGGCGTCCTCGGCATCTTCGACGCCGGCAGCCTCGACTCCGCCGACCGCACGGTCGCCGCCGTGGAGCGCGGGATCGCGGCGGTCGACGCCGAGGTGCCCCTGCCGTGGCCGGGCGCGGTGGTGGTCTACGCCCTCGGCGACCGGACGCTGATCGACTCGATCGACAACCTGCCCGGCGGCGACCCCGACCGGCTGGACGGCGTGGCGTTCCCGGTCCGGGCCAGCCCCAGCAACCGGGCGCTGGCCAGCACCCGCTTCCTGCTGCATCCGCGGATGGTCGACCGGGACGGAGAGCTGCGCGACCGGCTGATCCGGCACGAGCTCACCCACGTGGCTCTCGGCCTGCGCGACGACCGGGTGCCGACCTGGCTGTCGGAGGGGCTGGCCGAGTACGTCTCGGTGCAGCCGGTCCCGACGTACCGCCGGATGATCGCGCGGGCCGCGTTCGAGCGGGCCCGCGCCGGCGTGACCCGGCTACCGCGCAACCGCACGTTCAACGGCCCGGAGTCCGGGGCGCACTACGGCATCGCGTGGTACGCCTGCGAGTACGTCGCCGCGACGTACGGCGAGGACGCGCTGTGGCGGCTGTTCGACGCCATGCGGGCCGGTGACGGCACCCGCGAGAAGGGGCAGGACCGGGTCCTGCGCAGGGTGCTCGGCATCGACGGGCACCAGCTCGCCCGGGGTGCCGCCGACAAGATCACGGCCACCTTCGGCTGATCGCGTCGTCAGCGCCGGCGTACGACCAGCGAGGCCCCGAGGAACAGCACGCCCCACACCAGCGCGGCCACCCCGCCGGCGGAGCCCAGGCTGCCGGTGTGGTGGGGGTAGACGACGGAGACCACGCCGAGCCAGGCCGCGGACAGGGCCGGAGCCACCGCCGAGGCCCGCCAGCCGGCCGCGCGCACCCCGGCGCCGCCGGCGGTCACCAGCGCGGTGCCCGCGAGCGCCAGGCCCAGGGCCGCCTGCATCGGCAGATGACGCAGGTTCCACGTGACGTCGTCGGTCTCGCCGTCGTGCAGGGCCCGGGTCATGTCGAGGGCATAGGCGATGCCACCCACCAGCGCGACCAGCGCCAGCACGGTGAGCACGGGCTCCACCCACGAGAACAGGGCGCGCCCGCCCCCGATCGCCTGCCACCGGCGGGGCAGGTGCGGGCGTCCCGCCGCCACCACCAGCAGCAGGGCACCGACCGCGGCGAGAAACAGACCGAGGGCCAGCTGGCCCACGGACGGGGCGAGGATCGCGGCCAGCACCATGCCCAGGGACACCGCGAGGGACTGGTGGACGTGCACGAGCTGGTCGAGGTGGACGGCGAACAGGACCAGCGGCAGGGGCACCAGGAACGTGAAGAGCACCCCCCAGCCGGTCTCGAGCAGGTAGCTGTCGTAGAACCCGTCGTCCTGGGTCGGCACCACGGCGAGGTCGACCGCGCCGTAGAACATGACCGCCGACCAGAACGCGACCAGGAGCGCGCCCCACCGGGCGCCGGTCCGCCCCAGGTCGAGGTAGACCTCGTCCTGGTCCTCGGCCCCGTCGTGCTCCCGGTCCGCCATCGCTCCCTCCACGGCCCCTTCCGACTCCATCGTCGCGCCGGCCCGGGTGTCCGGCAATCACCGACACGGTGACGGTCTTCCGGCCCTGTCCCCGGCCCGCCACCCGGCGCCACCATGGGAGGTCCACCCACCCGAGGAGGAGAGATGGACGTCAGCGAGGTCCTGGAGAACGCACGCGACTCGATCACGGTCGGCCGGGTGTTCGGGGAGCCGCTCGAGCGAGCCGGGGTGACCGTGATCCCGGTGGCGAAGGTCGCCGGAGGCGGGGGAGGTGGCACCGGCCACGACGAGAACGGCGGCGACGGCGAGGGAGGTGGCTTCGGGATGACCGGGCGACCCGCCGGTGCCTTCGTGATCCGCGGCGAGCGCGTCCAGTGGCAGCCCGCCGTCGACCCGAACCGGATCGTGGCCGTCGTCGGCCTGGTCGTCGCCGCCTACCTGCTCACGCGGCCCCGGATGGTGCGGGCCCGGGCGTGGGCGGACGCGCGCCGCGGGAAGGCCTGAGCCTCACAGGTGGAAGACCCGGCGGCGCTCCGGCACGGCGGGGCGGTCGACCAGGGCCAGCGAGGCGACCGGCAGCAGGAACCAGTGCCGGCGTACGCACTGCACGCGCGCGTGCTCGACCGGGCCGTCGGTGCTCTCGAGGACGGCGCGCCACTGCACCTCGGCGAGCTCCCCGCACTCGGGGCAGGTGGTGAGGTCCATGACGCCCTCCTTCCGGTGGCTGTTCTCCGTGAAGAGGAGCGGACCCCGGTGCTGATACGGCGTACGGATGGTCCCTTCGGGCCCTTTCGCCGCCCGCACGGCCAGCCCAGGAGCACCTCGGCGAGAGCGTCGGGGAGACCCCCCACCCACGTGCTGTTCGTGGAGCTCGAGGAGGGTGCCGGCGCCACCGACGGCCCGGTCGGTCCCAGGCCGGGAGCTGGGTCAGTCGCGGCCCGCGGGCGGGTCGACGTTGACGGTCGGGGTCCCGCCGCCGGCCCGGGCGATCACCGCCACCGACACCTCGTCGGTCGGGTTGCTCTCACGGTGCACGGTGAACGCGGGCACGTGCACGAAGTCGCCGGCGACCGCGTCGACGTACCCCTCGAGACCGTCGTACTCGAGCCGCAGCACGCCGCGTACGACGTACAGGCTGGTCTCGTTCGTGTCGTGGTGGTGCCAGCCCGAGACGGCGCCGGGCTGGGTCTCGACCCTCCCCGCCCACAGCACCGGCTCCTCGAACGCGCGGGAGCGGGCCATGCCGGGCGTCGGGTCGGCCGGCTCGAGGTCGGCGCCCCGGATCACGCGGATCGGTGTGGCCATGGCACCAGTCTGGCAGGCGGCCGCTCCGATCGGCAGCGGTGCACCGCGGACCTGACTAGCCCTCCGGGCGTGACTTCAATAACGTGCCGGGCATGGACGTACTGCGCACGAAGACAGTCGAGCAGTCGATCGCCGAGACCGACGAGCCCGAACACAAGCTCAAGAAGAACCTGGGCACGCTGGACCTCATCGTCTTCGGCGTGGGCGTGATCATCGGGGCCGGGATCTTCGTCATCACCGGAACGGTGGCCGCCTCCAACGCAGGTCCGGGCATCACGATCTCGTTCGCCATCGCCGGCCTGGCCTGCGCGCTGGCCGCCCTCTGCTACGCCGAGTTCGCCTCGACCGTGCCGGTCGCGGGCAGCGCCTACACGTTCAGCTACGCCACGTTCGGCGAGCTGATCGCCTGGATCATCGGCTGGGACCTCGCGCTGGAGTTCACGATCGGGGCCGCGGCGCTGTCCACCAGCTTCTCCGGCTACTACCAGGAGGTCATGGAGGGCACCCCGTTCGAGGTGCCGACGAACCTGGGCTCCGCCGCCGACGGGGTCGTCGACCTGCCCGCGATCATCATCTCGCTGCTCGTGACGGGCGTGCTGATCGGCGGCATCAAGCTCTCCAGCGTGATCAACCAGGTCGTGGTCGCCATCAAGTTGCTGGTCGTGGCCGCGGTGATCATCTTCGGCGTCGCCCACATCGACACCGCCAACTACTCGCCGTTCATCCCGCCGTCCCAGCCCGCTCCGGACACCAGCGGCTCGTTCATGGACGCCACCCTGATCAGCACGCTGGCCGGGTACGACCCGGCCGTCTACGGGCTGGCCGGCGTCATCGCGGGTGCCTCGATCGTGTTCTTCGCGTTCATCGGCTTCGACATCGTCGCCACCACCGCCGAGGAGACCCGCAACCCGCAGCGCGATGTGCCGCGCGGCATCCTCGGCTCGCTGGCGATCGTCACCGGCCTCTACATCGTGGTCAGCCTGGTGATCACCGGCATGCAGAACTACACCGACATCGACCCCAACGACGGCGCGCCGCTCGCCACCGCGTTCGACGTCGTCGGCATGGACTGGATGGGCCGCCTGATCGCGATCGGCGCGTGCATCGGCCTGATCGTCGTGGTGATGATCCTGATGCTCGGCCAGACCCGCGTCGGCTTCGCGATGGCCCGCGACGGCCTGCTGCCGATCGGCCTGGCGAAGGTGCACCCGACGTTCGGCACGCCGTACATCTTCACCGCGATCACCGGTGTGGCGGTCGCGATCATCGGCGGTCTGGTCGACCTGGAGACGCTGGTCCACCTGGTCAGCATCGGCACGCTGTTCGCGTTCGTGCTGGTCAGCATCGGCGTGGTGATCCTGCGCCGCCAGCGGCCGGACCTGCCGCGGTCGTTCCGCACCCCGGCGGTGTACGTCGTCGCCACGGCGTCGGTGCTGCTGTGCTTCTACCTCATGCTCAACCTGACCGGCGGCACCTGGGTACGGTTCATCGTCTGGATGCTGATCGGGTTCGTCGTCTACTTCGGCTACAGCTACAAGCACAGCCGGCTCGGGAAGCGGCAGGCGGCCGAGGCGGCGGGCACCCCGACCGCCTGACCCGTCGCGGCTCAGCCCTCGGCCAGCAGGACCTCCGTCAGCGCTGCGAGGAGCGTCGGCGGGAGGTCCAGCGCCTGCAGGGTGCTGACCGTGCGGGCGGCGGCGCCGTCGTCGCGCACGACGTCGAGCACGGTCGCCTTGAGGTCCAGTCCCGTCCGGGCCCGGTCGAGGATCGCGAAGACCTGGTCCTCGACCGCGTTCGGCCGCTTCGCGAAGACCGTGACGTCGTAGCGGCGACCGACCGGGAGCGTCTCGGGGTCGCCCTCGACGTCGTGGACGGTGAGTCGCGCGGCGCCGTCGTCCCAGGTGAGCCGGGTCCGGGCCCAGCGGTCGTCGTCCCGGTCCTCGACCAGCGTGAACGCGCCGTCCGCGCCGGCGTACACCTGGACGTCGACGACCTCGGGCAGGTCGGTGCCCGCGACCGCGTCCGTCTCCGAGGCCAGCGGCAGCACGGTGCCGGCGCGCACCAGCACCGGGATCGAGTCGAGGTCACGGTGCAGCAGCAGGGTGCGCCCGCCGGTGTAGCGCAGGCCGGTGAACACGTCGACCCACTCGCCCTCGGGCAGCCAGGCCCGGACCCGGCCGAGGCCGGTGACCTCGTCGCGCGGGCTGGTGATCGGGGCGACCAGCAGGTCGGGACCGAACATGAACTGGTTCGGCACGGTGTAGGCCTCGGCCTGCTCCGGGTGGTCGTAGTACATCGGCTGCACCAGCGGCTCGCCCTCGTGCGCGCGCACGTTCATGGTCGCGAGGTAGGGCAGCAGCCGGTGCCGCAGCCGCAGGAACTGCTTCATCACCCGCTCGGAGTCGCTCGAGTAGCGCCACGGCTCGCGGGTGTTGAACGGGTTCAGACCCGAGTGCAGCCGCAGGATCGGGGAGAAGGTGCCGAGCTGAACCCACCGGGTGGCCAGCTCGTCGTCCTTGTAGCCCTTGAAGTGACCGCCGACGTCGTGGCTCCACCAGCCGTACCCGACATTGGACGCGGTCGCGGTGAACCGGGGCTGGAATTCGAGCGACTCCCAGGTGATGTGGGTGTCGCCGGAGAACCCCACGGGGTAGCGGTGGCTGCCGACGCCGGCGTACCGGGAGAACGTGAGCGGCCGGCGGCCGTCCCGGCCGGAGTCGAGGTAGTGGAAGTGGTTGAGCAGCCACAGCGGGTCGAGCCCGGGGATCCGGGTGACCCCGCCCTGCTGCCAGTCCAGCCACCAGAAGTCGACGCCCTCGGCCTCGAGCGGGTGGTGCAGCTCCTCGAAGTAGGCCTCGAGGAAGTCGGGGTCGGTCGGGTCGAACACCACCGGCGTCTCGGTGTCCGGGTCGATGCCCATCCGCCTCGCGATCGCGGCGTACGCCGACTCGTGCGCGTGCACGCCCTCCGCCGGGTGGACGTTGAGCGCCACCGACAGCCCGCGCTCGTGCAGGGCGGCCAGGAAGCCGGCCGGGTCCGGGAAGAGCTCGTTGTTCCAGGTGTAGCCGGTCCAGCCGCTGCCGTACGCCGGGTCGATGTCGACGAGGTGCCAGTCCATGTCGATGACCCCCACGGAGAACGGCACGCCCTCCTCGCGGAACCGGTCGATCAGTCCGACGTACTCGTCGTCGGTATACGGGTGGTAGCGGCTCCACCAGTTGCCGAGCGCGTGCCGGGGGAGCAGCGGGGTGGGACCGGTGAGCGCGTACAGCGCCTTCAGTCCCTGCTTGTAGTCGCGGCCGTACGCGAACACGTAGAGGTCGAGGTTGCCCTCGGTGCGGGGCGCGATCCAGCCGTCGGCGTCGAGCAGGACGGTGTCGGAGTCGTCGACCATCGCGATCCCGTTGAACGCCAGGACGCCGCCCTCCAGGTCGATCTCGCCGTCGATGTCGTCGAGCGTGCGGGCGGTGCCGCCGAGGTTCGGGGTGTCCATCCCGAAGCGCCACAGGCTGTCGTGGGAGTGGAAGCCGCCCTTGGCCCGCACCGAGAGGCCGTGCGTGGTGAACGGGCCCTTGTCGTAGGTGAGCTCGAACCGGTCGGTGCCGACCACGAGCTGGTCGCCGGTGTCGGTCACGGCGTGCTCGACCGGCCCGTTGAACGCGCGGTCGAGCACGGTCTGCGACGCCCGGTCCTCGAACCGGCCGCTGGGGCTGTACTCGAGCCGGACCAGGCCGGCATCCAGGACGGAGATGCGGTAGTGGTCCCCGGCGATGACGTTCGCCGGGTCGGCGACGGGACGGGTGGGGATCCGGAAGTGCTCGTGCACGGTCAGCCTTTCGGGGGCGAGGACGGCCGCGTCCACCCTAGGAGAGGGAGTGAGGGCGCGTCCTCATCGTGGACGTGCCCTCACGGCTGCACGTGGGTGCTCAGCCGGACTGGCGGGCCACGGCCCGGCCGGCGACTCGGCCCGAGAACAGGCAGCCGCCGAGGAAGGTGCCCTCCAGCGCGTTGTAGCCCATCATCCCGCCGCCGCCGAACCCGGCGACCTCGCCGGCGGCGTACAGGCCGGGGAACGGCGCGCCGTCGCTCCGCACGCACCGGGCGTCGAGATCGGTCTCCAGCCCACCGAGGGTCTTGCGGGACAAGATGTTGAGCCGGACCGCGATCAGCGGGCCGGCCGCCGGGTCGAGCAGCTTGTGCGGGGTCGCGACCCGGATCAGCCTGTCGCCGCGGTAGCGGCGGGCGGAGCGGATCGCCATCACCTGGGCGTCCTTGGTGAACGCATTGTCCATCTCCCGGTCGCGGGCCTCCATCAGGCCGCGCAGGGAACCGACCTCGATGGCCGGCACCTCGTCGTCCGCGATCCGGTTCATCCCGGCCACCAGCTCGTCGAGGCCGTCCGCGACCACGAAGTCGTCACCGTGCTGCTTGAACGCCTCCACCGGACCCGGGGCGCCCTTCCTGACCCGGGAGAGCAGCAGCTTGACGTCCTTCCCGGTGAGGTCGGGGTTCTGCTCGGAGCCGGAGAGCGCGAACTCCTTCTCGATGATCTTCTGGGTGAGCACGAACCACGAGTAGTCGTAGCCGGTCCGTCGCAGGTGGCGGAGGGTTCCGAGGGTGTCGAAGCCCGGGAAGTACGGCGCGGGGAGCCGGTGGCCGGCCGCGTCCAGCCAGAGCGACGAGGGGCCGGGCAGGATCCGGATGCCGTGGTTCTCCCAGATCGGGTCCCAGTTGCGCAGGCCCTCGACGTAGTGCCACATCCGGTCGGGGTTGACCACGGAGGCGCCGGCGTCCTCGGTGATGGTCAGCATCCGGCCGTCGACGTGGGCCGGGACACCGGCGACCATGCGTCGGGGCGGGGTGCCGAGGCGCTCCGGCCAGGCCTTGCGGACGAGGTCGAGGTCGCCGCCGATGCCGCCGCTGGTGATCACGACGGGGCCACGGGCCTCGAAGTCGCCGACGACTGTGCGGCTGGTCGGCCGGCCGCGGTCGACGGTGGTCGGCTCGAGGACGCTGCCGCGGACCCCGACAACGGCACCGTCGGCGACCAGCAGACCATCTACCCGGTGCCGGAACCCGAAGCGGATCCGGCCGGCGTCCGCGTGGGCCCGGACGCGGCGCTCGAACGGAGCCACCACGCCGGGGCCGGTGCCCCAGGTGAGGTGGAAGCGCGGAACGGAGTTGCCGTGGCCGGTGGCGGTGCCGTCGCCGCGCTCGGCCCAGCCGACCACCGGGAACAGCCGGTGACCCTGCTCGCGCAGCCAGGACCGCTTCTCCCCGGCGGCGAAGTCGAGGTAGGCCTCGGCCCAGGCCCGCGGCCAGCGATCCTCCTCGCGGTCGAACTGCGCCGACCCGAACCAGTCCTGGCGGGCCAGGTCCAGCGAGTCCCTGACTCCCATGCGGCGCTGCTCGGGGCTGTCCACGAGGAACAGGCCGCCGAGGCTCCAGAACGCCTGGCCGCCCAGGCTCTGCTCGCCCTCCTGGTCGAGCAGCAGGACCGACCGGCCGAGGTCGGCAGCCTCCGCCGCGGCCACCAGCCCGGCCAGTCCGGCCCCCACGACGATGACGTCGGCTTCCATCGCTCCTCCTCGGCGTGCGACGGACGCTCGCCCTGCGCAGAGTCTCGCAGGGCGAGCGCCCGGTCGGTCAGTGGAACTTTCCCAGGCCCTCGCGCTCGAGGAGCATGGTGAGGCCGCCGTTCCAGAACGAGAACCCGGCGCCCATGATCATGGCCAGGTCGAGGTCCTCCGGTCCGGTGACGACGCCCTCGTCGAGCATCAGGCGCGCCTCCTCGGCGAGCCCGGACAGCACCCGCGTGCGGACCTCTGCGGCCGGCAGCTCGACCGGGTGAGCCGGCTTCTCCAGCAGCGCCTCGACCTCGGGGTCGACCGCGCCGTCCGGGCCGTAGTAGGAGCCCTTCCTCGCGGCCACGACCCGCTCCAGGGCGGGGGAGACGTAGAACCGGTCCGGGAAGGCGCGGTGCAGGGTCTCTACGTTGTGCAGCGCGATCGCAGGTCCTACCAGCGAAAGCAGCTGATAAGGCGGCATCGGGGCGACGCCGGCGAACGCGGCGTCCGCGACCGTGACCGGCGTGCCCTCGTCGACGATCCGGCCGACCTCGCCCATGAACCGGCCGAGCAGCCGGTTCACGATGAACGACGGGCTGTCCTTGACCAGGATGGTGGTCTTCTTCAGGGCCTTGCCGGTCGCGAACGCAGTGGCCAGCGTGGCGTCGTCGGTCTGCTCGCCCTTGACGATCTCCAGCAGCGGCATCACCGCGACCGGGTTGAAGAAGTGGAAGCCGACGACCCGCTCGGGATGCTCGAGGTCGGCGGCCATCTCCGTGATCGACAACGAGGAGGTGTTCGTGGCGAGGACCGCCTCGGGCGAGACCACCTTCTCGACGTCGGCGAAGACCTGCTTCTTCACCGACATCTCCTCGAAGACCGCCTCGATCACGAAGTCGGCGTCCGCGAACCCGTCGCTCTTCTCGACGGTGCCGGTGACCAGAGCCTTGAACCGGTTGGCCTTGTCGTGGCCGATCCGTCCCTTGAGCAGCAGCCTGTCGATCTCGTCGTGGACGTAGGACACGCCCTTGTCGACGCGCTCCTGGTCGAGGTCGGCGAGCACCACCGGCACCGCGAGGCGGCGCACGAACAGCAGGGCCAGCTGGCTGGCCATGAGACCGGCGCCGACGATGCCGACCTTGGTGACCGGCCGGGCCAGCGACCTGTCCGGGGCGCCGGCGGGACGCTTGGCGCGCTTCTGCACCAGGTCGAACGAGTAGAGGCTGGCGATCAGCTCCGGCGTCCGGCCGAGCGTCGTGAGCGCCTCGTCCTCGGCGGCGAAGCCCTCGTCCCGGGTTGCCGTCCTGGCCGCGGTGACCAGGTCGAGCGCGGTGTACGCCGCGGGGGCCGCGCCGCCGGTCTTCTGGTCGGCGATGGAGCGCCCCCTGGCGACGGCGGCGTCCCACGCCTCGCCGCGGTCCGGCTGGACCCGGTCGACGACGACCTCGCCGTTCAGCACCGCGGCGGCCCACACCAGCGACTGCTCGAGGAAGTCCGCGCCCTCGAACACCGCGTCGGCCAGGCCGAACGCGTAGGCCTCGGCGCCCTTGAGGGTACGACCGTTGTCGAGCGGGTTCTCGAGGATCAGCCTGACGGCAGCCTCGGCACCGAGGAGGTTGGGCACCAGCCAGGCACCGCCCCAGCCGGGGACCAGCCCGAGCATGACCTCGGGCAGGCCCAGGGCCGCGGCCGAGTCGCACACGGTTCGGTACGTGCAGTGCAGGGCCACCTCGAGGCCGCCACCGAGCGCCAGCCCGTTGACGAAGCCGAACGACGGCTTGCCGCCCTCGCCGAGCTTGCGGAAGACCGCGTGGCCGAGCTCGGCGACGATCCGGACACCGTCCTCGCCCCCGCCGGCGATCGAGGTCAGGTCGGCGCCCGCGGCCAGGATGAACGGCTTGCCGGTCACCCCGAGGGCGGTGACCGACTCGTCCGCGAGCGCCTCGTCGATCGCACTGTTGAGCGAGATCAGGCCGCGCGGGCCGAACGTGTTCGGCTTCGTGTGGTCCTCGCCGTTGTCGAGGGTGATCAGGCCGAGGACGCCGGCGTCACCGGGCAGCGTGACCCGGCGCAGCTTCGCCTCGGTGACGCGCTCGGCGTCACTGGAGATCTCCTGGGCACGAGCCAGGAGCTCGTCGATCGTGCGCGTCATCAGGCGGCACCTTCCTCGGTCGCAGCAGCGGTGGCGTCGGTCCAGCGGGGGTTCTCCCAGATCACGGTGCCGCCCATGCCGATGCCCACGCACATGGTGGTCACGCCGTAGCGGACGTCCGGGCGCTCCTCGAAGCGGCGCGCCAGCTGGGTCATGAGGCGGACCCCGGAGGACGCCAGTGGGTGGCCCATCGCGATCGCGCCGCCGTAGGGGTTCACGCGCTCGTCGTCGTCGGCGATGCCGAAGTGCTCCAGGAACGCGAGCACCTGGACGGCGAACGCCTCGTTGACCTCGAACGCCCCGATGTCGTCGATGGTCAGGCCGGCCTGCTTCAGGGCCTTCTCGGTCGACGGGATCGGGCCGGCGCCCATCACCTCGGGCTCGACGCCCACGAACGAGTAGGCGACCATCCGCATCTTCACCGGCAGCCCCAGCTCGCGGGCGGTCTCCTCGTCGGCCAGCAGGCAGGCGGTGGCGCCGTCGTTGATGCCGGCCGCGTTGCCCGCGGTCACCCGGCCGTGCGGCCGGAACGGGGTCTTGAGGGCGGCCAGCGACTCGGTGGTGGTCTCCGGGCGCATCGGCTCGTCGGAGACGGCCAGGCCCCAGCCCTCCTCGGCCGAGCGGGTCGCCACCGGGACCAGGTCGGGCTGCACCAGCCCCGCGTCGTACGCCGCCTTCGTCTTCTGCTGGGACCGGACCGCGTAGGCGTCGGCGCGCTCCTTGGTGATGGTCGGGTAGCGGTCGTGGAGGTTCTCCGCGGTGTTGCCCATCGAGAGCGCCTCGGGGTCGACCACCTTCTCGGACATGATCCGCGGGTTGGGGTCGACGCCCTCGCCCATCGGGTGCCGGCCCATGTGCTCGACGCCGCCGGCGATGGCCACGTCGTAGGCGCCGAACGCGATGCCGGAGGCAGTGGTCGTGACCGCGGTCATCGCGCCCGCGCACATGCGGTCGATGGCGTAGCCGGGGACGGACTGGGGAAGGCCGGAGAGCAGGGCGGCGGTGCGGCCGATGGTCAGGCCCTGGTCGCCGATCTGGGTGGTGGCCGCGATCGCGACCTCGTCGACCTTCTCCCTGGGGAGGGACGGGTTGCGGCGCAGCAGCTCACGGATGCACTTGATGACCAGGTCGTCGGCTCGGGTCTCGGCGTACCGGCCCCTGGACTTGCCGAACGGGGTGCGTACGCCGTCGACGAAGACGACGTCGCGCGACTGTCGGGACAACAGCTTCTCCTCACGGGGTCGGGTTGCTGCCGTCATGTTACTCGGGGGTAATCAATCTCGGCATGTGGTCCTCACCACCTCGCGACAGGCGGGAACAACGCCGGTCCCCGCGGCCGTTGTCCCATACGCTCGATACTGGGGAGCAGGACCCCGACCGACAGGAGTGGAGAAGCGTGGAGTTCGTGCACATCGTGGACGAGATGCCCGGGGACGCAGCCGGTGAGCCGCTGCCCCTGGTGATCGGCCTGCACGGATTCCTCGACGCCGGGAACGCCACCACGCTGGCCGTCGACCACCTCGCGGACCAGGGCAACGGCCCGGTCGTCGCGACGTTCGACGTCGACACCTTCCACGACTACCGCGCCCGCCGGCCGGCGATCTCGTTCGTGCGTGACCACTACGAGTCGTACGACCCGCCCCGGCTCAACGTCCGCCTCATGCGCGACAGCCTCGAGCACCCCTACCTGCTGCTCACCGGTCCCGAGCCCGACACCCGTTGGGAGGGCTTCGCCAAGGCGGTCCGCGAGGTCGTCGAGCGGCTCGACGTGCGCCTCGTCGCCTCGCTCGGCTCGGTGCCGATGGCGGTGCCCCACTCCCGCCCGGTCGCGCTGACCCAGCACGCCAACCGGGCGGAGCTGATGCTGCGCCAGAACGCCTGGCCGGGCGAGATCCGGGTGCCGGCGTCCGCGCAGGCCCTGCTCGAGGTGCGGCTGGGGGAGACCGGCCACGACATGACCGGGTACGTCGCCCACGTGCCGCACTACCTCGCCCAGTTCGACTTCCCGCAGGCCGCGGTGGTCCTGCTCGAGGGCATCGAGGACTCCACGGGGCTGTCGTTCGACCTCGACGCGATCAAGGTCGCCGCGGAGGAGAAGAACCGCGAGATCGCGGCGTACCTCGAGGACAACCCGGACGTTGCGCAGGTGGTCGCCGGCCTGGAGCAGCAGTACGACACCTTCCTGCGCTCGGAGGAGTCCGGCAGCAGCCTGCTGGCCGAGGACGGCCCGCTGCCCACCGGCGACGAGATCGGGGAGCAGGTCGAACGGTTCCTGGCCGGCCTCGACGGCCCCGACAACCAGTCCTGAGACGCCTGCGCCCCAAGGAAGGTCCATGCCCCGTTCCTCCGACGAGCTGGTCGACCTGCTCGACATCGAGGTCATCGACGACAACCTCTTCCGCGGCCGCCAGCCCGACACCCGGCTCCAGCGGGTGTTCGGCGGCCAGGTGGCGGCCCAGGCGCTGATCGCCGGTGCCCGCACCACCCCCGAGGGGTTCTCGGTGCACTCGCTGCACTCCTACTTCCTCCGACCCGGCGACACCACGGTACCGATCGTCTACGACGTCGAGAACCTCCGCGACGGGCGCTCGTTCGCCACCCGGCGGGTGGTGGCCCGGCAGCACGGTCGGCCGATCTATCTCCAGTCGGTGAGCTTCCAGCGCGCCGAGGAAGGCTTCGACCACCAGGACGCGATGCCCGAGGTGGCCGGTCCGGACGGCGGGATCTCGCTCTCGGAGCTGTTCGCCCGGCGGGGCGGGTCCTCCGGCGCGTGGGAGCGCGAGTGGGCGGCGCTCGACGTTCGCTACCTCGGCAACTCCGCGGTCGGCGGCGTCGCCGAGGACGCCGCCCGCCCGGCCCGGGCCCAGCTGTGGAGCCGGGTCAGCGGCCGGCTGTCCGACGACCCGCTGGACCACGTCGCGGCGTTCACCTACGCGAGCGACATGACCCTGATCGGTGCGGCCCTCGTGCCGCACGGCAAGGTGGTCGACTCCCCGGGGATGCAGGTGGCCTCGCTCGACCACACGGTCTGGTTCCACCGGCCGTTCCGGGCCGACGAGTGGTGGCTGTTCGACCAGCACGCCCCGTCAGCCTCGGGCGCCCGGGGCCTGAGCCTGGCCCGCGTGTTCACCGAGAAGGGCGACCTCGTGGCGACGGTGGCGCAGGAGGGGCTGATCCGGTTCCACGGCGAGCCGAGCTAGCACCTTTCTTCCCTTTTTCCGGACAGACACGCCGACACCGGGTTAGTTTTGAGCGTTCCTGTGGCTGGGGACTGCTCACGTTTCGGGTGTGGCGCGTGTGACCAGTCGCTCTCGTCGGGCGGAAGGCTGGTCACATGCGGGTACGTCGTGCGGTGCCGGGGGTGGTCGCGACCCTGGCGATGCTGGCGGTGGCGGCGCCGGCGGTGGCCGACCCGGTCACCCGGTTCGAGATGCCGTTCCCGTGCGGTGAGAAGTGGACCGGCACCAGCCGGCCCAGCCACAGCCCGTCCAGCCGGGCGATCGACTGGAACAGCCCGGACGACCTCGGCAAGCCGGTGGTCGCCTCGGCACCCGGCACGGTGATCGTCGCCGACACCGTCAACGACTCCGGCTACGGCCGCTGGGTGATGATCGACCACGGCAACAACGAGCGCTCGCTCTACGCGCACCTCTCGAGCCTGAACGTCACCAACGGGCAACGGGTCGACCAGGGCCAGCAGGTCGGCCGGCTCGGCTCCACCGGCAACTCGACGGGACCGCACCTGCACTTCGAGGAGCGGCTGGGCAGCTCCGTGCTGTGGCCGTTCCTGCACCGCGCGAAGTTCGTCTTCGGCACCACCCTGGCCTCGAAGAACTGCGTCGAGGTCCCGCTGGCGGCCGACTGGAACGGCGACAAGGTGGCCGAGCCGACCGTGTTCCGGCGCGCCGACCCCGGCGTCTTCCGGATCTACCGTGCCGGGAAGACCCCGCTGCTCAAGAAGCTCGGCGGGGCGGAGGACGACCCGGTCATGGGGGACTGGGACGGCAACGGGACCATGAACCCGGGTGTCCGGACGCCGTCCACGCGCACCTTCCAGATGCGCACCCCGAAGGGCACCACGACACTGGTCTTCGGTCTGGCGACCGACAAGCCGATCGCCGGCGACTGGGACGGCGACCGCAGGTGGACGCCCGGGCTGTGGCGGTCCTCGGACAACCAGTTCATCCTGCGGCACGCGGACGGCAGCGTCAGCCGCGTCTACTTCGGCGACCGCGACGACCTGCCAGTGGTCGGCGACTGGGACGGCGACAAGAAGACCGACCTCGGCGTCTTCGACCAGGCGACGGCAACGTTCACGCTGCGCCGGGTCGACGACGACGGCGTGGAGTGGTTCGCCACCGTCCAGTTCGGCAAGCCCGGGGACCTCCCCGCGGTCGGGGACTGGGACGGCAACGGCCGGGCCGACCTGGCCGTCTGGAACCCGGTCACCGGGGTGTTCACCCAGCGCAAGGCCGTCTCGGCGAGTGCCACCATGCGCGGCACCGCCAGCATCACCTTCGGTCGCCGGCGCTGACCGACCGGTCGTCGTACGGACGGGTCAGGCGAACGTCGCCCGGCCCAGCAGGTGTGGCGCGCCGTCCCGGGAGGCCACCACGAAGCCGATGCCGGTGTCGGTCGGCCGGGCACCGAACGTGACGGCGCCCGGCAGGAACACCGGCTTCTTGAAGCCCACGGCGACGGTCACCGCGTCGGGCAGGCGGTTCTCGAGGGCAGCGACCGCCCGCGCCTTGGTCCACATCCCGTGCGCGATCTGCCGGGGGAAGCCGAACGCCTTCGCGGTCAGTGGGTAGAGGTGGATCGGGTTGTGGTCCCCGGACACCGCGGCGTACCGCCGGCCCAGGTCGCCGGCCAGCCGCCAGGTGGCACCCCCGGACGGAACCTCCTCGAACCTCGTGCCCTGGTCGCCGTTCTCGCGGTCCCCGCCCCCCAGCCGGAGGTACGTCGACCGGCTGTCCCACACCCGCTCGCCACCGGCGGTGACCCGGGTGACGAGGTCGAAGGCCCGTCCCTTGGCGTGGCTGCGCAGGTTCTCCGCGTGCACCGCCAGGCTCACCCGCTCCCCGACCCGGACCGGCCGCACCCGGGTGATGGAGTTCTCGAGGTGCACGGTGCCGATCGTCGGGAACGGGAACGCCTGCTGCGTCATCAGCCGCATGTGCAGCGGGAACGCGAGCAGGTGGAGGTAGGGGAGCGGGACCTCGTCCTTGACCGGGAAACCGCAGACCCGGGAGTACGCCGTCACGTGCGCGCGCTCGACGGCCACGTCCTCGCGACGCAGCTCCACGTCGGGCAGCACCCGGGCGGTCTTGCGGACCCCCGGCAGGCCCTTGACCACCGGCACCATCGGCAGCGCGGCCCGGAGCAGGGTGCCGACGCCGCCAGCGTCCCCCTGGACGACCCGCACCTCGCGCGGCACCTCAGGCCCCCAGCATCATCTGGCCGCAGACCCGGACCACGTTGCCGTTCACCGCGGCCGAGGCCGGGCTCGCGAACCAGGCGATGGTCTCGGCGACGTCGACCGGCTGGCCGCCCTGCGACATCGCGTTGAGCCGGCGGCCCACCTCGCGGGTGGCGAACGGTACCGCGGCGGTCATCCTGGTCTCGATGAAGCCCGGCGCGACCGCGTTGACGGTGATCCCGTCGGGCAGCTCGCGGGCCAGCGAGTCGACCAGTCCGATCACCCCGGCCTTCGAGGTGGCGTAGTTGGTCTGGCCGAGGTTGCCCGCGATCCCCGCGATGGACGCCACCCCGATGACCCGCCCGTTCGGGTTGATCGCCTCCTGGGCCAGCAGCTCGGCGGTGATCAGCTCGGGCGCCGCCAGGTTGACCGCGATGACCGACTGCCAGCGGTCCTCGGACATGTTCGCGAGCTTCTTGTCGCGGGTGATGCCGGCGTTGTGCACGACGACGTCCACGCCGCCGAGCTCGGTCTTCACGTGGTGCGCGATCCGCTGCGGTGCGTCCGCGTGCGTGATGTCCAGGACCAGCGAACGGCCGTCGAGCTCGTCCATGAGCACCTTCAGCTCGCTGGCAGCCTGCGGCACGTCGACGCCGACGACGGTGGCACCGTCGCGGTGGAGCACGCGCGCGATCTGCTCGCCGATGCCCCGACTCGCCCCGGTGACCAGGGCGACCTTGCCGGCCAGCGGCCGGTCCCAGTCGCCGAGCGCGGGCGCATCCGTGGTGCCGGTGGCACCGACCCGGACCACCTGGCCCGAGACGTACGCCGACTTCGGCGACAGCAGGAACGCCAGGGTCGAGTCGGCGGCGTCCTCGGCCCCCGGCGCGACGTACACGAGCTGCACGGTGGAGCCCCGGCCGACCTCCTTGCCCAGGGACCGGGTCAGGCCCTCGAGCGCCCGCTGGGCGACCCGCTCCCGGCCCTCGACGAGCTCGGGCGGGGTGCCGAGGACGACGACCCGGCCGCAGGTCTCGAGGCTGCGGAGCACCGGGGCGAGGAAGTCGCGGGCCGCCACCAGGTCGGTGCTGGTGGTGATCCCGGTGGCGTCCAGGACCAGGCCCTTGTAGCGCTGTCCGTCCAGCCGTTCGGTGGCCGCCGTGATGCCGAGTTTGTCGAGCCGGCCGGGGAGCGCGTCGACCAGGCGTCCGGTGCCGCCGACCAGGACGGTGCCCTGGACGGGTGGCGCGCCCCCGGTCCAGCGGTCCAGCGGGACCGGGTCGGGGAGCCCGAGGTTCTGGACCAGGAACCGACCCAGGGGGGTCTGCGTGAAGAACTGGTAGCGGTCGCTCATGGTAGACAGGTAACTACGGGTGTAACTCCGAGTCCACTCTTCGTGACCTCTGCCTCATCGCGTTCCGTCCCCGCTCCTTCCGGGCAAGGATGGAGCGTCCGCAACCGAACAGGAGTCGAGCATGTCCAGCCTGCCCCGCCGCGTCGCCGTCCTCGGCGGCAACCGCATCCCGTTCGCCCGGCAGAACACCGTCTACGCCGACGCCTCGAACCAGGACATGCTGACCGCCGCCCTCGACGGGCTGGTCGAACGCTACGGTCTCCAGGGGCAGCGGCTCGGCGAGGTCGCTGCGGGCGCGGTGCTCAAGCACAGCCGCGACTTCAACCTCGCCCGGGAGGTCGTGCTCGGGTCGAAGCTCAGCCCCGAGACCCCGGCGTACGACGTCCAGCAGGCGTGTGGCACCGGGCTGCAGGCGGCCATGCAGGTTGCCAACAAGATCGCGCTCGGCCAGATCGAGGTCGGCGTGGCCGGTGGCTCCGACACCACCTCCGACGCACCGATCGCGGTCAACGAGCGGCTGCGCCGGATCCTGCTCGAGGCGAACCGGGCGCGCGACCTCAAGGGCCGCCTGGCCGCGCTGGCCAAGGTCCGGCCCGGTGACGTGGTGCCGTCGATCCCGCAGAACGGCGAGCCCCGGACCGGGCTGTCCATGGGCGAGCACGCCGCGCTGACCGCGCTCGAGTGGGACGTCGCCCGCGCGGACCAGGACGAGCTGGCCGCCCGGTCGCACCACAACCTGGCCCGGGCGTACGACGAGGGGTTTCTCGACGACATGCTCACGCCGTACCTCGGCCACGAGCGCGACGAGAACCTCCGCCCCGACTCGAGCGTCGAGAGCCTGGCGAAGCTCAAGCCGGTGTTCGGCAAGGGGGCGGCAGCGACCATGACCGCCGGCAACTCGACGCCCCTCTCCGACGGCGCCTCGACCGTGCTGCTGGCCTCCGACGAGTGGGCCGAGCAGCACGACCTGCCGGTGCTCGCGTACCTCACCTGGTGCGAGACCGCCGCCGTCGACTACGTCACCGGCCAGGAGGGGCTGCTGATGGCGCCGGCGTACGCCATGCCGCGGATGCTGGCCCGGGCCGGCCACGACCTCGGTGACTTCGACTTCTACGAGATCCACGAGGCGTTCGCCTCGCAGGTGCTGGCCACCCTCAAGGCGTGGGAGGACCCGATCTTCTGCAAGGAGCGGCTCGGCCTCGATGCCCCGCTCGGTGCGATCGACCGGGACCGGCTCAACGTCAACGGCTCCTCGCTGGCGGCCGGCCACCCGTTCGCGGCGACCGGCGCCCGGATCGTGCACGTGCTCGCCAAGCTGCTCGCTGAGAAGGGCAGCGGCAAGGGCGTGATCTCGATCTGTGCCGCCGGCGGCCAGGGCGTGACCGCGATCCTCGAGCGTCCGTGAGGGGTGCTTGATCCCGACCGGTGCTCAGGGGGCGGTGGTCGCGAGTGCGCGGCTGGTGGCGACGAGGTAGCGCTTGACCTGCTCGGGGGAGACCGGCGCGATGCCGGGGATGCCCGGAGCGAGCTCGGTGATCAGCATGCCGACCCGGGCGAGCTGGAGCGCGCCGAGGCCGGTGGCGTACATGTGGTTGGCCAGCAGGTTGGTGTCGCCGACGTGGAACGCGCCGCTGGCGACCCCGTCGTCGAGCGTGGTCCGCAGGCTGCCGAGGCAGCCGGCGATCGCGCGGCCGAGCCGGAACAGCGCGGACTCGCTGATCTCGTCGAGCAGCTCGGGGCCCGGGCGGCGCATCAGCGCCTGGGCGCAGTCGACGAACGCGGGGTACTCCAGGCCGAAGTCGACGAACGCGCTTACCAGCGCGGCCAGCCGGTCCGGCGGGTCCTCGATCCCGTCGCCGGCGGCGTCGAGGCGCTCGCGGAGCTCGTCGAGGTAGCCGACCAGGGTGAGCGCGAACAGCTCCTCCTTGCCGGAGAAGTGGCGGTAGAGGATCGCCCGGTTCGTGCCGACCAGCCGGGCGATGTCGTCGATGTTGACGTCGCGCACGCCGCGCTCGTCGAACAGCGCCCGGGTCGCCTCGAGGATCTGCTTCTCACGCTGCCGGCGCCGGGTGGCCGCGGCGGTACGGCGGGTGTCCCCGCCGGCCGCGGTCGGCTGCGGGTCGGTGGTCGCCTCGCCCATGGCGGCAGTGTAGGCCGGGGTGTAACTCCCAGTCACACATCCGTCAGCACTCCGTCAGCACTCCGTCAGCACTCCGTCAGCACTCCGTCAGCACTCCGTCAACAGCCCGTCAGCCGGCCCGTCAGCCGGCCGGTCAGCCCGGTGTCCGGTGCGGCACCGGGACGGCCGTCACGGCCCCCGCCACCAGCCGTGCCAGCTCCGGACTGTCGATGTCCTCGGCGACGAGCGCGGCGGCGTCGCCGTCACCGTCCATCCCGAGGGCGGCTCCGTGGAGCAGGGCGCGCACGGTCAGCTCCCGCATCCCGTGCCGTGAGGCCCGGTCACGCATCTCGGCGACCCACCTCGCCGTCTGGGGGTGGCCGTGCCGGCGGCCCAGGGCGCAGAGGGCGTCGAGGATGTGCACGTCCAGCCAGACGTAGGCGTCCGCGAGGCGGCTGGACCGGTCGCGCGCATCGACCAGCGTGTCGAACGCCTTCTCGGCGTCCCCGCAGGCCTCGGCCACCAGGGCGAGACCGCGCGCCGCGATCCCTTCCCAGCACGGGTCGCCGATCTGGCAGGCTCGCGCGAACGACTGCCGGAGGGTGTCCCCGGCTCCGTCCACATCCCCGTTCGACAGCTGGACGTGGCCGAGGAACGCCTGCGGCCACGGCAGGAAACCGAGCCAGTGGTCACGTTCGGCGAGCCCCACCGCGGCGGTCAGGTGGTCGGCCGCCAGGTCGAGCTCACCGCGCAGCAGGTGGACGCGCCCACGCATCGACAGGCCGAACGCCTCACGGCGCGGTTCGTCCGCGGCCCGCGACAGGGCGGTGGCCTCGCTGAGCAGGGCCAGCGCCCGCGGGTAGTCGGCGACGTCGCTGGCGACCGAACCGAGGTACGTCGTCGCCTTGGCGAGCGTGGAGGGCGACGTCGACCGGGCCCGCACCCCCTCGAGCCGGCGTTCGGCCCGGTCGTACCGGGCCCGGAGGAAGTCCACGTAGCCGAGCTCGGCGCCGGCCCGCGCCGCGGCGTCAGGATCGCCGGAGCCGAGCGCGATCTCCTCCGCCTCGGTGAGGGCGACGACTCCCTGCTCGTCCGTGCCCCCGAGCGAGTGCACGAGGGCCTCCGCCAGGACCTGACGCGCCTCGACCCTGAGGCGTGGCGAGCCCGTCTGGTCGGCCAGGAGCACGGCGGTCGCGAAGGAGGACACCCCGGCGCCCACGGCGCCGGCCGACACGGCTGCCGAGCCGGCCTCGAGGATCGCCTGGACCGACGTCTCGTCGACGTCCACCAGGGGCCGGCGCCGCTCGCGCAGCGCGAGGCGGACCGCGGCGCCGGGCGCGGCGCCGAGCTCCTGCGCCGCGGTGGCCGACCACGTCGCGAACTGGCGTTCCGCGGCGTCGTCCTCACCGGCGAGCCGGTAGATGCGGATGAGCAGTGCCTGGTGGTTCTCGTCCAGGGGGCTCGAGAGGCTGGCCCGGAGCGCCAGGTCCCGGGCCTCCTGGAGGTCTCCTCTCGCGAGGTGCCCGAGCGCGGCCTCGTGGAGGATGGCTTCGGTGGCGGCGGCGAGACGGCGCCGCTGGGAGAGCAGCCAGGACTCGAAGGCGGGCGCGTTCTGGAGGACCAGCCCGTCGAGGAGCTCGGCGCCGAGGCCGGGCAGCGAGACGGCCTGGCGCCAGTGCCCGTGCACGAGCACGTCGGCGTCGACCGTGGCGTCGGACAGGCTGAGCCGGAGCGGATCGCCGTCCAGCCGGGCAACCGGCCCCAACCCGCGTCGGATCTCGGCGAGGCTCCAGCGGAGGGCCCGCATCGGGTCGTCGGCGTCGGCGAAGAGGAGCGTCGCGAGCTGGCTGCGTGCGGGAGGCCGTTCCCCGAGGAGGAGGAACGCCAGGAGCGCCCAGCTCTTGCGGCTCCGGAAGCGGTATCCCGGGCTGCCGTCGACCCGGAGGCACGGTCGGCCGAGCAGCTGGACGACGAGGCCGGGCGGCACCGCCCCGGCTGCGCCGGCGGGCTGGTCACGGTTCATCACGATGGGACCCCGCTGGTCATGTGCGCTCCGGCGTCGTACGGGACGGCCCGGCGCTGCCGGACACCGCATCCAGCGTCACACAGAACCGGGCCGCCGCCAACGACTCTCCACGGGTGCTGCCGCACGATGGTCGGCGGTACGGAGCTCGCACCGCCGGGCCGGACGGCTGCGCCGATCATCCCGTGAGGGCGGCGTCGGTGCCGACGGCGTGGCCCAGCACGAAGGAGGGAGCGCCGGGATCCAGCACTGCGAGGACGACGCCGTGCACGAGCCCGAAGGCGCGCAACCGGGCAACCTCGGCTCCGTCCCAGTCGACGAGGGCTGCGGCCGCGCCGGGGCTGGACCGCTCGGCGAGCGCCGCCATGGCGGCGAGGACCGGTGCCTCGGAGAGGGTGCCGTGGTCCGCGATCCGGGCGGCGACGTGGTCCAGCATGAGCGCGACCTCCTGCGCCGCGTCGTCCGGCTCGAGCAACCGGGGAGCGGGTGCCGGGGTGGGCGCAGGCTGCGCGCGGTAGCCCTTGGGTGGGTACGCCCTGGACCCTGCCGCCGGGGAGGTGGCCCGTCCGGCCTCCAGCAGGCGGGCCAGCGAGCCGGCGAGCCAGCGAGCCGCCGCTCGGCCGGAGGACCGGGGTCCGGCGTGGTCGGCGTTTCGGACCCGGGCCGCGAGGTGCCGGTCGCGGGCCGCCGCCAGGCGCGCGTCGCCCACGGTTCGTGCAAGTTCCTGGTGCAGGGTGTTCATGAGTGTGCTCCTGGGGAGGGTCGCGACGCGACCCGAGATCGCGACGCGGTGGGGAGAGGGATGGGTCAGCGACCCTCGGTCACGGCGTAGATCTCGTCAGCGACGAGTCCGTGCGCCTCGCGGTGGACGGCGTGGGCGGCCTCGGCGTCGGGCGCCTCGACGAGGCAGAAGATCTTCCCGGCCGCCTCGTCGACCCAGTAGCGCAGGTAGCTCACGCCGTGGCCGCCCTGGGTCGCGAGATCCGCCTCGTGTGCCGTGGCGACGTCCCCGACGGAGACTCCGCCTTCGATGGTGTGCGCGTCCATGAACAGTGCCATGTCGGTGTCCTCTCGGTCCTCGGCCCGACGCGGTTCGCCGGGCCCGGGACGCCATGGCACCGCCCGTCCGTGTGACCCTGCGTGTGACGCTGTCCCAACGGTCCAGACCGTGGTCCCGCCGGACGACGGGTCGGCAGGTCAGTCGCTGTGCAGGAACGCGCGCACGTCGCCGATGGTGTCGGCCTCGTCGGCGGTCTTGTCGTCGCGGTAGCGGACCACCCGCGCGAAGCGCAGCGCGAGACCGCCGGGGTAGCGGGTGGAGCGCTGCAGCCCGTCGAAGGCGACCTCCACGACCTGTTCGGGGCGCACGCGGACGACCCAGTCGTCGCGCTCGGTCATCAGCTCGGTGAACCGCTCGGTCTGCCAGGCGAGCATCTCGTCGGTCATCCCCTTGAACGTCTTGCCGAGCATCACGAAGCCGCCGGACTCGGGGTCGCGGGCGCCGAGGTGGATGTTGGAGAGCCAGCCCCGGCGGCGGCCGCTGCCCTCCTCGACCGCGAGGACCACCAGGTCGAGGGTGTGCACGGGCTTGACCTTGACCCAGCCGACCCCGCGCCGGCCCGCGTCGTACGTCGCGTCGAGGCTCTTCACGACCACGCCCTCGTGGCCGGCGGCCACGGCCGCGTCGAAGACCGCCCGGATGCCGTCGGGGCCGTCGACCACGGACCGGGGGACCAGGTGCTCGTCGGGGACCAGCGCAGCCAGCCGCTCGGACCGGTCGCGGGCAGGGCGGTCGAGGAGGTCCTCGCCGTCGACGTGCAGCAGGTCGAAGAAGTACGGCGTGATCGCGACGCCGGTGGCCGACGCCGTGCGCGAGGAGGTCTCCTGGAACGGGCGGGGCCTCCCGTCGGGACCGATCGCCAGCGCCTCGCCGTCCACGACCGCCCGCTCGGCGGGCAGGGCACGGACCACCTCGACCACCTCGGGCAGCCGCGCGGTGATGTCCTCGAGCGTGCGGGTGGCGAGCAGGACCCGGTCTCCGACCTTGTGCGCCTGCAGGCGGATGCCGTCGAGCTTCCAGTCCACGGACACCTCGGTCGCGCCGAGTCGCTTCCAGGCGGCCTCGGCATCCGGCTCGCTGGCGGCCAGCATCGGCAGCACCGGCCGGCCCACCTCCAGGCGGACGGCGGCGAGGCCGGGCTCGCCCTCGGCCACCGCGGTGCCCACGATCGCGCGGGTGGAGCCGGCCAGCATCGCCGCCGACCGGATGGCGGCCAGGGGGAGGCCGGTCAGCTTCGCGACCGCCTCCTGGACGAGCGCGTCGGACGCGCCCTGGCGAACGTTGCCGGTGATCGCGCCGACCAGCCAGCGCTGCTCCGCGAGCGTCGCGCGCCCGAACAGGTCGGCCGCGGTGGCCTCGCGCACCGTCTTCGAGCCGGGGCCGGACAGCTCGGCCAGCCCGCCGAAGACCGCGTCCACCTCGAGGATTCCGAGCGAGGGCTCGTCGGCAGCCGCCGGAGCCTTGCGGGTCGAACGCCAGCCCAGCCCGGTGCGGCGCTGGCGCAGCGTGCCGGACAGGTAGGTGGTGGCGACCTCGAGCTCCTCCGGCGCGGCCCGGCCGAGGACCTCGGCCAGGACCTCCACCTTGGCCAGCCGCGAGCGTGTGGCCGCGACCCGGGACGAGGCGTCGACGACCTCCGCGAGCAGCATGCGGCCATCCTGCCGCGCCGCACCGACAGCCGCACCGACCGGTGCCGTTCCGGCGGCCCGGGCCCGCCGATGCCGGTCACGTCCGATGCTGGGGTCCGGCTGGGGTTGACCGGTCCAGACACCTGCTCGACGGTTGCCGTGGGGAGGTTCGGACGAACCACGGGGGTGTGGGATGAGAGTGGGATGGTTCGGGGTCGCCGGCGCGGCCCTGGTGCTGACGTTGTCACCGGTCTCCGGGGGCGGTGCCGCCGAGCGGGCAGCGGCGCCGGCCGCGGTGAGCGTGGTGCAGGCGGTGCCGGGCCAGCAGGTCACGGTCACGGTCGACGGCACGTCGGTCGAGGGCGGCGCGGCCGGCGTCGGTGACGTCCTCGGTCCGCTCGAGCTCACCCCGGGGGAGCACGCACTGGCGTTTTCCGACGGGAGCGGAAGTGTCGACGTGACGTCCACGCTGGAGGTGAAGGCCGGGTCCACCAGCGACGTGGTGCTCCACCTGCCCGCGGACGTGGGCGGCGCACCGGTCGTCAACTCCTACGTGACGCCGACCGGCCCGATCGGGCCCGGCAAGGCGCGGGTCCTCGTGGCGCACACCGCGACCGTGGCCCCGGCCGACGTCCGGGTGGACGGGAAGGTGGTGTTCACCAACATCGCCAACGGCGAGTTCGCGACCGCCGACGTGCCTGCCGGCACCCACGTGGTCGAGCTGCTGCCGACCGGCCAGAAGTCCAACCCGATCCTGGGACCGATCGACCTCCGCGTCACCGCCGGCACGGTGTCGAAGGTCTACGCCGTCGGCAACCCGCGTGACCGCTCGATGCAGGTGATCCTGCACAGCGCCACGCTCCGGCCCGACGGGTCCGTGGTCCCCGACACCATCCGCACCGGGTCGGCCGGGCTCGCCGCCGACATCCCGCTGCACCCGTTCGGACCGCACTGAGTGGGACCGGTGCGCGGCGTCCCGGGACCGGTGCTGGTCGCGGCCGCGGCACTGCTGACCACCCTGGTCGCCGGATGCGGCCTCCGGGACGGCGGCACCGGCGAGCGCACGGCCCCCAGCCCCGGCGCGACCGAGCGACGTACGCCGACTCCGGTCGCGCCGGCCCGGCGCGCCGCCTCCCAGGTGACGCCGGAGGGACCCCGGGCGATCCGGCTGCCCGACGGCACCGTGCTGCGGGTGCGCGCCGTGGGCACCCGGGCCGACGGTGAGCTCGCCGTGCCCGACGACGTGCGCGTGGCCGGGTGGTGGCGCGGAGGATCTCGCCTCGGCGACCCGTTCGGCGCGACCCTGGTCGCCGGCCACGTCGACTCGCGCCGCCAGGGTCTCGGCCCGTACGCCGCCCTGCTCAGCGCAACGGCCGGGCAGCAGGTGGTTCTGCAGAGCCGCCATCTGAGGCAGGATTTCCGTGTGCGCTCGCTGCGGCTGGTCCGGCAGGCGCCCCTTCGCCACCAGCCCTGGATCCACTCGGCGGGCGGCGACCGGCGCCTGGTGCTGGTGACCTGCGCGCCGCCGTACCTGCCGTCCCGTGGCGGCTACCAGAACCTGGCCGTCGTGACTGCGGTGCCGACCGGCCCGCCCCAGCGACGGGGCCCGTGATGTCGGGGAAGAAGCCGCCCCGTCCGCTCCCGCAGCAGCAACAGCGTCCCGTCGTGCCCCCGCAGCGGACGGCACCGGAGGCCGAGACGGACCGGCTCGACGGCTCGCCGGCACCACCGCCACGCGAGCCGGGACCTCCGGACGCACCTGCGTCGCCGGACCCGGCCGGGCGACCGGAGGGAGCCGGCTCCCGTCCCCGGTCCCGGTCGTCCGGGCTCCGGGTGGTCACCATCCCGGACGCGGCGAACCCCTCGTTCGCGGGTGAGTCGTCCCGACGCCGGTGGCTGTTCCTCACCGTCCTCCTGGTGGTCGCGCTGGTGGCCGTCGGCGCGATGCTGCTGGTGCGCGGTCCCGAAACAGATGGGCCCTCGGCCGGAGGGAGTCCGGTGCCGCCGGCGCCGGAACGCCTGGCGCCGGACACGTCGTACGTCGCGACCCGGGTCCGGGAGGACGGCGACCTCGTCGTGCAGCACTGGATCCGCAGTCGAGATCCCGTCTACGGGCTCACGCTCGCCGTCCCGAGCACCGGCGCGGATCGCCAGGGCACCGCACACGGGGTCGAGCTCTTCGCCGACGGCAGGAGGGTGCCCGGACCCCGGACGGTGACCGGGCAGCCGGCCCACTACTTCGCCCTCGGCGCCACCCACGTCTACGTCCGCTACCGCCTCCGCGGCGCGCTGGAACGCAGCACCAGCGCCCCGGGCCGTGCGTTGGCGCGCACCACGGCCCTGCGGGTCGACCTCACTCGTTCCCTCGCCTCGGTTCGGCAGGCGATCGGGGGTGCCAAGGTGCTGGCCGGGGCGTGCACGCCCCGGGTGACCGACATAGGGTTCAGGCCGGTTCCCTGCGGAGCTCCGGTGGGCGACGGCTGGTCCGTGGACCTGTCCGGCCAGCACGTGAACGACGCGGTGACGGTCCAGCTGGATCTGAGGTGACCGGCCCCACGGGTCCCTTGCACGGACGTGGCGCCGACCGTGCGCCGACGGGACCCGGCTCCTGTCGTGGGTGATACTGGCGCCCGTGAGGCGACCCAGGTGAACGCACGAGTCCGCCACTGGCGGCCGGACTGGCCGTGCCCGGTGGCTCAGGTGCTGGCCCCGCACCGCCGCGGCGGCGGGGACCCGACGTACCGCATTGACGCGGCGGGCCGGCACTGGCGCGGCATCCGTACGCCGGTCGGCCCGGCGACCCTGTGCGTGGCCGCTCGGCCCCGGGACGGCGTGGTGCGGGCCGAGGCCTGGGGCGAGGGCGCGGCCTGGGTGCTCGACGCGCTGCCGGCGATGCTCGGCGCCGAGGACGACCCGTCGGGGTTCGAGGCCCGGCACCCGGTGCTGGAGCAGGCGCTGCGGCTGCACCCCCACTGGCGGATCGGTCGCACGGACCTGGTCATGGAGTCGCTGGTGCCGGCGATCGTCGAGCAGAAGGTGACGGGCAAGGAGGCCTTCGCCGGTTTCCGCTCGCTGGTCCACTTCCACGGTGAGCGGGCGCCCGGCCCCGGCACCGACCTCCGCCTCTGGGTGCAGCCCGACCCGGCCACCCTGCGCACCGTGCCCTCCTGGGAGTGGCTGCGGCTGCACATCGACCCGGCCCGCTCGCGCACCGTCGTCCAGGCCGCGCGGGTGGGCCCGTCACTCGAGCGGATCACCGCCCTCGACCACGCGGAGGCGGACCGCCGGCTGCGGACCCTGCCCGGGATCGGCGTCTGGACGAGCGCCGAGGCCCGGGTGCGCTCGATGGGCGACCCGGACGCGGTGAGCTTCGGCGACTTCCACGTCGCCAAGGACATCGGCTGGGCGCTCACGGGCGCACCCGTCGACGACGACGGCCTGGCCGAGCTCCTCGAGCCGTGGCGCGGGCACCGCTACCGCGTCCAGGCCCTGGTCGGGCTGGCGGCGCTCCGACGGCCCCGGCGTGGGCCGCGGATGTCGTTGCCGACGCACTACCCGGTCGGGCCCTGACTGCCGGGCTCCCAGGCGAGCACCGCGTCCCGGAGCCTCTCCGGAGGACGGGCGGTGTCCAGCCGCAGGACCGGGCAGGCGAGGGTGGCCAGCCACTCCTCGTGGCGGACCCGGCTCCGGCCGTCGAACGCCGGGTCGTCGTACCCACGTGCCCAGGCGAGGAAGTCACCCAGCGCCGTCTCGTCCACGCTGCGGCTCGCACGCTGGTTGCGCTCCCGGGCCTCCAGCCGGCGCAGTCGCTCCTTTGGGTCCAGGGTCAGGAACACCACGGCGTCGCAGCGGGCCACCACCGAACTGCCCCAGCTGATCATCGTCCCGGACAGCACCCACGCCGGTCGCGGCGCGAAGAGCTGCTCCATGAGCGCGACCCGCTCGGGGACCGACCGCTGGTCGGCGTATGGCGGGTCCGTGGGCAGCCAGAAGTAGTCGTCGGCGTCGGCGTGCGGCACGGACCACGCGTCGGCCAGGGCCCGGCCGAGCGTCGTCGTACCGGTGCCGCTGGCGCCCGTGACGTGCAGTCGACAGCGTCGCATCCGCCGGATTCTGCCGGACCCGCTCAGAGCAGCGGGCGCAGGGGCGCCAGCACCGTCTCGGTGAACCGGCGGTAGATGTCGCGCGACTCCCACTCGCCGGAGGTGAGCTCCACGCAGTTGGACAGGTCGACGGCGAAGATCTTCTCCATGGCCGAGGCCATGTCGTCGTCGATCACCTCGACGTTGACCTCGTAGTTGCCGGTCATGCTCAGCCGGTCGATGTTGGCGGTGCCCACCGTCGACCACTGGCCGTCGATGGTGGCGGTCTTCGCGTGCACCATCGCGTCGCGGTAGCGGTGGATCCGGACGCCGGAGTCGAGCAGCTCGCTGAAGTAGCCGCGGGAGATCCAGTCGGCCACGATGTGGTTGGACTTCGCCGGCAGCAGCAGGCGTACGTCGACCCCGCGCAGCGCCGCCGTGGTCAACGCGTCCACGAAGTCCTGGTCGGGACAGAAGTAGGCGTGGGTGAGCCAGATGTTGCGGGTGGCCCGGTTGATCGCCTCGATGTACATCGCCCTGATCGGGAACATCCAGAGCCGCGGCACGTTGCGGTGGAACCGGATCCGCGGCTCCCAGGTCGACGCGGTCTCCAGCAGCAGCGGTCGCTCGCTGGCCCGGAACCGCTTGCGCCGGTGCAGGTTCCAGAAGTCCGCGAAGGCGCGCTTGAGGTCCCAGACCCCCGGCCCGGTGATCCGGACGTGGGTGTCGCGCCACTCCGTGGCGTACGGCGTGCCGAGGTTGTAGCCGCCCACGAACCCGACCTCGTCGTCGACGACCAGGATCTTGCGGTGGTCGCGGCCGTAGCGGCGGAGGTCGAAGGGCCGGAGCCCGGCCGTGTAGACGGGGTAGCGCAGCACCTTGAGGTCGGGGGAGAAGCGCTTGAACCGGGGGCTGACCACGATGTTCGCGAACGCGTCGTAGATGACGTAGACCTCGACGCCGCGGGCCGCGGCGTCGGTGAGCGCGGCCTTGAAGCGCTCGCCGGTCTCGTCGGCCTTCCAGATGTAGGTCTCGAGCAGGACCTGCCGCTGCGCGCCCTCGATCGCGGCCAGCATGTCGTCGTACAGGTCGCGGCCGAAGGTGTACGTCGTCACCGTGCCGCCGCCGACCTCCACCTCCGACGGCGCGGTGCTCGGGAACGGCTTCGGCTTCTTGCCACGGCGGCGGTAGCTGTCGACCAGCGTGAGCCCCACGGCGAGCAGCAGCTGGACGCCGAAGACCGTGAGGAACACCCGCCGGAGCATGGTCAGCGCCCGGCCCGTCGAGGTTGCGTCACGGCCCACGTCGCCAATCTACCCAGAGCCGGGCCGTCTCCGCGGCAGGGTTGTCGGTGGCCGCCCGTAGGCTGGCCAGCATGCGACCAGTGACCGATCTCGAGCGCAGCGTGGCGCCGTTCGCGGTGCAGTCCGACTTCCAGGCCTCGGGTGACCAGCCCGCCGCGATCGCCGAGATCACCAAGCGCATCCAGGGCGGCACCCAGGACGTCGTGCTGCTCGGCGCGACCGGCACCGGCAAGACGGCCACGGTGGCCTGGGTGGCCGAGCAGCTGCAGCGCCCGATCCTGGTCATGCAGCCCAACAAGACGCTGGCCGCCCAGTTCGCCAACGAGCTGCGCCAGCTCTTCCCCGACAACGCCGTGGAGTACTTCGTCTCCTACTACGACTACTACCAGCCCGAGGCCTACGTCCCGCAGACCGACACCTACATCGAGAAGGACTCCTCCATCAACGAGGAGGTCGAGCGGCTGCGGCACTCGGCGACCAACTCGCTGCTGACCCGGCGCGACGTGATCGTGGTGTCGACCGTGTCGTGCATCTACGGCCTCGGCACCCCCCAGGAGTACGTCGACCGCATGCTGCGGCTCAAGGTGGGGGAGGAGCACGACCGCGACGCGATCCTGCGCCGGCTGGTCGAGATCCAGTACACCCGCAACGACATGACCTTCACCCGCGGCACGTTCCGGGTCCGTGGCGACACCCTCGAGGTGTTCCCGGTCTACGAGGAGCACGCGGTCCGGATCGAGTTCTTCGGCGACGAGATCGAGCGGCTGATGACGCTGCACGCGGTGACGGGCGAGGTGCTCACCGAGGACCAGGAGCTGCACGTCTTCCCGGCCACCCACTACGTCGCCGGCCCCGAGCGCATGGAGCGCGCGATCAAGGGCATCGAGCTCGAGCTCCAGGACCAGCTCGCGACCTTCGAGCGGCAGGGCAAGCTGCTCGAGGCCCAGCGGCTGCGGATGCGCACGACGTACGACATCGAGATGATGCGCCAGGTCGGCTCCTGCTCCGGCATCGAGAACTACTCGATGCACATCGACGGACGCACCCGCGGCTCCGCGCCGAACTGCCTCCTCGACTACTTCCCCGAGGACTTCGTGCTCGTGGTCGACGAGTCGCACGTCGCGGTGCCGCAGATCGGCGGCATGTACGAGGGCGACATGTCGCGCAAGCGCAACCTGGTCGACCACGGCTTCCGGCTGCCGAGCGCGATGGACAACCGGCCGCTGCGCTGGGAGGAGTTCCTCGACCGGATCGGGCAGACCATCTACCTCTCGGCGACCCCGGGCGACTACGAGCTCGACAAGGTCGGCGGTGACGTGGTCGAGCAGATCATCCGGCCGACCGGGCTGGTCGACCCCGAGGTGATCGTCAAGCCCACCAAGGGGCAGATCGACGACCTCATCCACGAGATCGGGGTCCGCACCGAGCGCGGGGAGCGCGTGCTGGTCACCACGCTGACCAAGAAGATGTCCGAGGACCTCACCGACTACCTCCTCGACGCCGGCGTCCGCACCCGCTACCTCCACAGCGAGGTCGACACGCTCAAGCGGATCGAGCTGCTCCGCGACCTGCGCCTCGGCGAGTACGACGTCCTGGTCGGGATCAACCTGCTCCGCGAAGGCCTCGACCTGCCCGAGGTGTCCCTGGTGGCGATCCTCGACGCCGACAAGGAGGGCTTCCTGCGCTCGGACAAGTCGCTGATCCAGACGATCGGTCGCGCGGCACGAAACGTGTCCGGCCAGGTCCACATGTACGCCGACAAGATCACGCCCTCGATGGAGTCGGCGATCGACGAGACCAACCGTCGCCGCGCGAAGCAGGTCGCCTACAACACCGAGCGGGGCATCGACCCGCAGCCGCTGCGCAAGAAGATCGCGGACATCACCGAGATGCTGGCCCGCGAGGACGAGAACACCCAGGCCCTGCTCGAGACCTGGTCCAACACCGAGGCCAAGGGCCGGGCCGGCGGGGTCAAGGCCCGGCAGCCGGTGCCGGCGCTCACGTCGAAGGACGCCGGCAAGCACGCCGCCGACCTGGCCGGGATGCCCAGCGCCGACCTGGCCCAGCTGATCCAGGACCTCACCGACCAGATGAGGAACGCCGCCGCCGAGCTGCAGTTCGAGGTGGCCGCCCGCCTGCGCGACGAGATCTCCGAGCTCAAGAAGGAGCTCCGCCAGATGATGGAGGCGACCAAGTGACGGTGCGTGAGGTGCAGGTGACCTTCGACTGCGCGGACCCGGCGGCGCTCAGCGCCTTCTGGGCCGAGGCCCTGGGCTACGACGTCCAGCCGCCACCACCCGGCTTCGACTCGTGGGACGCGGCGCTGGAGGCCTGGGGAGTGCCGCCGGAGGCCCGCAACTCCCGATCGGCGGCGGTCGACCCGGAGGGCGCCGGGCCGCGACTGTTCTTCCAGCAGGTCCCCGAGGGCAAGGTGGTCAAGAACCGCGTGCACCTCGACGTGCGTGCGGCTCCCGGGCTCGAGGGCGACGCCCGCATGGAGGCGCTGGAGGCCGAGTGCGCACGGCTGGTCGGACTGGGGGCGACCCGGGTGCGCCGGGTCGACCCGGACGGCGCCATGGAGGCCGGGTTCATCACCCTCCAGGACCCCGAGGGCAACGAGCTCTGCCTCGACTGAGGACGCCCGCCGGGGGTGAGACCGGGCCGGGGCGAGGGTGGCCCGACGGTAGGATCGCCGGAGTGACGCAGCCCTCCCCGACCCGCCTCCAGGGTCCGTGGCTGGTCTGGCTGGTCGGGCTCCTCGTCTACATGCTCGCGGTGTTCCACCGCTCCTCGCTCGGGGTCGCCGGGCTGGCCGCGACGGACCGCTTCGACATCTCCGCCGCGCAGCTCGCGACGTTCACGATGCTCCAGCTTCTCGTCTACGCCGGCATGCAGATCCCGGTCGGGCTGCTGGTCGACCGGTTCGGCTCGCGCAGCGTGCTGCTCGTCGGCACCACGCTGCTCACCCTGGCCCAGGTCGGCTTCGCGCTCGCGACGACGTACCCCCTCGCGCTGCTGGCTCGCGCCTTCGTCGGAGTCGGCGACGCGATGACGTTCATCTGCGTGCTGCGCCTGGTCAGCAGCTGGTTCCCGGTCCGGCGGATCCCGCTGGTCACCCAGCTGACCGGGACCCTGGGCCAGCTGGGGGCGGTCGCCGCCGCGGTGCCGATGACCTGGGCCCTCGGCCACCTCGGCTGGACCCGCGCCTACCTGCTGGCCGCCTCGTTCGGGGTCGTTCTCGCGGTCGCGGCGTACTTCTCGCTGCACGACGCCCCGACCGCGCGGAACCTGCGCGGTGCCCGGCTCTCGTTCGCCGCCGTGCGCGCCAGCCTGGCCGCCTCCTGGGCACACCCCGGCACCCGGCTCGGCTTCTGGATGCACTTCACCACCCAGTTCAGCGCGACCGTGATGGCGCTGCTGTGGGGCTACCCGTTCTTCGTCCGGGGCGAGGGCCGGTCGGCGGCCGTCGCCGGTCTGCTGCTGACCCTGCTCGTGGTCGCGATCATGGTCTCCGGGCCGGTGCTCGGCTGGCTGGTCGGCGCCCACCCGTGGCACCGGTCGACGATGGTGCTCACGATCGTCTCCTCGATCGTCACCGTGTGGACCGTGGTGCTGCTGTGGCCCGGCAACGCACCGCTGCCCCTGCTGGTCCTGCTCACCCTCGTGGTCGGGGTCGGGGGACCGGCCTCGATGATCGGGTTCGACCTCGGCCGGACCTCCAACCCTCCCGAGCGGTTCGCCTCCGCCTCGGGGATCATCAACCAGGGCGGCTTCTGCGCGTCGCTGGTGCTGGTCGTGGTGATCGGCCTGGTCCTCGACTGGCGCACCCCCGGCGCGTCCGTGGCGTACACCCCGTCCGCGTTCCGGTGGGCGATGAGCGCGCAGTACGCACTCTGGGGGCTCGGCCTCCTCCAGATCTGGCGCTACCGCCGACGCACCCGCCGGGTGGTCTCCCGCGACGAGCTGACCGCGGTGGCGCGCGGCCACTGAGCCGCGGTCCTCGCTGGCCCGCGGTTCACCCGAGTCGGGCGAACCGCGGGCCGGTCCGGGGCCCCATGCTGAGCCGGACGCGACACCCCACCGGCGCGGGCAGTGCAGGGGACCGCCCGCGACCGGTGGTCGCCGAGATGGTCGCGGCAGGAGGTCGTCATGTGTCGCTGGCTCGCGTACTCCGGTTCGCCGGTCCTGCTCGAGGAGCTGATCTACAAACCGCAGAACTCGCTGGTCGTGCAGAGCCTGCACTCCCGCCTGGGTGCGGAGCCGACCAACGGGGACGGCTTCGGGGTCGGTTGGTACGGCGCCCCGGAGACGCCCGGGGTGTTCCGGAGCACGGACCCGGCCTGGAGCGACCGGAACCTGCAGGAGCTGGCCGGGCACATCTCCTCCGGCCTGGTGCTCGCCCACATCCGGGCCTCGATCGGCTCGCCGGTCCAGCAGACCAACTGCCACCCGTTCCGGCACGGACGCTGGCTCTGGATGCACAACGGCTACCTCGACGGCTTCGCCCGCATGAAGCGGGACCTGGTGATGGCGGTCGACCCCGACCTGTTCCCGCACATCGAGGGGTCCACCGACTCCGAGGTGTTCTTCTTCCTCGCCCAGACGTTCGGGCTCACCGAGGACCCACCCGCGGCGGTGGCGCGGGCGGTCGGCTTCATCGAGGACACCGCGCAGCGCAACGGGATCGCGTTCCCGGTGCAGATGACCGTGGCCACCACCGACGGGGAGTCGATCTGGGCGTTCCGGTACTCCAGCGAGGGTCAGTCGCGGTCGCTGTTCCACAGCACCGACGTCTCCACGCTGCGCCACCAGTACCCGGACAACCCCACCCTGCACGGACTCTCCGACGAGACCCGGGTGGTGGTCTCCGAGCCGCTCGGCGACCTGAAGGGGGCCTGGCGCGAGGTGCCCGAGTCCACCTGCGTGACCTTGCGGGCCGGGGAGGAGCAGCTCACGCCGTTCCGCCCCGAGCGCGCCGGCAGCTGAACGTCGTCACCGGAGGCGCGTGGTCACGACCGTCGCCGCAGGTGGCGGACGGGCCGGTCAGGCGGCCCGGCCGAACTCCCAGTGCCAGGGCTCCGGCTTGGACCCGCCGGCCCGCGCCCAGCCCGGCAGGTGGTAGCCGAACCGGCCGGCGTTGGCGACCATCCAGGCGTGCTTCGGGCTGCGGAACGACTCGATGCCCCCGCACAGGTCCACCGCCAGCCCCCAGCCGTGGTTGGAGGTGCCGGGCACGGCGCCGAGGACCGGCTTCTTGGCGTAGGTGCGCACCTGCTGCGCGTAGGAGCGGTAGGAGTCGGTGATGCAGAGGCGACCGCCGTTCGCCTTGGCGTAGGCGGCCGACATGGCATCGAACGCGTGGGCGGCGTCGCAGCGCAGGCGATGGCCGGCGGCGGACTGGAGGCCGCACAGCGCCGACGCGGGGATCATCCCGTTCGCGTGCCCGCCCCAGCCGCCGGCCGCCGCGCCGCCACCGGCGAGGAAGATCATCGGGTCCATCGGGTGGCCCGCCAACCGCACCTCGAAGTGCAGGTGCGGGCCGGTGGCGTTCCCCAGCCCGCCCACCTGCCCGATGATCTGGCCGGCGTTGACGTGGTCGCCGGTCTGCAGGTGCGTGTAGCTCATGTGCGCGTAGAGGGTGCTCAGCCCGTCGCCGTGGTCGATGCTGACCAGGTTCGGCCCGCCCCAGGGGCTCTTCGAGACGGTGACGGTGCCGGTCTTGGCCGCGTGCACCGGCGTACCGACGGGAGCGGCGAAGTCCAGGCCCGTGTGGAACCCGGAGGACCAGCGCGCCCCGGGGTCGCCGAACTGCCCGGTGAACCGGTAGCTGCCCTTCTCCAGCGGGAACTCCATCCCCGACGCGGAGGCCGGGATCTCCTCCGCGCCGCACCGCATGACGGTCCCCCCTGCGGACGGCGCGGCGTTCGCTCGGCCGCGGGGCAGGGTGACCCGCCCGACGGCGTACGGCGTGCCGGGGTACTCGCGGACCCCGACCTGGCTGCTGGTGGCGTCTGCGGCGAGCATCAGGCGCCCGCCCAGGTTGATGCCGACGTGCTGGACACCCGCTCCGGGGTCGGCGAAGAAGACGAGGTCGCCGACCTGCGCGGTCTCCGCGGGCACCAGCGTGACCTGGCGGAACTGGTCGACCGGGTCGGCGCCGAGCGCCTTGGCGGGCGACTGCCACGCGGCCCGGACCAGTCCGGAGCAGTCGAACGTGTCCGGTCCTGACTTGCCCGAGACGTAGGGCCTGCCGAGGTCGGCGAAGGCCCGGGAGACCGCGTCGACGGTCTCGGCGGGCAACACCGGGACCCGCTTCCCGTGGAAGCGCACCGAGGCGATGCCGGTCACCCGCTTCCGGTCGACCGTCAGCGGCGCGAGCCGGTAGGGGAGACGCTTCCGGTCGAGGTCCTTCGCCCGTGGCGGCACCACGTGCGCCCCGTCCAGGGTCTTGAGGTAGCGCTGCCACGCCTTCAGCGCCGACTGGTTGCGGCTGCGCTGCTCGGCGTCGGCGAAGCGGGCCTCCTGCGCGGCGGCAGCCAGGGCCGCGTTCGCGGTGGAGGCCACCTTGGCGGCCCGGACCTGGATGTCCTTGAGCAGCACCTCGGTCTCCGCCGCAGCGTCGTCGGCCTTGCTCCGCAGCTCGGTGGCCTGCTGCGAGAGCACGTCGGCCTCCTTGCGCTCGGCGTCGAGCACCTCGACCGTCATCGACTGGGTCGAGAGCACCTCCTGGGCGGTGATCGCCTCCGCGTAGATCTGGTTGATCGACTGGTCGGGGTTGGTCAGCACCATGGTCAGGGCGTTGGAGGAGATGCCGTCGGTGTAGTACTCCTCGACCTGCTGGCCCATCACCTCGCCCGCCTCGTCGGCCTGGGCGAGCGCGGCCGCGGCCTCGGTCTCGGCCTTCTCGGCCGCGATCTTCGCCGCCGCGGCGTCCGAGGCCGCCTGCTCGTAGACCATCGACGCCTTGATGAACTCGGTCCGGGTCCTCGCCGCGCGGGCCTGGAGCTGCGCCACGCTCAGGCCACTGAGGTCCACCGTCGGCGGAGTCGCCTCCGGGACCTTCCCGGCGAGCGCGGAGCCCGCCCCCGCCGCCTGCGCACGGAGCCGGCCAGTCCGGGTGTCGACGTCGTCGACGCCGGCCACCGGCTCGGCCGGGTCGGCTGCGGTCAGCGCCGAGGCGGCCGGGAAGCGGGACGTCGCCGACGTCGCGGCGGGAGCTCCCGGCTGCGAGCTGCCGGACTGTCCGACGGAGAGGACCAGGGCAACCAGCGCGGTCACGGCGGCAGCCTGCAGCGCGCGGCGCGGGGGCGTCGCTCGGTGGCTGGGCCGGGCGTGCACAGTCGGACTCCTCGGGGGTGGTGACATGCCGCTGCCCGCAGCCGGGGCCGGGGGAAGCGGCGACTCCACCAAGGAAACGGGTAGTGGCACTCTTCATCACGCCGAATGGGCGGAGTTGGTGCTACCGGACTAGGCCATTGGTTCGTTCGAGCGCATCCAGTCGCCCGCCCGGACTACGGCTGGTCCCCGACCGACCGACAAACCGGACCATCCGGATCATCGTGCGGACGCAGCACGGCGTAGGTTCGCCCCATGGACGTCTCGGAGATGGAGGCCTACTGCCTGTCCAGGCCGGGCGCCTGGCCGGACAACCCGTGGGGGCACGAGCACCCCGTGATCAAGGTCGCGGACAAGATCTTCGCATTCCTCGCGGCCGGGTCGGTCGGCGTGAAGGGCGGCGCCACCCGCGACGTGGCCGACGAGTGGCTGCAGCGGTATCCCGACGACGCCTCGGTCATGGCCTACATCGGCCGGTCGGGCTGGAACAACCTCGCCCTCCGCGGGGCGATCCCCGACGACGAACTGCTGGAGGCGGTGGACGAGTCCTACCGGCTCGTCGTCGCGAAGCTGCCGAAGAAGCATCGGCCGGCGGGCTGGGACAGCTGACTGCGGTCCCGGCTGGCCGGCGTACGGCGCGGGGTCAGCCGCGGTCGTCCCAGCGGCGCCGGTGCGGGCCGCGCTGGTGCCAGTAGGGCTGCCCGGGGCCGAGGAAGCGCTTCTGGAGCTCGTCGATCGCGAGCGACTTGCGCTCCCGCTTCTCCAGCCGCCGGGTCTCCTGGGCGATGATCTCGTCCCGGTTGAAGGTCACCCGGGCGAAGTGCAGGCCGGTGACGGCCATGACGATCAGCGGCCACGGGAAGTATGCGCCGGCGAGGACGGACGTGGCCAGCCACACCGCCCAGCAGATCCCGGAGACCCCGATGAGGCGCCACAGGGCCTCGCGCCGCATGCTCTCCCAGCGTGCCTCGGCCCGCTGCGGGATGGCCTCCATCGCCCGTGCCGTGCTGGAGATGATCGCGGTCGGCACCAGGTCGTCGATCAAGGGCGGCAGGTCACCGAGCACCCGGGCGATGCCGGCGGCGTCCACCCGCTCGTCGAGCTCGTCCCGGTCCAGACGGCCCTCGGCGTAGGCATCGGCGAGCACGCGTCGGACCAGGTCCCGGTCGGCGTCCGAGGCCCGCAGGGACGCGTGCGCGCGGTCGCGCGGGTCGGCAGAGAACTGCTGCCACACGGACGGGGTGGACATGGCGTCATCGTAGGCCGATGCCCCACAAGCAGGGCATGATCGGCACGTGGCCACGACTCTCGAGACCGACCTGCTCGTCATCGGCGCCGGCCCCACGGGCCTCTTCAGCGCCTACTACGCCGGCTTCCGCGGCCTTCGCGTGGCCGTGGTGGACTCGCTGCCCGAGCTCGGCGGGCAGATCACCGCGATGTACCCCGAGAAGGCGATCCTCGACGTCGCCGGGTTCCCGACCGTGAAGGGCCGCGACCTCGTCGCCGGGCTGGTCGAGCAGGCCGGCACCGCCGACCCGACGTACCTGCTCGGCCGGACCGCCAGCGCGCTGACCTCCGGCCCGGACTCGGTGACCATCGGGCTCGACGACGGCACCGAGGTGGTCGCCAAGGCGATCCTGATCACCGCCGGCATCGGCAAGTTCAGCCCGCGCCCGCTGCCCGCCGCCGACGGCTGGGAGGGCAGGGGAGTGGAGTTCTTCGTCCCCAGCTTCGACCCGTACGCCGACAAGGACGTCGTGATCGTCGGCGGCGGCGACAGCGCCTTCGACTGGGCGCTGCACCTCGAGCCGGTGGCACGGTCCGTGACGCTGGTGCACCGGCGCGACGCGTTCCGGGCGCACGCCCGCACCGTCGAGCAGGTGCGCGCGTCCTCCGTGGACATCGTGACCCGGGCCGAGGTGACGGCGCTGCGCGGCAACGGGACCCTCGAGTCGGTGGAGATCACGGTGGAGGGCGAGGCCACGACCCGGCCGGCCCAGGCCGTGGTCGCGGCCCTGGGCTTCGTCGCCGACCTCGGCGCGATGAAGGAGTGGGGGCTGACCCTCGACAAGCGGCACGTCGTGGTCGACTCCGCGATGCGCACCAACCTGCACCGCGTGTTCGCGGCAGGGGACATCACGGAGTACCCCGGCAAGGTCCGGCTGATCGCGGTCGGTTTCGGCGAGGCCGCGACCGCGGTCAACAACGCCGCGGTGGTGATCGACCCCGAGGCCCACGTGTTCCCCGGGCACTCCAGCGAGGGGTCCTGACGCGCGCCGGGACGTCAGCGCAGCAGCAGCCGCGCGGCCACGTCGAGGGACTTCTCCACGTCCCCGGGCGACGTACGGCCGGTGACCCAGCCGACCAGCGCCGCCAGCCAGACGTCTCCGATCACCTTCGCGATCGCCACGTCCTCCTCGGACGGCTCGGCGCCGGGGTGCATGGCGTCGGTCAGCGCGCTGGTCAGCATCCGGCCGACCCGGTTGATCTCGGTGGAGACGCCGGCGTCGGCGAACATGAACGCCCGCACCAGGGCCTCGGTGAGCAGAGGGTCCTGCTTGAGGTACGTCGTGCTCCGGCCGAGGACGTGCATCACCCGCGCATGCGGGGTGTCCCCGAGTGCCGGCGACCCGGCGAGCTCGGCCTGGGACTGCTCGAACTCGCGCGCGAGTGCGGAGACCAGCAGGTGCACCTTGGACGGGAAGTAGCGGTAGAGCGTGCCCAGCGCCACGTCGGCGCGCTCGGCCACCGCGCGCATCTGGACCGCGTCGAAGCCGCCCTCGGAGGCGAGGGCGATGGTGGCGTCGAGGATCCGGCGGTGGCGGTCGCGCTGGGCCTCGGACCCGAGCGCCTCCTGGGTGAGCGAGCTGGTGGCCTCCACGTCGCCACCCTAGCCAGTGGCGGACGCAACAGGAACACGTTCCAGTCCCGCGTGTAGCCTTCTCGCCATGCGCGTCGCACTGCTGTCCTACCGCAGCAAGCCGCACTGCGGCGGCCAGGGGGTCTATGTCCGCCACCTCAGCCGGGAGCTCACCGCGCTGGGCCACGAGGTCGAGGTGTTCTCCGGCCAGCCGTACCCCGAGCTCGATCCCGGCGTCCGGCTCACGAAGGTGCCCAGCCTCGACCTCTACCGCGAGCCCGACCCGTTCCGCACCCCGCACTGGCGCGAGATCCGCGACCTCGTCGACGTCGAGGAGGTCCTCACCATGTGGACCGCGGGATTCCCGGAGCCGAAGACGTTCAGCAAGCGCGTCGCGAAGGTGCTCCGCCCGCGCCTCGACGACTTCGACGTGGTCCACGACAACCAGGTCCTCGGCTACGGGATCCTCGACATCCGCGAGGCCGGTCTGCCGCTGGTGACCACGCTGCACCACCCGATCACGTTCGACCGGCGCGTGGACCTCGCCGCCGCCGCGACGTGGCGCAAGCGGCTGACCCTCCGCCGCTGGTACGGCTTCCTCCGCATGCAGGGCAAGGTGGCACGGCAGGCGACCCGGATCCTCACCCCGTCAGAGTCCTCGGCCCGCGACATCGTGCTCGACTTCGGCGTCGACCCCGAGAGGATCCAGGTGATCCCGCTGGGCGTCGACGACGTGTTCGTGCCACCCACCGAGCCGCGGGTACCCGGGCGGATCGTCGCGATGGCGAGCGCGGACGCACCGATCAAGGGCGTCTCCACGCTGCTCGAGGCGTTCGCCAAGCTGCGCACCGAGCGGGACGTCGAGCTGCTGCTGGTGACCCGTCCGCAGCCCGGCGGCCGGACCGAGAAGCTGATCGAGAGCCTCGGCCTCGCGGACTCGGTCCGCTTCGTGCACGGGATCACCGACGCCGACCTGGTGGAGGTCATGGGCTCCGCGGAGCTGGCCTGCGTGCCGTCGCTCTACGAGGGCTTCTCGCTGCCGACTGCCGAGCTGATGGCCTGCGAGACCCCGCTGGTGGTCAGCCGGGCCGGCGCGATCCCCGAGGTGGTCGGTCCCGACGGCCTGTGCGCCGACCTGGTCGAGCCCGGCAACGTGGACCAGCTCAAGGACGCGATCGCGGCGCTCCTCGACGACCCGGAGCGCCGGGCCGCCCTCGGCCGCGCCGGCCGCCAGCGGGTGCTGGAGCGCTTCAGCTGGCGAGCGGTCGCCCGCACCACCGCCGCGGCGTACGACGACGTGATCAGGCAGGCGCGCGGCGAGCGCGCCCCGGCAGGAACCGAGGACGACCCGTGCTGACCGTTGACTTCGACCGCCTCGGGCTCCAGCCCGGGGAGCGGGTGCTGGACATGGGCTGCGGAGCCGGCCGACACGCGTTCGAGATGTACCGCCGCGGCGCGGACGTGATCGCCTTCGACCAGGACGCCGACGAGCTGTCCGGCGTCCGTGAGCTCTTCGTCGCCATGCAGGAGGCCGGCGAGGTCCCCGACGGCGCCGAGGCCGACGTGAAGGAGGGCGACGCGCTGGCACTGCCGTTCGCCGACGGCGAGTTCGACCGGGTGGTGGCGGCCGAGGTGCTCGAGCACATCCCCGCCGACCTCCAGGCCATCGACGAGCTGGTCCGGGTCCTCCGCCCGGGCGGCACGCTGGCCGTCACCGTGCCCCGGTGGTTCCCGGAGCTGGTGTGCTGGAAGCTGTCGGACGACTACCACAACACGCCGGGCGGCCACATCCGGATCTACTCGGACAAGGAGCTGATCGGGAAGGTCACCAACGCCGGGCTGGTCTTCGAGGGCAAGGACCACGCGCACGGCCTGCACACGCCGTACTGGTGGCTCAAGTGCGCGGTCGGAGTGAAGAACGACGACCATCCGCTGGTGAGGGCCTACCACCGGCTCCTGGTCTGGGACATCATGAAGCGGCCCCGCGCCACCCGTGCCGCCGAGGCGGTGCTCGACCCGCTGGTCGGCAAGAGCATGGTGCTCTACTTCCGGAAGCCCGATGCCGGCTGAGGTCCCCGCCCTCCCCGGGCTGCTGAGTGCCGAGCAGGTCGCCGAGACGGCGGCCTCGATCGCCGCGATGCAGGAGCCGGACGGCGCGGTGCCGTGGACCCCCGGCCAGCACACCGATGCCTGGAACCACGTCGAGGCGGCGATGGCGCTGCTGGTGGGCGGCGAGGTGGCCGCGGCCGAGCGTGCCTACGCGTGGTGCCTGGCCACCCAGAGATCCGACGGGTCGTGGCCGATGAAGCTGGTGGCCGGGACGGTCGAGGACGCCAGCGGCGAGACCAACATGGCGGCGTACCTCGCCGTGGGTGCCTGGCACCACTGGCTGGTACGCCGCGACGAGGCGTTCGTGACGCGGGCCTGGCCCGCGGTCCGCCGGGCGCTGGACTGGGTGGTCTCCCTCCAGCTCCCGTTCGGGGGTATCGCCTGGTCGCAGGAGTGGGCCGACTCCCGCCCCGGGCGGGTCAACGAGGAGGCGCTGCTGGCCGGGTCCTCGAGCATCTACCAGTCGCTGCGTGCCGGGGTCGCGCTCGCGGATCTGGTCGACGAGCCGCAGCCCGAGTGGGAGCTCGCCGGCGGCCGGCTCGGCCACGCGCTGCGTGAGCACCCGGACCTGTTCCTCGACAAGTCCGAGTTCTCGATGGACTGGTACTACCCGGTCCTCGGCGGCGCGGTCCGCGGCGAGGACGCCCACGCCCTGCTGGAGGGCCGGTGGGACACGTTCGTGGTGGACGGCCTGGGGATCCGCTGCGTCGCCCCGAACCCCTGGGTCACCGGCGCCGAGACCTGCGAGCTGGCCCTCGCGCTCGACGCGGTCGGCGACCGCCGGCGGGCGCTGCGACTGCTGTCGGACATGCAGCACCTGCGCGGCGAGGGCGGCGGCTACTGGACCGGCTACGTCTTCCCCGACGACGTGAACTGGCCGGCCGAGCACACGACGTACACCGCGGCCGCCGTGCTGCTGGCCGTCGACGCCCTCAGCCGCACCACGCCGGGCTCCGGGATCATGCGCGGGGAGAGCCTGGCCTCCCACTTCGGCGAGCTCGCGCTGGAGTGCGGTTGCCCCTCCGGGGCCACCGTCCGCTCCTGACGGGTCCGTCGACCTGCACGCGCGGCACCTCGGGCTCTACCGGGCTGCCCGACGGACGGCAAGCATGGAAGCAGACCCGGAAGGGAGGCACCGTCATGCAGTGGGACCTGGGCCTCGAGGGGATGGCCGTGCTCGGCGTGATCTCGCTGGGCTTCGGCGTGCTCGGCGGGCTGCTCGTCGGGGACGGCTGGGCCCGCCGGCTGTGGGCGGCCGCGGTGACCGCCGTGGCGTGCTTCGGCGTCGGCCTGCTGACCAGTGAGTGGCTGTTCGGCTGGGCGACCGAGGACGAGCTCCAGCCCAACGTCGACGGACTGTCCCGCGACGAGGTGCTGCTGTCCAGCCTGTTCACCACGGTCCTGGTCGTGCTGGCAGTGCGCTACCTCGCGCGCCGGGCGCAGCAGCCGATGGCGCCGGGTGGCCGGCACCTGGTCGGGCGTCATCGCGGGCACCCCACCGGCCACGCGTGACCCCACGGCACCTCAGGGCGCGGTGAGCGAGGGGTCCCACGGGACCGGGTCACCGGCGGTGCCGCGCACCCGGCGCAGGACCCGCACCGAGCCGAGCGCCTCGACCTCCTCGAAGTCGCCGGAGGCGAGCGCCTGCAGGAACACGAGGTACGGCGGGCGGCCGCCGTCGGCCGGGTCGGGGAACACGTCGTGGATCACCAGCAGCCCTCCAGTGACCAGCCACGGCGCCCAGCCGGTGTAGTCGTTGCGGGCATGCACCTCGGCGTGCCCGCCGTCGATGAACACCATCGACACGGGAGTGCGCCACAGCCCGGAGACCGTCGTCGAACGGCCGACCACAGCCACCACCTGCTCCTCCAGGCCGGCCGCCGCGATGGTCGCCCGGAACGTCGGGAGCGAGTCCATCAGCCCGGTGTCGTCGACGACCAGCGAGGTGTCGTGGTGCTCCCAGCCGGCCTGGTTCTCCTCCGACCCGCGGTGGTGGTCGACGGTGAGGACGGTGCCGCCGACCTCGCGGGCCGCGGCGCCGAGGTAGATCGCGGACTTGCCGCAGTAGGTCCCGATCTCGAGCACCGGTCCGTGCGGCAGCCGCTCCCGGGCCACCCGGTGCAGCAGGAGCCCCTCGTCCTCGGGCATGAACCCCTTGGCCGCCCGAGCGTGCGCCAGCAGGTCGGCCGGCATCCCGGCCGGGTCGGTGGTCACGACGCGCGCACCGGCGACCGGCCGCGCTCCCGGAGGTAGCCGTTCCAGTGCCAGGTCAGGTAGCGGTCCACCGCCCGCACCACGTGGGTGCAGCGGACCGAGCCGAAGATGTCCCAGGCGTGCTGGGCTCCCGGCAGCTCGGCGTACGCGACGCTTCGCTTGGACACCTCCCGCAGTCGCGACACGAACAGCCGGGGCTGCTCCACCGAGACCAGAGTGTCGTGGGTGCCGTGGATGACGAAGAAGTCCGGGGCGTCCGGGGTGATCCGCAGGATGGGGGAGCCCGCCTCGAAGACCTCGGGGTCCTCCTCCCAGGTCCGCTGCACGATCCGGGGCGCCAGGAACCGGTCGCGCATCCCGATCGCCGAGCGAAGCCCGGTCGCGCCGGCGAGGTCGTAGACGCCGTAGTGCGGCACCGCCACCTGCACCGAGGTGTCCGCCTCCTCGAAACCCGGCTGGTACGTCGGGTCGCCCGGTGTGAGGGCGGCCAGCGCGGCCAGGTGGCCACCGGCGGACCCGCCGGTGATCGCGAGGTAGTCGGGGTCGCCGCCGTGGTCCGCGATGTGCTCGCGGACCCAGGCGATCGCGCGCTTGACGTCGATGATCTGCGCGGGGAACGGGTCGCGGGGCGCGAGCCGGTAGTTGATGGCGACGCAGATCCAGCCGCGGGACGCGAGGTGGGTCATCAGCGGGAGCGCCTGCCGGTCCTTCTCGCCGATCGTCCACGCACCGCCGTGCACCTGCAGCAGCACGGGCGCGTGGTCGTGTTGGAGGTGGCGCGAGCGGTAGATGTCGAGGTGCCCACGCCGGCCGGCCTCGCTGTAGGGGATGCCCCGGACCACCTCGATGTCGGGGGTGAGGATCCGGAACGGGTTGACCAGCGAACGCACGTGGCCGCGGGCGCCGGTGGGGGCGGGCAGGTCGTCGAGCTGGTCGGCGTACCCCACGCCGACCGCCTCGGTGAGCGCCTGCTCCAGCCGACGCTCGTCGCGCGCCGCCTGCCGGGTCAGGTGCGCCAACGCCAGCCCGTTGGCCGCGGCCAGCGCCAGCCCGGCCCTGCTGCTGCGTCCGCGCACCACACTGGTCGCGGCGTCGGCGGCGGTCAGCGCGAGCAGCTGCGGCGCGAGCTCGTTGGTGAGCATCCCGGTCACGAACGCGGGGATGCCCGCCCGCCAGCCCGGCACCGGGCGGAGGGCGTTCGCGGTCAGCGCGGACAGGACGATCTGGCGGCGGAGGAGACCCACGAGCCCATCCTAGGTGGGAGGTAGAACGTGTTCCCGTTCGGGCTCGCGGTGTCGTAACCCTGCAATTGCGGCCGCGTGACATGGCGCCGGCGCCCTCGACGTGCCGCAACCCCGCAATTGCAGCCGTACGACATGTTCGCGGCCCTGAAATGTGTCACGCGGCTGCAATTGCGGCCGTACGACGGACAGCGGGGTGGTAGCACCGTCACAACCTCGCAATTGCGGCCGTACGACGGACAGGCCCGGGTGTCAGAGCGCCTGGGAGACGCTCGACATGTTGAAGTCGGGGATCCGCAGGGCGGGGGTGGCGGTCCGGGAGAAGTAGTCGTCGCCCCACTCGCGGCTGAAGCTCGGCTCGGTCGCGGAGGCGTGGCTGAACCGCGCCAGCAGGTCGATCGGGCTCTCGTTGAACCGGAAGTTGTTGACCAGCCCGGTGATCTCGCCGTCCTCCACGAGGTAGACGCCGTCGCGGGTCAGGCCGGTCAGCAGCATGGTCTGGGCGTCGACCTCGCGGATGTACCACAGGCAGGTCACCAGCAGGCCGCGCCCGGTGCCGCGGACCAGGTCCATCACCCCGCCGGTGCCACCGTCGACCTCGAGCAGCAGGTTGTCGACGAACGGGGTGACCGACTGCCCGGTCATGTCCGCGGTGTGACGGGTCTGCACCAACGAGGTGAGCTCGCCGTCGCGGATCCAGTCGGTCGACTCGAGGGCGAGGCCGTTGTCGAAGACGCTGGTGGTGTTGCTGGACGACGACGCCACCACGAACGGCGCGCAGCCCAGGCCGGCGTACGACGGGTCGCTGCGGAGGGTGACTCCCTCCTTCGCGATCCGCTCACCGATCCGGATGCCGCCGTCGCGCGCGGAGTAGACCGACTGTCCCTCGTGCGCGACCCGCGCTCCGGCGCCCCAGTAGGCGTCGATCATCAGGTCGGCGACCGAGCCGGGCGGCAGGATCGTGTCGTAGCGGCCGGCCGGCAGGTCCACGCGGCGGCGACCCCACGCCAGCCGCTGGGCGAGCTCCTCGTCGATGGCGGTGGCGTCGACGTCGGCGAAGTCGCGGGTGGCGCCACCGACCCAGGCGCTCTGGCTGAGGTCGCTGGTCTTGCCGGTGCAGCCGTAGTGGCCGGTCGGCTGGACGTGCCGGAGCCGCAGGCCGGTCGAGGAGCCGAGGTACGTCGTGACCACCTCGTGGCTGACGAAGCCGTAGAGGATCCGTCCCATCGCGTCGGCGCGGCCGAACGCCTCGCCGAGGGCCGGGGCGAACGTGTCGAACACCGAGATCGAGGTCTGCTCCGGACGCTCCGCCCAGTCGCTGGTGGCCTCGCCGGCGACCAGGTCGGCGGCGTCCTCGGCGGCCGTGGCGACCGAGGCCGCGGAGTCGGCGGCCTCGACCAGCGCGGTGACCTGGGCGGTGGTGGTGGCGCTGCCGGTGACCGAGCCGGTGGCGACGCCGTCGGCCCGCTTCCGGAACGCGACCACAGTGACGTCGAGGCCGTGCATGACGCCGTTGGTGGTGAGGGTGTTCACCGCCCAGCGGAGGTTCGCGGAGGTGCGGGCCCGGACGATCACCACGCAGTCGTCGCTGCGGCTGGTGGCGAGCGCGTGCTCGACCAGGGTCTGGGGCGACGTCTTGGTTGCCATCAGCGGCCTGCCTCGTCGTTGGTGTTGAGGATGCGGACGTTGCGGAACAGCGAGGTCGGGGCGCCGTGGCTGACCGCGGCAATCTGGCCGGGCTGGGCCTTGCCGCAGTTGAACGCGCCGTGCAGCTCCCAGGTCTGCGGACCGCCGACCGCCTCGAGGGAGTTCCAGAAGTCGGTGGTGGTCGCCTGGTAGGCCACGTCCCGCACCTGCCCGGCCAGCCGTCCGTCCTCGATCCGGTAGAACCGCTGGCCCGTGAACTGGAAGTTGAACCGCTGCATGTCGATCGACCACGACTTGTCGCCCACGACGTAGAGCCCCCTCTCGACCCGAGAGACGAGGTCCTCGGTGGACGGGCCGTCGGGGTCGGGCTGCAGCGACACGTTCGCCATCCGCTGGATGGGGATGTGGCCGGGGGAGTCGGCGTACGCGCAGCCGTTGGAGCGGCCGTCGTTGAGCTCCGGCTTGAGGTGCGCCATGGGCCGGTCGAGCTGGTAGCCGACCAGCACGCCGTCCTTCACGATGTCCCACGACTGGGTCTCGACCCCCTCGTCGTCGTACCCGATGGTGGCGAGGCCGTGCTCGATGGTCCGGTCGCCGGTGATGTTCATGGCAGGGGAGCCGTACTGCAGCGTCCCGAGCTTGTCGTACGTCGCGAACGAGGTGCCGGCGTAGTTCGCCTCGTAGCCGAAGGCCCGGTCGAGCTCGGTGGCGTGGCCGACGGACTCGTGGATGGTCAACCAGAGGTTGGACGGGTGGATCACCAGGTCGTAGGTGCCGGCCTCGACGCTGGGCGCGACCAGCTTCTCCGCGAGCAGCTCGGGGACCTCGGCCAGCTCGGCGTCCCAGTCGTGCAGCCGGCCCTCCAGGAACTCCCAGCCGCGGCCGACCGGGGGAGCCGTCGAGGCCATCGAGTCGAACACCCCGGACTCGCGGTGCGTGCCCATCGCCTCGAACCACGGCTGCATGCGGATCCGCTGCTGGGTGGTGCGGGTGCCGGCCAGGTCGGCGTAGAACTTGTTCTCCTGGACCTGCTGGAGGCTGGCCGCCGCGTGCTCGACGGCGTCGTGGGCGGTGAGCCGGCGGGTCCAGTCGACCAGCAGCGCGGACTTCTCGGCGACCGGGACGTCGAGCGGGTTCACGTCGTACGCGGAGACCCAGGTGACGTCGTCGTGGACCGGCTCGGGAGCCAGCCGCACCTTGCGGGTGGTCATCCGGGCCGCGACCATCGCGACCTGCACCGCCTCCTCGGCGATCCGGACCGCCTCGTCGCTGGTGAGCACCACGCCGGAGGCGAAGCCCCACGCGCCGTGGTGGATGACCCGCACCGCGAAGCCGAGGTCCTCGTGGTCGCTGGCGTCCTGGAGGGCGCCGTCGCGCACGGCGAGGTGCTGGTAACGCACCCGCTCGAACCGGAAGTCGGCGTGCGAGACGTTGAAGTCCCGGGCCCGGCTGAGGGCCGCGTCGGCCAGCTTGCGGTACGGCAGGGCCGTGAAAGTGGGGTCGACCACGGGCGCGCTCATGCGCTCGAACCTAGCCGAGGCCGGTGATCAGGCGTGGGACCGCCCCACGGCGACCGTGGATCCGCCGCGCTGCTTGCTGACCACCAGCTGGGTGGGGATCCGGCTGCGCAGCTCGGCGACGTGGCTGACCACGCCGACCACGCGCCCGCCGTCGCGCAGGGAGTCGAGCGTGCCCATCACGTCGTCGAGGGTGTCGGCGTCCAGCGCCCCGAACCCCTCGTCGACGAACAGGGTGTCGAGGTCGGCTCCACCGGCCTCGGCGGTGACCACGTCGGCCAGCCCGAGCGCCAGTGCCAGGGACACGACGAACGTCTCGCCGCCGCTGAGCGTCGCCGGGTCGCGAGCCTCGCCGGACCACTCGTCCCGGACCAGGAGGCTGAGCCCGCCCCGGGTCTCGCCGGCGCCGCGCCTGCCGGTGTGCTCGAGGGTGTAGCGCTGGTCGCTCATCCGCAGCAAGCGGTGGTTCGCCGCCGCGACCACCTGGCTCAGCCGCCAGGCCAGGACGTAGGCGGAGAGCCGCATCCGCAGCTCGTTGTCGGCCGACTTGCCCTCGACGAAGGAGGCGAGCTCGGCGGCGGTCGCATGGGCCTCGCGCACCGGTCGCCACCCGGCCAGCTCGGCAACGAGGTCGGTCTCGAGCGCTGCCACGCGGGCGGCCCGGGTGGCGGCGACGTCATGGGCCGTCCGGGCGGCTCCGAGGGCGTCGTCCGCCGCAGCCAGGGCGACGTCGAGCGCGGCCGGGTCGGGTGCCGGTCGGGTGGCGGCGTCCGCCAGCGCCGGATCGGCCAGCACCGCCTGCACGCCGGCCAGCCGGGCGTCGTACGTCGCGACCGCGGCCTCGAGGCCGGCCAGCCGGTCGGCGGGCAGCACCGCGGCGAGCGCATCGTCGAGACCGGCGAAGTCCTCGGACGCCAGCCACGTGTCGCGCTCGCGTGCCGCCTCGTCCGCGGCCCGCTCGGTCGAGGCGTGCCGCTCCGTGGAGGTGACCGCGGCAGCGACGGTGTCGACCAGTGCGGTGGCCTCGGCCACGAGGTCGGACAGCGCGGCGTGACCGCCGGGGGCGAGCAGGGCGTCGACGTCGGCGCGGGTGCGGGCGGCATCGGCCTGGGCGGCCGCCACCCGGCTCCGGAGCGCGGCGAGCTCGACCCGGACGGCAGTGAGGTCGTCCCGGGCGTCGACCAGCGCGGTCTGGGCGCGGTCGAGCTGCCCGGCCAGGTCGTCGCGGCTCTCGGCCGGCCCGCGGAGCTCCTCGCGCTCGGCACGGAGGGAGGCGAGCGTCGCGCGCACCTCGTCGACCGGGTCGGTGCCGGCCTCGGACTCGGCCACTCCCAGCGACGCGAGCAGGTCGCGCACCAGTGCGTCGCGCGCCGCGCGGTCCGCCTCGGCGTCGTCGACGGCCCGGCGCGCGGTCTTCTCGGTCTCCGCGGTCGGGGCGCCGTCGGAGGGGACCGCCTTCTGCGGGTGGTCCTCCGAGCCGCACACCGGGCAGCAGGCGCCGACCGCGAGGTCGAGCGCGATCTCGGCGGCCATGCCGTGCAGCCGGGCCTCGCGGACCTCCAGCCACCGCTCCTTGAGCGCCTGGCAGGTGTCGACCGCGGTGCTCAGGTCGGCGCGTGCCGTCGCGAGCCGGGTGCGCAGGGTGGCCGCGCGCTCGTGGGCGGCCAGGCGGTCGGCCTGCTCGGCGACCAGCCGGGCCAGGTCGCCGATCCGGCCGGCAGCCTCGCGCGCGGCCGTGAGGCGCTCGGCCAGGGCGGTGACCTCCGCCGGCAGCTCGGCCACGCGGCTGGCGAGGCGGGCATCCTCGGCGAGCAGGTCGGCCTCGGTGGCCCGGTCGGTCGCGATCCGCTCCCTCAGCGCGGCGAGCTCCTGCTCGCGCGGCAGCAGTGCCCGGGCGGCGGCGACCGTGTCGCGGGCGCGGGTCTCGGCGGCGGCGAGGTCCTCCGGCGACGGGTCGGGCACGTCGAGCAGGGCGGCGGCCGCGACGACCGCGGTGAGGGCGGCCTCGCCGGCGCGGTCGCGCTGCTGGGCGCTGGAGACGGCCAGGCGGTGCAGCGGGACCACGGGCGCGGCCCGACGGGCGCGGACCAGGCGGTCCCGGCGACCCGCCTGCTCGCGGGCGACGTCGTCCAGGGCCGCGAGCTCGGACCGTGCCGCCGCGTGCCGCTGCTGCTGCTCGTGGAGGCGGTGGCCCGCGTCGCGGTCGCGGCGGGCCGCCTCGGCGACAACCGAGGCGTGCGCCAGGCGCGCCGTGGTCCGCTCCGCTGCCGCGCGGGTCCGGGTCACCAGCCCGCCGGCCCACGTGGCCAGCGCGTCCGTGCGTGCCGCGTCCGCGAGGTCGTCGGCGTCGGCGGGCTCGGCGTGGGCCTCGTCGGCGGCCTCGTGCAGCCGGGCCACGACCGCGGCGACGTCCTGCTCGTGCCGCTGCGAGCGCCGGTGCAATTCGCGGGCGTGCTCGCGCAGCCAGCGCTCCATGTCCTCGAAGCGCCGGGTGCTGAACAGCTGCGACAGCAGCCGGTGCCGCTCCTCGGACCGGGCCCGCAGGAAGGTCTGGAAGCGGCCCTGCGGGAGCATCGCGACCTGGCAGAACTGCGGCATCGTCATCCCGACCAGGTCCGTGACCAGATGGCCGGCCTCGTCCATCCGTGACGAGAGCGCGCGCCAGCCCTCGCCGGCCCGCTCCTCCACCAGCACGTGCGCCTGCTCCGTGGTGTGCCCGGTGCCGCGCTTCTTGGGCCGCTGCCAGGTGGGGGAGCGGGTCATCCGGAACCGGCGTCCGGACAGGGTGGCCTCCAGCACCACCCGTGGGGGCACACCCGGCAGGGCGGTGTCGCAGCGGAACCGCTTCGCGCTGGAGCGGTCACCGGGGACGTCGCCGTAGAGGGCGAAACAGACGGCGTCGAGGATCGAGGTCTTGCCGGCGCCGGTGCGGCCGCTGAGCAGGAACAGTCCGGCGGCGGAGAGCGCGTCGAAGTCGACGGTCACGGTCTCCGCGAACGGCCCGAACGCCGTCACCTCGAGGCGGTGCAGCCGCATCAGCCGGCACCCTCGAGGTCGAACAGGGTGGCCTCGACCGGGTCGAGGTCGCGGTCGGGCGAGCACGCGTCGCAGGCGTCGCGGAGCAGGCGGGACTCGGCGGCGCTCGCGGGCCGACCGCGGAGCTCGCCGAGGAAGTCGACGGCGATGTCGTGGTCGGAGCGCCCCGCGACCGGGCGGTACGACGCGGAGCCGGGGCGGGCGCCACCGGCCGGCTCCCAGGCGAGCCGGAGCGTGTGGGGGAACCGTCGACGCAGCCGCTCCATCGGCTCGTGCGGCCGCTCGGCGTCGGTCAGGGTGGCCTGCACCCAGGCGTCCTCGTGGTCGGCCAGCCGCGGGTCGGAGAGCAGGTCGACCAGGTCGCCGGCGAGGCGCTTCAGCCGCCGCGGGACGGGCGCCTCGACGAACTCGGCGGCGCCCACCCCGTCGCTGCCGAGGTCGACCAGCCAGGAGCCCTTCAGGTGGTCGGCCTCGGAGAAGGAGTAGGCGAGCGGCGAGCCGCTGTAGCGCACGGACTCGGTCAGGGTGTGCCGGCCGTGCAGGTGGCCGAGCGCAGCGTAGGAGACCCCGTCGAAGACCGTGGTCGGGACGATGCTCACCCCGCCGACGCTGATGTCGCGCTCGGACTCGCTCTCGGTCACCCGCGTGCCGTCGCCGGCGACGAACGCGTGCGCCAGGACCACCGACCGGGTGCCGCCCGGGCGCGCGGCCAGGTCGACGCGGACCCGGCGCATCGCCTCGGTCAGCGCCGCCTCGTGGCTACGGTGGGCCAGCGCCCACGGCTCCCGGAGGTGGTCCGGGTCGAGGTAGGGCAGCCCGTAGACCGCGACCGGTCCGTGCTCGTCCTCGAGCAGGACCGGGGTGCCGACACCGCTGGCCCGGGTGCGCAGGTGCAGCCCGGCGGCGTCGATCAGGTCGGCGCCGAAGCCGAGCCGCTGCGCGGAGTCGTGGTTGCCGCTGGTGACCACCACGCGGGCGCGGGAGGCCGCGAGCCGGGTGAACGCCTCGTTGGCCAGGTGCACCGCGTCGACCGGCGGCAGCGCCCGGTCGTAGACGTCTCCGGCGAGCACCACCAGGTCGACCTGCTCCTGCTCGACCACCTCGAGCAGGTGGTCGACGTACGCCGCCTGGTGCCCGAGCATGCCCTCGCGGTGGAAGGACCGCCCGAGGTGCCAGTCGGAGGTGTGGAGGATGCGCACACGGAGACCGTAGGTTCCGGCACCGACAGGGTGGCGGACCCACGCCGCGCCGGGGTGACCGGGCTCGTGCCCGGGCCGAGGCGGCCCGGGCACGAGCACCTCCTGGACGGTGGCCTACGGCAGGTCGCCGACGCGGCGCCAGTGGTGGAAGTGGACCCGGGACATGAGGACGAACTCGGGCCCCTCCCCGTCGTCGTGGTTGCGGAACCGCAGCGACCCGTCGGGCTGGACGGCGACGTCGGCCGTGGTCCAGGCGCCGTCCTCGTGGCTCCAGTACCAGGTGAGCCGGCCGTCCTCGACGGTGTAGCTCCCGGTGCCGTGCCAGGTCTCGCCCTTCTGGGGCCCGGTGGCGTAGACCTGTGCCATCTCCCAGGTGCCGTCATCGAGGCTGATCGTGTAGGCGCCGGCGTTCTCCTGGATCCGGTCCTCCGAGGTGACGCCGGCGGCGCGGAACGCCTTCACCGTGATGTTCGTCCTGTAGACGCCGTTGAGGCGGGTGACGTCGTCCGAGGGGCCGCCCGTTCCGCACGAGGTGGTCGGCTCCGCGGCGGTGGTCGACTCCTTGAGGTCCTCGATCCGCCCGAGGATCCCGGCCGTCACCGGGTCCGTGCGCAACGACGCGGTGACGGTTGCGGTCGACTCGCGCAGGTCGGCGAGGTCGGTCGGGGTCGCGGCCACGATCCGGCCACCCTCGGCACAGAACTCCTCGGCCGACGCGTTGTCCGCGGGCAGGGTGCGCAGGACCCAGTCCCGGGTCCGGTCGGCAGCCTCGTTCAGCGTTCCCCACTGCTCGTCGCTCAGCTGTGTGCGGACGTCCTCGTTGACCACCAGCGAGTTGACCTTGGGGTAGAAGACCACGTTCCCGGTGGCGACCCCGGCAGGCGTCAGGGCGTACGACGACTCCGCACCGCGCTGCGTGCTCGTGTCGACGTCCGCCTCGGTCACCCGGGCACCCAGCGCGGCGAAGACCGCGCGGGTGGTCCGGGAGTGCGGCGAGCGGACCAGCTCACCGTCGTAGTCCGTGGGGCCGCGCAGCGGCTCGCCGAACCCGAACGGGTGGCGCAGGCCCTCGGGGAACAGCCCGAACCCGACCACGCCCGCGTCCTCCAGTCCGGACATCAGGTCGTCGGCGAGGTCGCCGGCGACCACCGCCGCGGTCAGCTCGTCGCTGTCGACGAGGAAGGGTGCGTTGAGGGCGGTGAGGCTGGTGACGCCGAGCGCGTCCCAGGCCCGGGCCGGGACCATCGCCAGGTCCAGGTCACCGCGGGCGGCCATCCTGGCGACGGCCTGGTCCCAGTGCGGGACCCCGTCGCCCGCCGCGTGCCAGTCGGGGTGCACGCTGATGCTGCCGTCGGACAGCCGGGCGACCTCCTCGGCGAAGTGGGTGATCTGGGCTCCCGCGGGGGTCTCGGGACCGTCGTCCGTACCGATCCTCAGCACCAGCGAGCTCGCCGCTGCCGGCTGGGCAGCCGTGGGTGCCTGGTCGGCGTTGGCGGTGGAGCTCCGCGAGGAGTCCGTGCAGGCAGTCAGGCCGCCGGCCAGCAGAGCCAGTCCGAGGGCGGCCGTCCGAATGGGTGTCGTCGATCGCATCCTCCGACGCTAGGAACGCGCGGCCGACGGGGGATCGGGACAACCCGGCGATGCGGGGTGGGGCCTGACCCCACCTTCGGGTGGGGCCGTCACTCCTCGAGGTCGCCCACGCGGTGCCACGGTGCGCTGAAGAAGCCCTCCGACTCGGCCTGGACCTCCGGGTTGCTGTCCACGATGTCGCGAAACGCGATCGAGCCGTCGGGGGCGATCTCGAGCGTGGCCGCTGTGTTGCCGCCGTCGCCCCAGTACAGGGTGAACCGGCCGTCGTCGAACGAGTACGTCCCGGTGCCCCGCGGGTTGCTCAGGAAGTGGTCAGCGCGCTGGTCGTAGGTCCACACCCCGCCGTCGAGGGTCCACGTGTAGGTGCCGACGTTCTCGAGGATCCTCTCCTCCTCGGTCACGCCGGCCGCCCTCATCGCGTGCCGGGTCACTCGAGTCGTGTAGACCCCGTCCAGGCGGTGGATCGCCTCGTCGCGCGGACCCGAGGTCTCCGTGGCGGCCGTCGGGCACCGCGGCACGACCTCCGGGTCGGGGTGCGAACGCGCATAGCCCTCGATCGCGTCGATCAGCCTCCTCGTCTGGTCGTCCTCCCGCAGCCGGGCAGTCACGCCCGTGCCGGCCAGCTCGAGCTGCTCCAGCTGTGTCGGCGAAGCGGTGACGATGCGTCCACCGCGGTCACAGAAGTCGGCCGCGGCCTCGGCCTCGGTCGGCAGCTCCTCGAAGAGCCAGTCGCGGGTGTTCGCAGCGGCGTCGCGCAGCAGCTCCCACTGGTCCCCGCGCAACCGCTCGCGGACCTCGGCATCGACGACCAGCGTCTCGGTCTTGGGGAACAGCACCACGTTGCCGGTCGCGATCCCCGTGGTTCCGATGTCGTACCCGGTCTCCATGCCGCGCTGCTTCGCCGGGCTCGGGTTGTCGTCCACGACCCGGGCACCGAGCGCCTCGAGCAGCTTCCACGTGGTCGCCGACCGCGGTGCCCGGATCACCTGGCCGCGGTAGTCCTCGGGACCGAGCAGCGGCGCCTCGAACCCCACGGGGTGGCGCAGGCCTTCCGGATAGAGGTCGAGCCCGACCACACCCGCCTCGGGCAGGCCGGCGAGCAGCTCCTCGCGGAGGTCGCTGTCGAGCACCTGCTCGAGCACGTCGGTGCTGGTGACCAGGAACGGCGTGTCCAGCGCGCGCAGGCTGGTGACCCCCAGCTCGTCCCACGCCCGTCCGGGCACCAGCCCGAGGTCCCACGTCCCGTCGGCCACCCCGCGGGCTGTCGTCTGGTCCCACCCGTGGGCACCGTCCGAGGCCACGTCCCACACCGGCTCGATGCGGATGCTGCCGCCGGACAGCCGGGCGACCTCGTCGACGAAGTGCTGGACGTGGGGTCCGTTCGAGTCCGAGGGCTTGTCCGGTGTGGCCAGCGTGAGCACCAGACCCGGCCCGTCGACCGGCGGCGCGCACCCCGGGGCCAGCGTCAGGGCCGACACCGTGGTGGCGCCGGCCAGCAGCCTCGACAGGCGGACCCGCATACCAGCGACGGTAGACCGCCGCTGTCGCCGCCGTCCCCGGAAATCGCCCGGTCCCGGGGTGGGGAGTTTCCCGAGGCGCAGGCGGCCGGTGAGCGGCATCATGACTGCATGTACGTGCGCGGTCCACGGGACGCCGGCGGGGTGGCGCTGGCGCTCGTCGTCCTCGCGGGCGACGTGGCCGGAGCCGTCCTCCTGGCGCAGGCGCTGCCGTACCTGAGCCCCGTGGACGTCGTCCTCGCCCCGACGGTCGGCGGGCTGCACGCGGCCGCGGCCGCGCTGGTCGGGCTGGGTGTCGTCCGGGGTCACGGCTTCGCTGCGCTGGTCGCGGTCGCCACCGGCCTCGGCGCACCGGCGCTGGCGCTCGGCCTGGCCCAGACGTCGTACGCATGGGTGGCCGTGGGCTCCCTGCAGTCCTGGGTGGCCCCCGGCGTCCTCGGGCTGGCCCTGCTGACCGTGCGGGGCGGGGCGAGGGACCGGTTCGGGCGGTCGGCACTCGCGGTCGTCTCGGGGCTCGCCCTGTGCTGGACCGCGATCCGGGTGACGACCTACGACCCGGCCGCCTGGGAGTGGTGCCGATGCGTGGAGAACCCGCTCGCGGTGGGCGGTTCCGCGGCCTCGTACCCGCGCGTCGAGACCTGGCTCACCGTGGCGGCGGTGGCCGCTGCCGTGGTCACGGTCACCGCCACCGGCGTCGCCCTCGTACGCCGTCCCGGCCGGACCGGTCCGGCCGAGCTCGCCGTCGCGGCGGGGGTGGCGACGTGGGCAGCTGCCGCGATCGTCGCCGGCACGTGGTCCCTGGTCGCGGTCGGGGGCCCGGATCCGTGGCTGGGGCACCTCGGCACCGCCGCCCTGCTGCTCGTCCTGGGCGCCTTCCTGGTGCGCGCCGCACACCTGCGGCCCAGCCGCGCCCACGTGGCCGACCTCCTGCTGGCCGCACGGGAGGAGAACGACCCGGACCGGTTGCGCGAGCTGGTGGCCCGTGCGGTGGGCCAACCGGACGCCGTCGTGCTCTGGTGGAGCGCGGAGGCCGGTGCGTACCGCGACCACCACGGGGAGACCGCCACCCCGGACGAGGTGGCCGGACTTCCTCAGGCGACGCGGCTCGTCGTCGACTCCGGTGACCGGCCCATCGCCGTCGTGCTCGGCACGGAACCCCTCCCCGACGACCCCTCCGTCGTGGAGCCGGTGGCCGAGGCGCTGCGGCTGGCCACGGAGAACAAACGGCTGGCCGAGGAGCTGCGGGCCACGCTCGCGGAGGTCCGGGAGTCCCGGGCCAGGATCGTCGTGGCGTCGGACGAGGCCCGCAAGCGGATCGAACGGGACCTCCACGACGGGGCCCAGCAGCTGCTCATCTCCACCGGCGTCAAGCTCAACCTGGCGAGCACGCGCGCCGCCGGCGACCCCGAGCTCGCCCGGACGCTGGCCCAGGCGTCCGACGAGCTGGGCCGTGCTCTCACCGAGCTGCGACAGCTCGCCGGCGGGATCACGCCCACGGCGCTCGTGCACGGGGACCTGGGGGACGCGCTGGAGGAGCTCGCGATGCGCTGCCCGGTGCCGACCGAGGTCCGCGTGGCGGGAGACGACCAGGTCGAGGCCGACGCTGCCGCGACGGCGTACTTCGTGGTCGCGGAGTGCCTCAGCAACGTGGCCAAGCACTCCGGCGCGACGGGGGCGACGGTCCTGGTGGAGCGAGGGAGCCCGCTGCGCGTGAGGGTCACCGACGACGGTGACGGCGGCGCCGACCCGACCCGTGGCAGCGGGCTCCGTGGCCTGGCGGACCGGGTCGAGGCCCGGGGCGGGGCGCTCGAGGTGACCTCCTCGGGCGCCGGCACCACGGTGACCGCGACCCTGCCCGGGCAACCGGGGGAGCCGGCATGACCGGGCACCCGCGGGTCCTGGTGGTCGACGACGCGGTGCTGCTGCGTGAAGGGGTGCGCCAGCTCCTGCTGGCCGGCGGGTGCGAGGTGCTCTCCGTGGTCGGGGACGTCGACGGGCTGCACGCCTACCTCGCCGAGCACCCGGACGACGTCGACGCGCTGGTGCTCGACATCCGGATGCCCCCGACCCACACCGACGAGGGCATCCGTGCCCTGGAGTCGCTGCGCGAGCAGGGGTCGGACCTCGGCGTCCTCCTGCTCAGCATGTACGCCAGCCCGCTGCTGGCGCTGCGCGCGCTGTCCGCGGGGGGCGCCACCGGCTACCTGCTCAAGGACCGGGTCAAGGACGGCGCGACCCTGGTCGAGGCCGTGCACACCGTGGCCCGCGGTGGGGTGGTGGTGGACCCCGAGGTCGTCGCGATGATGGTCAGGGCGACGCGTCAGCGGCGCATGGTCGACCAGCTCACGCCGCGCGAGCAGGAGGTCCTGCAGCTGATGGCCGAGGGGCGGTCGAACCTCGGGATCGCGACCGGCCTCCACCTCAGCGTGAAGACCGTGGACACCCACGTCGAGCACATCCTCGACAAGCTGGGCCTCGAGCCCTCGCCCGGCGAGCACCGCCGCGTGCTGGCGGTGCTGGAGCTGCTCCGCTCGCGCGGGTAGGTCCGCCTGGCTCAGGCGCCGTACGTCGCGCGGACGGCGATCCGGCGCCGCAGCTCGTCGGTGGCGTCGACCAGGTTGCGACGGATGGTCAGGTCGAGGCCGTCCGCCTCGATGACCTCGTTGGCCCGGACCACGGTCGAGGGGTCGAGCGCGGTGATGGGGAAGAACGCCTCGGTGACGTCGCCGAGCATCCAGCCCGAGTGCACGGAGGGGGCCCCGGGGAGCTCGGCGAAGTAGCGCTCGACGTACGGCGCGGTGAGCGACTCCTGCCCCGGCCGCCACATGCCCAGTCCGGCCGCCTCGAGCTCGTAGTTCGGGACCGCGACCTCGCCGGTGAACCGCTGCCAGGCCCAGGCCTTCGCGTCCGCGGTCGGCAGCGACGCCATCGCCCGGGTGTGCTCGACCCGCGAGCGCGCGGTGGGCTCCGCGTCGAGGTGCTCCTGGAGGCTCGTGGGGTCCTGCCGGCCCATCGCGGCGAGCTGGACGAGGACCCGCCAGCGCAGGTCCAGGTCGGGCTCGATGCCGGGCGGCAGGTCCCGGCCGGCCAGCCAGCCCTCGAGCAGGTCGCCGTCGGTGGCCGAGCCGATCGCGGCCTGGAACCCGGCCAGCTGCACGGTGGAGCCGGCCGGGGACGCCGCCAGCAGGGCCCGGCAGGCGGCGTGGATGCGGCCGAGCGCCGCGACCGGGTCGTCGCTCAGGGGCGCTACCTTCTTGATCAGCCACGGCAGCGTGTAGCCGACCGCGTCGTCGTTGGTCTCGCTCGGCAGCGCCGCCTCGGCGACGGCGAGCACCCGGGCCGGGGCGATCGCGGCGTTGTGGAACGCCGAGCGGACCGCGCTCCACATCGAGGAGCGAAGCATCTCGTCGGTGGTGGCCGGGAACAGGTCGACGTACCCGTCGACGCTGACCTCGTCCGGAAGCACCAGGGCCCACGTGTCCAGGCCCGGGTCGACCACGACGGCGGCGTCTCCGGCGTCGAACGGCACCTCGGAGGCGTCCACGGTGAGCGGCGTCGTGCTCCAGCCGCCGTCGCGTCCGGTGGCGACGTGCAGGGTGTGGGTCCGCTCGGCGGGCCGCCCGAGCGGAGGAGTGCGGCGCAGCACGCCGGCGGCGCGGTCCACGGTGAGGGTGTCAGGACCGGCGGTGCGCAGCCAGTCGCGGGTGAACGACGACAGGTCGACGCCGGAGGCACGCTCCCAGCAGCCGAACAGGTCGTGCATGGTGGCGTTGCCGTAGAACGCCCGCTCGAAGTGGTCGCGGACGCCGGCGAAGAACGCCTCGTCGCCGAGCGTGGCGTTGACCTGCTTGAGGACGCTGGAGCCCTTGGCGTAGGAGATGCCGTCGAAGTCCTGCAGGGCCGCGGTGGCGTCGACCGCGCCGTTGCCGGCGACCGGGTGGGTGCTGGGTCCCTGGTCGGCGATCAGGCCCCACTGACGGCGGGCGTAGCTGTCGTGGGTCCAGGCGTCGTGGAACTCGGTGACGTCGGCGGTGACCCGGTTGCCCATGTACTCCGCGAAGGACTCGTTGAGCCACAGGTCGTCCCACCAGCGGGGGGTGGTGATGTTGCCGAACCACTGGTGCGCCATCTCGTGCGCGACGGTCGTGGCACGCTGGATCCGCTGGCCGCGGGTCACCCGGCTGCTGAACACGAGCGGGTCGCGGAAGGTGACGCAGCCGGGGTTCTCCATGGCGCCCGCGTTGAACTCCGGCACGAACGCCTGGTGGTAGCTGCCGAACGGGTAGCGGATGTCGAACAACCGGTGGAACTCGTCGAAGCACTGCCTGGTCATGGTGAGCAGCTCGTCGGCGTCGGCGTCGAGGTCCTTCGCGATGGACACCCGGGAGCTGAGGCCGAGCGGGATGCCGTCGTGCTCGTCGCGGATCACGTGGTAGGGCCCGGCGACCAGGGTGACGAAGTACGTCGACAGGGGCCGGGTCTCCGGGAGCTCCCAGACACCGGGCTCGACCTGCTCGCCGGGGGCGTTCCCGATCACGGTCCACTCGCGGGGCGCCCGCACGTGCAGCGCGTACGGCGCCTTCAGGTCGGGCTGGTCGAAGCAGGCGAAGATGCTGGGCGCGGCGTCCATGAAGGACATGCCGTAGACGTAGTGCCGTCCGTCCGCCGGATCGACGCTGCGGTGCAGGCCCTCGCCGTCGGTGCGGTAGCGCATGACGGCGTCCACGACCACCTCGTTGGCGCCGGCCTGCGTGGTGAGCGGCACCCGTCCGCCGGTGAGCAGGTCGGTGCTGAGCGGCGCGCCGTTGAGGTGGATGGAGCGGACGCTGACCGGCTTGAGGTCGAGGAAGGTGTCCCCGCCGCGGCTGTCGAAGCGGATCGTGGTCACCGAGTCGAACGTCTCCTCGCCCCGGTCGAGGTCGAGCCGGACGTCGTACGACGTGACGTCGAGGAGGGCGAAGCGGGCCTCGGCCTCGGTCTGCTGGAGGCTGCGGAACGGCGAGTCGGTGAGTGGCACGCGGACACCTTACGGGCCGCCGGGAATCAATCCCTCGACGTGAGGGTTGCAAGGGTGTAATCATGTAACGGTCTTTGAAGGAGAAGCTCATGAACACCCGAGACACCACCCCCCGCCGCGGACGCGGCGGACGCCGCGGACCGCACCGCGGCTTCGGACCCGAGTTCGGGCGCCGCGGCGGCTGGCAGGCCGCCGACCTGCCCCCGGCCGACGACGCCGCCGACTGGTTCGCCGGCCGGCTGCCGGACGCCTGGTTCAGCGACGTCGACGTGACCGTCGACCGCGAGGAGGTCCTCGTGATCGGCACCCTCGCCGGCGAGGACGGGGGAGAGGGCGCCGCCGCGGAGGGCCGGATCAGCCGGTTTCGCGCGGACACCAAGGAGGAGCGGATCGAGATCGCCGAGGAGGCGCAGGCCCGCTACGGCCGCACCGTCTCCTGGGGGGCCCGGATCGGCGACACCACCGCCCTGTTCACCCACGTCGCCGCGCCGGTGATGACCCGGCTGCGGCAGCCCGAGCGCCAGGTGCTCGACACCCTCGTCGACGCCGGCGTGGCCCGCTCCCGATCCGACGCGCTCGCGTGGTCGGTGCGGCTGGTCGGCCAGCACGCCGACGAGTGGCTCGCGCAGCTGCGCGAGGCCATGGCCGAGGTCGACAAGCTGCGGCAGGACGGCCCCGGCGTCTGAGCGGTTCCCGTCTGTCAGCCTCGACCCGGCAGGCTTGACGCCGCGTTGAGGTTGCCTTGACACACGGGCGGAGGCGGCGCTCCTACGGTGGAGCGTCGTCTCCTCCCGCGAACGGAGCCCCCCGTGGCCGCCCCTCTGTGGAGCGGACGGCGCCGGTGGATCGGTGGGGGTGGCACCACCCGACGTCGGATCGCTCCTGCCCTGTGGAAGGCGCTCGTGCTGAGCGCCGTCGTCGTGCCCCTGGTCGTGCTGGCCACGGTGCCCGAGGACTCCCGGTCCGACCCCTGGTACGTCGCGTCGATGGCCACCGCCCTGGCCGCCGCGTCGTTGCTGGTGGCGACGTTCGTGCTGCCGAGCCGGGTCCGCGCGCTCACGTCGTACCTCGGCGTCGAGCGGCTGCTGCGCAACCACCGGGCGCTGGCCCTCGCCGCGTCCGCGCTGGTGCTCGTGCACGTGGTCCTCGCGCTCGCCCACGCGGACGGCGGTCCGGCGGTCCTCGACCTGCGCGAGGCGCCCCCGCGGGTCTGGGCGGGCAGCACCGCCACGGTGGCCCTGGCGCTGATGGTGCTGCTCGCGGTCACCCGGCGGCGGCGCCGTCCGCGCTACGAGGGCTGGCGGCTCGCGCACGTCGTGCTCGCCAACGTCGTGGTCCTCGGCGCCGCCCTGCACGTCTGGTGGCTCGCCGACCTGACCCGCTACCGGGCCGGCCGGCTCTGGTTCGCCGTGCTGGCGGCGGTGCTGGTGCTGGTCACCGTGCACCGGTGGGTGTGGCGTCCGCTCCGGGCCCGCCGCAACGCCTACGTCGTCGACGAGGTCCGCGCGGAGTCACCCACGGCGGTGACGGTCGTGCTGCACGCCGACGGGCACCGGGGCCTGCGCTTCCGGCCGGGGCAGTTCGCGTGGCTCAAGATCGGGTCCTCGCCCTTCGTGTTCGAGGAGCACCCGTTCACGATCGCCTCGCCGGCGACGGAGCCGTGGCGCAAGGAGTTCACGGTCAAGGCGCTCGGCGACTTCAGCGAGATCCTGGCCGGGCTGCGGCCCGGCCGGCAGGTCCACCTCGACGGACCGCACGGCGCCTTCACCACCGAGGGGCTGCGGTCGTCGGGGTTCGTCTTCCTGGCCGGGGGAGTCGGCATCACCCCGATGCTGAGCATGCTGCGCACGATGGCGGACCGCGGCGACCCGCGCCCCGTGGTCCTCGTCGTCGCGGGCCGGACGGCCGACGACCTGCTGCACCGGGTCGGGTACGACGACCTCGCGGCCCGGCTCGACGTGCGCCTCGTCGAGGTTCTGGAGAGCCCGCCGAAGGAGTGGGAAGGTGCGGTGGGGTGGCTCTCGCAGGACGTCCTCGACGCGGCCCTGCCCGGGCGCCGGGGTCGCCGGAACCTCGACTACTTCATCTGCGGGCCGGGTCCGATGGTCGCCGCGGCGACCCGGATCCTCTGCGACTGGGGGATCCGGCCCACCCGGATCCACACGGAGCTGTTCGACGTCGTGTGAGCCCCGGGACGCACGAAGGGCGGCCGGGATCGCTCCCGGCCGCCCCTTCGGCGTCTGCGCCCGTGGCCTCAGACCTGCTGGCCCAGCGCGAACTGCACGTTCCCGCTCGGGTCGAGCTGCGCGTCGAGGACCTTGTCGCCAAGCTGCTGCGCGGACAGGTCGTCGAGGTAGACGGTGGCACCGTCCTGCTCCACCGTCGCGTCGCCGGGCTGTGGGCCCTCGGCTGCGCTGATCGCGAACGCCGGCTCCGGCGTGTCGTCGGTGGTGATCCTCAGGCCCGCGTCAGGAGCCTCGCTGGTCTGGGCGGTGATGTCGCGGACGATCGTGCTGGCGTTCTCCGTGAGGGTGAGCACGCGCTCTTCCTTTCGGTGACGTACAGGACGCCTCCACCCTTGCAAGCCACGTCGCGAGACTCAAACGGCGGGCGTGTCGCGCGGGTCACGTCCGCCGCCCGGCACGCCGGCGCCGCGTGGCAGGCTGCAGCCATGAGCGAGACGCTGCGGTTCATCGACATGGAGAAGATCGGCGAGGGCCGGTACAAGGCGGTCAACCGGCGCGGGGGAGTGCTCCCGGTGGGCAGCGGGGACGATCCCGACTTCTCCCCGGTGGAGCTGCTGCTGGCTGCGATCGCGGGCTGCGTGTCGATCGACGTGGACCTGATCACCGGCAAGCGCGCGAGCGCCGACCCGTTCGTGGTCCGGTGCGAGGGCGACAAGGTGCGCGACGAGCGCGGCAACCACCTGACCAACCTCAAGGTCACCCTCGATCTCACCTTCCCGGACGGGGACGCGGGCGACGCCGCCCGTGCGGTGCTGCCCCGGACCATGGAGCAGGTGCGCGACCGCCTGTGCACGGTCAGCCGCACGGTGGCCATCGGCGAGTACGTCGAGGTCGAGTCCCGCTGAGCCCCGGGGCCCGTGCGGGAAGTCGCCCCCACCCGATGTCGAGAACCGTCCCGCGGCTCCGTCCCAGGGGTGTCGACGTCCACCGGGGCGTCGGGAAGACACCGAGAACAGGAGAAGACGATGGCGAAGTACCTGCTGCTGAAGCACTACCGGGGCGGCCCCGACCGGATGCCCAACTGCCGGACGCCGATGGACCAGTGGACGCCGGAGGAGGTCTCGGCGCACATCGCGTTCATGCAGCACGTCGCCGACGTCCTGCGTGAGCGCGGCGAGTTCGTCGACGCCCAGGCGCTCTCGCCCGAGGGCACCTTCGTCCGGTACGACGCGGAGGGGCGGCCGCCGGTCACCGACGGCCCGTTCGCGGAGACCAAGGACCTCATCGCCGGCTGGATGATGATCGACGTGGACTCCGTCGAGCGCGCTCACGAGGCGGCCGCGTTCCTGTCGTCCGCGCCCGGCCCCGACGGCGAGCCGATCCAGGAGTGGATCGAGGTGCGGCCGTTCCTCGAGCACGTCCCGTCCACCACCGACTGACGCCGGCGTGACGGACGTGGAGGCGCTGGTCCGGGACCTGGTCCCGCAGGTGCTCGGTGTCCTCGTCCGCCGCGGAGGCGACTTCGCGGCGGCCGAGGACGCCGTCCAGGAGGCCCTGCTCGAGGCGGTCCGTCGCTGGCCCGACGACCCGCCCGAGGACCCCAAGGCCTGGCTGGTCACCGTGGCCTGGCGCAAGCTCCTCGACGCCGGACGGTCCGAGACCGCCCGGCGGGCTCGCGAGGAGCGGGTGCACGACGAGCCGGGTCCGGGACCGGCCGAGCCGCACGACGACACCCTGCTCGTGCTGTTCCTCTGCTGCCACCCGTCCCTCACCCCGGCGTCGGCAGTCGCGCTCACCCTTCGCGCCGTCGGTGGCCTGACCACCCGTCAGATCGCGGACGCCTACCTCGTGCCGGAGGCGACCATGGCGCAGCGGATCAGCCGAGCCAAGCGCACCGTGGCCCGGGAGGGCGTGGGAACGCCGGGGGACCTCGGCCCGGTGCTCAAGGTCCTCTACCTGATCTTCAACGAAGGCTACTCCGGTGACGTCGACCTCGCGGCCGAGGCGATCCGGCTCACCCGCGGCCTGGCCGCGTCCACCGCCGAACCGGAGGTGGCGGGCCTGCTCGCCCTGATGCTGCTGCACCACGCCCGCCGCGCGGCCCGCTGGTCGGCGGACGGCTCGCTGGTGCCGCTCGCCGAGCAGGACCGCAGCCTGTGGGACACCGGCACCATCGCCGAGGGCGTCGGCATCCTCCAGACGGCGCTCGCCTGCGACCGGCTGGGGGAGTACCAGGCGCAGGCCGCGATCGCGGCCCTGCACTGCGACGCCGCGTCGGCCGAGGAGACCGACTGGCCCCAGGTGCTCGAGTGGTACGACGAGCTGCTCACCCTCACCGACTCGCCGGTGGTCGCCCTCAACCGGGTGGTCGCCCTGGCCGAGGTCGACGGCCCGCTGGTCGGGCTCCGGGAGCTGGCCTCGGTGCCGGACACCGTGCCCCGGCACACCGCGGTCGAGGCCTGGCTGCACGAGCGCGCCGGCGACACCGCGACCGCCGCCGACCTCTACCTCCGGGCCGCCGCTGCCGCCGGCAACATCGCCGAGCGCGACCACCTCACGAAGACGGCCGCCCGCCTCCGAGGGTCCCGACCGTGATGCGACGGCGCCGGCTAGGACGCCGGGTCGCCCAGGGCTCGCCGCTTGAGCTCCCGACGCAGGAGCTTGCCGGAGGCGGACTTGGGGATGGTCTCGATGAAGTCGAGGCGTCGTACCTGCTTGTAGTGCGCGACCTGGCCGGCGACGTAGCCCATGATCTGCTCGGCAGTCGCATCCGTGCCGGGCTGCCTCACGACGTACGCCGCGGGTATCTCGCCGGCCTCCTCGTCGGGAAGGCCGACCACGGCGGCGTCGGCGACGGCCGGGTGGGTGAGCAGCAGCGCTTCCAGCTCGGCGGGCGGGACCTGGAAGCCCTTGTACTTGATGAGCTCCTTGAGCCGGTCGACGATGAAGAGGTGGCCGTCCTCGTCGATGTGCCCGATGTCGCCGGTGCGCAGCCAGCCGTCGTCCGTGATGGTGGCGGCGGTGGCCCGCTCGTTGTTGAGGTAGCCCTTCATCACCTGGGGACCGCGGACCCAGATCTCGCCGTCGACGCCGAAGTCGAGGTCGTCGCCGGTCGCCGGGTCGACCACGCGGGTCTGGGTGTTCGGCAGCGTGACGCCGACCGAGCCCGGCCTGAACCCGCCGGCCGGTGTGATGTGCGAGACCGGCGACAGCTCGGTCATGCCGTACCCCTGGACCACGTCGCAGCCAAGGCGCTTGCCGGCCTCGAGGGCCAGCTCGGCCGACAGGGGCGCCGCAGCGCTGAACACCTGCTCGAGCCTGGAGAGGTCGTAGTCGTCGACGAGGGGATGCCTGGCCAGCGCCAGCACGATGGGCGGCGCCACGAACGACCGGGTGACGCCGTGTTCCTGGTGGAGCGAGAGGAACTGCTCGAGCTCGAAGCGCGGCATCGTGACCACCGTCGCGCCGACGCGCAGGGCGGTGTTCATCAGCACCTGCATGGCGTAGATGTGGAAGAACGGGAGGACGGCGGTCAGGGTCTCGTCCTCGCGGACCTCGGCCATCGCCAGCGTCTGCGCGATGTTGGAGACCAGGTTGCGGTGCGTCAGCATCACGCCCTTGTTGACACCCGTGGTGCCCGACGAATAGGGCAGCACGACGGTGGAGTCGAGGTCGACGGGCACCTGCTCGGCCAGTGGTTCACCCAGCAGGTCGGTCAGCGACCGGGCTCCGTCGGCCTGGCCGATCACGACGATCTCCTCGACGGCGGTGCCGTCGGCGGCTGCCCGGGCCACCTCCAGGAACGGTCCCACCGTCACCAGCAGTCGAGCATCCGCGTCGACGAGCTGGTGGTGGACCTCTCCCTCGGTGTAGGTCGGGTTGATCGTGGTGACCACGCCGCCCGCATAGGCGGCACCGTGGAAGGCGGTCGCGTACTCCGGCAGGTTCGGCGCGAGCAGTGCCAGCGTGTGCCCCGGTGCGAAGCCGCGGGCGACCAGCCCGCCGGCGAGGGCGCGCACGGCCTCGAGCAGCGCGCCGTAGGTGAGGGTGCGGCCGCTGGGACCGTCGATGAGGGCCGGCTTGTCGCCGAGCTCACCGGCGCGAGCCAGGACGTGGTCGGTCAGGTGCTGGGCGGGGAGCTCGACGTCGGGCAACGGGCTGCGGTGGATCATGATCGCTCCTGGGATCGACCCGAGACCGTGCCTGGCACGCTACCGACCGCCGGGAGCGGAGTCACCCATCCCGCGACGTGGTCCAGCGTCCACGTCACCCAGGCGCCCGCAGTGCCTCCGGTCCGGTCAGCTGATGCCGCTGATGGTGACCGGCTGCTTCGGCGGGCCGTCCGGGCCGCCGTCCTGGGTGCCCTTCTCGGCGACCTTCTGGACCACGCCGAGGCCGGCCTTGCCGACCTCCCCGAAGACCGTGTACGACGGCGGGAGCTGGCTGTCGTCGAAGACGATGAAGAACTGCGAGCCGTTGGTGTTCGGGCCGGCGTTGGCCATCGCGAGCGTGCCCGCGCCGTACGTCTCGGAGCCGGAGAGCTCGTCGTCGAAGGAGTAGCCCGGGCCACCCATGCCGGTGGCGGTCGGGTCGCCGCACTGGAGGACGAAGATGCCCTGGGTGGTCAGACGGTGGCACTTGGTGTCGTCGAAGTAGCCCTGCTCGGCCAGCGACAGGAACGAGTTCACGGTGCAGGGCGTGGTGGAGGCGTCGAGGGTGGCCCCGATGTCGCCGACGTTGGTCTTCATGGTCACGTCGACCTTGCCGGTCTCCTTCGGCTCCGACGGCGGCGGGTCGACCTTCTTCGCCGCCTGCTGGCCGTCCTCCGTGTAGGTGCAGGTGCCGGAGGCGGGCTGGTCGCCTGCCGCGCCCGAGTCCGTCGCACCCGAGTCCGTCGACGCCGTGCCCGGGTCGTCGGCCGAGGTGTCGTCCCCGCTGTCGTCCCCGGAGCACGCGGCCCCGAGCAGGAGCAGGAGGAGGGCGGCCAGGACCAGGGGAAGGCGGACGAGGGAGCGCTGCGACATGCGGGCGAGCCTAACCAACCACTCCACCCCCTCGCCGTTCGGGCGGTTCCACCCCGTCAGCACCGGGGCTAGTGTCCCCACCATGGAGACCTCGTACGCCGCCGGAGAGACCCACGTCCCGCTCCTGGAGGAGACCATCGGCGCCAACTTCGAGCGCACCGTTGCGGCGTACCCCGAACGCGAGGCCTTGGTGGAGCGCGCCTCGGGCCGCAGGTGGACCTGGGCCGAGCTGGATCGCGACGTCGACGCGCTCGCGGTCGGCCTGATCCGGGCCGGCATCGGCAAGGGCGACCGGGTCGCGATCTGGTCGCCGAACTGCGCGGAATGGACGATCACCCAGTTCGCGACCGCGAAGATCGGTGCGGTCCTGGTCAACATCAACCCGGCCTACCGCACCCACGAGCTGGCCTACGCGCTGCGCCAGTCCGGCACGAAGCTGCTGATCTCGGCGCCCGAGTTCAAGACCAGCGACTACCGGGCGATGGTCAGGGAGGTCCGCGAGGACGTGGGCCTGGAGCAGGTCTGGTTCCTCGGCAGCCCGGAGTGGACCGACCACAACGTCAGCGACCCGGGCGTCACGCTGGCCGAGGCGATGACGTGGTCGCTGGACCCGCACGACCCGATCAACATCCAGTACACCTCCGGCACGACCGGCTACCCGAAGGGTGCGACGCTCTCGCACCGCAACATCCTCAACAACGGGTACTTCGTCACCGAGACCATCAACTTCACCGAACGTGACCGGCTGTGCATCCCGGTGCCCTTCTACCACTGCTTCGGGATGGTCATGGGCAACCTGGGCTGCACCACCCACGGCGCGACGATGGTGATCCCGGCGCCCGGGTTCGACCCGGAGACCACGCTGAGGGCGGTGGAGGAGGAGCGCTGCACCGGCGTGTACGGCGTCCCGACGATGTTCATCGCCATGCAGAACCACCCGTCGTTCGCCGACCGCGACCTGTCGTCGCTGCGGACCGGGATCATGGCCGGCTCGATCTGCCCGGTCGAGGTGATGAAGCGCTGCGTCAACGAGATGCACATGGCCGAGGCCTCGATCGCCTACGGCATGACCGAGACCTCGCCGGTGTCCACCCAGACGCTCTCCGACGACGACCTCGAGCGGCGTACCGAGACCATCGGGCGCGTGCACCCGCACGTGGAGATCAAGATCGTCGACCCGGCCACCGGCGAGACCGTCCCGCGCGGGGAACCGGGCGAGTTCTGCACCCGCGGCTACTCGGTGATGCTCGGCTACTGGGAGGACGAGGAGAAGACCCGCGAGGCGATCGACAACGACGGCTGGATGCACACCGGCGACCTGGCCGTCATGCGTGACGACGGCTACTGCAACATCGTCGGCCGGATCAAGGACATGGTGATCCGGGGCGGGGAGAACATCTACCCGCGCGAGATCGAGGAGTTCCTCTACACGCATCCGGACGTCGAGGACGTGCAGGTGGTCGGCGTCCCGGACCAGAAGTACGGCGAGGAGCTGTGCGCCTGGGTCCGGATGAAGGCCGGGGCCGAGCCGCTGGACGCCGACGCGGTGCGCGCGTTCGCCACGGGCAAGCTCGCGCACTACAAGATCCCGCGCTACGTGATGGTGGTCGACGAGTTCCCGATGACCGTCACCGGGAAGATCCGGAAGGTGCAGATGCGGGAGGAGTCGGCGAAGCAGCTCGGGCTCTCCTGACCCGCTCCCAGGGCCAGGTCATCAGCGCCCACACGGTGGCGATGATGGCGATCTCCGCGACGACGTACGTCGGCCAGGGACCGAGGAAGTCCAGCAGCGACGCGCTCGCCGGCTTGGCGTTGAGGTAGCCGTAGTTCGTGCTGGCCGCGACGTTGAAGACGTAGACGGTGACCGCCCAGGCCGCGGTGGTGGCCACCGTGGTGGCGTAGTCGCGCCAGCGCGGTGCGAGCCCGAGGCCGAACACCAGGAAGATCGCGGCCCAGACGATGAGGATGTGGCTGCCCCAGAACGCGATGAACTTGGGGGACGGGAAGCCGGTGGTCAGCGACGGGGTGATCAGCGCCTGGGTGGTGAGCACCAGCCCCCAGTAGTAGGTCAGCGCCACGACGTACCGGTGGTGCGTCCAGAGGGCGAGCGTGGCGACGATCCAGGCGAGGTCGCAGAGCTGGAGGGGGAGCGAGCTCCGGAAGGAGTACTGGCCCGGCAGGAGGTCCACGAGCTGCAGCGGGATCGTGAAGCACGGGATCGCGATCGCGAAGATCCGGCTGACCCGCCGGGCGGCGGGGGAGTGGGGGTCGTCGTGGTAGCGCCGGCCGAGGCGCACGACCGGCCAGATGCCGGCCACGAACAGCGCCAGCATGACGAAGTGCGAGGTGCTGAAGGCGTGGAAGCTGTTCATGCTTCGAGTGTCCGTCGGCCGTGGCCGCCGTTCATCCGCCCAGGTACTCATCTCCGGAGCGGTTCCGGCGCTCACCGCCCGACGTACCCTCGGTCGCATGCGGCGCGCGCACCTGACGGCGGCCGGCCTGGTGCTGGCCCTGGGCGGCTGCGCGGACCCCGGGCGGCGTGACGTCGACGAGCGAGGCGTCCCGGAACCTGCCCCCGCGTCCCCGACCCGGTCTCCGGCCGACCGGTTCCCGGCGCCGTCCGTGGGCGCCGCACCCACGCTCGAGCCGCTGGCCTCCGACGGCACCCCGCGTCGGGCCCGGCTGTCCGTCCCGTCGCTCGGGGTGCGCGACGTGCTGGTCGTGCCGTACGCCGGGTGGACCGACGACGCGCCCGGCACCCGGATCCAGAACCGGGGCCCGGCCGCCAGCCCGCACGGACCGCGCGGCGGCACCGGCCCCGGCGGGATCGGCAACTACCAGGTCACCGGGCACCGGACCAGCGCGGCCCGTCCGTTCGAGCACCTCCCGCGGCTGCGGCGCGGCGACGTGGTGCGGGTGGACGCCGGGGGAGTGCGTTACGTCTACGAGATCGTGGCCACCCGGCAGACGTCATTCCGCTCGCCGGCCTCGCTGGCCCGGCAGCGCGCCGCGGTCCCCGGCCGCCCCGGCGTCGAGCCGACCCGGGCGATGATCACGCTGTCCACCTGCGCCACCCGGGAGGACCACGCCGCCGGGAACTTCTGGACCGACCGGTACGACAACCCCGAGCACCGGATCGACAAGGTGGGGGTGCTGGTGCGGGTGCGGTAGCCGGTAGGGATTCCCCGGACGCCCGGGGAATCCCTGCCCTGTCAGGCAATGCTTTCCCCGACAGGGCATGAATTTCCCTGACCGGTCAGCTGCGGTCGGGGAACGAGTGGTGCTCGTGGGCGACCTGCCAGCGGCCGTCCTCGCGGCGCAGGCCGAGGCTGAGCCGGAGCCTCACGGATCTCCTGCTCGGCGCTCATGCCCGGACAGACCGGACCGGCGTCACCGATTCATCGGGGTCGCTACATCTCCTCGTGCGTGTCCGGGTCGCCGCCGAAGAGCCGCCCCGCGGACTCGCCGAGTGCGGAGATCGCGGTCATCTCGTCGTCGGTGAGCTCGAACCCGAACACGTCGAGGTTCTGCCGCTGCCGCTCGGGCGAGGTGGACTTGGGGATCGCCAGCGAGCCGAGCTGCACGTGCCAGCGCAGGATCACCTGGCCGGGGGTGACGCCGTGCGCCTCGGCGGCCGAGATCACGGCCGGCTCGTCGAGCGGGGCGCGACGCTTGCCCATCGGGCTCCACGCCTCGGTGCGGATGCCGAGCCGCTCGTGCACGGCCAGCATCTCCTGCTGCGGGAAGCGCGGGTGCAGCTCGATCTGGTTCACCGACGGCGTGACACCGGTGTCCTCGATGATCCGGGTCAGGTGCTCCTCGGTGAAGTTGGAGACGCCGATCGACTTCACCAGGCCGTCCTTCTGCAGCTGCACCAGCGCCCGCCACGCCTCGACGTACTTGCCGTGCCGCGGGTTCGGCCAGTGGATCAGGTGCAGGTCCATCTGCTCGAGCCGGAGGCGCTTCAGAGAGTCGAGCACGGAAGCGATCGCGTCGTCGTACCCGTGGTGGCGGCCGGGGATCTTGCTGGCCACCTGCACCTCGTCGCGGGGCAGGCCGGAGCGGCGCAGCGCCTCGCCGACCTCCTCCTCGTTGCCGTAGTTGACCGCGGTGTCGAGCAGCCGGTAGCCGGCCTCGAGCGCGGTGACGATGGCCGCGATGCCGTCCTCGTCGGACAGGGGATACGTGCCGAAGCCGATGGCCGGCAGCGTGGTGCCGTCGTTGAGCGTGTACGTCGGGATGCCGGCGGTGTCGGGAGCCATGCGGCCCAACCTAGCGGCCGGACGGTGGCGTCTCAGGCGCGTGCTTCGAGGCGGACACCGCGCGGGCGATCCGGGCTGCGCGGGTGGCTGCGGTGCGCGCGGTGACGACCTCGAAGATCACGGCGTACTGCTCGGTGCGGGTGGTCGTCGGTCAGCGACGCGATGCCCGACGACTTCTTCGCGACCTGCAGCCAGATCCCCGCCTCCAACCACTCTCGAGAATTACGCAACCAATGGTTGCGTTACCCCGCATCGCGGACTACGGTGTCATGCAACCAAACGTTGCAGGAGGAGCCATGGAGTTCGGAACCATCGAGCGCGAGGTCTACGTCGAGGCGACCCCGGAGGTCGTCTTCGAGGTGGTGAGCAGCCCGGAGCACCTCAAGGAGTGGTGGCCGGACGACGCGGCGTACGACCCGATCCCGGGCTCGACGGGGGAGATCGTCTTCGGCGACCCCGACGGCGACGGCGCGGTGGTCGCGTTCGCCGTCGTGGACGCGCGGCCGCCGGAGTCGTTCTCGTTCCGCTGGACGCACCCGGCCGACGCGGTCGCGGCGGAGGGCAACTCGCTGCTGGTCACCTTCGACCTGACCCCGTCCGGGGGAGGGACGCTGCTGCGGATGACCGAGACCGGCTTCCGCGAGATGGGCTGGGAGGTGGCGGTGCTCGAGCAGCAGTACCGCGAGCACGAGACCGGCTGGGACTTCTACCTCCCGCGGATCGCGCCGTACGTCGCGCGGCTGGGGGTGCAGCCGTGAGCGCCGCGACGGCCGAGCAGGTCGACGACGAGCTCTGGTCGGCGATTGGGGACCCGACCCGGCGGCGGATGCTCGACCTGCTGCTGGCCGACGGCGCCGGCACCGCGTCCTCGCTGGGCCGGCAGCTGCCGGTGACCCGGCAGGCGGTGGCCAAGCACCTGGGCGTCCTCGACCGGGTCGGCCTGGTCACGGCGACGCCGGCGGGGCGCGAGAAGCGCTACCGGGTCGACGAGGCGCAGCTGGCCCGCGCGGCCGCGCAGCTCGAGTCGGTGGGCTCGACCTGGGACGCCCGGCTGCGCCGGATCAAGCGCCTGGCCGAGGCGATCCAGCGCCGTCAGGACCAGCAGGACCGGGAACAGCAGACCTAGCGAGCGAACACGACGAAGGAGAGAGCAATGGTGGACATTCTGCACAGGGTCGGGGTCAAGGACGCGACACCGAAGCAGGTGTACGACGTGCTGACCACGATCGACGGCCTGGCCGGCTGGTGGACCGACGACACGAAGGGGAGCACCGACGTCGGCGGGGTGATCGAGTTCCGGTTCCCGCCGGGCGGGTTCGACATGGAGGTCGTCGACCAGCGTCCCTCGGAGCGGGTCACCTGGAAGGTCGTCGACGGCCCCGAGGAGTGGGTCGGGACCACGATCGACTGGGACCTGCGCCAGGACGGCGACTACACGATCGTGATGTTCGGGCACCGCGGCTGGAAGGAGCCGGTCGAGTTCATGCACCACTGCAGCACCAAGTGGGCGACGTACCTCATGAGCCTGAAGTCGCTCGTCGAGACCGGCGTCGGCGCCCCGGCGCCCCGGGACGTGCACGTGGCCTACCCGGACTGAACCCGCGACACGTCGGTCGGGCCCTCCAGGAACAAGGGGAGGGCCCGACCGTCCCCGTCAGGGGGCGGGATCACCAGTAGTTGACATAATGCACGTTATCGGAACGGAACTCACGCCTGGAGGGCTCCTCCAGGCGGCGGCTGCTCAGGCACCGACGTACGCCGCGAGGTGCTGGCCCGTCAGCGTCTTCCTGCCGGAGACCAGGTCGTCGGGCGTGCCCTCGAACACCACGGTGCCGCCGTCGTGGCCGGCACCCGGGCCGAGGTCGATGATCCAGTCCGCGTGCGCCATCACCGCCTGGTGGTGCTCGATGACGATCACCGACTTGCCCGACTCCACCAGCCGGTCCAGCAGGCCGAGCAGCTGCTCCACGTCGGCGAGGTGCAGACCGGTGGTCGGCTCGTCGAGGACGTAGACGTCGCCCTTCTCGGCCATCTGCGCGGCCAGCTTGAGCCGCTGCCGCTCGCCGCCGGACAGGGTGGTGAGCGGCTGGCCGAGGCTGAGGTAGCCGAGGCCGACGTCCGCGAGCCGGTCGAGGATCTTGTGCGCGGCCGGGGTGCGGGCCTCGCCGTCGCCGAAGAACCCCTCGGCCTCGGTCACCGACATCGCGAGCACCTCGGCGATGTTGCGGCCGCCGAGGGTGTACTCCAGCACCGACGCCTGGAACCGCCGGCCCTCGCAGTCCTCGCAGGTGGACTCCACGGTGGCCATCACGCCGAGCTCGCTGTAGATCACGCCGGCGCCGTTGCAGGTGGGGCACGCGCCCTCGGAGTTGGAGCTGAACAGCGCCGGCTTCACGCCGTTGGCCTTGGCGAAGGCCTTGCGGATCGGCTCCAGCAGCCCCGTGTACGTCGCGGGGTTGCTGCGGCGGGACCCGCGGATCGCGCCCTGGTCGATGACGACGACGCCGTCGCGCCCAGCCAGCGAGCCGTGCACGAGCGAGCTCTTCCCCGAGCCGGCGACGCCGGTGACCACGCAGAGCACGCCCAGCGGGAGGTCGACGTCGACGTCCTGCAGGTTGTGGGTCGCGGCGTTGCGGACCTCCATCGCGCCCGACGCGGTGCGCACCTCCTCCTTCAGGGTCGCCCGGTCGTCGAGGTGTCGGCCGGTGATGGTGCCGGTCCCCCGCAGCCCGTCGACGCTGCCCTCGTAGCAGACGGTGCCGCCGTCGGTGCCGGCTCCCGGGCCGAGGTCGACGACGTGGTCGGCGATCGCGATGGTCTCGGGCTTGTGCTCGACCACCAGCACCGTGTTGCCCTTGTCGCGCAGCTGCAGCAGCAGCTGGTTCATCCGCTCGATGTCGTGCGGGTGCAGGCCGATCGTGGGTTCGTCGAAGACGTAGGTGACGTCGGTGAGCGAGGACCCGAGGTGCCGGATCATCTTGGTGCGCTGGGCCTCTCCGCCGGACAGCGTGCCCGACGGCCGCTCGAGCGAGAGGTAGCCCAACCCGATCTCGGCGAAGGAGTCGAGCAGGTGCTGCAGGCCGCGCAGCAGGGGCGCCGCGGAGGGCTCGTCGAGGTCGCGCACCCAGGCGGCCAGGTCGGTGATCTGCATGGCACACAGGTCGGCGATGTTCTTGCCGTCGATCCTCGACGACCGGGCCTCGGCGCTCAGCCGGGTGCCGTCGCAGTCGGGGCAGGTCGTGAACGTGACCGCGCGCTCGACGAACCGGCGCACGTGCGGCTGCATGGACTCGACGTCCTTGGAGAGCATCGACTTCTGGACCTTGGTCAGCACACCCTCGTAGGTGAGGTTGACGCCCTCGACCTTGATCTTCTCCGGCTCGCCGTAGAGGAGCTTCCTGCGCTCCTTCTCGGAGTACGTCGCGATCGGCTTGTCCATGTCGAAGCCGGCGCCGGCGAAGATCCGGCCGTACCACCCGTCCATGCTGTAGCCGGGCACCGTCAGTGCGCCCTCGGCGAGCGACTTGGTCTCGTCGTAGATCGCGGTCAGGTCGAAGTCGTTGATCGCCCCCATCCCCTCGCAGCGCGGGCACATGCCGCCGAGGTAGACCGCGTTCCGCACCACCGTCTTCTTGTCGCCTTGACCACTCTCGGTCTTCATGACCCCGCTGGCGGTGCGGGTCGGGACGTTGAACGAGAACGCGGTGGGCGGACCGACGTGCGGCTTCCCGAGCCGGCTGAACAGGATGCGCAGCATCGCGTTGGCGTCGGTGACCGTGCCGACCGTGGAGCGCGGGTTGGAGCCCATTCGCTCCTGGTCGACGATGATCGCGGTGGTCAACCCCTCCAGCAGGTCGACCTCCGGCCGCGCCAGCGTCGGCATGAAGCCCTGCACGAACGCGCTGTAGGTCTCGTTGATCATCCGCTGCGACTCCGCGGCGATCGTGCTGAAGACCAGCGAGCTCTTGCCCGAGCCGGAGACCCCGGTGAACGCCGTGAGCCGGCGTTTGGGGATCTCGACGCTGACGTCCTTGAGGTTGTTGACCCGCGCGCCCTGGACGCGGATCAGGTCGTGGCTGTCGGCAGCGTGCGCGCCGGTCATGCGGCTCCCCCTGTCGTGCGACTCGTGGACTCCCTCACCTGACCTCCTGGATCCGGACCATGTTGCCGGCGGGGTCGCGGACGGCGCAGTCGCGCACGCCGTACGGCTGGTCGATCGGCTCCTGGACGATCTCGACGTCACTGGCCTGCAGCTTCTCGAAGGTGCCGTCGAGGTCCCTGGTCGCGAGCAGGACGCTGGCGTAGGTGCCCTTGGCCATCATCTCGTTGATGGTGCGGCGCTCGTCGTCGGTGATGCCCGGGTCGACGCCGGGCGGGTGCAGCACGATGCTGGTGCCCGGCTGGTCGGGCGGACCGACGGTGAGCCAGCGCATGCCCTGGTAGCCGACGTCGAGGCGGAGCTCGAAGCCGAGCGTGTCGCGGTAGAAGGCGAGGGCCGCCTCCGGGTCGTCCTGCGGGAGGAAGCTCGAGTGAATGGTGATGTCCATGGCCCTCAACCTAGGGGCGGCTCGTCGCCGGCGCTTCTCGATTCCTGACCGGTCGGGTGACCTTCTTCGTCTCGCACGACGGCATCTCCTCGGTCCGGTCCGCCATCTGCCTCCGGTACGCGCTCGGCGGCATCCCGACCAGCTCGGTGAAGCGGGTGCTGAACGTGCCCAGGGACTGGCAGCCGACCGCGAAGCAGACGTCGGTGACGCTGAGGTCGCCGCGCCGCAGCAGCGCCATCGCCCGTTCGATCCGGCGGGTCATCAGGTAGCCGTACGGCGACTCGCCGTACGCCCGCTTGAACTCGCGGCTCAGGTGCCCGGCGGACATGTGCACCCCGCGCGCCAGCGCCTCGACGTCCAGCGGCTGGGCGTACTCGCGGTCGATCCGGTCCCGCACCCGCCGCAGCCGCGCCAGGTCGCGCAGGTGGTCGGCCTCCGCGGGTCTGCTGGTCACGCCCTGATCATTTCACGTCGCGGGCGGTCCCCCAACACCGTCAGCCGGAGAACCGGTCCAGCGCCGCGACCAGGCGCTCGACTGAGTCGTCCCCCGGACCGTGGGCGTCGGCCTCGACCACGTCGAGCGTCGCGTTCGGCAGCCGGCGGACGATCTCGTACGCCGGCCGGAGGGGTGAGGCGATGTCGAGGCGCCCGCGCAGGAAGTACGCCGGGACGTGCGCGATGCGCCCGAGGCGGCTGGTGATCTCGTCGTCGGCCTGGAACGCGTGGCTCCCGAAGTAGTGCGTGACCAGGCGCGCGAACCCCAGCCGAAGCCGCGGGTCCGCGGACCGCGGGTGCTCCCGGACCGGCCCGCTGAGCGTGGCGATGCGGTCCTCCCAGGCGCACCAGGCGCGGGCCGCCCGATCCGCGACCGCGGGGTCCGGCGAGCGGAGCTGCGCGTGCAGGACGGCCGGGATGTTCCCGCCCCGGGCGCTCGGCGGGAGCAGTCCGACCAGGTCGTCGAACTCCTCCGGGTAGACCTCCCCCATCGTGTGGGTCAGCCACCGGACGTCCGAGCTCCGCGTCGTCCCCACGGCCCACAGCACCAGCTCCGAGACCCGGTCGGGATGGTGCACGGCGTAGGTCAGGCCCAGTGTCGAGCCCCACGAACCACCGAACAGCAGCCACTGCTCGATGCCGAGCTGCCTCCTGAGCCGCTCCATGTCGGCCACGAGGTGGGCGGTCGTGTTGTTCTCGAGCGCGGCCAGGTCGTCGCAGGCGTTGGGCTTGCTCCGCCCGCAACCGCGCTGGTCGAACAGCACCACGCGGTAGCGGGACGGGTCGAAGAACTGGCGCCACCACGCGGTCGCCCCCGACCCGGGTCCGCCGTGCAGCACCACCGCGGGCTTGCCGACCGGGTTGCCGCAGACCTCCCAGTACACCTCGTGCCCGTCACCGGTCGTCATCCGGCCGGAGTCGTAGGGCTCGACCCCTTGGTACGTCACGCGGCCGACGCTACTCCCGGCGGGCGGGATCGGTGGTCGCCCGGCCGCAGGCGTGCCGCCCGCGCTCAGCCCGGCAGCAGACCGGTGGCCACGAACGCCCGGTGGTAGATCTCCCGGACGACCTGCTCCTTGCGGGCGTTGTACTGCATGGTGTGCTCGCCACGCGCCGTCGCGTCGGCGGCCGCCTGCTGCTTGGTCGCCGCGTAGCGTGCCCGCTCGTCGGGGTGGGCGCGCAGCCAGTCGCGGAAGATCCGGTGTCGGACCGGCTCCGGGCTGTCGAAGCCGAAGACGTGCAGGTTGCAGGAAGGGCCCTCGGCGCGCAGCACCCGGTGTTCCCACCACCACGGTTCGCGGACCCGGAGGTGGAAGCCGGCCGACTCCAGCGCCGGCACGTACGCCGCCTCGTCGCCCGGGTCCGCGACCGTCAGGTCGACGTCGATCACCGGCTTGGCCGGCAACCCGGGCACCGCCGTGGAGCCGACGTGCTCGACCTGGATCGCGCGGAAGCCGAGCGCGTCGCGGATCCGGGCCGCCAACCCCTCGAACCACTGCGGCCACGCCGGGTCGGCCTCCACGACCTCGACGTGGGCGCGTGGCGTGGCGCCTCCGACCCAGGGGGACTCGCCGGGCGGCGGTGGGCTCTCGGCCAACGACACGATCTGCTCACGAGTAGGCACCGGCCCACCCTAGGACGTCCGGCCCGACCACTCGCGCGCGAGCATGCCGTAGGTGTAGCCGTCCACCCAGCCGAGGTCGTCGTGCCACGAGTCCTCGACGCCGTGCTGCTCGCGGCGCATCCCGATCTTCTCCAGGATCCGCACCGAGGCGAGGTTGTCGGCGAAGCAGCCGGCGGTGATCCGGCGGACGCCGAGCTCCCCGAACGCGTGGTCGACGACCGCGGTGACTGCCTCGGTGGCGTAGCCGTGACCGGCGTACGCCGGGTCGAAGGTGTAGCCGAGGTCGGCCTCGGTGCGCTCCGGCATCGCCGGCTGGCCCATGCCGTCGACGACCGACAGCGACACCGTGCCGATGAGGACGCCCTCGAGCACCGCGGCCACACTGTGGTCGTGCGGGTCGTCGGCCGCGGCGCGCCAGGCGGCCCGCAGCCCGTCGGGGTCGACCTCGGTGCGCAGCAGCCAGCGCACCACGTCGGGGTGGTTGCGGTAGGCCAGGATCCGGTCGACGTCCTCCTCGCGCACCGGACGCAGCTCGAGCCGCTCGGTGCGCAGCGACGGGCGATCGGTCATGCCCGGCTCTCCAGGATCGCCAGGTCACGCTCGGCGAACCCCCGGTGCGCGCGCTCCTCGTTGACGATCGCGCGCAGACAGCGGCGCACGTCGTACGTGCCGGCCTCGGGGTAGCCCGGGCCGGTGACCACGGTCTGGCCGTCGAGGTAGTCGTCGGTGAGCCGGTCGATCACCTCCCCGACGATCGCCATGCGGTGCTCGCGCAGCGCCAGCACCTCGTCGAGCGTGGGACGCGCGTCCGGGTCGTAGGGAACGCCGGGGACCCGGCCCATCTCGGAGTGCGGCAGGTCCAGCGGGTCGTACGGCGCGGCGTCGCCGAGCAGGGCGCGCCGGACCCAGGCGTCGGTGGCGAACACGAGGTGCCGCAGCGTCTCGACGAAGGAGTACTCGTCGTCGACCCGCTCGTGCAGCAGGTCGGGGGGCAGCCGGCGCGCACGCTCGACGGTCCCGGCCCAACCGCGCAGCACCACCGGCCACGCCTCGCGGTAGCCGTCGGCGTCGGTGGGCCGGAGCTTGCGGCGGTCGGGGTCCCGGCGGTCGAGCTCGGCCTCGACGAACGGGGCGACGTCGACCCCGTTGACGAGGAGGCGCTCGACCTCGCCGTTGACCAGCAGGGTGTCGAACGACCCGTCGATCTCGACCTCGTCCCCCCAGGCGCCACGGATGTGCGCACCCGTGAGGTGCACGTTGCGCAGCCACGCGTCGGCCAGGTCGACGTCGTCGAACCGCGCGCGGCGCAGGTCCACGCCCTCGAACCGTGACCCGGACAGGTCCTGCCCCGTGTGCTCCACCATGCGGGCCAGCATGCCAGCGCGCACCGACAGCCGTCGCCCGGGTTTCCCGCGCCGGCGCTGCCGATGAGAACTGTCGGTGGTGCCGGTCAGAGTGGTATCAGCGGCCGCGAGCGGCGCTCTTCGAAGACAGAGGCAACACCAAGAGCCGGAAGCACACCAGGGGAAGGAGGCAGGACCATGTGGGACACCGTCGAGACCATCACCACCCACCTGTCGCACGACCTGCCGTGCCCCCGGTGCGGCCACGCGGCGCACACGTTCCTGTCGTGCAGCGACTCCTGCGCCTGCGTCCCGCCGCCGGTCCCCGGCAGCATCCCGCTCCACTCCGCCGCCTGACCCCGTGCCCCGGCTGGCGCCAGGCCGGCCGCCCGCCCGGCGCTGATCGGCGTCCTCCGGTAGGCCGTCCGCGCTCCCCCGCCGGGCCGCCCAGCCGGGCCAGGCCTTTCGGAAAGTGATGGTTCCCATCCTCCTCCCGGGTCATTCCGGCTGGTCCATACGGGCCAAAACCGGCGTGTGCGCGTCACGTCCGCCGCAAACGGGTGTCTCTGGTACGTGAGCCCCGGGTCGGCCCGGGGAGACAGCCAGGAAGGTCAGCACCATGTGGGACACCGTCGACACCAGCGGGACGCACCTCTCGCACGACATGCCCTGCACGGACTGCGGGCACGCCGCGCACACCTACCTGGCCTGCTCGGACACCTGTGACTGCGTGCCGACCGCGCTGCGCGCCCCGGTCCACGCCTGAACGGCCGTCATCCGACGCGACCGCGTCTGACCCGTCGAGGGACCGGGTCAGCCTCGGAGCGCATAGATGCGGGCGTCCCAGCCGGCCCAGGTCGTCGCGGACCCGTCGTACGTCGCGGGCGTGCCGGGCAGGTTGCCGAGCAGCAGCTCCGCGCCGTACCACTCCTCGAGTCGTAGGTCGCGTGGCTCGCGCCCGGCGTTGACGACGACCAGCAGCCGCTCGCCGTCGCCGGTGCGGGTGTAGGCCCACAGCACCGGGTCGTCCTCCAGCAGCGCGGCGAACCCGCCGGTCGCGAGCGCGGGACGCTCGCGGCGCAGCCGGATCAGAGCGCGGTAGTGCGCGAACACCGACGCCGGGTCCTCGACCTGCGCGGCCGCGTTCAGCCAACCGTGGTTGGGGTTCACCTCGATCCAGGGCAGCCCGGTGGTGAACCCGGCCTGCTGCGAGGCGTCCCACTGCATCGGGGTGCGCGCGTTGTCGCGGCCCATCACCGCCATCCCGGCCAGCGCCGCGGTCGCGTCACCGCCGGCGGCGACCACGGTCGCGTGGTAGTTGACCGCCTCGACGTCGCGGTGCTGCTCGGGGGAGGCGAACGGGAAGTTGGTCATCCCGAGCTCCTCCCCCTGGTAGACGTACGGCGTGCCGCGCAACCCGTGCAGCACGGTCGCGATCGCCTTCGCCGAGGCCAGCCACCAGTCCGGGTGGTCGTCGCCGAACCGGGACACCGCCCGCGGCTGGTCGTGGTTGTTCCAGTAGAGGCTGTTCCAGCCGACGTCGGCGAGGCCCTCCTGCCAGCGGAACAGCGACCGCTTCAGCGCGAGCTGGTCGAGCCCGACCGGCTGGAACTTGTCGTGCCGGTCCTGGTCGAGCATGACGTGCTCGAACTGGAAGACCATGTCGACCTCGGCCCGGTCCGGGTCGGTGTAGAGGCGGGCCTGCTCGAGGGTGACGCCGGGCATCTCCCCGACGGTGAGGAACTGCCCGTCGCGGCCGGCGAACACCTCGCGGTGCATCTCGGCGAGGAACTCGTGCACCCGCGGACCGTCGGCGTACAGGTCGAAGGCGCTGACCACGTCTCGGCCGGGCACCGGCGGCGCGTCCGGCAGGCCCTCGGCCTTGGAGATGAAGTTGATGACGTCCATCCGGAACCCGTCGACGCCCCGGTCGAGCCACCAGTTCATCATCGCGTGCACGGCGGCGCGGACCTCGGGGTTCTCCCAGTTCAGGTCCGGCTGCTTGCGGTCGAACAGGTGGAGGTAGTACTGCCCGGTCGGCTCGTCGAACGTCCAGGCGGGGCCGGAGAACGCCGACCCCCAGTTGTTCGGGGCGCGGCCGTCGCGCGGGTCCCGCCAGAGGTACCAGTCGCGCTTCGGGTTGTCCCGCGACGACCGCGACTCCACGAACCACGCGTGCTCGTCGGAGGTGTGGTTGACGACCAGGTCCATGACCAGCTTGATGCCGCGATCGTGCAGCCCCGCGACCAGGTCGTCGAGGTCCGCGAGGGTCCCGAAGAGCGGGTCGATGTCCTGGTAGTCGCTGATGTCGTAGCCGTTGTCGGCCATCGGCGATCGGTAGACCGGCGACAACCAGAGCACGTCCACGCCGAGCAGCGCGAGATGGTCGAGGCGGTCGATGACTCCCCGGAGGTCACCGATCCCGTCGCCGTCGGAGTCCGCGAAGCTGCGCGGGTAGACCTGGTAGACGACCGCCGATTGCCACCACGTGTCAGTCACGCGCGCCAGTCTCCACCACCGCCGGTACGACGACCAGTCACCGACCGGGCAGCGGACCGCTCAGCTGCCCCAGCCCGGACGCAGCGGCACCTGGGCGTCGCCGTCCGGCCCGACCTTGACCGCGAGGACCTGGTGCAGCTGGATCTCGTTGCGCTCGAAACCCACCCGCGACCCGGCCATGTAGAGGCCCCACACCCGGGCGGTGCCCTCGCCGACCTCGGCCACGCAGGCATCCCAGTTCTCGACGAGGTTGCGGCACCAGTCACGCAGGGTCAGCGCGTAGTGCTCGCGCAGGTTCTCCTCGTGCCGCACCTCGAACCCGATGTCCTGGATCGCGGTGATGATGTTGCCGGAGCCGGTGAGCTCGCCGTCGGGGAAGACGTAGCGGTCAATGAACTGCCCGACGTTGACCTTGCGGTTCGTCGGCCGGGTGATGCAGTGGTTGAGCAGCCGCCCGCCGTCGCGGAGCCGGTCCTGGAGGAACCCGAAGTACGCCGGGTACTCCTTGCGGCCGATGTGCTCGGTCAGCCCGATCGAGCTGACCGCGTCGAAGCCGGACTCGGTGACGTCGCGGTAGTCGGCGTGCCGGACCTCGGCCCGGTCGCCGAGGCCCTCGCGCTCGATCGCCGCCTGCGCCCACGCGGCCTGCTCCTTCGACAGGGTCACCCCGAGCGCGGTCACGCCGTACTCCCTGACCGCGTGGCGGACCATGCCGCCCCACCCGCAGCCGACGTCGAGCAGCCGCATGCCGGGCTCCAGGCCGAGCTTGCGGGCAACCAGGTCGTACTTGTCGGCCTGGGCCTCCTCCAGCGAGGCGTCCGGCTTGGGGTAGAGCGCGCAGGTGTAGGTCATGGATGGGCCGAGGACGTGCTCGTAGAAGGTGTTGGAGACGTCGTAGTGGTGGCGGATCGCGTCCGCGTCACGGACCCGGGAGTGCCGCAGCCCCTCCATCGCCCGCCGCCAGCGCGGCAGGTGCTCCTGGGGCGGGGGCGGCGGGGGCTTGAGGTGCTCGAGGCCGAGCCCGCGGAGCAGCCGGATCGCCTCGCCGGGCGACACGTGCACCTTGATCTGGCCGAGCAGCCCGTTGATCAGGTCGTAGGGGTCGCCGGGATGCACGCCGGAGACCTGCAGGTCTCCGGTGACGTAGGCACGGGCCATGCCCAGGTCGCCGGGCGCGGTCAGCAGGTAGGACAGCCCGCGCGGGGTGGCGAGGTGCAGGGTGATCTCCGCGTCCGACGGGCCGGCCGCGCTGCCGTCGTACGCCGTGAGCCGGAACGGGAGCCCCTCCGGGAGCACCGAGGTCAGCGCCTCGCCGACCGTCACACGTCGCTGTTGCTGGGTCCGCTGCTGGGTTGTCGTCATCGCCGTGCCACCGCCTTCTCGTAGAGACCGGTCAACCGGTCGTCCGGGTCGTGGATCCGCCTCACCTCGGTGAGGGTGGAACCTGCGTACAGCCGGTCGAATTCCTCCCGGGTGTAGTACGCGTCCGAGTACAGGGACTTGTGGCCGCCGTGCGCGGTCACCGCGTCCTCGATCGCGCGGTTGACGTCGCCGTCCTCCGCGCCGGGGGCGATCGGCACCGCGCCCCAGAAACCCACGTTGACGTAGGTGCGGCCCGGCTCCAGCGGGTAGAGCGGCCACGCCCGCGCCGATCCCGGACCGTCGGCGTCGCGCAGCCGCAGGGGGCAGAGCCACACCGGCCGCATGCCCACCCGCTCGTCGAACCAGCCCAGGAAGTCCGCCACCCGGCCGACCGGGATCTCCACGTCCTGGACCACCCGCTCGACGTCGGGACGGCCGCGCAGGCGCTGCACGCGCGCGTAGGCGCCGAAGCGGTGCTCGAGCCCGACCAGCCGGTGGTAGACGTCGCTGCGCCGCCAGCGGCGCGGCCACACCCGGCGTACGGCGGGGTGCTGGGCGCCGAACGCCCGCGAGCACCAGAACCAGTCGGTGTCCCAGCGCCAGAGGTAGTCCAGCGTGGTGAGCACGTCCTCGGAGCGCTCCTGCAGGGAGCGGTAGAAGACCCGCTGCCCGGTGTAGTCGCTGCCGGGCCCCTCGGTCGGGTCCCAGGTGCCGAGGGTCAGGTAGACCTCGTCCGGTGAGAACGCCACGCCGTCGAGGAAGTCGACCGGGTCGCCGTCGTGCTCGTGCGTCTCGACCAGTCGGGCGACGGTCGCGTCGAGCTTCTCGATCGGGACGCGGACGTGCCGGAGCCGGACCCGTGGCTGGACCGGCTCCAGGGCGATCCGGATCCGGGTGGCATAGCCGAGGGAACCGTAGGAGTTGGGGAACGTGCGGAACAGCTCGTCGTTCGGTCCGCCGGGAGCCGCCGTCACGACCTCGCCGGAACCGGTGAGCACGTCCATCTCGAGGACCGACTCGTGCGGGAGCCCGTTTCGGAACGACGACGACTCGATGCCCAGGCCGGTGACCGCCCCGCCGAGCGTGATCGTGCGCAGCTGCGGCACGACGTACGGCATCAGGCCGTGCGGGAGGGTGGCGTCGACGAGGTCCTCGTAGGTGCACATGCCCTGGACGTCGGCGGTGCGCCCCTCGGGGTCGATCGAGATCACCCGGTCGAGACCCGAGACGTCGAGGCCGGGCACGTCGAGGCGGGTCCGGGGCCGGAAGAGGTTGGACGTGCGCTTCGCCAGGCGCACCGGGGCACCCGGAGGGATCGCACGGTAGGACGCGGAGAGGCGCTCGACCGCGGCCGCATGGCGGTGCGGGCCGACGGTCGGGATGCCGTTCACGACGGGCTGCACAGGACCAAGTTAGGCCCTGTCCGTCATTCGTTGTCCAGCAACCCCTCGTGTCGCGCTGCGCGGACGATCCGCCGGACGTTCTCGATCCGCCCGCAGTCGTCGTCGACGTGCTGGTTCCGCGCCGTCGCGAACCGCTCGCCCAGGTCGGCCCGGACCCGCTCCCCGACCTCGTCGCGGGCCGGGTTGAGGATGGTCAGCTCCTCCTCGGTGAGGTGGTGGTTGACCGTGGCCGCGAGCTCCTCCACCGCATCGTCGAACGCCTGCGTGTCGGTGCCTCGCAGCTCGAGCACCGCGAGCAGCGCCTCGTTGCCCTCGGCATGCTCCTCCTCGCCGTGCTCGGCCTCGTGCTCCCCGACCGCTCGCTTGCGGCGCAGGGCCGGGTAGACGTGCTCCTCCTCGGCGAGCGCGTGGGCGACGTGCAGCGCGGCAAAGGCACGGCGTACGGCGTCCCGGTCGCTGCTGCTGTCCCGCAGCTGCCGGAGCAGCTCCTCGAAGCGCCGGTGGTCGTCCAGGATCAGGTCGATGACGTCCCCCGAGACGGGGCGGCCGAGGTCGATGGCGTCGCTCATGTGCCCCACCCTGCCAGAGCGGTCCAGACCGCACCGGGCCGGGCGGCGTGGCGCGGGTCACGGGAGCCGGCAGCCGGAAACCCCGCAGGTCGTCCCCGTCCCGGCCGACGGTGAGGGGGCTGCCGCGCCGCGTGCAGCAGTCGATCGAGCTCTCGGGGGAAGTTCCACATGCCGACGTCCGTCGCACGCGCCGTACCGCCTGTCCTGGTCGTCGCGCTCAGCGTCCTGCTCGCCGCGCTCACCGCCGGGCCTGCTCCTGCCGTCGTGGACCACCAGCCCCGGACCTCGGCGGCTGGCCGGACCGCGGACGGGCCGGCGACGGTCGACGCGATCGGGGTCGTCTCGTTCAACGCGTACCAGGACCTTCCGCTGCGCCGGGCGTGGCAGGACGCGGTGACACTGACGTCCCGTGCGGACGTGGACGTGATCGGCTGGCAGGAGATGAACCCGTTCGGGACGGTCCTGGACCGGCTCGAGGCGCGCGGCTTCGACTCGCAGACCTTCCCGGGGCGCGCCTCCGAGGTGGCGGTGAGCTGGCGGCGGAGCGTCTTCGATCCGGTCTCGGCCGAGCGGTTCCTCATGCACGAGGCGGTGGCGGAGACCCGCTTCCCGCTCCCCCGCCGCTACGTCACCCGGGTGGTGCTGCGGCACCGGGCGTCCGGCCGGTTGGTGACCGTCCTCAACACCCACGCGAACCACAAGATCGAGGACCTCGCCCGGCCCGGGCGCCCGCTGCGCACCGTGAACATGCGGCTGGCCCGGGTGCACTTCCGCAAGCTGCGCGCCCTGTGGCAGCAGGACGTCGGTGACCTCACCGTCGGCACCGGCGACCTCAACGTCGACCACGGCCCCGACCAGCGGGTGCGCCACTGGGGCTTCCCGGCCGCGCGCCTCGCAGGACTGGCCGTGTCGTCGTGGCAGGCGCTCGGCTGGCGCGGCCGCCGCGACACGTTCACCGCGATGGGCCAGCACCGGAAGATCGACTACGTGTTCGTGGCCCGCCGCGACCTCGGGACCGACGCGACCTTCCTGCGGCAGCGGGTGCTCACCGGGCTGAGCTCGGACCACCGGCCGCTGCTGGCGGTGCTCGCCCTCCGTGCCGCGCCGCCGGCGCCGGACGTGCCGGACGAGCCCGCGCCGGACCCGACGGTCACGGACGCAGCAGCACCTTGATCGCCCGCCGCTCGTCCATCATCCGGTAGCCCTCGGCCACCTCGTCGAGCGGAAGCGTCGCGTCGAAGACCAGGCCGGGGTTGATCGTCCCGCCGAGCACGAGATCCATGAGCAGCGGGAGGTAGGCGCGCACCGGCGCCATCCCGCCGGCCAGCCCGATGTTGTGGGTGAACATGCGACGGACCGGGAGCTCCACGCCGTGCGGAGCGCCCACGAAGCCGACGGTCGAGCCGGGGCGGGCGATCCGGAACGCAGTCCGCATCGCCGGGTCGTTGCCGACGCACTCGAGGACGGCGTCGGCACCGACGCCGCCGGTCAGCTCGGCGACCCGGGCCTCGCCCTCCTCGCCGCGCTCGGGGACGATGTCGGTGGCGCCGAAGCGGCGGGCGATCTCCTGGCGCGGCTCGTGCCGCGACATCGCGATCACGCGGTCCGCGCCGAGGTGGGCGGCTGCGAGCACCCCGCACAGGCCGACCGCGCCGTCGCCGACCACTGCCACCGTGCTGCCCTCGGTGACGCCGGCCGCGATCGCGGCGTGCCAGCCGGTGGCCATCACGTCGGCCAGCGCGAGCAGCGACGGGATCTGGTCGTCGTCGGGCTGGCCGGGCGTCTTCACCAGGCTGCCGTCGGCCTGGTGCACCCTGGTGTACTCCGCCTGGCCGCTCTCGGTGAAGCCGAGGTTGTCGCAGGCGGAGTGCATCCCGGTCAGGCAGTGCGGACAGGTGTTGTCGGCGTGGCAGAACGGGACGACCACGAAGTCGCCGGGCCGGAACGCCTTCACCGCCGAGCCCACCTCCTCGACCACGCCGACCGCCTCGTGCCCGATGGTGTCGCCGGGCGTGATCGGGTTCTCGCCGCGGTAGGGCCACAGGTCGGAACCGCAGATGCAGCCGGCCACCACCCTCACGATCGCCTCGGTGTCGGCGTCGATGGTCGGCTCGGGAACTTCGGATAGCCGGATGTCGCGGGTATCGTGGATCGTCGTCGCGCGCATGGGCCTCATCCTCGCAGCCTGCTCCGCCGCCCCGGAGGCCCCGCCCCTCCCCCGCCGTGCTCCCGCCTCCGGCCTGTCGATGTTGTCTTATCTCATATTTGAGATACGGTGCTGCGCATGAGCACCGACTACCTCGGCCGCATCGGCAACCTGATCCGCGACGCCCGCAAGCACCGTGGCTACACCCAGCAGCAGCTCGCCGACCTGCTGAGTACCAGCCAGTCCGCGGTCAACCGGATCGAGCGCGGCCACCAGAACCTCTCGCTGGAGATGCTGGCCCGGATCGGTGCCGCCCTCGACTCCGAGATCGTGGCGCTCGGTGCCGGCCCGACCCACCTGCGGGTCACCGGCCCGACCACCCTGTCCGGCTCCATCGACGTCAAGACCTCCAAGAACGCCGGGGTCGCGCTGCTGTGCGCCTCGCTGCTCAACAAGGGCCGCACCACCCTGCGCCGCGTCGCCCGGATCGAGGAGGTCAACCGACTGCTCGAGGTGCTCCAGTCGCTGGGCGTGCAGACCACCTGGCTGAACGAGAACAACGACCTCGAGATCGTCCCTCCGGCCGAGCTCCACCTGGAGAACATCGACGAGCCGGCCGCGCGCCGTACCCGCTCGATCATCATGTTCCTCGGCCCGCTGCTGCACCGCGAGGACACCTTCGAGCTCCCCTACGCCGGCGGCTGCAACCTCGGCACCCGCACCGTCGAGCCGCACATGTCGGCGCTGCGCCCGTTCGGCCTCGAGGTGAAGGCCACCGAAGGCAGCTACCACGCGACCGTCAACCGGGCGCTGGAGCCGACCCGGCCGATCGTGCTCACCGAGCGCGGCGACACGGTCACCGAGAACGCCCTCATGGCCGCCGCCCTGCACCCGGGCACCACGATCATCCGCAACGCCTCGTCCAACTACATGGTCCAGGACCTGTGCTTCTTCCTGCAGCGCCTCGGCGTCGAGGTCGAGGGCATCGGCACCACCACCCTGACGGTCACCGGCGTCACCGAGATCGACGTCGAGGTCGACTACGCGCCCAGCGAGGACCCGATCGAGGCGATGTCGCTGCTCGCCGCCGCGATCGTCACGAACTCCGAGATCACCATCAAGCGGGTCCCGATCGAGTTCCTCGAGATCGAGCTGGCCACGCTGGAGGAGATGGGCTTCCAGTACGACCGCTCCGAGGAGTACGTCGCGGCGAACGGCCACACCCGGCTGGTCGACATCACCACCAAGCCGTCGACGCTGCGGGCGCCGCTGGACAAGATCCACCCGATGCCGTTCCCGGGCCTCAACATCGACAACCTCCCGTTCTTCGCGGTGATCGCCGCGGTCGCCGAGGGCCAGACGCTGCTGCACGACTGGGTCTACGAGAACCGCGCGATCTACCTGACCGAGCTCAACAAGCTCGGCGCCTCGGTGAAGCTGCTCGACCCGCACCGGGTGCTGGTCGAGGGCCCGACCCACTGGTCGGGCACCGAGGTGGTCTGCCCGCCCGCGCTGCGGCCGGCCGTGGTCATCCTGCTGGCGATGATGGCGTCGAAGGGCACCTCGGTGCTCCGGTCGACGTACGTCATCCACCGCGGCTACGAGGACCTCGCGGAGCGCCTCAACGAGCTCGGCGCCAACATCGTCACCTTCCGCGACATCTGACGCCTGCTGTCCACAGCAGTCCGTCGCTCTTCATGGTGAGTCGGCACATCTTGTGCCGGGTCGGCGTCTCCAGGAGACAGTGACCCGGCACAAGATGTGCCGGGTCGGCGGGTTGTGGGGCGCACGGTTGTGGACGAGTTGTCCCGCTGGACGGCTCAGTCGTCGAAGAGCGTGGCCACCCAGGCCGGGGCGCGCGGCGGGGACGGCGGGGGTGCGTGCATGTCGGCGGTGATCCGTGGCAGCGGCGCGGTGTGCGGGCCGGAGTCGCTGTGCCAGGCGTTCTCGGCGTCGATCAGCTCGCCGAGCGCGGTCCGCCGCAGGAAGACGCCGTGTCCCTCCGGGCACTGGTCGACGTGGGTGCGGCCGAGGCTGCGGGCGACCATGTCGGTCCCGCACTGGGGGCAGGCGAGCGCGTCCATGGTCCGACCGTACCCCCCTCACGCGGCCGCGGTCCGGGCGACGGGCCGGCGGCCTGAGTATCCGTGCGGATGCCACGCCGTACCCGGTCCACGACGATCGTCACGTGCCCGTGTTCAATGTCCTGCGTGAGTCAGCCGGGGTTCCAGCCGGTGGGGTGCCCGTGAAGCGTCCACGCACCGGCTACGCCTACCTCGACGAGCCGCGTGGCGTGCTCGCCTTCGCCCACCGCGGCGGCGCCTTCCACCCCGAGATCGAGGGCCTGGAGAACAGCCTGGCGGCGTTCCGGCACGCGGTGGACCTCGGCTACCGCTACCTCGAGACCGACGTCCACGTGACCCGCGACGGCGTCCTGATGGCCTTCCACGACCGGGTGCTCGACCGGGTCACCGACGGCACCGGCGAGGTCGCCCGCCTCTCCCGCGACGAGATCCGCGAAGCCCGGATCGGTGGCCGTGAGAACGTGCCGACGCTGGGCGAGCTGTTCGACACCTTCCCCGGCGTCCGCTTCAACATCGACATCAAGGCTCCCGGCGCCGTGCGCCCGCTGGCCGACTTCCTGGCGGCCCGCGAGGCGTGGGACCGGGTCCTGGTCGGGTCGTTCAGGCCACGCAGCCTCGAGGAGTTCCGCTCCCTCACCGACGGGCGGGTCGCGACGGGGGCGCACCCCCGCGAGGCGGCGGCGTACGCCGGGCTCCCCAGCGGCCGCCTGGCCGCCGCGCTGACCCGCGGCGGACCGGTGGCGGTGCAGGTGCCGTACCGGCGCGGCAGGGTGGCCATCACGACCGCGGGGCTGGTCCGCCGCGCGCACGCGGCGGGGCTGCACGTGCACGTGTGGACCATCGACGACCCGGCCGAGATGCACGAGCTGCTCGACCTGGGTGTCGACGGCCTCATGACCGACCGGACCGACATACTCAGGGACGTGCTCGTCGAGCGCGGGCAGTGGGAGGACTGACATGGGCGACGACACCGTTCCGCCGGGCGGCGTGGCCGACCTGCGCCCGCTGTCGAGAGTGCGGGAGCAGAAGGCGTGGTACTGGTACGACTGGGCGAACTCCGCCTACGTCACCACGGTCGCGACCGTGCTGTTCGCGCCGTACCTCATCACCGTCGCCGAGAAGGCCTCCTGCGGGTTCATCACCGACTCCGACAAGGGCCTGGACTGCAACCAGGACCTGAGCGTGCTCGGGCTGTCGATCGCGCCGGGCGCGCTGCCGTCGTACATCATCACGTTCTCCACGATCCTGTCCGCGGTCCTTCTCCCGCTGCTGGGCGCGGTCGCGGACCGGACCGAGAACAAGAAGGGCCTGCTGGCCGGGTTCGCGTGGACCGGTGCGGCGTTCGCGTCGCTGCTGTTCTTCTGCGCCGGCACCAACTGGCAGATCGGCGCGATCGCGGTGATCGGCGCCAACCTCTGCCTCGGCGCGTCCACGGTGTTCAACGACTCGATCCTGCCGCTGATCTCCACCGAGGACGAGCGCGACCGGGTCTCCTCCCGCGGCTGGGCGTGGGGCTACCTCGGCGGCGGCATCCTGCTGGCCGTCAACCTGGCCGTGGTCACGCTGACGCCGTTCGGGCTGAGCACCGCGATGGCGGTGCGGCTCTCGATGCTGTCGGCGGCCGTGTGGTGGGCGGGGTTCACGTTCATCCCCTACCTGCGGCTGAGGAACCACCCGCCGCAGCACGTCGTGCCGGAGTCCGGCGGCCTGGTCCAGCAGAGCTTCGGGCAGCTGTGGGAGACCCTCAAGGACCTACGCAACTACCCGATGGCGCTGACCTTCCTGCTCGCGTACCTCTTCTTCAACGACGGCATCCAGACCGTGATCGCCTCCTCCTCGACGTACGGCGAGAAGCAGCTCGGGTTCGGCACCTCGGTGCTGATCGCCACCATCCTGATGGTGCAGTTCGTCGCGTTCTTCGGGGCCCTGCTGTTCGGCCGCGCGGCGGAGCGGTACGGCGCCAAGCGGGTGATCCTGACCGGTCTGGCGATCTGGATGCTCATCGTGACCACGGCGCTGGTGCTGCCGGAGGAGCAGCTGGTGCCGTTCCTGGCCATGGGCGTCGCCATCGGCATCGTGCTCGGCGGCACCCAGGCCCTGGCCCGGTCCTACTTCTCGCTGCTCATCCCCAAGGGCCGCGAGGGCGAGTTCTTCAGCTTCTACCACGCGATGGACCGCGGCACCTCGTGGTTCGGCACCCTCACCTTCGGCCTGGTCTTCCAGCTCACCGACTCCTACCGGCCGGCGATCTTCGCACTGATCGCGTTCTTCGTGATCGGCGGCGCGCTGCTGCTCCGGGTGGACACCGCGCGCGGCATCCGCGAGGCGGGGAACGTGCAGCCCAGCGTCATCTGACGGGATCCCGGACACAGCGGTCACCGGTGTGGAACGGGCCACAGTTGCGCTCAGCAAGGAATTCTTGCGGAGGGGCGTACGTTGGGGCATGTGACGCGCACCGCTCGGGAACGGCGTCATAGAGACGGGGGAAGAACGTCTCCTGTTCGTACGCACACAGACACATTTCATCCGGAGGTGAACGAGGTGGCGGAGCGCACACTGCGTGGAGCCAGGCTCGGAGGCCAGAGTTTCGAGGACGAGCGCGGCATCGAGTTCGCCGCCCGTCAGCAGGTCGGGTACGCGTGCCCGCAGGGACACCAGTTCGAGATCACGATGTCGGTCGAGGCGGAGATCCCCGCGACGTGGGAGTGCCCTCGCTGCGGCTCGGTCTCGCTGAGCGTCGACGGCATCCAGCCCGAGGCGAAGGCCGAGAAGCCGGTGCGCACGCACTGGGACATGCTCCTCGAGCGTCGCTCCATCAAGGAGCTCGAGGACATCCTCAGCGAGCGCCTCGAGCTGCTGCGTGGTGGCGAGATCGGTCCCGCCCACCTGCACCGCGCGAGCGCGTCCAAGAAGAGCAAGGCCAGCGCCTGACGCTAGTCCTGGTTGCGCGGCCCGTCGTCCGGGCCGTCGACGACCTCGCCCTCGATCACGGGTCCCGGTGGCCCGGATCGGGGGCCCTTGCCCTTTCCGGGGCCATTTCCGGGGCCATGTCCGGGACCGTGGCGAGGCGGTTCTCCCGGCCCGGTCCAGAAGCCCGCGCCGTACGACGCACCGGGCCAGTCGCCCCCGGCCAGCAGGCGGGCCGAGACCACCCGGGTGAGCACCCGACGCCCGATCGGCCGGGTGAACGGCAGGATCAGCAGGATGCCGAACACGTCGGTGATGAAGCCCGGCGCCAGCATCAGCAGGCCTCCGGCGAGGATCAGCATCCCGTCGGCCAGCTCGCGGGCCGGCATCCGGCCGTTGCGCAGCGCGTCGGAGAGCGCCTGGAACGCCCGGGACCCCTCGCGGCGCATCAGCCAGGCGCCGAAGATGCTGTCCGCGACCAGCAGCAGGATCGTCCACCACGGGCCGATCGCCTGCCCGACCTGGATGAGGACGATGATCTCCAGCAGCGGGATGCCGAAGAACAGCAGCGCGAGCAGCCAGCCGGGGACCCGGCGTACGCGGGTCATCGGCGCAGCGCCCGGGCGACCTGGCCCCGGCGCTCGCGGAGGCCCCAGCGGGTGATCCGCTTCAGCGACTCGGTGGCGACCGCACCGCTCATCTTGGAGTCGCCGCGCTCGCGCTCGATGAACTCGATGGGCACCTCGACGACCCGAAGCCCGGCCTGCAGCGTGCGCCAGGCCATGTCTGTCTGGAAGACGTAGCCGGTCGACTGGACCGTGTCGATGTCGATCGCCTGCAGCGTGCTCCGCCGGAACAGCCGGAAGCCGGCGGTGGCGTCGCGGACCGACACGCCGAGCAGCAGGCGGACGTAGAGGTTGCCGCCGCGCGAGAGGGCCTCGCGGGAGCGCGGCCAGTTGACCACCGAGCCGCCCGGGACCCAGCGGGACCCGATGACCAGGTCGGCCTCGCGCAGGGCGTCCAGAAGCCGGTGCAGCTGCTCGGGCTGGTGGGAGCCGTCGGCGTCCATCTCGCCGATCACGTCGTACCCGCGCTCGAGGGCCACCCGGAAGCCGTGGATGTACGCCGCCCCCAGGCCGGCCTTCTCGGTCCGGTGCACGACGCTCACCTGCGGGTCCTCCGCGGCGATCTCGTCGGCGATCTTGCCGGTGCCGTCGGGAGAGTTGTCGTCGACGACCAGCACGTCGACCCCCGGCTGGGCGCACCGCAGCCGACCCACGATCCAGGCCAGGTTCATCGACTCGTTGTAGGTCGGGATGACCATCACGACCCGGCCGAGTCCGTCGTACGTCACGCCCCGCTCTCCCTCTCCAGCACGCGGCCGGCCCCGGCCCCCGCGGCCGCCGGCTCGATCCTGCGCCGACGATACGGCAGCAGTGCCCACAGGACCGCACCCGCGGCCACCACGACGGCCGCGCGTCCCAGCCAGGGCCCGACCCACATCGCCGGGGGGACGCCCCGCACCAGCGGCACCACGTCCTGGAGCACGGCGCGGGTGCGTGGCTCGATCGCCGCGGCGACGCTGCCGTCCGGGTTGATGAAGCCGCTGCGGCCGTTCACCGAGGCGACCACCACCGGCCGTCCGGTCTCCAGCGCCCGCAGCCGGCTGATCGCGAACTGCTGCTCGATCTGGCCGGTGTGGATGAAGAACGCGTTGGACGTCTGCACGGTCAGCATCTCCGCTCCCCCGCGCACCTGGTCGCCGATCGCGTCGTCGTACGCGACGTCGAAGCAGATCGCGTCGGCCACCGTCGTGCCGTCGATCCGCAGCGGCGAGGTGCGGGTGCCGCTGAGCATGTCGCGCGGCACCTGCGAGAGCTGGCTGAAGTTGCGGTTGATGCCCAGCTTCTCCCGATACGGGATGTACTCCCCGAACGGCACCGGGTGCCGCTTGGTGTACCGGTCTCCCGCACCGGTGCCCGGGTCGTAGACGATCCCCTGGTTCAGCACCTCGTCCGGATCCGGTGCGTCGACGATGCCGCCGAACAGCAGGGGTACGCCGATGTCCTCGACGGTGTGCCGGATGTCCGCCCGCAGCTCCTCGTCGCGGAACGGGTCGACCGCGGTGGCGTTCTCCGGCCACACCACGAAGTCCGGCCGCTCGGCCCGCCCGGCGGCCACGTCGGCGGCGAGCTCCCGGGTCAGGTCGAGGTGGCTCCGGGTCACCTCCTGGTGGTACGCCAGCAGGTTGTCCCCGTCGCCCGGGACGTTGCCCTGGACGATCGCGACCCGGGCGGTCCCCGCGTCCTCACCGTGCCAGGAGACGAACGCCGGCACGACGGCGGCCAGGACGATCACGGCCAGCACCGCGACGGTGCCCACGTGCGCCCGGCCGGCGGTGCTCCCGGCCGGCTTCCCGGCGGCGTCCTCGACCGCGCCGTCCGGGACCGGGCTCCCCGCTGCCGCGTCGGCGGTGGTCTCGGTCAGCCGCGGCCTGCCGAGGCCGGGCAGGAAGCGCAGCACCAGCCAGGCGAGCCCGGAGGCGCTCAGGGCGACCAGCAGGCTGACGCCGTTGGTGCCGATCCATGGCAGCCACCCGGCGTACGGCGTGTCCACGGTCGCGAACGCCAGTCGGCCCCAGGTGAAGCCACTCATCGGGTACGCCCCGCGCACCACCTCGATCGCCACCCAGACGACCGCGAACCACGCCGGCCACCAGCGCAGCCGGGAGACCGCGGCCAGCGAGAAACCGAGCAGGACGAACCACAGGGTCATGAACAGCGACAGCGCCAGCCACGCGTCGTACCCGACCACCCGCATCCAGAAGATGTGGACGTGCCAGAAGACCACGCCGAAGACGAAGCCGAGCAGCGCGCCCTGCTTGAGCGAGCGGCCGTGCACGCACCAGAAGAAGCCGGCGACGGAGACCGGGAGGAGCGGGCTGAGGGCGTAGGGCTCGAAGCTCAGCGCCAGCGCCACGCCACAGAGAATCGAGAGGGCGATGCGTGGCACGGGCCAAATCTACAAGGGGGACGGCTGTCGGCGACGCGTGCCGTGGGCCGGCAGGGGGCGGAAGGGACCGGCGTGCGCTTCGGACCAACCCGCCGCCGACCGGCTGCCGATGCACGGGAAGTTGTCTAAGGCGCCCGGGCCCCTTCCGCATCCGCTCTCGAGAGAGCCGAGACCGACCTCCGCGAGCCGTCGCGGGGTGGTTCGTGGTGCTCGAGCCCCCGCGGCGGCCACCTGGACGCCGGTCCGCCTCCACGATCTGCGCGAGCGGACCCGGGAACTCTCGGACACGAACACATGAAAGTCAACAGGTCGGCTCCCCGCGTGCGGGCATCGTTTCCGCAGGTCAGCGCCCTGATCGGTCACGCAGATTTCACGAGCGATTTTCCCGACGCGCGGCGTGTCGCGCACGACACGCCGGATACCTCTGCTATCCGTCCAGACCGGGCACGACGACGGTACCGGTGGCCTCGGTCGCGAGCAGCGGCGGGTCGAGCACCTCGGCGGCACCGGGGCGGGCCTCGGTGGCCGCCCCGCGGGCCAGCACGTGCACGGTGAACCCGACCCGGCGCGACCGACGTCCGGCCGCGAGCAGCTCCGCGGTCACCTCGAGCACGTCGCCGGCCCGCACCGGGGCCCGGAACTGCACGTCGGAGTACGACGCGAAGAGCCCCTCGTCCCCGTCGGTGCGGATGCACAGCTCGGTCGCGACGTCGCCGAAGAGGCCCAGCGAGTAGGCGCCGTCGACCAGGTTGCCGGCGTAGTGCGCGTGGGAGTACGGCACGTAGCGGCGGTGGGTGACCTTCGTGCCGATCTCGCGCATCAGGACGCCTTTCGCTGGGTGATCCGGTGGACGAGGTAGGAGGCGACCTCGCCGGGGGTGGTGCCGCGCGCGAAGACCCGGTCGACGCCGAGCTCGCCGGCCATCGTCTCGTCGAAGCGCGGGCCGCCGACCACCAGCAGCGGCCGCCGGTCCGCGGGGTAGGACTCGCGGAACGCCGCCGACATCTCGCGGGTGTTGAGGATGTGCGCGTCGCGCTGGGTCACCACCTGCGAGACCAGCACCGCATCGGCGTTCTCGGCCCGGGCCCGGTCGACCAGCGTCGGCACGGACACCTGGGCACCGAGGTTCACGACCTTGATCTCGCGGTAGTACTCCAGGCCCTTCTCCCCCGCGAACCCCTTGATGTTGAGGATCGCGTCGATGCCGACGGTGTGCGCGTCGGTGCCGATGCAGCCGCCGACCACGACCAGGCGCCGTCGCAGCGACTCCTTGACCGTCGCGTTGACCTCCTTGGGCGTGAGCAGCGGGTAGTCGCGCTCGACCACCTGGACCTGGCTCGGGTCGACGAGGTGGTTGACCCGGCCGTAGACCACGAAGAACGTGAAGTCCGGACCCATCGCCTTCGCGTGCACCACCAGCGCCGGGTCCATGCCCATCTTGTTCGCGAGCTGGGCGGCCGCCCCCTCCGCGACCTTGGAGTGCGGCATCGGGAGCGTGAAGGAGAGCTGCACCATGCCGTCGCCCGTCGTGTCGCCGTACGGGCGGATGATGCGGTTCGTGGTCTCGGTCATCGTTCCTCTTCCGGTTCCTGAGCAGGCACGCCAGCGCCGTCTCGAAAGGCCAGGAGGTCGCTCGCGGGGTTGTAGTAGGCCTCGGACTTGGCGGCCACCCCGTCGAGTCCGCGACCGGCGTCGGCGGGCCGCTTCATCAGGCCGAACGTGCCGTCCGCGATCGCGGCCAGGAGCGGGGGGTCCCCCGCCGCGTCGGAGTCGTGCACGATCTCCTCGAGCAGGTCGATCGCCTCGCCCAGCACGACCCGGGCCCGCTCCGCGATGAAGCCGTCGGGGGCCGGGTGGAAGTCCTCGTGCAGGTTGCCGGCGGCGTTCATGACGTAGCGGACGTTCTGCAGCGCCAGGTCACGGTCGGAGAGCCACGGCGTGACCACGGCCTCGGTCATCATGCCGACCAGAAGGATCCCCTGGCCCGTGAGGGCACCGACGAGGTTGAAGAAGCCGTCCAGCAGGAAGCCCTGGAACACGTCGCCGGTCATGTGCCGGGTCGGCGGCATCCACTTCAGGGGGGCGTCCGGGAACAGGTCGCGGGCCAGCATCGCGTGGGCCAGCTCGAGCCGGAAGGAGTCCGCGACGTTCGGGTCGATCTCGAAGGCGTGCCCCAGCCCGAGCTGCCAGTCGGCGAGGCCCGCCTCCTTCGCGAAGTACTCGTTGAGCAGCTGGCTGGTGGTGACCGTGTGCGCGGCCTCGATGCCGTCGGCGGTGGTGAGGTAGTTGTCCTCGCCGGTGTTGATGATGATTCCCGCGCGGGCGTGGATCTGACGGCTCAGCCGCTGGTCGACGAACGTCCGGATCGGGTTGATGTCGCGGAAGAGGATGCCGTACATCGAGTCGTTGAGCATCATGTCGAGCCGCTCGAGGCCGGCCAGCGCCGCGATCTCCGGCATGCAGAGGCCGGAGGCGTAGTTGGTGAGCCGGACGTAGCGGCCGAGCTCGCGGCTCGTCTCGTCGAGGGCGGCCCGCATGAGCCGGAAGTTCTCCTGGGTGGCGTAGGTCCCGGCGAAGCCCTCGCGGGTCGCCCCCTCCGGCACGTAGTCCAGCAGCGACTGGCCGGTCGAGCGGATCACCGCGATCACGTCCGCGCCGGCGCGCGCCGCGGCCTGGGCCTGGGGGATGTCCTCGTAGATGTCGCCGGTCGCGACGATGAGGTAGATCCACGGCTTCGACGGGGCGTCGCCCACGTCGGCCACGAACCGCTCGCGCTCGACGCGACGCTCGTCGATGCGGCGTACGCCGGTGGCGACACGTGCCCGGGCCGCCTCGGCGGCCGCGGCGGCGTCTGCGCCCTCGGGGATCCGGAACCGCACGGAGCCGGCGGAAGCCTTCTGCGCCAGCTCGGCCAGGTCGGCGGCCTCACCGCGGAGCAGCGCGTCCCACGCGGGCAGCGCGACCCCGTGCTCGAGGCCGACGTCGGCACGGACGCAGTCCAGGAGCCGGTTCACCCAGGGCGTGCCGTCGGCGTCGGCGCCCTCGAGGCCGGCCAGCCGCAGCGTGGCCCGCTCGACGGCGACCGTCGTGTGCGCCCGGGCCAGGTCGACGATCGGGCGGCCGGCCCGCTCGGCGAGGCTGCGGGCCTTGCGGACGACGGCGGGGTCGAGCTCGAGCTTGCCCGTGCGGGGCTCGGTGCGGGCCGCCATCACAGCCGCCCCTCGAAGAGGCCGCGGACGCCGGGGTTGCCGCGCAGCAGGTCGAGGGCGTACGCCGCGTGGCCGGGCGCGTACCCGTTGCCGACCAGCATGGTCACGTCGGCGGCGAGGCCCTCGGCGCCGAGCGCCGCGGCGGGGAACGAGGTGGCCATGGAGAAGAAGACGACCGTTCCCCGCTCGGCGGTCGCCAGCACGGCGCCGCCCTCGCAGCCGGGGACGTCGACGCAGACCACGGTCACGTCGGCGGGACCGCCGGCCGTGGCCACGGCGTCGCGCAGCGCGATCGGGTCGCGGGCGTCGGCCAGCACCACCTCGTCGGCGAGGCCGGCCGCCTCGAGGCGCGCGGCCTCCGCCGCGGTCGGGACCACGCCGATGGTGCGGGCGGCCCCGGCCTGACGGGCGGCGGCCAGGCTCAGCGAGCCGGACTTGCCGCCTCCGCCGACGACCGCGACGACCGGCCCGGTGGTCGAGGAGCGAGCGCCAGCGAGC
>NZ_SDKM01000080.1 GCF_004519545.1 Nocardioides guangzhouensis
TTCGGCGCGCAATTCGGGGCACCTCGGCGGGTCAGGGGGTGAGGCGCATGTCGACGTGGGGGATGCCGTCCTCGTCGTACACGTCGCTGACCGGCTCGAAGCCGAGGGAGGCGTAGAAGGCCCGCAGGTGGGCCTGGGCGGAGAGCTCGACCCCGGCGTCGGGCCAGTGGGTGGCGCAGGACGCCAGCGCGCGCTCCATCAGGCGGCGGCCGAGGGCCTGGCCGCGGGCTTCGGCGCTGACGATGACCCGTCCGATCCGGGCCGGAGCGCCGGCCTCGCCGGCAGCGGGGGCCAGCAGCCGGGCGTAGCCGACCACGGACTGTACGCCGGCACCGCCACGGACCTGGGCAAGCGCCGACCCGGACGACGCGCGGGCGAGGAGGTGCCGGGTGTCCGCGACGAGGTCGAGGCCGTCGATGTCCTGGTAGCAGCAGTCCTGCTCCACCACGAAGACCCGATTGCGCAGCGCGAGCACGTCGTACAGGTCGTCGACACCGAGGTCGGAGTGGTGCAGGTCGTGCCAGGTCAGTTCTGGCGTGGGATCGGGCGGGGTGAGGTCCACGCGGCGATTCTGGCAGCGGGTACTAGCGTTCGTCGCGTGAGTCTTCGTCCCGTGCGCGGCAGCACCGCCGAGGTCGTCGCCGAGGTCCGGGCCTGGCTGGCGGCCGACGTGGAGCCCGAGCCGCTGATCGTCGAGACCTCCGGGTCGACCGGCCTCCCCAAGCGCGTGCTGCTCTCGCGCCGTGCGATGGTCGCGTCCGCCACCGGCGCCCACGACCGGCTCGGCGGCCCGGGGTCGTGGCTGCTCACCCTCCCCGCGTCGTACGTCGCCGGGCTGCAGGTGGTGGTCCGGTCCCTGCTCGCGGGCCACGAGCCCACCGAGGCGGACGACGACCTCGCGGCCGCGGTGGAGCGGATGCCGGCCGGCCGCCGGTACCTCTCCCTGGTCCCGACCCAGCTGCACCGGCTGCTCGCCGACGAGCGGCAGGCCCCTGCGATCGCGACGCTGGACGCAGTGCTGCTCGGCGGCGGCCCGATCGACCCCGCGCTCCGTGCCCGTGCCGAGGCGGCCGGGGTGGCCGTGGTCGCGACGTACGGCGCGAGCGAGACCGCTGGCGGCTGCGTGTACGACGGCGTGCCCCTCGACGGCGTCGAGCTCGCCACCGACGACGACGGGCGGATCCGGATCCGCGGGCCGGTGCTGTTCGACGGGTACGACGGCGATCCCCGTCTGACCGCCGAGGCGCTGGTCGACGGCTGGTTCGTGACCGCCGACGTAGGCACCGTGGAGGACGGCCGGCTGCGGGTGCTCGGCCGGGTCGACGACGTCGTGGTCAGCGGCGGCGTCAATGTGCCCACCCCGGCCGTCGCGCGGCGGCTCCGCCAGCACCCCGCGGTCGAGCAGGCCGAGGTGATCGGCGTCCCCGACGACGAGTGGGGGCACCGGGTGGTGGCGGTCGTGGTCGGCGACCTCGGGCTCGACGAGGCTCGCGACTGGGTGGCCGCCGAGCTGCCGCGCACATGGGCGCCACGCGACCTGGTCGCCGTCGACGCGCTGCCGATGCTCGGGACCGGCAAGGTCGACCGGCTCCGGCTGAAGGAGCTCGCGTGAAGGTCTGGTCGATCCCGATGCGCACCCGCTTCCGCGGAATCGACGTCCGGGAGGGCGTGCTGCTCGCGGGCCCGGGCGGCTGGGGGGAGTGGAGCCCGTTCCTGGAGTACGACGCCCGCGAGGTCGAGCCCTGGCTGCGCTGCGCCGAGGAGGCCGCCGCCGGCGACTGGCCGGACCCGGTCCGCGAGTGGGTCCCGGTCAACGTCACGGTGCCCGCGGTCGGCGCCGAGCGGGCCCACGAGATCGTGACCCGCGGCGGCTGCCGGACCGCGAAGGTGAAGGTCGCCGAGCGCGGCCAGACCCTCGGCGACGACCTGGCGCGGGTCGAGGCGGTCCGCGATGCGCTCGGCCCGGACGGTCCAGTGCGGGTCGACGCGAACGGAGGCTGGGAGGTCGACGAGGCGGTCGGCGCGATCCGGTCGCTGGAGCGCTCCGCCGGAGGCCTGGAGTACGTCGAGCAGCCGTGCGCGACGGTCGAGGAGCTGGCCGCGGTACGCCGCGCGGTCGACGTACCGATCGCGGCGGACGAGTCGATCCGCCGCGCCGCCGACCCCTACCGGGTGCGCGACCTCGAGGCCGCCGACGTCGCCGTCCTCAAGGTGCAGCCGCTCGGCGGGGTCCGCGCCTGCCTGCGGATCGCCGAGGACATCGGGCTGCCGGTGGTGGTCTCCAGCGCTCTGGAGACCTCGGTCGGCATCGCCGCCGGCCTGGCCCTGGCCGCGGCCCTGCCCGAGCTGCCGCACGCGTGCGGCCTGGCCACCGTGCAGCTTCTCGCCGACGACGTGGTTACCGAGCCGCTGCTGCCGGTCGACGGCGCCCTGCCGGCCGTCGTACCCACCGTCGACCCGGCCGCGCTCTCCCGCCTCGCCGCGGACCCGGCCCGGGTCGCGCACTGGGAGGCCCGGATCGCGGAGGTCCGGGCGCTGCGAGAGGATCAGGCGTGACTCCGCCGCCCGCCAACGCCTCGACCCTGCTCGCCCGCGCGGTCGTCGACTCGCTCGTGGAGCACGGGGTCTCCGAGCTGGTGCTGGCGCCCGGGTCGCGCAACGCCCCGCTGGCGTTCGCGGCGTACGACGCGGCAGCGGCGGGCCGGCTCCGGCTGCACACCCGGATCGACGAGCGCACCGCCGCGTTCCTGGCGCTCGGGATGACCCGCGTCGGTCGCCGGGCCGCGATCGTCTGCACCTCCGGCACCGCGGTCGCCAACCTGCACCCGGCGGTTCTCGAGGCGGCGCACGCCGGGCTGCCGCTGGTGGTGGTCAGCGCCGACCGGCCCGCGTCGCTGCGTGGCACCGGTGCCAGCCAGACCACCGACCAGGTGCGGATCTTCGGGCCGATGGCGGAGTTCCTCGACGTCGCGCTCGAGGCCGGGGACCGGCTGCTGCACCGCCTCGACGACGTCCGCGCGCAGGTCGACGCGTTCCTGGCGCCGGGAGCGGACGCCGTACGCCCCGGGCCGTTCGGCGCCGCGGCCGCTGCGGGCGGCGACGGCTGGATGCCGGTCCACCTCAACGTGCAGCTCACCCCGCCGCTGGTCCCCGACGTCCCGGCGCGGGTGGCACCGACCGCCGCGGCACCGGTCCGCGCGGGCGCCGAGCGCCCCGACCCTGCGGACGCGGTCCTGCTCCCGCTGGGGCCGCGGACGGTCGTGGTCGCCGGCGACGACGCCGGCCCGCCCGCGCGGATCCTGGCCGAGGCGGCGGGCTGGCCGCTGCTCGCCGAGCCGACCAGCGGTTCGCGCACCGGCGCCACCGTGGTCCGGAGCTACCGGCTGCTGCTCGACGGCGACCCCGGCCGCGACGTCGAGCGGGTCGTGGTCTGGGGGCACCCGACGATCTCCCGCCCGATGACCCGGCTGCTCGAGCGCCAGGACGTCGAGGTGGTCTCGGTGCCGCCGCGCGGGCGCTGGGCCGAGCGGCCGTTCCCGGTCGAACGGACGGTGCCCTCGGCGACGGTCGAGGGACCCGACGACCCCGCGTGGCTGGAGCGCTGGCAGGCCCGCGACCGCGAGGTGTCCCGTTCCCTCGACGCGCTGCTCGCGGCCGAGTCGGACCTCACCCCGCACGAGGCGGCCGGCGCGGTCAGCCGGGCGCTGCCGCCGGGCGGCCTGCTCTTCGTCGGGGCGTCCAGCCCGGTGCGCGACCTCGACCTGATGGTCGCGCCGTACGCCGTCGGCGACCGCCGCCGGGTCATCGCTAACCGCGGGCTGGCCGGCATCGACGGCACCGTCTCCAGCGCGATCGGTGCCGCCCTGGCCCGCGACCACGGGTCCCGCAACATCGCGCTCATGGGGGACGTGACCTTCCTGCACGACGCCAACGCGCTGGTCCTCGGCCCCGACGAGCCGCGGCCGGACCTGACGATCGTGGTGGTCAACGACGACGGCGGGTCGATCTTCGCGATGCTGGAGCAGGGCGCCGAGCCGTACGCCGACCGCTACGACCGGCTCTTCGGCACCCCCCACCACGTCGACCTCGCCGCGCTCTGCGCCGCCACCCGCACCCCGCACTGGAAGGTCGGGTCGCTGCCCGAGCTCGAGCAGGCGCTGGCCTGGCCGAACGGCGGCATCGAGGTGGTCGAGGTGCCGGTACGCCGCGACAACCGCCGCGACCTCGACGCGCGGATCCGGGCGCTCGGGGCCGGTTAGCGCCGCGGCATCCGGAGCAGCCGCACGCCGACCCACGCCCACGCGGCCGCGATCAGCAGCAGCCCGACCTCGAGCAGCCGGTCGTCCGCGAGCTGCAGGATGCCCCCGAGCGCGAGCGCCGGGACCGGCATCAGCCCGGCGACCAGCAGGGCACCGTCGGTCCAGTCCTGCCGGCCCCAGCCGGCGATGACGGCACCGACCGAGGCCCCGAGCATCGCCAGCCCGAGCCCCGGTCCCCAGTCCTCGCCGGCGGCGTCCGCGACCAGCGCGGCCACCCCGACGGCGATCACCATGCCGCCGACCATCGCCACCACCGCGGACCGACCCCCGGTGATCCCGAGCGCTCCCGGCAGGGTGAGGACGCACAGGCCGAGCACCGCCGGCGCCGCCTCGAACAGGAACGGCACCTGCTCCCCGGTCGCCAGGACGCCCACGGACTTGATCGCGAAGAAGCCGGCCCCGACCAACGCCGCGAGACCACTGATCCGCCTCACCCCGCCATCATCCCGCGCCATCGGCCGGACCGCGACGATGAGTTCGCGCCCCGGCGGCGGTCTGCCCGACATGGAGATCCTCACCACCGGCATCGCGATGGGGGAGTCGCCGCGCTGGCACGACGGCCGGCTGCACCTCTCCGACTGGATGGCCGGCGAGCTGCTGGCCGTCGACTCCGACGGGACGCGTGAGGTGGTCGCGCGCATCTCGTCGTTCCCGTTCTGCTTCGACTGGCTCCCCGACGGGACGCTGCTGGTCGTGTTCGGATCCGACGGCTCGGTGATGCGGGTGGCGGGCGACGGCACCGCGACGCCGTACGCCGACCTCGCGCCGTACTCCCGGCACCCGTGGAACGAGATCGTCACCGACCGCCGCGGCCTCGCCTGGGTGAACGGGATCGGGTTCGACTTCCCCGAGGGCGAGCCGGGTCCCGGCCAGCTGGTCGTGGTCGGCTCCGACGGCGAGGTCCGGCAGGTCGTCGGCGACCTCGCGTTCCCCAACGGCATGGTGGTCACCCCGGACGGGTCGACGCTGGTGGTGGCCGAGTCGTACGCCGAGTGCCTGACCGCGTTCGACGTCGCGCCTGACGGCACCCTGTCCGGTCGCCGGGTGTGGGCCGCTACGCCCGGCGACCATCCGGACGGGATCTGCCTCGATGCGGACGGGGCCGTCTGGTACGCCGACGTCGGCAGCTCCCACTGCGTCCGCGTCGCCGAGGGGGGTGACGTCCTCGACGTCCTCGAGGCCGACCGCGGCTGCTTCTCCTGCGTGCTCGGCGGCGACGACGGACGAACCCTGTTCGTGGTCGCCAACTCCTGGGAGGGGCTGGTCGTGGACGGTGGGGAGCGGACCGGGCGGGTGCTGACGGCCCGGGCCCCGGCCGCCTCCGCGTAGTCGCCGCGGGACCGGTCCCTGGACGCGGCGGGCACTGGGCAAGCACGATCAAGCCCCACCCGCCCGACGCCGCCGAGGATGAGTCCATGACCGTGGCAGCCGACACCTTCGTCGAGTTCGTCGACCACCTCACCGAGGCGCTCGACGACCACGACGCGACCGGCGACGAGCTGGCGGCCCGGCTGCACTTCTCCCGCTTCCACTTCGACCGGATGATCAGCTCGGTCGCGGGCGAGCCGCCGCGGGCCTTCCGCCGGCGGATCCTCCTCGAGCGGGCGGCGTACCGGATGATCACGACGACCGCGCCCCTCATCGACATCGCCGTGGAGGCGGGCTACTCCTCGCACGAGGCGTTCACCCGTGCGTTCACCCGGGCGTACGGCGTGGGGCCGGCCGAGTGGCGTCGCAAGCCCGGTCACATCCAGGTCGCCGCACCGAGCGGCGTCCACTTCCACCCACCGGGGAGCCTGCGGCTGCCCGCGAGAGACAAGGTGAATTCCATGGACCTGTTGACGAGGATGGTCGAGCACCACGTCTGGCTGACCGGGGAGATGGTGCGGGTGGCCGAGCGCCTCACGCCCGAGCAGCTCGACCAGCCGATCGAGCTCGACGTCGACGACGACCGGCAGACGATCCGGTCGCTGCTGTCGCGGCTGATCGGCCAGATGGGCATGTGGAACGCCGCGCTCGCGACCCGGGACTACGACTGGTCGGTCGAGGAGCACGAGTCGCTCAGCTCGATGCGCGAGCGGCTCGCAGCCGAGGGCCCGACGTACCTCTCCCACGTCCGCGAGGTGGTCGACTCCGGCCGCCTCGACGACACGTTCGTGGACGCGCTCTGCGAGCCCGCCGAGGTCTTCACGTACGGCGGGATGATCGCCCACGTCCTCACCTTCGCCGCCCACCGCCGCACCCTGGTCGCGCTGGCCTTCACCTCTCACGGCGTCGAGGACCTCGGCTGGGGCGACCCCATGCTCTGGGTCGCCCAGCCCGCAACCTCCTGAGCCACCCCCGCCGAGGTGCCCGGTCTTGTTGGCCGAGGTGCCCGGTCTTGTCGGTCGAGGTGCC
>NZ_SDKM01000081.1 GCF_004519545.1 Nocardioides guangzhouensis
TCGCACGCGTTCGAACACGTGCGAAGCGACACGAACACCGCGTTACAAGGTGCGCGCGGCCGCGATCGGGGGTTCTGCGTCGACCGTCACCAGCCGTGTGTTCACATGGGGACCCATGATTCCCGTACGGCTGGTCACCGCCGCCGCGCTCGGCGCGCTGGCGCTGTCGGGCTGCGCTCCCGCGGGCGACGACGACAGCGCGTGGGGCGACCTGCGCCTGGTCGGGCGCCAGGAGCCGACGCCGTACGCCGTGCCGCTGCGGGACCCGCTCTCCGCCGTCACCGACCCGGTCGCGCCCCGGCCGGTGCTGCGACCCAAGCGGGAGACGGCCCCGCCCGCGGCCGACCCGCGCGGGCTGCCCACCGCGAGCGAGTACACCCGCGCCGCTCGGCGGGTCGGCGCGATGTCGCTGCCGGAGCTCGCCGGACAGGTCATCGTCGCGTCGTACGACGGCACGAGGGCGCCGGTGCGCCTGGTCCGCCGGCTGCACCTCGGCGGGGTCATCGTGTTCTCCGACAACGTCGACTCGGCCCGCCAGATCACCCGATCCAACCGCACCCTGGCCCGCGAGGTCGGCCGCCCGCTGGTGGTCGGCGTCGACCAGGAGGGCGGCACCGTCGCCCGCGTGCTCGGCGAGGCCACCCGGTTCCCGGCGTTCATGTCGGCCGGCGCCGCCGACGACGCCGACCTGACCCGGGCCGCCGCGCGGGGCAGCGGTGCCGAGCTGCTCGGCATGGGCTTCGACCTGGTCTTCGCGCCCGACGCCGACGTCACGATCGGCCCGTCCGACCCGGTCATCGGGTCGCGCAGCGCCGGCTCCCGGCCGGGGTTGGTCACCCGGCACGTGGTCGCCGCGACCCAGGGCTACCAGGACGCCGGTGTGGTCCCGGTGCTCAAGCACTTCCCGGGCCACGGCTCGCTCACCACCGACAGCCACCTCGCGCTGCCGGTGCAGCGCCGGACCCGCGCCCAGCTCGACCGGGTCGACCTGCGCCCGTTCCGGGAGGCGGTCGCCGACGGCGCGCCGGCGGTGATGACCGGACACATCGACGTCCGCGCGGTCGACCCCGGTCGGCCGGCCTCGGTCTCGCGCAAGGTCACCTCGGGGCTGCTGCGGCGCGACCTCGGGTTCCGCGGCGTCGTCGTGACCGACTCGCTCGCGATGGACGGCGTCGAGAAGCAGCTCCCCGGCGGCAGGGGGGCGGTGGCCGCGCTCCGTGCCGGCGCCGACGTCCTGCTCATGCCCCCGGACCCGACGGCCGCCCGCACGGCCGTCGTCCGCGCGGTGCGCGGCGGGGCGGTCCCACGGGCCCGGCTCGAGTCCGCGGCCACCCGGATGCTCGCGATGCTGCTGCACCAGCGGGCCGCGGACGCGCCCCCCGCCGCTCCCGGCTCGCAGCAGCGGGCCGCCACCCGGCTCAGCCGGGCCGCGGTCACGGTCGTGGACGGCCGCTGCTCGGGCCGGCTGGTGACCGAGGGCATCAGGGTCGTCGGCCCGCGCGCCCAGGCCGCGCGGATGGAGGCGGCCGCCCGCCGCGCCGGGCTCCGCGTCGGCAGCGGCTCGAAGGTGGTGCTGGTCCCGCGCGGTGGTGCCGCGGCCCGCGGCCGGGTCGTGGTCGCGCTGGACACGCCGTACGTCCTGCGACGCAGCATCGCCCGCAGCAAGATCGCGACGTACGGCGACAACGCGGCCGTGATGAGGGCGCTGGTCGACGTCCTGCTCGGCAATGCCCCGGCTCCGGGCCACCTGCCGGTGACCGTGCGCGGGGTGGCGCGGACCGGCTGCTGACGGGCCCTAGAACGGCTGGACGAGGTACGCCGTGCCGTGGCCGGCGACCCGGGTCAGCACCAGCGTCGACTCGTTCTCGCCGTGCAGCTCCAGCCGCTTGCGCAGCTGCTCGGGCACCACGTCCACGCCGCGCTTCTTGATCGTCAACCGCCCGATCTGCCGCTGCCGCAGGGCCGCCTTGAGCGCCTTCTCGCGGAACGGCACCTCCTCGAGCACGCGGTACCCCTTCGCGAAGGGCGTGCGGTACGACGCGTCCGAGGTCACCCACGCGATGTGCGGGTCCAGCAGCCCGCCCTGGACCCCGGCCGCCACCGCGGTCACCAGGTGCGCACGCACCACGGCACCGTCCGGCTCGTAGAGGAACTGCCCGACCGGACGCACCGGCCGGTCGGCGCCGTCGTACGGGTCGTCCTCCTCGGTGAGCGTGGCCAGGCCGCCCTCGCCGATGACGGTGGCGCGGCGCTCGCAGGTCGCGAGGTACGACGACCACAGCGCCGCCTCCTTGACGTCGCCGCCCTCGCTCACCCACTCGGCCTCGACGCCCTCGGGCACCAGCTCGTGCGGGATCCCGGGCGCCACCTTGACCACGGACCGGCCGCGGAGCAGCCGCTCGACGAACGGCCACGGCGGGGTCCAGCCCTCAGCGTCGAAGACCCGGCCCCGGGCGCTCCGGCGGGCCGGGTCGGCGTAGACGGCGCCGAACGGCGAGAGGTCGAGGGCGGTGCCGTCGGCGACCTGCACCGCCCCGGCCAGCCCCAGCACGGCGAGGTTGGCCTCGGCCACCGCGACCCGCACCGGGTCGAGGTCGACGCCGGCAACGGTCAGGCCCGCGCGGGAGAACGCGATCATGTCGCCGCCGATGCCGCAGCCGAGGTCGAGCACGCTGGACGGCTGCGCCGCCGCGAGCCGGGCGGCGCGGTGCGCGGCCACCCGCGGCCGGGTCGCCTGCTCGAGCGCGTCGGGGGTGAAGTAGAGCCGCAGCGCCTCCTCGCCGAACTTCGGGACCGCCCGGGACCGCAGCCCGACCTGGGTCAGGGCGGCGGCGGCCCGGTCGGCGTCCGGCTCGATCCGACGGACGGCGGCGGCCGCGCGGACCGGGTCGCCCTCGGCGTCGGCGTACGCCCGGGTGGCCTGTCCCAGCAGCCGCTGCCCGTCGTCGGTGAGCAGCCAGCGGAAGGATTCGAGGTCCACGGCCGCCATCCTGCCAGCGGCCTGCCCACCCCGGCCCCGGGGTGCCGGTCAGCCGGTCGTGTGGTCACCCGTCCGGACCATTGCCGGGCTCGGTCAGGAGCGCGGACGATCGATTCGTCGGGACCTGTCAACCAGGAGCGGTGCTCGTGACTGTTACCCGACAGGACCGGCACGCGGACGACCAGCGGAGGCGACGGTGCGGACGGCGCAGGACAGGGAGTACGACTGGTACTTCCGCGCCTGCTTCGCGCCGGTCAGCCGCACCGTGTTCCTCATCGTCCACGACCGCTGCCTGGCCGAGGACATCACCCAGGAGGCGCTCTACCGGATGCTCCGGCACTGGCGCACCGTGTCGCGCTACGAGGCGCCCGATGCCTGGGTACGCCGGGTGGCCATCCGGATCGCGGTGCGAGAGGTGCAGCGGGCAGCCGCGCGGCCGGTCAAGGAGCGGCTGGGCCAGCCAGCCGTGCGCTACGACGACCTGCCTGACCCCGACGTCGCTCGCGCGGTGGCCGCGCTGGCGCCGATGCAGCGGGCGGCGGTGGTCCTCTACTACTGGGAGGACCGGCCGGTTGCGGAGATCGCTCGCGTGCTCGAGGTGTCGGAGTCGACGGTGAAGCAGCACCTGCACCGCGCCCGTCACCGTCTCGCCGAGGTCCTGGGGGAGGAGGTGAGCGGGGATGCCGGTTGAGGACCGCCTGCGCCGCGGGCTGGAGGCCAACGCCCGGGCGTTCGTGCCCGAGGGGGAGAAGCGGCTGGTCGAGGTGCGTCGCCGGCACCGGGCCCGGACCGGGACGATCGCGGCCGCGATGGCCGCCGCCGTCGTCGTCGGAGCCGTTTTCGCAGGGACCCTGCTGGGAGGTTCCGACCGGTCCGCCTCACCGCAGCCGGCGAAGGGGCCGACGGAGGTGTCCACGTCCGCGGGCACGTACGCCGGCCCGCGGATCCCGGACTCGGGGTGGCGGAGGGTCGTCACGCGCGAGCAGTTCGTCCGCGCCGGCGCCGACCGCGCGTTCCTGGCGGACGACTTCGGGCGCGCGGACCGTCTCCCTGTCACGCTCAGCTTCATCGGCACGGTCTACAGCCTGAGCGGCCGCTACCCCGCGGGGTGGTCGGTGGGCGATGCCGGCACCGTGGAGTATGCGCCCGACGGTCGTCTCCAGCTCACGAGCACCGCCCCGGGGTGCCGCGGCTGCGTGGGCTCGCTCAGCTGGCGGATACGCGGGAACCGGCTCCTGCTCGGCGGCTTCCGCGGCACCCCGGACGACCCGATGGCCAGCGTGATGCTGGAGGGCACCTGGACGAGGATCGGCGACTGAGGTCAACCGGAACCGGGGCCCGCGACTGTTTCCGGGTGAACAGTCCGCCCGGAAGGGAGCCCGTGATGAACCGACGAACCGCCCTCGCCTTCGGCCCCGCCGCCGTGCTCGCGCTCGCTGCCCCGCTCCTCCTGACCGCGCCGGTCGTCGCGGACCCGCCGGCGGAGATCGACCAGTCACTCCTCGTGCCGACCACGCTGGACAGCTCGTTCGCGCCGTTCGACTGCCGGATGAGGACCACCGGGCCGGTCTGCACCGGGGAACGCCACGTCGCGACGGACTGGGCGCCCTTCGACTTCTCCTGCGGCGACGTGCCGGTCTACGCCCGGACGGTCTCGGACCGCTACCAGACGCGGTACTACGACCACGACGACCTCAACTACGACCGCCACTTCCGGCTCAACGACATCGACTACCTGAGCACCATGCCCACCGGACCTGCGACCGCCACCATCTCCGCGATCACCCGGTTCGACGAGCCGTTCGCGGTGCCGGGCGACGACAGGACGCGCACGATCATCACCCAGGGCGTGCCCTGGGACATCCGGTCGAGCACCGGGCGCGCGATCTTCCGGGCGGTGGGGACGCTCGTGGAGCCTCCGGGAGAGGTCGGCACGTTCACCGGTCACACGACCGTCGACGGCGTCACCACGACGTACGACGACGCTCCGCTGACGCAGGTGCTGCCGGACGACGCCTTCGTCGACTACGTCTGCCGAGCCGTCACGGGCGGGTGAGCCGTCGGCCGCCCACCCTCCGCCGACCCCGGTCGACAGCTCAGGAACGGGTCCCACCTCTGGCACTCGGTCGAGGGGAGTGCTAGCGTCTGATCTGGCACTCTCGCCCCGAGGGTGCCAGCGCTTGCACCGAGGTACGACCCCCGCGACGGCGTACCTCACCGCAGGCTCGAACTTCCCGGGCACGTGCCCGGGTTCCGTTCCGACAGTTACGAAAGTGGAGGTCGACATCGTGTCGGTCAACATCAAGCCCCTCGAGGACCGCATCGTCGTCAAGCCGCTCGACGCGGAGCAGACCACGGCTTCCGGCCTGGTCATCCCCGACACCGCCAAGGAGAAGCCCCAGGAGGGCGAGGTCCTGGCGATCGGCCCGGGTCGCATCGACGACAACGGCAACCGCGTCCCGCTCGACGTCAACGTCGGCGACAAGGTGATCTACAGCAAGTACGGCGGCACCGAGGTCAAGTACGCCGGTGCCGAGTACCTCATCCTGTCCGCCCGCGACGTGCTGGCGATCGTTTCCTGATTTCGAGACGGCCGGGGCACCCCGTCGCTCCGCGGCGGTGTGCCCCGGCCTCCTCAATCTCCTCCTTCGTTCGGGCGGGCTCGCAGGCTCCCCCGCCCGCGTCGGAGATTCCCCTTCCCGTTAAGGAGAGCAATGCCGAAGATCCTCGAGTTCGACGAGAACGCCCGCCGCTCCCTCGAGCGCGGTGTCGACAAGCTCGCGGACGCCGTCAAGGTGACCCTCGGCCCCAAGGGCCGCTACGTCGTGCTGGACAAGAAGTGGGGCGCCCCCACCATCACCAACGACGGCGTGACGGTCGCGCGCGAGATCGAGCTGGACGACCCCTTCGAGAACCTCGGGGCCCAGCTCACCAAGGAGGTCGCGACCAAGACCAACGACGTCGCGGGTGACGGCACCACCACCGCGACCGTGCTGGCCCAGGCGATGGTCCACCAGGGCCTCCGCGCCGTGGCCGCCGGCGCCAACCCGATGGGCCTCAAGCGCGGCATGGACGCCGCCGCCGCGAAGATGGGCGAGGCCCTCCTCGAGGCCGCCCGCGAGATCGAGACCCGCGAGGACATGGCCGCCGTGGCCACGGTCTCCTCGCGCGACGAGGTCATCGGCGACCTGCTCGCCGAGGCCTTCGACAAGGTCGGCAAGGACGGCGTGATCACCGTCGAGGAGTCCAACACCATGGGCACCGAGCTGGAGTTCACCGAGGGCATGCAGTTCGACAAGGGCTACCTCTCGCCGTACTTCGTCACCGACCCGGAGAGCATGGAGGCCGTCCTCGACGACCCCTACGTCCTCCTGCACCAGGGCAAGATCTCCGCGATCGCGGACCTGCTGCCGCTGCTGGAGAAGGTCATCCAGGCCGGCAAGCCGCTGTTCATCCTTGCCGAGGACGTCGAGGGCGAGGCGCTCTCGACCCTGGTCGTCAACAAGATCCGCGGCACCTTCA
>NZ_SDKM01000082.1 GCF_004519545.1 Nocardioides guangzhouensis
CAACTCAACCCCCAGCGCGGCGCAACTCAACGCCCAGCGGGGCGCCGCTCGACGTCAGCCCCAGCGGACCTGGGCGTGGTCGCGCCAGACGTCGAAGCCGTGGTCGGGGACCACTTCGTCGGAGCGGTTCCAAAGGGTGAGGTAGAGCGCGACCGCGGGGCCCTCGAGGAGCACGTCGCCGGAGACCGGGCCGCGGTGCCGGGTGGTGACCGCCGGCTCGCGGCCGACCTCGACCAGCCAGGCGTGGTCGGAGTCGGTCGGGCGCACGGCGATCGAGACCGGGTCCTCGGACCGCAGCCGGGAGACCGAGCGGGTGACGAACCCGGTGAGCAGCTCGTCGATGCCGTCGAGCGCGACCGCCCGGTCGATCCAGGTGTCCGCGGCGACCGGGTAGCGGCCGAGCGCGGCGGACAGCGCGTCCACCGCGTGGATGGTGGTCTCGTGACACTGCCGGCGAGCCCAGAACTGGCGGGCCGGGGGCGGGTCGTTGAGGAAGCGCAGGACCTTCAGGTCCTCGGGGGCGTCGGTGAGCGCCTGGGCCAGGTCGATCGCTCCGTCCCGCAGCCACTCGACCGGGTCCGGCGAGGCCTTGCCCTCCCGCTCGACCGCGTCCGGGTCCAGCCGCTCGCCGCGCACGATCGCGGTTGCCCACCGGTGCACCATGCCCTGGTGCGCGATCAGGGCACGCACGTCCCAGTCCGGGCACGTGGGTACGCCGGCGCGAAGCCCGGCGCGGTCGGCGTACCGGACGAACGCCACCAGCGCGGTGCGCACACCCTCGAGGTGCGCTGCGAGGGGAAGGTCGGTCGCCATGCGCACAGCCTGACCCGTCACTGCCCCCGACGCGACCGATATTTCCCCCGGTCCGTATCACCGTCCGCGGGGTCCGGGGTGATGACGGCGTCCAGCGCCGCGGTGGCGCCGCGCAGGTAGCGCTCGACCACCGCGCGCTCCTCGGTGGTGAGCGTCTCGTCGAGCCGGGCCAGCTCGACGAACATCGGCCCGAGGTGGTCGAGGATCTCGGCACGCCCCGAGTCGGTGAGGTGGACGTCGACCCGGCGCCGGTCGTCGGCGTGCGGCCGACGCTCCGCGTGCCCGCGCTCGACGAGGCGGTCGACGATCCCGGTGGACGCGGCGGTGGAGACGTCGAGGCGGCGGGCCACCTCGGCGGGGCCGAGCGGCTCGCGGCTGAGGTGGTCGAGGGCGGTCATCTCGGTCTCGCTGAGCCCGGCCCGGCGGGAGACCACGTGCCGGAGCCGGGCGCCGGCCTCGAGCAGGTCCCGAAGGGCGAGGGTGGCCTCCGACGGCACCCGGCCGCTGGAGGACCGCCTGCGCTCGCTCATTGTTCCTCGCCACATTGGTTGCTAAGTTACTTAGCGATCTTACGTTGACCAACCCCGAGGAGTGTGGCATGACGTCCCTGCTGACCGGGCGACGTACGGCGTGGCTGGTCGCCCTCGTGCCGCTGCTGCTCGCCGGAGCGTTGATCGCCCTGCTCGGAGAGGCGGAGCGGGACCCCGGCCCGACGGACACGCTGCCCGCCGGCGCCGACAGCACGCTCGGCACCGAGCTCGCCGCCGAGCTCCCCGAGAGGGATGCCTCGGTCGCGGTCGTGCTGTGGTCGGTCGAGGAGGGTCGGCTCCCGCTGGCCGAGATCCGCGCGCAGGCCGACCAGCAGCTCGCCGACGGGGTCCGCGTCGTCCCGTCCCGTGACGGTACCGCCGCGATCGCCGTGGTCCCGGTGGTCGCCGGCACCGCCACCGAGAACGCCGACGAGGTCGAGGAGCTGCGCTCGACGGTCACGGCCGATGTGCCCGACGGAGTGAGCGCCCAGGTCACCGGCCCTGCCGCGGTCGAGGCCGACCTGGCAGCGGTCTTCGAGGGCGCCGACCTGCGCCTGCTCCTCGCGACCGCCACGGTGGTCGCGGTGCTGCTCGTCATCACGTACCGCAGCCCGGTGCTGTGGCTGGTGCCGCTCACGGTGGTCGCCGTGGCCGACCGGCTAGCGGCGGTGCTGGCGACCCAGACCCTGGCCGCGTTCGGGATGGCCTGGGACGAGTCGACCGTGGGGATCCTCTCCGTGCTGGTCTTCGGTGCCGGCACCGACTACGCCCTGCTGCTGATCTCCCGCTACCGCGACGAGCTGCGGTCGCACGCGTCCCGGTTCGACGCCATGGCCGTCGCCGTACGGCGCACGGTGGAGCCCGTGCTGGCCAGCGCCACCACCGTCGTGCTCGGTCTGCTGACCCTGCTGCTCTCCCTGATCCCCACGACCCGCGGCCTTGGACTGGCCTGCGCGGTCGGCATCGTCGTCGCGGCCACCTTCGCCCTCGTCGTGCTCCCGGCCGGCCTGGTGGTCTTCGGCCGCTGGATCTTCTGGCCGCGGGTGCCACACGAAGGCGAGCCCGCGCTCGTCGACACCCGGTCGCTGTGGCGGCGCGTCGGCGACCGCGTCGCCCAGCACCCGACCGCGTTCGTCACCGGGACCCTCGCCCTGCTGGCCGTGATGTCGCTGGGGCTGTTCCGGATCGAGACCGGGCTCGACCAGGCCGACCAGTTCCTCGACGAGCCCGAGGCGATCACCGCGTCCAAGCGGCTGGCGGAGTCCTTCCCGGCCGGCGCGGCCGACCCCACGCGCGTCCTCACCCGCGCGGACGGCAGGTCGGTGCTGTCGACCGTGGAGGACACCCGGGGCGTGCAGTCGGCCCGGATCACCCAGCGCGGCAACGGGATCACCCAGGTCGACGCAGTCCTCGACGCCGCGCCCGGCACGAGCGCCTCGGAGCAGGCCGTCGTGGACCTGCGCACCGCTCTGGCGCCGTACGACGACACCCACGTGACCGGGAGCGAGGCGACGTCCATGGACGAGCGCGACGCCGCCGCCCGCGACCGGAAGGTGATCCTGCCGCTGATCCTCGCGCTGGTGCTCGGTGCGCTCGTGCTGCTGCTGCGATCACTGCTGGCCCCGGTCCTGCTGGTGGCCACGGTGCTCGCGACGTTCTCGGCCAGCCTCGGGGTGTCGTGGTGGCTTTTCACCGGGCCACTCGGGTTCGACGCGCTCGACGTCGGCGTGCCGCTGCTGGCGTTCCTGTTCCTGGTGGCGCTCGGCGTCGACTACAACATCTTCCTGGTCACCCGGGCCCGCGAGGAGGCCGTCGACCACGGCAGCCGCGAGGGGATGCTGCGGGCGCTGACCGCCACCGGAGGCGTGATCACCAGCGCCGGCGTGCTGCTGGCCGCGGTGTTCGCGGTGCTCGGCGTGCTACCCCTCGTCGTGCTCGCCCAGCTCGGCGCGGTGATCTGCATCGGCGTGCTGCTGGACACGCTCGTCGTCCGCACCGTCCTGGTGCCGGCGATGGCGCTGCGACTCGGTGACCGGTTCTGGTGGCCGTCCCGGCAACCCGAGGGAGCCCGGGGTCGTCCCCTGGTCACCTCTGACTATTGACCGGTTTGTCCGGTTGTCACTTGGATGGCTGGCAGTGCGTCGGGGGGCTCGGACCCCGTCCCGGCCTGCGATGCACCGGTCATCACCGGAGATCGAGGTCGAAGGAGAACGCCATGCCACACACCCACCGGCGCCTGCCCCGCCTGCTGCCCCTGGCGCTCGTCGCCGCCGGGCTCGCCTGGGCCGGCACCACCACCGGCGCGGACGCCGCACCCGCGGCACCGCCCGGCTGCGCCACCCGCACCAACAACACCTACGGCAAGCTGCTCGAGTGCGTGAGCCTGGACGGGGTCCGGGCGCACCAGCGGGCCTTGCAGAACATCGCCGACGCGAACCACGACGAGTTCTACCCCGGCACCCGGGCCGCCGGCACGACGGGGTACGCCAACAGCGCGGCGTACGTCGCGGGGAAGCTGCAGGCGGCCGGCTACACGGTCACGCTCGACGAGTTTGACTTCGAGTTCCAGTTCCCGGCGCTGCTCCGGCAGCTCACGCCGGTCTCCGCGACGTACGCCTCGGGCACGTTCACGGGTTCCGGCAACGGTGACGTCACCGCCGCCGTCACCCCGGTCGACATCAACCTCATACCTCCGCGGGCCAGCACCAGCGGCTGCGAGGCGGGCGACTTCGCCGGCTTCCCGGCCGGCAACATCGCCCTGGTCCAGCGCGGCACCTGCACGTTCGCCGTCAAGGCTCTGAACGCGCAGGCGGCAGGCGCCTCCGCGGTCGTGATCTTCAACCAGGGCAACACCCCGGACCGCGAGGGCCTCATCATCGGGACGCTGGCCCCCGACACCGTGAACATCCCCGTGGTCGGCGCCTCGTTCGCCGACGGATCGGCCCTCTCCCAGCCCGGCTCCACCGCGCGCGTGCGGGTGCTGCCCAGCGAGCAACGCACCAACGTCAACGTGATCGCGGAGATGCCCGGCGACAACACCGACAACGTGGTCATGGCCGGCGCCCACCTCGACAGCGTCGTCCAGGGGCCCGGCATCAACGACAACGGCTCCGGCTCCGCGGCGCTGCTCGAGACCGCGCTCCAGATGGCCAAGGTGAAGCCGGTCAACACGGTGCGGTTCGCCTGGTGGGGCGACGAGGAGGGAGGCCTGGTCGGCTCCACGGCGTACGTCGACGGGCTGTCGCAGGCCGAGCGTGACCGGATCGCGCTCTACATGAACTACGACATGATCGGTTCGCCGAACTACATCCTCATGACCTACGACGCCGACGAGTCGACGTTCACGGCGCCGGTGACGGTCCCGCCCGGCTCGGAAGCGATCGAGAAGCTCTACGAGGGCTTCTACACCTCGCGCAACGTGCCGTACGACGACACGGCGTTCAACGGCCGCAGCGACTACCAGGCGTTCATCGAGGCGGGCATCCCGTCCGGTGGCCTGTTCACCGGTGCCGAAGGCATCAAGACGGTGGCGCAGGCAGGGATCTGGGGCGGGACCGCGGGTGCGCAGTACGACCCGTGCTACCACCTGGCCTGCGACACGTTCGCCAACAACGCGGACGCGGCGCTCGACGTCAACAGCGACCTGGTCGCCTACGCGATGCTCACCTACGCCTTCTCGACGGAGTCGGTGAACGGCGTCCCGGGCAAGCCGGTCCCGGGCTCGCCGTCCTCGCCGCTGCCGGCCCCGGCCGGCCCGCAGGGCACCACCGGGTGAGCCCGCGGGGCTGCACCTCCGACTGAGGGAGGTCCTGCTCAGCTGCCGTGGTGGTGGCCGCCGCTGATCGCGTCGGCCACCGCCTTCGGCACGTCGGGGTCGAAGACGCTCGGGATGATGAACGAGGGGTTGATCTCCTCGTCGGTCACCACGTGCGCGATCGCCTCGGCGGCCCGCAGCAGCATCTCGGTCGTCACCTCGTGCGCCCGGGCGTCGAGCAGGCCGCGGAAGACGCCCGGGAACGCGAGCACGTTGTTGATCTGGTTGGGGTAGTCGGAGCGTCCGGAGGCCACCACCGCGGCGTACTTCGCGGCCTCGGCCGGGTCCACCTCCGGATCGGGGTTGGCCAGCGCGAACACAACGGGATCCTTGGCCATGCTGGGGATCCACTCGGGGTCGAGCACACCCGGCGCCGAGACCCCGATGAAGACGTCGGCGTCCTTCAGCGCGTCCTGGAGGGTGCCGCGGACCTGCCGCGGGTTGGTCTTCGCGGCGAGCGCGGCGTGCGCTGGGGAGAGCGTCGTGTCGTCCCGGGACAGCAGGCCCTCGCGGTCGCTCACGATCACGTCGTTCGCGCCGCCGGCCAGCAGCAGGGTGACGATCGCCGACCCGGCGGCACCGCCCCCGGAGACCACGACCCGCACGTCCTCGAGCCGCTTGTCCACGCAGCGCAACGCGTTGGTGAGCGCGGCGAGCACCACGATCGCGGTGCCGTGCTGGTCGTCGTGGAAGACC
>NZ_SDKM01000083.1 GCF_004519545.1 Nocardioides guangzhouensis
CAGGATTCCCCGGTCGACCGGGGAATCCTGCTCAGGCCCGCGCCAGCGCGAACGCCGCCTGCACCAGAGCGAGGTGGCTGAACGCCTGGGGGAAGTTGCCGACGAAGCGGCGCCGGGCGGGGTCGTACTCCTCGGCGAGCAGGCCGACGTCGTTGACCAGGCCGATCAGCCGGTCGAACAGCGCGGTGGCGTCGTCGCGGCGGCCGGCGGCGGCGTACGCGCTGACCAGCCAGAACGAGCAGGCGAGGAACGGGTGCTCGTCGCCCGACAGGCCGTCGACCCCGGACTGAGTCCGGTAGCGCAGCAGGAGGCCGTCGCGCATGAGGTCCTCCTCGATCGCCGCGATCGTGCCTAGCATGCGCGGGTCGTCGCCGTCCACGAAGCCGACCAGCGGCAGCACCAGCAGGGACGCGTCCACCTCGGTGGTGTCGTAGTGCTGGACGAAGGTGTTGCGCTGCGGGTCGTAGCCGTGCTCGAAGATCTCCTCGCGCACGGCGTCGCGGACGTCCCGCCACCGGTCCAGGGACGGACGGACGTGCGCAAGCTCGCCGATGCCGTGCTCCTCGACGGCACGCACGCCCCGGTCGAACGCCGCCCACACCATGACCCGGGAGTGCGTGAAGTGCCGCTGCGGGCCGCGGATCTCCCAGAGACCGTTGTCGGGCTGCTGCCAGGTCTTGGCCAGGTCGTCCAGCAGGGTGCGCTGCAGCCGCGCGGCGTCGGCGTCGATCTCCATGCCGGCGGCCCGGGCCGCGGTCAGGGCCACGACGACCTCGCCGAGCACGTCCATCTGGCGCTGGTCGACGGCGGCGTTGCCGATCCGCACCGGCCGGGACCCGGCGTACCCGGGGAGGTGGTCGAGGGTGCGCTCGGGGAGGCGCCGGGCGCCGTCCACGGTGTACATCACCTGGAGGTCCTCGGGGTCACCGGCCACCGCGCGCAGCAGCCAGTCGCGCCACAGCACGGCCTCCTCGATGTAGCCGGCGGCCACGAGGGACTCGAGCGTCAGCGCGGCGTCGCGGAGCCAGCAGAAGCGGTAGTCCCAGTTCCGTTCGCCGCCGAAGTCCTCGGGCAGCGACGTCGTCGGCGCGGCCACGATCCCGCCGGTCTGCTCGTGCGTGAGCAGCCGCAGCGTCACCAGCGAGCGCAGCACCACGTCGGAGCGCGGAAGGTCGGTCCGGCACGTGGCCGCCCACTCCTGGGCCAGCTCGATGGTCTCGCCGACCCGGTCGCCGTGGCTGAGCGCCGGCGGGACCTCGCGGTACGACGGCAGCCAGGTCATCGAGAACTCCATGCGGTCACCGGTGCGCACGGTGAAGGCGTCCCCGTGCCGATGGTCGGTCGCTCGCGGCAGCCTCGGGCCACGCAGCACCAGCCGGTCCGGCCCGGCGGTCGCCACGATCACCTCCTCGCCGGCCACGTGCTGGCGGCGCACCCACGGCCGGACCTCGCCGTAGTCGGCCCGCACGACCCAGTGGTGCAGCATCTCCACCTCGCCCTCGACGCACTCGATACGCCGCAGCAGGTCGGACCGGCCGTCCTGCACGGGCATCACGTCGAGCAGCGTCACGACCCCGGTGGCGGTGGTGAAGGTGGTCTCCAGGACGGCCGAGTGGCCGACGTACGACCGGGTCACCTCGTAGTCGCCGGTGGGGCAGATCTGCCAGTGCCCGTGCTCCTCGGTGCCGAGGAGCGCCGCGAAGCAGGCGGGGGAGTCGAAACGGGGGAAGCACAGCCAGTCGACCGACCCGTTGCGGCCGACGAGGGCCGCCGTGTGCCGGTCGCCCAGGAGCGCGTAGTCCTCGATCGGTTGCGCCATGATGGTCACGGTAGCCAAGCCGCGCTCGCCGCGGTGGTCAACCGCAGACCGGCAGGTGGAGCGCGAAGTGCGCCCCCGGACCGTCCGGCAGCAGGACCAGGTCGCCGCCGTGCCGGCGGGCCACGGTGCGGGCGATCGCCAGGCCGAGCCCGGTCCCGCCGGCCCCGTCGCGGGCGGAGCGGGCCCGGGCGGGGTCCCCGCGGTGGAACCGGTCGAAGACCCGGTCGGCGTCCGCCGGGTCGACGCCGGAACCGTCGTCCCGGACGTCGAGCAGCACCTGGTCGCCCTCGACGCGCGTGTGGACGGTGACGGTGGTGGCGGCGTGCCGGGCACCGTTCTCGAGGAGGTTGCGCACCAGCCGGCGCAACTCGGCCCGGTCGCCGCGCACCGGTGCGGCCGAGACCCGCGTGGTGTCGAGGCGTACGCCGGTCGCCGGACGAAGCCGGGCCACCTCCTCGAGCACCAGGTCGTCGAGGTCGAGCGGCAGCAGCGGCGGCGGGGGAGCGCCGTCGTCGTCGGCCGCGAGGTAGAGCAGGTCCTGGACGAGGCGCTCCATCTGTGCGGTGCCGGCGAGGAGGTCCCGCGCCAGCCCCGCGGTGCCGGGGCCGGCGGGGTCCGCCAGCACCACTTCGAGCTCGGCCCGCTGGGCCGCGAGCGGGCTCTGCAGGTCGTGCGAGGCGTCCGCGACGAACGCGCGCTGCCGGGTGTCGGCCTCCTCGAGCCGGCCCAGCATCCGGTTCATCGTGGTGGCCAGGCGGCCGACCTCGTCGTCCACACCCGACTCGGGCACCCGACGGTGCAGCTCGGAGCCGGTGATCGAGTCGACCTCGTCCCGGATCGCGTCGATCCGCCGCAGCGCCCGGCCGAGGATCAGCCAGGTGGCCACGCCCAGCAGGGCCGTGGCCACCGGGACCCCGACCAGCAGGGCCGCGGCAACCGTCCGGCCGGCCTCGGTCACCGCCTCCTCGCTGGTGCCGACGTAGACGGTGACCGGTCGGCCGTCCGGCCCGTCGGATGTGGTCGCCCAGAGCCGGTAGCGCTCGGTCTCGTCGTCGTCCGGGGCGACCACGGAGTGGACCTCGGGTTCGGCACCGGGGCGGGCGTCGGCGATCGGGCCGGCGTTCGTGACGTTCGCGGAGGCAGCCAGCACCGTGCCGTCGGCCGCCACCACCTGGGCCACGCCCTCGGGGCCGACGTCGGTGATCGGGTCGGGCAGCCGGCCGGCCGACGCCGCAGCGGCCAGCTCGCGGAGGTGGGTTCGGTCGACCCGGTCGTTGCTCGCGGTCAGCCGGCTCTGCAGGGCGAGCACCAGCAGCAGCGCCCCGGCCGCCAGGGTGAGGCCCGTGACCAGGACGACCAGGCCGGTGGTGCGGGCCCGAAGGGTGCGCACGTCAGCCGCCGTCCGGGTCCAGCCGGTAGCCCACCAGCCGCACGGTCTGCAGGGCGTGCCGGTCGAACGGCAGGTCGATCCGCTGCCGGAGCTGGCGCACGTACACCTCGACGATGTTGGGGTCGCCCTCGAACGCGAAGTCCCACACGTGCTCGAGGATCTCGGCCTTCGACGCGACCTCGCCCGGGCGACGCATCAGGAACTCCAGCAGCGAGAACTGGCGCGGCGTCAGCTCGACCTGCTGCTCGCCGCGCCACACCCGGTGACCGGCCGGGTCGAGCCTCAGGTCGCCCACGGACAGGACGGTCGGGCGCTCGTGGCCGCCGCGGCGCAGCAGCGCCCGCAGCCGGGCCACCAGCACCAGGTAGGAGAACGGCTTGGCGAGGAAGTCGTCGGCGCCGGCGTCGAGGGCCCGGGCCTCCTCCTCGGGCAGGGACCGCGCGGTCAGCATGAGGATCGGGGTCCAGTCGCCGGCCTCGCGCAGTCGGGCACAGAGGCGGTCACCCGTGAGCTCGGGGAGCATCACGTCGAGCACCAGGGCGTCGTAGTCGTTCTCGGTGGCCAGCCAGTGGCCCTCGGCGCCGTCGAGCGCGACGTCGACGGCGTACCCCTCGGCCTCGAGCCCACGGCGTACGGCGCGGGCGACGTGCTTGTCGTCCTCCACCACCAGGATCCGCATGCCTCCATGCTGGCAGTGCTCCGCTGAACCGGCGCTGAACCCCGGCTGAGCGGCCGGGCGCGGGGGAGACCGGCGTTCAGGGCGGCTTCAGCACCGGTCGGGCACGATGGCAGCACCAGACGACGGAAGGAGCGGGCCACCATGAGGAAGCGGGTTCTGGTCATCGCCACGGGCATCGGCCTCGCAGCCGCCGTGGTCGGCGGCGGCGTTGCCATCGCCGGCGGGGAGCCGGGCGAGGACGGCAGCAACAGCTACACGCAGAAGCAGGCCGACGACGCCACGGAGGCGGCGCTCGAGGCCACCGGTGGCGGCCACGCCAACAGTGTCGAGCGGGACTCCGAGGACGGCGCGACCTGGGAGGTCGAGGTCACGAAGCCCGACGGCAGCACCGTCGACGTACGCCTCGACGAGCACTACGGCGTCGTCGTGATCGAGGGCGACCACGAGGACGGCGGCTGAGCAACGCACCCCGGGCCGGGGCGGTGCCCTGATATGTACGCCGGTCTTGTCAAGGGGCAGGGTGAGGCGCCCGTCGCGGTGATCGTCCGTGGCGGGCGCCTCGTGCTTCGTCGGGTCGGTCTGGGTGAGCGTGTCGTTGGGACGCGCGGTCAGTCTGATATTCGCGGGTTGGTTACCGCAGGACGGGCGGTTCGGCTGGAGCGTGTCCGCTTGTCTAGCAGCGAGCGTGGCCCATGCGTTGCCCCCATGCGTTGCTAGGGGACGCAGGGCTGCTCATAGGGCACTCGCGGGTCGCTCCACGCGCTGCCACCGAGCCGGTTCCGGCGAAGCTGCTGGTGGTCGAGGGGGGCTACATGTCGTCGAGGATGGCCAGTGACCAGCACCAGCCGGCCAGCTCGCGGGCGATCGCGGTGGTGGCGACCTGGTGTCGCTTCTTGCGGTCGATGAACTTCACCCACCGTTGATGGAGCCGCCGGTTGCCTTCATCGCCACGGACCCGTGCGGCGGCGGGGGCCAGGGCCCACCGTTGGTGCATGGCCCTGGACGGCCGGTACGGCGAGCGGTGGTGCCAGGCGGCCTCGACCAGCAGTCGGCGGGCGTGGCCGTTGCCGGTCTTGGTGATCGATCCCTGGGCCCGGGTCTGGCCTGAGGAGTGCTCGGTGGGGACCAGACCCACGAACGAGCCGATCGAGCGGCCGGTGAACCGGTGCCAGTCGCCGACCTCGACCGCGAGTGCGACCGCGGTCAGGGTGCCGATGCCGCGCAGGCACCCCAACCGGTGCACGAGCGGGGTGAACTCGGACTCGGCGGCCATCTGCTCGATCTGGGCGTCGAGCCGGTCCCGGCGGGCCAGCGTGGTCAGCAGTGCGTCGTAGTCGTTGTCGAAGGTCAGCCGGATCGATCGTCCACCAGCCACGGCCAGCTGGTCCAGGGCGTCGTGGCGCAGCCAGGCGTCGTGCTTCGCGGTCCAGGCCTTCCCGCCGTAGTAGACGATCCCGTAGCGCAGCAACAACTTGGACAACCGGTGCCGGGCCCGCATCAGGTCACCACGAGCGTCCTCACGGGCCCGAACCAGGTCACGAGCGGCCTCCTGGTCGATGCTGGGGATCGCGACCGCCGTGATCTCGTCCAGCCGCAGCAGCCGGGCCAGGTGCAGCGCGTCCTTGGCGTCGGTCTTGACCCGATCACCGGCCGGTTTCTGCAACTTCGACGGTGCCACCACCTCACACCGGATCCCCGCGGCGGACAGGTGACGATAGAGCCCGAAGCCGGTCGGGCCGGCCTCGTAGGCCACCGCGACCGGCCCGGGAAGACCCGCCAGCCAGGAGCCGATGTGGTCATAGGACGGGGTCAGCCGGGACTGGAACAACTCGCCGGTGACGCCATCGACCGCCGCAGCAACGACAGCCCGTGCGTGCACATCGAGCCCCACACTCGTACGCTCGGTAAACA
>NZ_SDKM01000084.1 GCF_004519545.1 Nocardioides guangzhouensis
GAGACGCTCGCCGGCGCTCGCTCCTCGACCATCGACCCCGTTCCCAGCGAAGGAGGACACGTGACCCAGCAGGAGACCCCCGGTGCCGACGAGTTCACCGACGTCGACGACACGCTCGCCCGCTTCCGTGACGCCGGCTACCTCGCCGACGACCGGCTGGCCACGACCGTGTTCCTCCAGACCCGGCTCGGCAAGCCGGTGCTGCTGGAGGGCCCGGCCGGCGTCGGCAAGACCCAGCTCGCCGAGAGCCTTGCGGAGGTCACCGGCCGCCGGCTGCTCCGGCTCCAGTGCTACGAGGGCCAGGACGAGACCAAGGCGCTCTACGAGTGGGACTACGGCAAGCAGATGCTCTACACCCAGATCCTGCGCGAGAAGATCAACCAGGTCGTCGAGGACGCCGCCGACCTGAACGAGGCGGTCGAGCGGATCGCCAGGCAGGACAGCGTGTTCTTCTCCGAGCGGTTCCTGGCACCCCGCCCGCTGCTCGAGGCGATCTCGTCCGAGGAGCCGGTGGTGCTGCTGATCGACGAGGTGGACCGGGCCGACGAGGCGCTCGAGGCGGTGCTGCTGGAGCTGCTGTCGGAGTTCCAGATCTCGATCCCCGAGGTCGGGACCGTCACCGCCCGCCACACGCCGTACGTCGTGCTGACCTCGAACAACACCCGCGACCTGTCCGCGGCGCTCAAGCGGCGCTGCCTGCACCTGTTCCTCGACTACCCCGACACCCGGCGCGAGCTGGACATCATCAACTCCAAGGACACCGGCCTGGCCGAGGCGCTGGCGATCCGGCTGGTGGAGATCGTCCGCGGGCTGCGCGAGCTCGAGCTGCGCAAGTCCCCCAGCATCTCCGAGACCATCGACTGGGCGCGCACGCTGGCGGTGCTGGGCGTGAAGGACCTGACCGCCGACGTGCTCAGCCAGACCCTCAACGTGGTGGTGAAGTACGAGCGCGACCTGGAGAAGGCGATGCGCGCGATCCCGTCGCTGGTGGACCCGAACGCCGAGGTGCCGGAGTCGCTGGGCCGCGGTCACGGGCACGGGCACGGTCACGGGCACGGCCACGAGCACAGCCACGACGAGGCGGAGCCGGACGGCAAGGCGGTCCGGGCGGCCAAGGACAACCCGGGCCGGCACGCCGCGGCGTACGGCGGGACGAAGGGGCGCTCGACCAGCGGCAGCGAGGGCGAGAAGGCGGCCCGGTCGGTGCCGGCCGGCCAGGGCTCCCGGTCGTTCGCTGCCGGGGCCCGCAAGCGGCCGGTGTGACCCCGTGGAGAGCGCGGTCCACCGGTTCATCCGGCTGCTGCGGCTGTACGGCGTGCGGGTCAGCACCGCCGAGGCCGTGGACGCGATGCACGCGGTCGCACAGCCAGGCGTGCTGCGCGACCGGCAGGTCCTTCGCTCCGCCCTGGAGGTGAGCCTGGTCAAGGACCGGCGCGACCTCGAGGCGTTCGACCGGGTCTTCGAGCGCTTCTTCGGGCTGCGGGCCGTGGTCGAGGACGACCGCGGGCACGGCCACGGGCACGGACACGACGACCTCGCCGACGAGGGCGAGCTCGAGCAGTTCACGCTCTCGGAGGACCCCGGTGACATCCCCGAGCAGGGGCACTCGCACGGCAAGCCGGACGACATCAAGCAGTACTTCAGGCAGGAGGACCTCGCCCAGCAGTACAACCTCCACCAGGAGGCCAACAAGATCGACATCGCGGCCCTGACCGACGAGATCGTGCTGTCCAACGAGAAGACCGACAGCCCCGGCGAGATGGCGCGGGTGCAGCTGTCGACCCGGCGGATGCACAACCCGGGCAACCCCGGCGACCTCGTGAGGGTGCCGGGGCTGCAGCTCGACACCGAGCTGTCGGTGGGCGAGGAGATGGCGCTGCTGACCTGGCTGGACGAGGCGGTGTCGGACGACGAGGGTGACCTGCCCGCCGACCTGCCGCCGGACCTGGCGGCGCTGCGCGAGCGGCTCGCCCCGCTGCTGGCCGGGCTGCCCGAGCGGCTCAAGCAGCACCTCGAGCGGCTGATGGAGCTCGAGCGCGCGGTGGAGGGCCGCGAGGTCGCGGCCGCGCAGGCCGAGAGCATCGACGAGCGCGAGCGGGCCGACCTCGAGGAGTCGCTGCGCCGGCTGCTGCGCAGCCTCAAGGGCGCGCCCCGGCCCCGGCGCAAGGCTGCCGCCCGCGGCAGCGTCGACGGAGCCCGCACCATGCGCGCCAACATGAGGTACGACGGGGTCCCCTTCCGCCCGGTCACCGTCAGCAAGGTCGAGGACCGGCCGCGGCTGCTGGTGCTGTGCGACGTGTCCCTGTCGGTGCGGTCCACCTCGCGGTTCACGCTGCACCTCGTGCACAGCCTCCAGTCGGTGGCCTCCTCGGTCCGCACGTTCGCGTTCGTGAAGGACCTGGTCGAGATCACCGACCTGTTCGCCGAGCACCGGATCGAGGAGGCGCTGTCTCTGGTGATGGCGGGGCTGCCGGCCGGCGGGGTGCTCGACGTGGACGCCGACTCCGACCACGGCGCGGCGTTCGACACCTTCCTCGATCAGTACGGCTCGGCGGTCAACCGTCGGACCACGGTGATCGTGCTCGGCGACGGACGCAACAACGGCAACGACCCACGGCTCGAGGTGTTCGAGGAGATCGCGCGGCGGGCGCGGCAGACGATCTGGCTCACGCCGGAGCCCCACTTCTCGTGGGGGCTCGGCGGCTGCGACCTCCCGGCGTACGCGGGGTTCTGCGACCGGGTGCAGGTGGTCCGCGGGTTGCGCGGGCTGGAGCAGGTGTCGACGTCGATGTCGGAGGTGTCGTGACCAGCGAGGCGCCCGACCTGGCCGGACCGATCGACCCGTTCGCGGAGACCGTGCACGGCGCCTACCGCGACGGCGTGGTCGAGGTGCGCGCGCTGACCGGGATCCGGCCGCGGCGGGCGCTGCACATGGTGCGCACCCCCCACTTCGACGTGCGCCACGTCGGCGACCGGCTGCACGTCGACCACTGCGTGCCGCCGGCCCGGGTCGACGACGACCTGTCCGGCCTGCTGGCCGACGAGCTGTTCGGGCCCGGGTGGCTGCGCGGGCCGGAGCTGTTCGAGCGGATCTTCACGGGCGTCGTACGCACGTCCGCGCCGTCCGCCCGGCAGAGCTGGGAGCTCTTCTACCGCAACACGCTGGCCCGGGTGGACGAGGCGATCGCCGACGGGTACGACCCGGCTACGCCGTCCGGGCACGGCACCATCGCGGACTACGCGCCGGTCTACGCCCGGGCCGAGGCGCTGCTCGCGCCGGGGTCGGTGCTGGAGCTCGGCTGCTGCTTCGGGTTCCTCGCGCTGCGCCTGGCCGCGGCCGGTCGCCAGGTGACCGCCTCGGACGTGTCTCCCGGCACCGTGCGGCTGCTGGAGTCGGTGGCCCCTCGGCTCGGGGTCGACCTGGCCACCCGGGTCGCCGACGCGGCCCGCTTCCCCGCGGCCGACGGCAGCGCCGACAACGTTCTCGTCGTCCACCTGCTCGAGCACCTCGAGCCCGAGCACGGCGACCGGGTGGTCGCCGAGGCGGTCCGGCTGGCGGCGCGGCGGGTCGTGGTCGCCTGCCCGCTGGAGGAGGAGGCCGACGAGACCTGGGGCCACGTCCGCACGGTGTCCATCGCCGACCTCGACCGGTGGGGACGCCGGACCGGGTTGCCGTACGCCGTCGGCGAGCACCACGGCGGATGGCTGGTGATCGACGCCGACATGCTGACTTTACCAACCGGAAGGTAAAGTGGGCGGCATGCCCGCCACCACCTCCCGCACCGCCATCCTGGACAACGCCCTCGTGCTCGCCCGCGACGGCGCGACGACCGTGACCCTGGACTCGGTCGCGCAGGCGAGCGGGCTGACCAAGCCCGGCGTTATGTACCACTTCCGCACCAAGGAAGCCCTGATGGCGGCCGCGGTCGACCACGTCATCGACCGCCTCGAGCAGACCCTGCTCGCGCTGCTCCCCGAGGGCCCGTCGGCGGGCGTCGAGCGGCGCATGCTCGCGTACGCCGAGTGGGCGCTGACCAGCGAGATCGACGGGGCCGACCTGGTGATGTTCAGCGACCCCCGCCTGGTCGACGTGCTCACCCGCAAGTGGTCCGACCGGCTCCGGCCGTGGCTGGAGATCCCGGCCGGTACACCGGCCCCGGTCCGGTCGCGCCTGCTCGCGGTGCGGCTGGCCGCCGAGGGCTCGTGGTTCGCCGACGCCAGCGGCATCCTCCCCCTTTCCGAGGACGACCGGCGCACCCTCCTCGCCTGGGTCCGCGACCTCCTGGAGCCCCTGTCATGACCCGCTGGCTGCTGCTCCTGGCCGCGGTCGCCAGCGAGGTGACCGCGTCGCTGTCGCTCAAGGCTGCGCTCGACCGGCCCGCGTTCTACGTGGTCGTCGCGGTCGGCTACCTCGCGTCGTTCGCACTGCTCGCCGTCGTGCTGCGACTCGGCATGCCGCTCGGTGTCGCGTACGGCATCTGGGGCGCCCTCGGCGTCGCGGCGACCGCCGCGTTCTCGGCGCTCCTCTTCGACGAGCCGCTCACCGCGGTGATGGCGTTGGGGATGGCGATCGTCGTCGCCGGCGTGCTGCTGGTGGAGCTGGGCTCGCAGGCGGCCGGGCACGAGCGCCCGGCTCCGGTCGCGGCAGGGACGGAGTGACTCGATGGAGTGGATCTTCCTGAGCACCGCGATCCTCACCGAGGTGGCCGGCACCTGCGCGCTCCGGGTGGCGGCGACCGGTCGGCCCCGGTGGTACGCCGTGGTGGCCGCGGGCTACCTGGTCGCGTTCCTCATGCTCACGCTCACGCTGGAGGCAGGGCTCGGCCTCGGTGTCGCCTACGGCATCTGGGCGGCGGCGGGTGTCGCGCTCACCGCCGTCGCCTCCTGGGCGTTCTTCGCCGAGCCGCTCAACCGGACCATGGCCGGCGGGATCGCGCTGATCGCGTGCGGGGTGCTGCTGATCGAGCTCGGCGCCCACTGACCAGCGGCCACGTCCTGCACGCCGAGCGGCCACGTCTTGCCCGCCCAGCGGCCAC
>NZ_SDKM01000085.1 GCF_004519545.1 Nocardioides guangzhouensis
AACTCAACGCCGAGGGAGGCGCAACTCAACGGGGAAGGATCCCCGCGGCCGCCGCCGCCTCGCCGTACGCCGCGGCCAGGTCGTCGAGGCTCGCGTGCGCGTTGAGCCCGCTCGGGTTCGGCAGCACGAACAGCCGGGCGCCGTCCCAGTCCTCCGGCTGCGGCCCGGTCACCGCGTCGCGACGGCCGAACGCCTGCCGGTAGGCGGTGATCCCGAGCACCGCGACCACCCGCGGCCGGCGCCGGGCCACGATCCGGCGCAGCCGCTCGGCCCCGGTGCGCAGCTCCTCGCGGGTGACCTCGTCGGCGCGCGCAGTGGCGCGCGGGCAGAGGTTCGTGATGCCGACGCCGCGCTCGTCGAGCTCGGCCAGCTCGGCGTCGTCGTACCCGCCGGCGGGGGCGAGCAGGAAGCGGGTGATCCCGGCCCGGTGCAGCGCCGGGTAGAACCGGTTGCCCGGGCGGGCGAAGTGGGCACCGACCGCCGCGGTCCACAGGCCCGGGTTGATCCCGACGAACAGCAGCCGCAGCGGGTCCGGGAGCAGGTCGGGCACGGTGCGGTCCCGGGCCGCCTCGAGGTCCTCGCGGGTCGGGCGCACCGGGTCACCGTGGCACGCGGCGGCGTCCGACGACCAGCGCCCGCCCCCGGCGCCCGGCAGGATGGGGTCATGGACCTGACCGCCGCCGCCGTCGTCGACGAGCTGTCCGGGCACTCCGACGAGGCCGAGGCCGCGAAGATCCGCAGGCGGGTGGCCGACGGGGAACCGGTGATCGGGGTACGCATGGGCACGCTGTTCGACCTCGCCAAGGAGGCAACGCGGCTTCCCGACGACGAGCTGGAGCGGCTCTTCGCCGAGCCCGCCTACGAGCCCCGGATGGTGGCCTTCTGCGTGCTCGACTTCCGGGCGCGGAAGCGGCCCGGCGACGCCGCCCTCTGCGCGACGTACCTCCGGCACCACGACGCGATCACCGCCTGGGACATGGTGGACCGGGCGGCGCCGCGGGTGGTCGGGTCGGCGGTCGCCGGCGGCCCGTACGACGAGCTGCACGACCTGGCCGGGTCCGCGGACCCGTTGCGCCGGCGTACGGCGATGACCGCGCCGTTGTGGTTCGTCATGCGCGGCGACGAGGACGACCTGGCCGCCGGCTACGACCTCGCGACCCGGCTGTGCGCCGACCCCGACCCCGTGGTGCACAACGCGGTCGGGATCTTCCTGGCCCATGCCGACGGCCGTGACCCGGGTCGGCTCGACGCGTTCCTGGCGGCGTACGGCGCGACCCTGCCGCGACCGGCGTACCGGCTGGCCACGCGCAAGCGGCGCTGACCCCGCTCAGCGGCGGGTCGGGTGCAGGGTCGCGTAGCGGGCGGCCTCGGCCCGGCGGCGCACCCCGAGCCGGGTGAGGATGCTGCTCACGTGGTTGCCGGCGGTCTTGGTGCTGATGAACAGCCGCTCGCCGATCTCGGCGTTGGTCAGTCCCTGCGCGACCAGCTGGAGCACCTCCCACTCACGCTGGGTGAGCTCGCCGGCCCCCTTGGCGCCGACCCGGCTCCGGTCCCCGAGGCTGCGCAGCAGCGCGGCGGCCGCGTTCACCCCGCTGGCGGCGCCGACCGCCTCGTACGCCGTGAGCGCGGCCCGGGCCTCGGCCCGCGCGACGTCGGGCGCGGTGGGTACGGCGAGCCGGGCCAGGCCCAGGTGCGCCTCGGCGCCCTCGATCGAGCCCTGCACCCCGGCCAGCTCGTCCAGCGCGGCCTCGAAGTGCGCGGCCGCTGGCCCGTCCTGCCCGGTGGCCAGCGCGACGTGGGCCCGGGTGACCTCGCAGCGGGCCCGGGCCCGGGCACTGTCGGTCGCTCCGACCAGGCGCCCCAGCCGCTCTACCGCCACCGCGGCCGCGCCCGGGTCATCGAGGGCGAGCTCCGCCTCGACCAGCACCGCCTGGGCGGAGATCCGGACCAGCACGTCGCCGGCGATGCGGCGACCGACCCGGGCGGCCAGGGCCGCGGCCACCGCGGCGTCTCCCCGGGCCAGCGCCAGCCGGGCTCGGGCCAGCGACGTCTCCGCTCCCTCGTCCTCCTCCTCGAGAGCCGCCTCGGCCTCCTCCAGCCGTCCCTGCAGCACGAGCAGCTCCGCGAGCTTGGCCGCCGGGGGCACGCAACGCGCCTCGTGCCCGGCCTCGTGCAGCCCGACCACCGCCGCCCGCAGCTGCTGCTCGGCGCCGCCGAAGTCCCCCTGGATCGCCTCGGCCTCCGCGCAGCAGGTCGCGCAGAACCCCAGCACCGCCGGGTAGCCGCGTCGGTCGACGAAGTCCTGCACCACGGCGAGCCAGCGGCTCAGCCGCTGCACGTCACCGGTCAGCTCGGTGGCCAGCACCAGGTCGCAGCATGCCTCCCCGACGGTTCGTGGCCGGGCCGCGGCACCGGAGGTGGCCAGCGCCATCGCCTCGTCGCAGCGGGCCAGCCCGTCGCCGAGGTCGCCGCCGCCGATCCGGGCGAGGCCGAGCCGGGTCAGCGCCACGACCTCCAGGTCCGGATCGCCGTCGCCCCGGGCCAGCTCGACGGCCGTGGCGGCGTACCGCTCCCGTCCCTCGCGGGTCGGGTCCGTGACCGCCCGGGCGAGCGCCACCCAGCCGTCCGGCCGCCCGTCGGCCAGGCGCTCGGCCCGGCCCAGCCACCCGGCCGCGGCCACGTCGTTCCCGAGCGCGCGGTACTCCCGGGCCACCCAGGCGCACAACCGGGCCGCGGTCGCGGTGTCGCCTGCGTCGGCGGCGTCCTGCGCCACCCGCTCCCACGTCGCGATCGCCTCGGTGACCCGGCCCGACCACCACTGCGACTCGGCGACCGCGAGCGGCGGGTCGGCGACGGTGTCGGGTGCGGGCGACGAGCGCTCCACGTCGCGAATCTACTCCCGCGGCCGGCCCCCGGACAGTGCATCCGACAGGGCCCCGGACAGGGCACGGAACAGGGAGTCCTCCCCATGCTCCCGCGGCTCCGCACCCCGATGGTGGAAGGACCACCGAGCAGAGGAGACCGTGATGAGCGAGATCGTGCAGGAGCGGACGGGCCGGGCGACCGAGGTGGACGTCGAGCAGCAGGTCGAGGAGCTGGTGGGCCGGCTCTTCCTGGGCGGGGTGGCGGCGTTCGAGCTGCTCACCATCCACCTGGGCACGGAGCTCGGCCTGTACGACGCGTTGGAGGGCAGCGGTGGCTGCACGGCACCCGGCCTGGCCGCCGCGTCGGGGATCGACGCCCGCTACGCCCGGGAGTGGCTCGAGCAGCAGGCCGCCGCCGGGATCGTCGACGTGGACGACCCCGAGGCACCCGAGGACGAGCGGGTCTTCCGGCTCCCGGCGGCCCATGCCGAGGTCCTGGCCCACGAGGAGAGCCTCGCCTACCTCGCCCCGATGGGCGGGCTGGTCGCCTCCCTCGGCGGCCTCCTCCCCCGGGTCGTCGACGTGTTCCGCACCGGCGAGGGCATCCGGTTCGGCGACTACGGCACCTACCTGCGCGACGGGCAGGGCGCGTTCAACCGGCCGGCGTTCACCAGCCTGCTCGCCTCGGACTGGATCGCCACCGGCCTCCCCGACCTGCACCGCCGGCTGCAGGCGGACCCGCCGGCCCGGATCCTCGACCTCGGCTGCGGCTACGGCTGGTCGAGCGTGGCCCTGGCGACGGCGTACCCCCACGCACGGGTGGTCGGCGTCGACCTCGACGAGCCCTCGATCGAGGCGGCCCGGCGGCACGCGAAGGAGGCAGGGGTCGACGACCGGCTGACGTTCGAGGTCGCCGACGCGTCGGCCCTGGGCTCGGGCACCTTCGACGCGACCTTCGTCCTCGAGGCCCTGCACGACATGGCGCAGCCGGTCGAGGTGCTGGCCGCGATCCGGTCCGCGCGCGCCGACGGCGGGACCGTCGTGGTCATGGACGAGCGGGTCGCCGAGACGTTCACCGCGCCGGCCGACGAGGTCGAGCGATTCATGTACGCCGCCAGCGTGCTGCACTGCCTGCCCGCCGGCCGGGCGGACCAGCCGTCCGTCGCCACCGGCACCGTGATGCGACCGGACACCCTGCGGCGGTACGCCACCGACGCCGGGTTCACCGAGGTCGAGGTGCTGCCCATCCACCACGACTTCTTCCGGTTCTACCGGCTGGCCGGCTGAGCGGCCTGCCTTCAGTCGCGGGAGCCGTCGACAGCGAAGCCCGCCCGTCGGCTCCGGTCGGCCAGCGACTCGGTCTCCTGGAAGACCGTGATCTGCTGGCCGGCCGGGGCGTCGAGCCGGGCGTTCAGCGACCGCCACGGAGTCATCGTGACCGGCGCCACGAGCTGGGCGCCGGCCTCCACGAGCCGGCTCACGGTGCCCGCGCTGTCGGTGACCTCGAACGCGAGCCGGACCGGTGCCGGGCTGGCCGGGCCGCCGGTCTCGGCCGCGTCGACCGCCACCTTGTGGGTCGGGCTGGCGATCTCGAGGGTGGCCCGCCCGGCGTCGAGGATCGCCACCCGGTCGTCACCGCCGTTCGCGAAAGCCGCCTGCTCCGGCAGGCCGAGCGCGTCGCGGTAGAACCACACCGCCTCGTCGTAGTCGTGGGCCTCGACGATGACCCGGAGCTGGAGGACGGGCGCGAGTTCCTGTGTCATGCCGGTCACGATCCCCGTCGGGTGGCGGCCCCGTCGAGACATTTCGCCGCCCCGCCCGCTGGTTCAGGAGCGAGCGCCGCCCCGCCCGACCCAAGAAGGTGGCTTCGAGACGGGCCTCGTCCCTCGGCCCTCCTCAACCACCGGGACCCGTCCGCTGGTTGAGGAGCGAGCGCCAGCGAGC
>NZ_SDKM01000086.1 GCF_004519545.1 Nocardioides guangzhouensis
CGCCGACCTCGCGCACCAGCCGACCGGCCAGCGCGACGAGGTAGCTTGCCGACAGGTGGTCGGCGTTGGCTTCCGGCTCTGCCGCGGACGCGCTGACGGCCGCCGGCGACACGACGTACGACGCCGCCGACGCCTGCAGCACCCGCTCGGTGATGCCCCCGTGCCGGCGCTCCTCGGACAGCTCCACCAGCCCGTGCGCCTCGAGCGCCTTGAGGTGGTAGTTGACCTTCTGGCGCGCGATGCCGACTCGGGCGGCGAGCCCGGCCGCGGAGGCCGGGACGGCCAGCTCGCCGAGCAGCCGGGCCCGGACCGGATCCAGCGCGGCGGCGGCTGCCTCCGCGCTCTCGATAACTTCGACGTCCTGCACATCGCCACCATCCTCTTNGTGCTCCTAGACGCGGAAGGACGCACGTCGTCCAGCGCGCGGATCGCAGGATGACCGGATACTCCTCTTGAGGACTGCGGCCACGTTCTGGCAGCGATCCTCGCTGCTCGTCTCGGAGGGACCTCATGTCTGAGTTCACGCCCCTGCGCGAAAGCCGTTGACAGTCTCGCCAGCCATTCACCACCGCCGGACTTCGGCGACCTCAAGCGCCGGGCCACCCGTCGCAGGCGTCGACGTTTCGCCATGGTCGCAGCCGCCGCCACCGCTGCGGTGATCGCTGGATCGGCGCTTGCAGTCACCGGCATGGACGACCGACGGACCGCCCCCCGATCGGGCAACCTACGGCGCCTTCGCCCGAGTCGCCCACGGCGCAGGCGAGCCCCGAGCCGTCACCGGGTTCCGACGAGTACTACGAAGTGAAGTTGCGGAAGATCCTGGCGCAGGTGCCCGACCGGGCCATCACCGACGGCGACCCCGCGTTCATCGCCCCCTGTGGAGGGGACTGGTCATCGACCGCCAGCGGAGCTGGTGGCGGGAGCTTCGCCATCTCGCCCCCCAGCGAGGAAGCGTCCGTCTTTAGCACCGGGCTCGGCTTCCCGGCGGCAGCCGAGGCGAGGGAAGCAGTAACAGTCTCGTCGAGAACCTCGAATCCTGCACGACCGTCGCGTGGCGGACCCAAACGATCGCTCAGACCGGTGCGCTACTCGCTTCCTCGCCCGCTGGGTGATCTGGATTCAGCAGAAGGGCTCAGGAGTCAGCACACTCGAGGTCCCCACGAATGACGGGCGGCCGCCCGCAGACGTCCAGGTCGAGGTCGCCGAATGGATAGTCGCTGACATGACGCATTCGCGGATCGACTGAGCCGTGTGCAATCGACGGCCGAGGGTCTCTGCCGCCCGGAGAACGACCACTCGGCCACTGGTCTCCCACGTCGGGGCGCCCATGCCAGGAGCACCAATGCGCTGCTGGATGCGCGTCGGCTTGCTGCATGCTCAGCCATGGGGATCGCTGATGCGCATGGGCGTCGACCGCAGGCTCTGACAGGTCAGCTTCCCCCAGAGCTCCGTCAGACCTCGAATGGACCCAAGGAAACCCCGCGCTGCAGTTCCTGCGGTTCCTGCTGGCGGGGTGGGCGAGGTCGCGCCGGTCACCCGGGAGGTGCTCCGCCGAGCCGACCCCGACCGGGGGCGCCGACCGCACGTGCACGCCGGCTGATCCGAGGCGACGAGGGTCGCGTGCGTTGCACCCATGAGCGCGTCACCAGGTGTGAGCGAGTGCGGAACACTGGCCGCCATGCAGCACCTGCGTATCAACAGTCCCCGGGCCCTTACCCCAGGCGTCCTGACGGCCCTGCGTGACGATCCCGCTGTGAGCAGCCTGAGCTGCGTGCACGACGCCTCACTGGAGCCCGAAGGCGACGTTGTCGAGGCCGATGTCGCCCGTGAGGCGGTCAATGACGTCGTCGACCGCCTCCGGGACCTGGGCGTGCACAAGACAGGGAGCGTGCACATCCAGCCCGTCGTCACGTGGCTCTCGCAGACCGGGCTGGAGGCGGAGCGTCGCACTCCTGGATCGTCAGCTGACGCGGTGGTGTGGGCCGACGTCACCCAGCGCGCCTATGAGGAGTCCGAGCCGAACTGGACCTACCTCAGCTTCATGACACTGGCGACCCTGATCGCCAGCATCGCCATCGTCCTCGACTCGCAGATCCTCGTCATCGGAGCCATGGTGCTCGGCCCCGAGTTCGTGGCCATCGCGGCGCTGGGTCTGGCACTCGTCCGCCGACGGTACACACTCTTCTGGTACGCCTCCCGCACGTTGCTGCTGGGCTTCGGCCTGGCCATCGTCCTGGTCACCATGCTGGCGCTCGCAGCGCGTGGCCTCGGGTGGGTCACGTACGAGGACGTGACGGCGCCGCGCCCGGACACCGCGTTCATCTACTCACCGGACAAGTGGTCCTTCATCGTCGCCGTGGTCGCCGCAGCAGCCGGGGTGCTCTCTTTGACCTCGGCCAAGGTCGGCGGCCTGTCCGGGGTGTTCATTTCCGTAACCACCGTGCCGGCCGCCGGGAACGTGGCCCTCGGCCTCGCCTTCGGAGTGCAGCACGAGATCTGGGGCAGCCTCCTGCAGCTGGTGCTCAACATCGCCGGCATGGCAATCGCCGGCTGGGCGACCCTGGCGTTCCAGCAGTCGGTGTGGAGCCGCATGTCCGCACGCCGAGCCCGACTCCTCCAACGACGAGCTTGACCGCCGATGCCCCGCACCCCGGGGCTCGGGCTATGTGGGAGACCCAGGGATGGGGCGGCGCGCCGCACAACGGTCGACGACCATTACCTGATGCGTCTCGAAACGGGGGACCTCGAGACGCATCGGGGCCGGCGCGGGTCAGCCTACCGACCAAGGCACCGAACAAGGTGGATTCACACAGGTCCGCCGAATCCCCTCCCGGTTGGGCGTTTGCGCCGTCCCCGCAGGTGGTCCACCCACCACAGGTCAGTCTGACCGGGCTCCCAGCTTGGCGGTGGAGATGACCTCCTGGAGCGCGGCCACATGGCCCACGAACGCGCGCCGACCGGTGTCGGTGAGGCGGACACGGACCCGACGCCGGTGCTGGGTGACCGGCCTCTCGATGTGGACGTAGCCGGCGTCCTCCAGGGTGGCGAACTGCTTGGAAAGCGCGGAGTCCGACAGCCCGAGCCGGTCGCGCACGAACGCGAAGTCCGCCCAGTCCGCGGAGGCCAGCAGCGCGACGATCGACAACCTGGTGCTCGGGTGGATGAGGTCGTCGAAGACAGCCTCCGCCATCACGCGCTCGGCCATCAGGCGCTCAGCCGGCGTACGGCGCGGCGACGCACCCAGCTCATCAGCAGCGGCCCGCCGGTCACGACCAGCGCCGCCACGATGCCGCTGGCCAACAGCGCCGGATGACGCGCCGCGTCCGCGTCGAGCACCAGCGCGATCGCCGTCGTGAGGGCCACCATGGCGACCAGGAACCCCAGCACCAGGAACGGGACCCGCCTGCTGACCAGGTCCCGGCGGACGCTCAGCCGCGACGAGCCGCGCCGGCCCGAGATCACCCTCGGGGCGACCGCCGCGTGCAGCGCCCCGAACCCGACCGTCCCGACCGCCGATGCCCACACCGGCGCGAACGTCGCGAGTGCCCCGAGCACCACCCACCCTGCCGCGACGCTCCACCAGTACCAGCCCGGCACGTCGATCTCGGCGGCCACCTGCTGGCGACGGGCCTCGACCGCGTCCAGTGCCAGGCGTGCCTCGGATTCGCTGACCTGACCGTTCACCCCAGCCTCACTTTCCGACCAGGAAAACGTAAGACTTGCCCGGTAGGAAAGTCAAGGGTCGCGCCCGTCCAGAAGAGGCGCGACGGAACCGGTGGCATCGGCGATGGGACCCTCCACTGAGCGATCACAGTGGCCGGACCAGGGCCCGCTCGCTTGCCGGGCGCCCCGGCTCCCAGACCTGACCTCATCGGCTGAGACATCCGGCATTCCGACTACCTGCGAGTGTGGCGCCGCCCGATGCGGCCCCGGCAGCGCATGCTGGGACTTGAAGCATGGGGTATGGGTACGGGGCCACTCGGGAGGGGAAGCCGTGACCGACAGCGTGTTCGACCAAGCGGAACTGTTGCAAGAGGCAATTCTCGCGGCGGCACTGATGTCTGCTGCGTTGAAGTCGGAGAAGCCGCTGACGCAGGACCGGATCGACGATGTCCTCGGCGTGCGGGTTCCTCGCCCGCGT
>NZ_SDKM01000087.1 GCF_004519545.1 Nocardioides guangzhouensis
AGACGGGCGCAGAGCGCCCTCCTCAACCAGCAGAGCGAGGGCACCGCCTAGAGTTTCCGGTGCGCGCCCGTAGCCCAACAGGTAGAGGCACCAGGTTTAGGTCCTGGCCAGTGCGAGTTCGACTCTCGCCGGGCGTACCGTCCCGAGGTTTGCCGCCTCCCGCGCCTGGGGAGCACTCATCACGCGCCGGTTCCGTCCGGCCAGCGTGCCCGGTCAGGACCCATCGTGAGCAACCAGCATCCGCCGTACGGCCCGCCCCAGCAGCGCGGGCAGCCGCCCCCGGAGGGCCAGCCCGGCTGGCCCAGCATTACGGCGGGCAGTACAGCGGACAGCATCCTCCCCACGGCCCTCCCCCGGGTTACCCGCCCACGCCTCCGAAGAAGTCCCGGCTCCCGGTCGTGCTCGGCCTGGTCGTGGTCCTCCTCCTCGTCGGCGGCGGCGTGACCACCGCGCTGCTGCTCGCGGCCGGTGACGGCAACGACGGCGACGGCCGGGCCGGTGGGGACCCGACCGCGCTCTCCGACGAACGGCTCGACGGCGAGGGCTACAGCTATGCGCTCCCCGGGGACTGGAGCGACGTCACCGACGAGGACGCGGTGTCCGGGGCGCCGGCGCTGGACACGGTGACGGCGTGGGGGACGAGCTTCAACGAAGCGCCGGCCAACGTGATCGTGGAGCGCGGCCCCGGGGTCGGCAACGTCTCGCCCGACGACGTCCACGACACCTGGGTGCAGGACATGCGCAGCGCCGCGGGCGCGGACGTTCAGGACCACGACGGCACCACCTTCGACGGCGAGGACGCGGTGGGCGCCAGGATCGAGCGTGACGACCCGGACGGCGGCCCGACCGTGCAGATCGCCTACCTGGCGATCCACGACCGCACGGCGTACTCCGTGATCCCCAGCGCCAGCACCGCGAACAGCGACGAGGCGATGGAGACGTACGACGCCTGATCGACAGCTGGACCTGGGAGTACTGAGCCGCCGGGGCCGGGCGGCCCGCGGTGCCCGGGTCAGAGGCCGGACAGCACGTCGGCGACGACGGGAGCGACGGCGCGGATCGCGCGCCCCCGGTGGGAGATCGCGTCCTTCTCCGCCGGCGGCTGCTCGGCCGAGGTGAGCGCGTCGTCCTGGTCGTCCGGGACGAACACCACGTCGTAGCCGAAGCCGCCGGAGCCGCGCTGCTCGCGGATGATCCGGCCGGGCATCTCGCCGTGCACCACGTGCTCGGCGACACCACCGGCGCCGATCGGGTAGGCGAAGGCGACCGCACACCGGAACGCCGCCCCCCGACGCTCGTCGGGCACGTCCTCCAGCTGGGCCAGCAGCAGCTCGTTGTTGCGGTCATCGCTCTTGGGCGGGCCGGACCAGCGCGCGGACAGCACGCCGGGCATGCCGTTGAGGGCGTCGACGCAGATGCCGCTGTCGTCCGCCAGCGACGGCAGGCCGGTGGCCGCGACCGCGGCCCGGGCCTTGAGCAGCGCGTTGTCCTCGAACGTCGGCTGGTCCTCGACCGGCTCGTCGTAGTGCTCGACGTCGTCGAGGCCCAGCACCTGCACGCCGGGCACGTAGTCCTCGAGGATGCGCCGCATCTCGACGAGCTTCTTGGCGTTGCGGGAGGCGAGGAAGACCCGCGGGGCGCCGTCGAGGGTGTCGGTCACGAGCCCAGTGCCGCCTGCTGCTTCGCGGTGAGGTCGGCGCAGCCCTTCTCGGCCAGGGTGAGCAGGGCGTCGAGCTCGGCCCGGTCGAAGGCCTGACCCTCGGCGGTGCCCTGGACCTCGACGAACGCGCCGGCACCGGTCATCACGACGTTCATGTCGGTCTCCGCGCGCACGTCCTCCTCGTAGGGGAGGTCGAGGCGCGGGACGCCGTCGATGATGCCGACCGAGACCGCGGCCACCGACCCGGTCAGCGCCTCGGGGACGCCGAGGTGCGCGCACGCGTCGGCCAGCGCGACGTACGCCCCGGTGATCGCGGCGGTGCGCGTGCCGCCGTCGGCCTGCAGCACGTCGCAGTCGATGACGATGGTGTTCTCACCGAGCTTCTTGTAGTCGATGACCGCGCGCAGCGAGCGGCCGATCAGCCGCGAGATCTCGTGGGTGCGACCACCGATCCGGCCCTTGACCGACTCGCGGTCGGAGCGGGTGTTGGTGGAGGCCGGGAGCATGGCGTACTCGGCGGTGACCCAGCCCAGGCCGGAGCCCTTGCGCCAGCGGGGCACGCCCTCCGAGGCGGACGCCGCACACAGCACCCGGGTGCCGCCGAAATCGATGAGGACGGAGCCGGCCGGGTGGTCCAGCCAGTTGCGGGTGATCGTGATGGGGCGGAGCTCGTCGTCGGCCCGGCCGTCTGCGCGCGTCATGGCGCCGACCCTACCGACGGGCGCCGACAGGGCGGGACGCGGTCAGGCCGCGCCCTCGTCCCGGTCCGCCAGGTCACCGGAGAGCAGGCCCGCCTCCTCGAGCCGCCGGTCGGTGACGGCCGGGGCCGCTGCAGGCTCGGCCAGCAGGTCCGCGACCACGTCGCCCTCGGACGGGCGGCACAGCGGGCAGCGGCCGGTCTCGTCGGGCTCGAAGAGCTGGCACACGACGCACCACTGCTTGACGGTCCGGAACGACATGGCGGCGCGGTGCTGGTCGAGGTTCGCCCGCAGGTGCCGGTAGCGGTCGTGACGGGCGAGGTCCGTGCTCCTCACGGGCGTCTCCTCTCTGGGACCGGAGGGGTCAGGACACCATTGAAGACCCCCGGACCCCTCTGCGCGCAAAGGGATCCGGGGGTCTGTGAGCAAGCCCACGCCGCCGACGGAGACCGTGGTCACCCGGGTCGGGTCAGGCGGAGGTCACTTCAGCTCGGCGCGCATGACCCGCCAGAGGCCGATCACGAAGGGCAGCAGGATCCAGATCGCGGAGCTGGTGACCAGCTGCCACCACTCCTCGCTGCTCAGGTTCACTCCACTGAACAGCGGCTGCTGGGACGTGCCGAGGTCGACCCAGGGAGCGATGTCCTGCATCCGTGACCAGATCGTGACGAGGATGTTGAACGCGATCGGGAGCACGAAGTAGAGCACGATCGCCGCCGCCGAGTTCAGCAGCACCAGTCCGAACGCCAGACCCTGGAGGATGCCGCTGATCTGGAGGATCGCGAACTTGCCGAAGTCGTCGGCGCCGATGTTCTCCCAGGCCCCCGGTTCGCCGGCAGCCACGGTGGCCAGGGCGGCGAGGGCGATGGCGACCACGATCGCGGCCAGGCCGACCAGGCACGCGGCCACGACCTTGGCGGCAATGACACGTGCCCGCGACGGCTCCAGGGCGAACGTGGTCAGCGCGGTCCGCTGGCCCCACTCGCTGGTGACCAGCAGGATGCCCATCACCGGCAGCAGGAAGCCCTGTGGCGTGGCGGTGGCCCCCATGAAGTTGAGGAACGTGCGCTCGCCGTCGGGCGCCGCGAAGAAGAAGATGACGATGATCAGGGCCGTGATCAGGGCGATCGACACCAGCAGCCAGAAGCCCGCCAGCGTGTCTGCCATCTTGCGCAGCTCGACCCGGGTCAGCCGGGTGAACGGCACCTTCGAGGAGCCGGACAGGTCGATCGTCCCGGGGGCGGGGGCTGCTGCGGTCGCGCTCACTGCGCGGCTCCTTCCGTGAGGTCGTCGCGCTGGGCGTCCGCGGTCAGCTCGAGGAAGAGGTCCTCGAGGCCGCCGTCGTTCGGGCGCAGCTCGATCAGGGTGATGGTGTTGGCGGCGGCGACCTTGCCGACCTGGAGGGCCTCGGCCTCGGCGCGCAGGCCGTTCTGGTGCGGCGTGGTGGCGATACCGGCCTGCTCCAGCGCGGCCGCGAGCTGGTCGCTCTCGACCGCCCGGACGAACGTGCCGGAGTCCTGCAGCAGCGACTCGGGGGTGCCCTGGGCGACGATCCGGCCGCGGCCGATCATGACCAGGTCGTCGGCGATCTGCTGGACCTCGTGCAGCAGGTGGCTGGACAGCAGGACGGTGCCGCCCCGCTCGGCGTACTGCTTGAGCAGGCCGCGCATCCAGCGGATGCCGGCCGGGTCGAG
>NZ_SDKM01000088.1 GCF_004519545.1 Nocardioides guangzhouensis
CGAACGGCTTGGTGACGTAGTCGTCCGCGCCCGCGTCGAGGCCCGAGATCTTGTCGGGGGTCTGCCCGAGCGCGGTGAGCATCAGCACCGGCGTGTCCACCCCGAGGTCGCGCAGCTTCCGGCACACCACGAGCCCGTCCAGGCCCGGCAGCATGCGGTCCAGCAGCAGGACGTCGTAGGGCACCCCGCCGGGCAGCGCCCGGCCCAGCGCCGATCGGCCGTCGCCGACCGTCTCGACCTCCCAGCCGGCCTCCTCGAGGGCCTGGTGCAGCACCTCGGCCAGCCGGGCGTCGTCCTCGGCCACGAGCACCCGCATGTCGGGTCGTGTCGTCACGACCCCAGCATCCACCGTGGCACCAGCCGAGTGCCTCGACTTGCCCGCGATTCCCGGCCGTCCGTCGGACGCTGGCCGGGCCGGCCGTCAGGCGCTGCGCAGCGGACGCACCGCCAGCCCGTCGTGCGGATCCCGGTCCTGCTCGTCGTCTCCGGCCGTCGCCGACGGCCTGGTCATCGCCGCAGCGAGCGCCTCGGCCCGCGGTCGGTCGAACCCATAGCGCTCCATGTAGCGCCGGACGCGCGCGTCGTCCACGATGTCTCACCCCCAGGAACGGGTCCCCCCGGACGCCGTCCCTTGGGAACCATACGTCGCGAACGGGCTCCTGAAAAGGGGGCGTACCGGACCCCGGACCGTCCCGTCCGGCGCGTGGTCGGCAGTGCCGCGGGGCCGGAGCTACAGGAGCGGCAGCCGGAGCGCGAAGACAGCCCCCCGCCGGCCTGCGTCCCCGGTGTCGTCGAGGAGCACGTCCCCGCCGAGCGACCGGGCCACCCGGCGGGAGATCGCGAGCCCGAGCCCGGTGCCGCCGCTGGAGGACGCGCCCGGCCGGAACAGTGCCGCCCGGGTCGCCTCGTCCATGCCCGGCCCGTCGTCGGCGACCGTCACCAGCACCGCGTCCGCGGCGTCCGTCGCGGTCACGGTCACCCGGCTGGTCGCGTGCCGGGCGGCGTTCTCGACCAGAGGTGCCAGGGCCCGCAGCACCAGGGCCCGAGGTGCGGCGATCCGGGCCCGGGACGTCCCGGTGCGGTCATCCAGGGCGACGCCGTCCGGCACCAGGCCCCGGATGCCCTCCCGGAGGTCCGCGACGTGGCAGCTGCCGTCGGCCTGCACGTCCCGCGCGAGGTCGAGCAGTGTGGTCACGACCTCCGCGAGCTCCCGCGCCGAGGCCGCGACCTGCTCGAGGTCCTCGCGGGTGGCGGGGTCGTCCACGCCACGCAGGAGCGCGAGGTCGGCCGACCCCTGGATCGTGGTCAGCGGGGTCCGCAGCTCGTGCGCGAGCTCGCTGGTCAGCCGCTGCTCGGACCGGATGGCGTGCGCGACCCGGTCGAGCAGGTGATCGAGGGTGGCGCCGAGCGCGGCGAGCTCGTTGGTCGGGGGACCCATCGCGAACCGGTGGCCGAGGTCGTGCTCGCTCCACTCCTCGGCCCGCTCGGCCATCCGGGTCACAGGTGCCAGCGCCTGGCTGGTGATCCGCCGGGCCAGCAGCGCGGTGAGCCCGATCAGCAGCACGCCGAGGATCGTGGTGGTGACGAACGCGTAGACCTCGGAGCGCTCGTACGGCGCGAGGTCCTCGCTGACCACCACGACCGCGCGCTTCCCGGACTCGGTGGTCAACGGCACCACCCGTAGCCGCACGTCCTCGCCCAGCTCGAGAGTGCGCGTCCCGCCGTCGGCCAGCGCGTCCCGGGCCAGGTCCGGGCCCTTCGGGCGGGCCGCGGCGGGCAGGCTGCCGGACAGAAGCCGTGCGCGGCCGTCGTACAGCGCGACGCCGGGGTCGAGCCCGTCCTCCGGGACCAGCGAGCCGTCGTCCGAGCCGGAGCGGACCACTGTGACGACGGCGTCGGCGCGGTCCTCGAGCACCCGCTCGATGTCGCGGGAGGCAGTGACCTCCAGGACCAGCTGGATGCCGAGGCCGGCGAGCACGGTGACCACCCCGGCGAGCGCGACGGCGGACAGCATGATCCGGGTCCGGAACGACGTGGGCAGCCACCGTCGCTCGGGGACCGGCTCCGTCACCTCGCCGTCCATCCCATGATCATCGCAGCGTGAACCCCACGCCCCGGACCGTCTGGAGGCTCACCGGGGAGCCGACCTCGTCGAGCTTGCCGCGGATCTTGCGCACGAAGGAGTCCACGGTGTTCTCGCTGACCACCGCGCCGTCAGGCCACGCGGCCGCGACCACGGCCCGGCGGCGCACCACCTCGCCGGGACGGGACGTGATCGCGGCCAGCATCCGGAACTCCGTGGGGGTGAGCATGACCTCGCGGTAACCGCAGGTCAGCGAGTGCCGGGCCGGGTCGAGCACCAGCTCGGCGGGCGGCCGGTCGCGTTCGCCACGCCCCCGGCGGGCCAGGACGTCGAGCCGGGCGAGCAGCTCCTTCACGTCGAACGGCTTGGCCAGGTAGTCGTCGGCGCCGACCCCGAACCCCGAGAGCTTGTCGTGGACGCTGCCGAGCGCGGTCAGGAACAGCACCGGCGCGGTCTGGCCGGCCGAGCGCAGCGCCAGGCAGACGTCGCGCCCGTCGGCGTCGGGGAGCCCGATGTCGAGCACCACGACGTCGATCGCGTCGTCCCCGGCGAACTGTCGCAGCGCCTCCCCGCCGTCGTGGGCGACCACCGCGTCGTGGCCGGCGAGGCGCAGCGCCTCGAGGACGACCCGGCGGATCCCCGGGTCGTCCTCGCAGACCGCGACGCGTGCCATCGGCGGACTGGCTCCCTCAGTCCGCCGACGACGGGGACGAGGACGACACCTGGTCGCCCCAGGCCGCCCGAGCGCCGGAGTCGCCGACCCGGTAGACCTGCACGGACGTGGCGACCGCGGCCACCAGCGCCAGCACCGCCACCACCTGACCGGCCCGCCCGGTGCTCCGGGGCGCGTCGTCGCCACCGGAGGTTGCGGCACGCCGGTCCAGCCACACCAGCGCGGCGGACAGCACCAGCAGCGGGACCGCGAACCAGATCAGCTGGTCGCCGAGCTCGGCATGGCTGCCGGGGTCGCCGACCCGGTGCTCGAGCTCCTCGCCGCTGGAGGTGGCCACCGGGATGAGGACGGTGGCAGCGGCTGCGCAGGCGACCACCAGCACGCCGTACCGCCGGCGCCAGGCGGGCCGGACGGCGATCGCGATGGTGCCCAGGCAGGCCAGCGGAAGCAGCACGACGACGGCATGGACCACGAGCGGGTGCACGGGCAGGCCGTTGACGAGGTCGAACATGGGCTCTCCTCCGGTCGGGTCCGTGCAGGATCGCCCGACGGACCTGCACACAACCTGACCACATCGTGCCCGGGACGCGCAGCAGCACCGAGGTGACGGCGGGCGATCCCGACAGGAGAACGGGGGACCGGGCTCGCCCGCCCGGCCGGCCGGGTGCCGGAGCACCCGTGGGGAAATCGCACCATCCGCGGGCGCGAGGACGGCGCGGGCATCGTGATCAGCGATCGAACCATCGCCATGGTCGATGAGGTGCGGCACCGGGGGTGTCAGCGGCGGGACGCTCGGAGCGTCGCGCAATCGGCGTGGCACGGGGAGAGGAGGACGCATGACCAGCAAGCGCAAGCCGATCGTCGCCGTGGCGGCGACGGCCCTGGTCGCCGTCGGGCTGGCCGCCTGCGGAGGCGGTTCCACCAGTGGCGGAGGCTCGAGCACCAAGGAGGGGACCAAGGGAGGCACGCTCTACTACCTGGGCGGCACCCGGACCGTCGAGCACATCGACCCGCAGCGGATGTACATCGGGCGCGACCTGACGAACTTCAACCGGCTCACCAACCGGGGGCTGTTGACCTTCCCGGCCACCGAGGACCCTGCCCACGCCACGGACCTCGTTCCTGACGTAGCCACCGACACCGGCACCCCGAGCGACAACGCGAAGACATGGGAGTTCACCCTCCGCGACGGTGTCAAGTGGGAGGACGGCAAGCCGGTCACCTGCGAGGACTTCGCGTACGGCATCTCCCGCACGTTCGCGACCGACGTCATCACCGGTGGTCCGA
>NZ_SDKM01000089.1 GCF_004519545.1 Nocardioides guangzhouensis
CACCTCGGCCGGCAAGACCGGGCACCTCGGCGTCAGCGCTGGTTGGCGGGGAGCTCGAGGGCCCGCCAGACGGCGGCCCACACCTCCTTGGGCGGGACCCCGGCGTCGAGGGCCTCCTGGGCGGTGCGGCCGAGGTCGGTGATCACGAACTGCTGGGCCCACGAGCGCGAGTAGTCGCGGCCGAGGGCGTGGTCGAGCCGGGCCCAGAACTCGGTGTGCCTCATGCCGGCTCCTCCACGACGCCCTCGTCCCGTTCGGCGACCACGTCGAGCCACGGCTGGTCGCGCTGGTCGTCCTCGTGGGACAGCGTGAGCACCCGCCAACCGGCAGCCGCCAGCGCCTCCCGCAGCGGTCCCTCGCGCCAGAACGTGAAGAACCGCGGGGCCGCGACGTTGCCGTGCGTCGACCAGGACTCGCCGTCGCCCTCCTTGAGGGACAGCTGGAACAGGCCACCGGGACGGGTCGCCGCGGCGAGTCGTGACAGCACTGTCGGCAGGTCGGGTCGTGCGACGTGGAGCAGGCAGGCGCTCGCCCACACCCCGTCGTACGGCGCGGGGTCGTCGGGGTCGGTCAGGTCGTCGGTGAGCGGGTCGAGGACGTCCGCCCGGTGCCCGTCACCGCGCAGCATCCGGACGAACCCGGGGGTGACGTCCGTGCGCCGGACGCGCAGCCCGGCCGCCTCGAGCACCAGCGCGTCGTGCCCCGGACCGCTGCCGATCTCGAGCACCCGCGCACCGGCACCGAGGACGGCGGCGAACCGCTCGATCGCCACCCGCGCCGGGTCCGGCATCAGCCGGGTGCCCTCGCGGTAGTCCGCCACGTTCCCGTCGTACGCCGAGACCGTCATCGACCGCGGGTCGAACCCGACGTCGTGCAGGTGGTGGACGACGTCGTGCAGGTGGTAGCGCCCCAGCGACGCCGGCGTGAACACCGAGCCCTCGCTGCGACGGCCCGGGCGGTCCCACTGGTCGCCCGAGATCCCGGCGTACGTCGCCGCCACGGCCTCGGCGGCCGCGACCAGCGCCGGCAGCACCTCGGCCGGCTCCTGCGAGGCGTAGTCGTCGGCGACCGCGGTCTCGTCCTGGTCCCAGTTGGCGAACACCGGGTCGTCATCGGTGAGCATCAGCCGCAGCCGCTCGTCGAAGAGCACGTGCACGTCGCGGACGTGGCAGGCGTACTCCAGGGGCGACCACACGTTGTCCGCCGGCCGGACCCGCGCGTCGACGGAGGCCAGCGCGGCCTCCCAGCCGGGCACGGTGTCGCGGATCAGCCGCGGCAGGTCGGCCGGGGTGACCGAGCCCGCCTCGAATCCACAGTCGGGGCAGCGCTCGCGCAGCACCCAGGTCCAGTCCTTGGTGTCGGGTTCGATCGGCACGCCGGCCATTGAACCAGCCGGCACCCACTCGCGGGCCAGCGACGTGGCCAGCGACGTGGCCGGCGACATGACAGGGTGGGTCGCCATGGAGATCAGGCCCGCCACCGCTGCCGACGTCCCCGGCCTGCAGGCGATCTACGACCCGCACACGCTGAGCAGCCACACCACCTTCCACACCGAGCCGGTCCCGGCCGGGGTCTGGCTCGAGCGGCTCGCCTCGCCGCACGCCGGCGACCAGATCCTGGTCGCGGTCGACGAGGGCCGGGCGCTCGGCGCCGCGTGGTCGACGGCATTCCGGCCCCGCGCGGCGTACGACGCGACCCGGGAGACCTCGGTCTACCTCGCGGACGACGCCACCGGACGCGGCATCGGCCGCGGCCTGTACGACGTCCTGCTGGGGCGGCTGGCCGAGGTCGGGGTGCACACGGCGGTGGCAGCGGTGGCCCTGCCCAACGACGCGAGCGTCGCCCTGCACCGGGCCTGCGGGTTCGCCGACGTCGGCGTGCTTTGCGAGGTCGGCCACAAGCTCGACCGCTGGATCGACGTGCGGTGGTTCCAGAAGATGCTCTGAGCCCGCCCTACCCGCCGAACGGCACGTCCGTGCACAGCAGCCGGGCACCGGCGCTGCCGGTCGCGGGGTTCGTCGGGGCGGCGTGGATGACCACGGATCCGGCGGCGCCCGCCGGGATGACCCACGGCCGGATGACCTCCGCCACCGCACGCCCGTGCTCGTCCGAGGTCAGGTCGAGCCACACCTCGCGGTCGGCCAGCGGTACCGAGGGATCGGTCGAGTGCTGGTAGTGCCCGCCCGAGGTGAGCGGGTCGGTTCCGCAGTGCCCGGTGTGGACGTGCGCGCCGAAGCTGCGGTTCGGTGGCAGCCCGGCGAGGGGTCCCCACATCGACGTCTGCATGGCCTTGCTCCTCTCGGTCCGCCCCCCGGACGGGGCGTCACCCGTGGTGGCCGGGAATGCCCGATTCGGTTCTCCCCGGTGGGGTCCGGCGCGATGATGTGAACCGTTCAGGGGGTTCGTGGCCACAGGGGGTGTGACCGAGATGCACCCGCCGCCGGAAGACCGGCTCGCGTCGGCGACCGACGCCGAGCTCGTCGCCGCGCTCCGTGACGCCGACCGCGGCGCGTTGCGCGAGCTGTTCGTGCGGCACGAGCCGTGGCTGGCCGCGCGCCTGTCCCGGCGCTGCGCCGACCCGGCGATCGTCGACGAGGCGGTGCAGGACACGTTCGTCGCGGTGTGGCGCAAGCCGGCCTGGCGCGGCGAGGGTGAGGTGGCCGCGTGGCTGTGGGGCATCGCGATCCGGTCGCTGCTGCACCACCTCAAGCCGCGGGCCAGCGTGGTGGAGCGGCTCAGCCGGCTCCGGGAGCCGGACGCCACCTCGGCGGAGGAGCAGGTGCTGGCCCGGGTCGAGCACTCCGACGTCGGAGCCGCGCTGCACAGCCTCTCCCCCGAGCTGCGCGCGGTCGTCCAGGCCACCGTCATCGACGGCCTCACCACCCGCGAGGCCGCCACCTTGCTGGGCATCCCGTCCGGCACCGTCAAGAGCCGCATGAGCCGAGCCCGTTCCGAGCTCCGGGAGGCACTGCTGTGAACACCTGGCACGCGAGCCCCGCCGACCTGGCGGCGTACGCCGCGGGGTCCGACGACGCGGTCGTCGCCGCCTCCGTCGAGACCCACCTCCTTCGTTGCGCCGACTGCCGCGCCGCGCTGGCCCGCGCGGCCGCACGTGGCCACGAGGTCTCCCCCGACACCGACCGGCGCTGGGAGGCGCTGTCCGCGGTCGTGGACCGGCCGGCGTCGACGCCGCTGGCCCGGCTCGGCCTGTCCACCCGGCCGCTGGCCGTCGCGTGGGGCCTGGCCCTGCTGTTCGTGCTGATGGTGCCGGTGCTGCCGGCTGCCTTCGTGGGGGTCGGCGTGCCGACCGCCCTGCTGGCGATGGCGCCGCTGGTGCCGACGCTCGGCGTGGCGTTGTCCTACCGCGAGGCCTCCGACCCCGCCGGGGAGCTCGCGCTCGCCGCTCCCCTCGCCGGGCTCCGCCTGGTCACCCGCCGGGCGGTCGCGGTGGCGGTGGCCGCCGTACCCGTCGGGGTCGGGCTCGCCCTCCTCGTCGGCCTCCCGGTCTCCCTGGCGGTCGCGTGGCTGCTCCCCGGCCTCGCCCTTTCGGCGGTGGTCCTGCTCGCCGGCACCACCCGGCTCGACCCCGTGGTCGTCGCGGCCGTCCTCGGCGGCCTCTGGGCGGTCGCGGTCGCGATGCCCGCCGCCAGCCGCCGGATCGGCCAGGACGTGGTGGTGGCCGCCGTCACCAGCCCCCAGACCCAGCTGCTGGCGCTCGTCGTCGCTGCGGCCGCGGTCGCCCTCACCGTCTCGCGCCGCGAGCACCTCGCCTACCGGAGGACCTCATGACCACCGCCACCACCGGGCTCGCGCACACCGTCGCGGCCAGCGACCTGACCAAGACGTACGGCGCGCTGCGTGCCGTCGACGGGCTGGACCTCGCCGTGGGAGGCGGGGTGGTCGGGCTGCTCGGCCCCAACGGCGCCGGCAAGACC
>NZ_SDKM01000009.1 GCF_004519545.1 Nocardioides guangzhouensis
GCCGGTCCCCGCGCGGGGACCGGCCTCGGTGTCGTCTCTTGCCGTCAGCTGGCCCCGAGCGAGCGCCAGTAGTCGTTGAGCGCGCCGTTGGTCTTCACGAACCAGACGATCGGCCCGACGATGATCAGCATGCCGGGGAAGTACCACAGGCCGGTCGCCCCGGAGACCCGCCTCTCGCGGCCGGCCCGCTCGTAGAGCCCGCCCACCTCCGAGGAGGTGAGGTAGGGCATCACGATGCCGACGAACAGCGCCAGCAGCAGCGCGATCCCGCCGCCGATGCCCTGCCCGGAGTGGCGCTTCATCTCGTCGTGCGTGGAGTAGTACCAGACCAGGCCGTAGATGCCGAACGTCACGAACATCAGCAGGATGCAGGTGCCGGTGCCGCGGATCTTGCCGAGCGGCGCGCCGTGCTGCAGCTGCTGGTACGGGGCCGGGTCGTACGCCGGCGCCGCGCCGTAGTGCGGTGGTTGCTGCGGGTTCTGGCTGGCCGGCTGGTCCGGCGTCTGTGCAGGCGGGTTGGCCTGGTTGTTCTCCGTCATGGGTGTCCCCCTCATCCCGAAACGTGGTCGGCACAAGGTAGAGCTCCGGACCACTCCGTGTGCCGCATTTCGGGTGTGTCGCTCAGTACGCGCCGACCAACGTCGGGCGCCCCTCGACCACGCGGAGGTCGACGCCGGCGCCGGAGATGGTCACGGTGCCGTCGACGTCGCGCCAGGCGCCGCCGTCGACGCGGAACCGGGCGGCGTACGTCGTGTCGACCGCGGGGCGCATCGTGACATGGGCGTCCTGGTAGCGGTGGGAGACGTACTCCTCCATCGGCACCCCGCGCTGGTACGCGCGGCCGGGGGTCGCCGTCGTCTGCGCGGTCCCGTCGCCGTGCCGCCACGTGAACGAGCTCGGCGTGATCTCGAGGTCGACCCGGTGCCCGAGCAGCCGGACCGTGCGGGTGAACGGCTCGGCCTCGGTGCGGAAGAGCGTGTCGAAGTTGACCAGGGTCCGGCCGCCCGGCGGTTGGACGACGAGCCGGGAGTCTGGCAGGTCGATGCGGCGCAGGGCGCGCAGCACGGTCACCTGCGTGATCGGCGTCGCCGGCTCGATGGCGGGAGCGCAGGCCTCGTTGTCGCCCAGGCAGGCGCCGACGACGCCGGCGTCGTAGAGGGGTTGGGGTGGGGGTGGGGGCGTCGAGCCGGTCATCTCCGTCGGCGTCTCGTCATCAGATCGCTTCGTCTCACAACCGAACTGGCCGAACAGTGCGTCCTGCCCCGCGGTAACGCCCCCCGTGCAGCCCAGCAAGACGCCCGACGCAACAGAGGGAATCGCAAGCGGCCCGGCACTCCAAGCGAACAGCCCCAACGCAACAAACAGGCGCCGGATCATGCCGGAGCCTGCTTCAGATCAGTCACCTGCCATGTGCCATCAGACCAATGCAACGAAAACACCGCCGTACCTTCGCCACCCGTTGTCTTGTCAGGCTTGCCGTTCTTGGAGCGGTAGATGGTCTGGGGGCTCAACTTCATCAAGACCCGAACGGAAGCGTCACTTGGTTCGGTCAAGGCCGTGTCTGAGTAGCGATCCGCCCTCCAGCCTGCGGACTCAACATGGCCGCCTGCGGCGTAGATGTCGTCGATCGTGTCGACCAGGTCCCCGCAGGCATCACAGCCCGGGTCACCCAGACCAGCAAGAGCGGATGTCTCCCCGCTGAGTACCGCTGAGTTGAAGGTGTTGATCCAATGCGCGACGAACAACTTCGCCGCTGAGCGAGTGAACTCCGCGGACTGTCGGGGCGGTTCCGTAGACGGCGTCGACGACGTACTGACGGGGTCCTTCGGCTGGGCCTGCGGCTCGTCGTCGGAGCAGCCGGCCAGCCCGAACAGCGGCACGCAGCACGCGGCGGCCAGCCATCGGCGTACGTTCATCGGCACTACCTTCCCGAGAAGGGCACCCCCAGGCGCCACGACCACCGTAGGCACCGCGGCCGCGCCTGACCAGACCCGTCACGCGAACTGTGGAGGACCAGGTCGCGCGGCAAGAGCTGGCCGCTCGGCGGTGGTTTCGAGACGCTCGCTGGCGCTCGCTCCTCAACCACCGGCGGCATTCCACCCGGCCCGGGCCGCCATTTCGGACGGTTGGGCGGGGTCAGGTGGAGGTGAGGAGACCGCGGACGTAGGCGGCCTGGCCGAGGTGCTGGAGGCAGTCGCCGACGACCGAGACCAGGCGGACGCCGGCGGTGACGGGTGGGTCCCAGCGCCGGTCGACGATGCGGTCGAGCTCCTCGGGCGTGACGGACGAGAGGTAGGCGAGGGAGAGCCGTTGCACGTCGGCGTGGTAGCCGGCGAGGTTGTCCGCCTCGACCCGGACGGCATCGACCTGCTCGGAGGTGTGGCCGTACCCGATGTCGCGGTCGTCGACGGGCAGCGCGAACCGCTCGGCCCAGCCGTCGTGCCACGCCTGCGCGGTCCCGGCGACGCCGGCCACGTGGTCGTCCTGCACGCGGGCGGCGTGCCAGAGCAGCCAGCCGATCGAGTTGCCGACGCCGGACGGTCGCTCGTGCAGGAGGGAGGGGTCGGTGGTGACGAGGTCGGCGTACAGCTCCTCGATCCGTCCGAACGCGTCCACCAGCAGGTCACGAGGCTCCATGGCCCGACCGTACGCCCCAGGCGAGGGTTCCCCTGCGAGCGGCACCCCGGGTACGGCGCCGCGGCACGACCGGACCTCCGGCTATTGTCTTCTAATTCACTCAACTTAGGAGGCAACAATGTCCGACGGCCCGTCCTCGATCTCGCGGCGTGGATTCACGCGAACGCTCGGCGCAGCCGGCGTCGCCGCCGTTGCGACCGGTTCCCTCACCACGTCCCCGGTGGCCGCCGCCGAGCGCGAGTTCCGCGCGCAGGGCGGTGCGGACCGGGGCCGGCGACCCAACCTGCTGGTCATCCTCGCCGACGACCTCGGCTGGGCCGACCTGTCGAGCTTCGGCTCGCCGGACATCAGGACGCCGCACCTCGACCGGCTCGCCGCGTCCGGGGTGCGGTTCACCCAGGGCTACTCCGCGTCAGCGGTCTGCTCCCCCAACCGGGTGGCCCTCTACACCGGCCGCTACCCGGCCCGGATCCCCGGCGGGCTGCCCGAGCCGATCGGCGCCGCCACCCCGCAGAACGGCATCCCCACCGACCACCCGACGCTCGCGACGCAGGTCAAGGCCGCTGGGTACGACACCGCGATGTTCGGCAAGTGGCACGGCGGCTTCCTGCCCTGGTTCGGGCCGCTCAGGTCCGGCTGGGACGAGTTCGTCGGCAACTACTCCGGCGGCCTCGACTACTTCTCGAAGTACGCCTCCGGCCCCCGCTACGACCTCTTCGACGGCGAGGAAGAGCTCCAGGACCCGCGCTACTACACCGACATCATCACCGAGCGCGCGGTCGAGTACGTCGGGAGGAAGCACCAGCGACCGTGGCTGCTCAACCTGAACTTCACCACCCCGCACTGGCCCTGGGAGGGACCCGGCGACAAGGCCGTCAGCGACGAGCTCACCGCGCGCCTCAAGGCCGGCGAGAACGGCGCGCTGTTCCACACCGACGGCGGCAGCCTCGAGGTCTACAAGTCGATGGTGGAGAGCCTCGACGACTCGATCGGGCGGGTGATCGGAGCGCTGAAGAGGTCCGGCCAGCTCGACAACACCGTGGTGTTCTTCGCCAGCGACAACGGCGGCGAGCGCTTCTCCCACCAGTGGCCGCTGACCGGCCACAAGGTCGACCTCACCGAGGGCGGCATCCGGGTGCCGACCATCCTGAGCTGGCCGAAGCGGATCCGGCCGCGTCAGGTCAGCCACCAGACGGTGCACACGCTCGACTGGCACGCGACGTTCCTCGACCTGGCCGGGGCGGCTCCGGACCCGTCGTACCCGCTCGACGGGACCAGCCTCGCCGACTACCTGCTCCGCGACCGGCCGGTCCCGCAGCGCGACCTGTTCTGGCGGATGCGCGGGCAGCGGGCGCTGCGCCGCGGCGACCTGAAGTACGTCCGGCAGAGCGACGGCGTGGACCGCCTCTACGACCTGGCCGTCGACCCCAGCGAGCAGGCGAACCTGGCCCGCAAGCGGCCCGGCGACCTGTCCTCGCTGAGGACGGCGTGGGAGTCGGTGAACGCGGAGCTGCTCCCCTACTGAGCGCCGCCGAGAGAACGGGGACTGGGCAGAACTGGGCAGAAATGCCCAGTCCCCGCCTCCGCGGATGGGCATCCGGCCCGACGCGGCCGGACCCCTCGCGCTCCTAGCGTGGCGGCACCCCATCAGGGGACCGACCCGAGGAGCGACCATGAACGCCAGCCAGAGCAACCGCGACCACGTCGAGACCGTCATCGTCGGCGCCGGCCAGGCCGGCCTCGCCACCGCCTACCACCTGCAGCGCCGCGGCCGGGCCTGCGTCGTCCTCGACGCGAACCAGCGGGTCGGCGACAACTGGCGCCGGCTCTGGGACAGCCTCCGCCTCTACTCTCCCGCGAAGTACGACAGCCTCCCGGGCCTGCCCTTCCCCGCGAAGAGGTGGTCGTGTCCCGGCAAGGACGCGGTCGGCGACTACCTCGAGCAGTACGCCGCGCACCACGCGCTGCCGGTCCGCCTCGGCGTCCGGGTCGAGAGGGTGACCCGCGACGGCGACCGCTTCGTCGTGCGCACCAACGAGGGCACCACCACCTGCGACAACCTGGTGGTCGCGACCGGCACCTTCGGCCGTACCGCCAGCGTGCCGGGCTTCGCCGACGACCTCGACCCGGCGATCCTGCAGCTGCACTCCAGCGAGTACCGCCGCCCCGGCCAGCTCGCCGACGGCCCGGTCCTCGTGGTCGGCGCCTCGCACTCCGGGTGCGACATCGCGTACGAGGTCGCCGCGGACCGGCCGACGATCCTGGCCGGACGCGACTGCGGACAGATCCCGGTCCCGATCGAGTCTCGGCGGATGCGCGTGGCGTGGCCGGTGGTCAAGTTCGCCTGGGGCCACCTCCTCACCCGGCGTACCCCGATGGGCCGCAAGGAGATGAACGAGATCCGCTTCCACGGCGGCCCGATGCTGCGCGTGCGCCGCAACCACATCGCGGAGCGCGGGATCGACCGACGCGAGGCCCGCGTGACCGGTGTGGAGAACGGCCGCCCGGTGCTGGCCGACGGCTCGGTCCTCGACGTCGCGAACGTCGTCTGGTGCACCGGCTACCGGCAGGACTTCGGCTGGCTCGACCTGCCGGTGATCGGCGAGAACGGCTGGCCGAAGGAGTACCGCGGCGTCGTCGAGGACGAGCCCGGGCTCTACTTCTGCGGGCTGTCGTTCCAGTACGCGTTCACTTCGATGGTGCTGCTCGGCGCCGGCCGCGACGCCGACTACGTGGCCGGTCACCTCGACGCCCGGATGAAGGGCGCGGCACGCACCGGTACGCCGGCTCCGGCGGCGCCACGGGCGGCCTGACCGCCGTACGCTGTGGTCGTGGGGGTGCTCGACGACCTGCGCCAGGCGAGGGAGGACTACGAGCGCGGCGACCTGAGGGCGGCGTTCGCGGGCTGGTCGAGCGCGGACCCGGGGGCCCTGGACACCCGGACGCTGGTCGACCTCGCGAACACCGCCCTGCTGATCGGCGACAACGACTCCGCGCAGGCCGCGATGCGCACGGCGTTCGACCGTCATCTCACGGACGGCGAGTTCGGGCCGGCGGTCCGGTGCGCGTTCTATCTCGCGATTCGGGCCGGCACGAGCGGCGACCAGGCCCAGGCCGGCGCCTGGGCGGGGCGGGCCGGCGCGATCCTCGACGACCACCCCGCTCTCGGCGAGCGCGGCTACCTCACGTTCCTGCGCGTGTACGGGCACGTCATGGCAGGCGACTTCGAGGGTGCGGGCCGGCTGGCCGCCGAGGCCGCGTCGATCGGACGCGAGCACGGCGACCCGGAGCTGCTGGCGCTCGGCCTGGTCGGGATCGGCCGGGCCGGGCTCTACTCCGGCCGGGTGTCCGAGGCGATGGCGGCCTTCGACGAGGCGATGCTCAACCTCGCGGAGCCGGAGGTCTCGCCGGTCACCGCAGGCTTCGTCTACTGCTCGATGATCGAGGCCTGCCAGGAGATCTCCGACTTCGGCCGCGCGGCGGAGTGGACCGGCGTGCTCCAGCGCTGGTGCGAGCGCCGGCCGGGGCTGGTGGCCTTCACCGGCCAGTGCGCGGTGCACCGCGGTCAGCTGATGCGTGCCCGCGGCGCGTGGGACGAGGCGCTGGACGAGCTCGCGCAAGCCCGGCGGCGGTACGTCGAGACCGGCGCGGCCGGGGCGGTCGGGGTGGCCGACTACGAGACCGGCGAGGTGCACCGGCTGCGCGGCGCCCACGAGGCTGCCGAGGCGGCGTACCAGCACGCCGGGGACGCGGGCTTCGACCCGCAGCCCGGGCTGGCGCTGCTGTGGCTGGCGCAGGGGCGGACCCAGGCCTCCGTCGCGGCGGTACGCCGCCTGCTCGCCGAGGCGACCGACCCGGTGCACCGCTCGCGCGTGCTGCCGGCCGCGGTGGAGGTGCTGGTCACCGCGGACCAGCGGGAGGAAGCCCGAACGCTCGCGGGTGAGCTGGACACGCTCGCGACGTCGTTCGGCTGCCCGGCGCTCCAGGCGGCCGCGGCGCAGGCGGCCGGGCTGGTGGAGCTGGCCACGGACCCGGCCGGGGCGCTGCCGTACCTCCGCAAGGCCGGCTCCCTGTGGAGCGGGGTCGAGGACCCGTACGCCGCGGCGCGGGTGCGGGTGCTCACCGGCCGGGCGCTCGCCGCGCTCGGCGACGAGGACTCGGCGCGCCGCGAGCTGGAGTCGGCGGAGCGGACCTTCGCGTCCCTGGGCGCCACGCCGGACGCGTCCGCCGTACGCCGGCTGCTCGAGCCCGGCGCGGCGCCGGACGGGCTGACCCCGCGCGAGGTCGAGGTGCTCCGTCTGGTCGCGTCGGGGCGGAGCAACGGGCAGATCGCCGACGAGCTGGTGCTGAGCGAGAAGACCGTGGCCCGCCACCTCTCCAACATCTTCACCAAGATCGGGGTGGGCTCCCGGACCGCCGCTGCGGCGTACGCCTACGAGCGCGGCCTGGCCTGATTCAGGGGTCTGATCAGGCGTCTGATCAGGGGTCTGGTCAGGGGTCTGGTCAGGGGTCTGGTCAGGCGGGCTTGCGCAGCAGGAAGCCGAACACCGTCACCGCGGAGAACGCCCAACCGGCGCGGGCCGCCGCGTGCTGGGAGGCGACCGCGGCGTCGGCCTGCTCGGCGGTGATCCGCCCGTCCCGGACCGCCTGGTCGGCGTTCATCCGCATGAGGGGTGCCTCGAGCAGCAGCCGCGGCGGGAACACCAGGGCGGCCGACCCGACGTCGGGCTCGATGGCGAACCCGGCGGTCATCGCCTGGCGCGGTATGTTGCGGGCCGAGGCCGGGTTGGCGACCTGGCCGCGGAACGACCGGCCGATCGCCTCCTCGACGTCCGGGTCGATGTCGGAGTGGACCCAGGTGGCGTGGTCGGAGTCGAGCACCACCGCCCGGCCGCCGCGGCGCAGCACCCGGGCGAACTCGTGGAACGCGACCTGCGGGTCGTCGACGTGCTGGAGCACCCGCTCGCACCAGAGCAGGTCGAGGGCGGCCTCGTCGAACGGGAGCGCCTCGGTCGACCCGTCGACGTACCTGACGTCCTCCCGGACCGTCCGCTCCTCGGCAACGGCGCGCATGGTCGGGTTCGGCTCGACGCCCGTGACCCTTCCGGTCGCGCCGACCAGCCCGGCCAGTTCGCGGCAGACGGTGCCGGTGCCGCTGCCGATGTCGGCGACCGTCTCGCCGGGGCGGAGGTCGGCCATCGTGATCGCCCAGTCGCGCAGCCTGCGGATCGCCGGCGCCTGGTCCTGGACGTCGAGGATCCGCACCATCTGCTGGACCGACGGGTCGTCGACGGTGCCCTTCCGGAACGCGCGGCCGAGCAGCGCCGGGTCGTCGTCGAACTCGCTCACGCCACACCTCCCGCGGACGTCCCGCGCCCTCCAGCGTCGACCCCGGGCGGCCGACGCTGCCAGACCCGGACGGGTCATCTGGCGGGAACTGTCATGTGGCTGCAATTGCGGCCGGATTGCACGGAACCGACCGCCGGAACTGTCACGAGGCTGCAATCGCAGCCGTACGGCGCACGCTCACCGCTCGCAGGCGATCCCGTCCCCGTCGGTGTCCAACCGCTCGTGGACGCCGTACACCTGCGGGTCCACGGCGTACGTCGTGACCGGTTGCTCGCCGTCGGCCACTAGGTCGCGGGCACCGCCCCGCCCGACTCCGTGCGGGTGCGTCGCGTTCAGCTCGGCACAGCCGGCGTCGGCGGTTCCCCGCGGCCCGGTGCCGCTCGGGCCGACCAGGTCGTCGTACAACGCGGCGGCCGGTCGGAGGAGCACCAGCACGCCGGCGAGGAACAGCAGCGGCACCAGGCCTCGCCGCCGGCTCCAGAGCCAGCGCCGGCGCCCCCGCTCGTGCCGCGGGATCGCCTCGTACGGCGACCACCCGTCGTTCCGGTCGAGGACGCGGAGCTCCGCGACGACGAGGCGGCGACGTTCCGCGTCCAGGACCGGCGGCCGGGCCAGCAGCGTCGTCGCCAGCGTCGGCGTCGAGCAGACCAGCACGCCGCCCGCGGTGCCGGCGAGCGGCTGGTCGGTTGCCAGGCAGAGCACCGGCACGACGTGGGCGACGTCGACGGCCCGGAGCCGCTCGCCGACCGCCAGGGCGGCCGCGACCGGTCCGGACAGCAGGTCGTCGGCCGGGCGACCGTCCTGCAGGAGACGTCCGTCGCGGAGGCCGACCGTGCCCGACAGGTGGCTGCTGTCGACGACGAACACACCGGGCGGTCCGACCACCACGTGGTCGAGGCTCCCCCACCGCACCCCGGGCCACTGCACGTCGTGGAACGCCGTCCACTCGTGCGGCGGCAGCGTCACCCGGGACGGCGTCCCGTCCGGGGCGCCGGGGTGCCCGCCGCTGGTGCTCATCCGGCGCCTCCTTCCGGCCCCGATCGTCGCACCCCTCGGGGGTGCTCGCAGGCGATCCCGTCCCCGTCCGTGTCGAGCACGACCCATCAGGGCCATGCCCTGCTCAGAACAGGCCCACGAACCAGCCGGCCAGGCCGTCCATGAGCTGCGGCCAGATCAGCGCGATCACCGCGAAGCCGAGCAGCAGCCCGGTGGCGATCGCGTCCGGGCGCAGGAACAGCCGCATCGGCCTGCGGACGCGGTCGCCGTGCCGGCTGGCACGCACCACCGGGGCGGCCGCCTTGGCCGAGGCCTGCCGGAAACCGGCCTCGAGCTGGCGGGCAGCGGCCCGGATCTCGTCGGACCGCAGCCGCGCCGGGCGACCGAGCAGCATGGTGTCGACGTTGGCGCTCGAGCAGACCAGGACGTCGTCGGCGCGGCCGGTCAGCCATTCGTCGCGGGTGAAGCACAGCACCGGGTGCACGTGCCGCGCGTCGACGGTGGTGACCATGGTGGCCAGCGCCTCGGCCGCGTCGGTCGCCTCGGTCACGGCGGCCTCGCGCGCGATCCCGTTCTGGCGGACCTGGCCCTGCCCGACGGTGATCCGGCCGGGCCACGACTTGGTGGTCACCACGAAGATCCCCGGCGGGCCGAGCACCACGTGGTCGATGGCGGCGTACCGCCGGTCCGCCCAGCGCACGTCGTGGTAGACGGTCCACTGGTCCCCGGGCAGTCCTCCCAGCACGTCCGCCGTGGCGTGCGACGCTTCCTGCTGCACCTGTGCCACGTCGATCGGCTTGACCCGAATGACCTGTTCCCGTTGCCGGCGCGTGATCGCGCGAGCCGCTTCGTTCGTCATCCTTGACCCCCGAACAGCCTGTCCCGTTCCTTCTTGGAGAGCGTAAGTCTCCAATCGGCCGGACACGTCACGAACCGCGGAAAACGGGCCCGCCAATTCCCTCCGTCCAGACCACTCGAGCCCAGGTCCCCGACCCTCCCCCTGGCCACCACCCGTCTGCCACGCTGGAGGCATGGCCGAGCGCAACGTCCTGGGCAGCGATCTCGAGCCCTGCAGCACCGACCCGGTGACCGGGTTCTACCGCGACGGCACCTGCACGGTCGGGCCCGAGGACGTCGGCGTGCACGGGGTCTGCGCGGTCATGACGCCCGAGTTCCTGGCGCACCAGGAGTCGGTGGGGAACGACCTGGTCACCCCGCGCCCCGAGTGGCGGTTCCCCGGCCTCGTCCCCGGCGACCGGTGGTGCGTGGTCGCCGCCCGCTGGCTCCAGGCGTACGACGACGGCGCGGCCGCCCCGGTCGTCCTCGCCAGCACCCACGAGGCGGCGCTCCGCCTGATCCCGCTGGCCACCCTCCGCGAGCACGCCGTCGACGTACCCGACGACCTCAGCTCCCTGGAGTGAGGGTCGCGCCCCGACAGCCGGGCCGCGTCTCGCGGGCTTGCAACGCGACCGGTCCCGGCAGCGCCCGGTACGCCGGCACCGACGGCAGTCGGTTCGTCCTCGAGGTGGGCTCGGGTACCACGAAGCTCGCCCCCCGCGCCGGCTAGTTGAGTTGCGCCTCCCTCGGCGGTGAGGTGCGCCTCGCTGGCGCGGTCCGCGAGGGAGGCGCAGATCAACGCCCAGCGGGGCGTAACTCATCGCCCAGCGGGGCGCCGCTCATCGCCCAGCGGGGCGCAACTCAACGCTCAGCGCGGCGCAACTCAACGAACGCGGATCAGGAGCGCAGGAGCAGCAGCGCCACGTCGTCGTCGGAGTCGGGTGCGGTGGCGAGCATGTCGTCGCAGAGCTGCTCCAGCTCGTGGTCCTGCACGCCGGTGAGACAGTCGAGCAGCCGGTCCAGGCCGTCGTCGAGGGTCTGCGCCCGGCTCTCGACCAGGCCGTCGGTGTAGAGCACCAGCGTGGCGCCGGGCTCGAGGACCGTGCGGTGCTGGTGGCGCGACGTGTGCGCGTCGACCCCGAGCAGCAGGTCCGGCTCACTGGTGAGCAGCCGGGCGGTGCCGTCGGGATCGATCACCACCGGCGGCGGGTGCCCGGCGTTCGACCAGGTGACGTCCATGCGGCCCTCCTCCAGCGGCAGGACCCGGGCGACCACGGCGGTCGCCACCACGTCGGTGGCGCTGATCTCGAGCACCCGCTCCAGGCTCTCCAGCACCGCGGACGGTGCGTCGTCGCCGATGCTCAGCGCGATCCCGCGGACCAGGTTGCGCACCTGCGCCATGGCGGCCGCGGCCCGCTGGTCGTGCCCGGCCACGTCGCCGATGACGACGCCGAGGCCGCCGTCGCGGAGCGGGAAGAAGTCGTACCAGTCGCCGCCGAGCTGGGCCACCTCCACCGCCGGGCGGTAGCGCACCGCGATCTCGGTCTCGCCGATCCCGCCCTGCCGCGGGAGCAGGCTGCGCTGGAAGGCCTCCGACATCTGGCGCTGCACCTCGTTCATCCGTCGTTGCACCGCGACCGCATGGGCGCGGTCGAGGGCCTGCCCGATGGTCGCCGCCGCCAGCCCGAGGAAGGAGCGGAAGTCCTCGTCGACCACGACTGTCGGCGTCGGCATCAACCGCAGCGCGAGCTCGACCGGGGCGGTCGTCGGGACGGGCACGTGGATCGGCGTGCCGTCCCAGGTGGCGAAGTGGAGTGGCAGCTCGTCCCGGTCGTCGGGGACCAGGTCGACCTCGGCGACGTCGCTGGTCTCCTTCCGCAGCATCACCACCGCGGTCTCCCCGATCACGTCCAGCGCGGCGTCCTCGGGGATGCCGAGGCTCAGCCGGGCGAGGATGTCCATCCGCCGCCGGAACACCACCTCACGGGTGGTCTCGGTGGCCACGTCGAGCACGCCCTCCACCTCACCGGCGGTGTTGCGCACCGGTGAGTAGCAGAACGTGAACCAGCAGTCCTCGAGGAAGCCGCGCCGGTGCAGCGGGACGTACTCGTCCTGCATGTAGACCGGCCGGCCGCTGGCACGGACGCCCTCCATCAACGGCCCGACCAGGTCCCACACCTCGGGGAAGATCTCCTCCGCGGTGCGGCCGAGGGCGTAGGGGTGCTTGTCGCCGATCAGCTGCACGTAGGCGTGGTTGTAGATCAGCACGTACGACGGTCCCCACAGCAGCGTCATCGGGAACTCCGAGCGCAGCATCATGTCCACGGTGGTGCGCAACGTGGCCGTCCAGCCGTCCGGATGCCCGACCGGGGTGTCCTCCCAGCGGACGCGGGAGTACGCCTCGGAGATCGGCCCCGCCTGGTCGAGCAAGATGCGCACGGCGCACGGTAGCCCGCTTCCGGACCCCGTGACCGCCCTTGAACCCGAAACCACCCGGGCGGGCCATACCAGTGGCTCCGCGACGTCCCTCGTCCCTGCCCAGAGTGACCTTCGGCCCTGCCCCGGACGCGTCCGGAGGACGAGCGTGGAAGGTGACGAAACCACCCGGGAGGCGCCATGAGCATGTCCGCCCACCCCGTCGGCACCGCACCTGTGCCGGCGTACCCCGTGCGCGTCGACGCGCGTCTCGACGACCACCTCAGCCGGTGGCTGTGGCTGGTCAAGTGGCTGCTCGCGATCCCCCACTTCCTGGTGCTCGCGCTGCTGTGGATCGCGTTCGTGGTGCTCAGCGCGATCGCGCTGGTGGCGATCCTGTTCACCGGCCGCTACCCGCGCGGGATCTTCGACTTCAACGTCGGGGTGCTCCGCTGGACCTGGCGCGTCTCGTACTACACCTACGGCGGCCTCGGCACCGACCAGTACCCGCCGTTCACGCTCGAGGAGCGGCCCGACTACCCCGCCCACCTCGAGATCGCCTACCCGGACCACCTCTCGCGCGGGCTGGTGCTGGTGAAGTGGTGGCTGCTCGCGATCCCGCACTACCTGGTGCTCGGGCTGGTGCTGGGCGGCGGCGTCTACGCCGCGTCGCACGACGAGCGCAGCGGCGGCACCGGCCTGCTCGGCCTGCTCGTGCTGGTCGCCGCCGTGGTGCTGCTGTTCACCGGGCGCTACCCGGGCGGGATCTTCGACTTCGTGCTCGGCCTGAACCGGTGGTGGCTGCGGGTCGCGGCGTACGCCGGGCTGATGACCGACGCCTACCCGCCGTTCCGGATCGACCTCGGCGGCACCGACCCGGGCACCGCGGTACTGGCCGCGCCGCCGGCGCCGGCTCCGCCCGGACCGACCATGCCCGCCGCGGGACCGCCGGCCGGAGGCGCCCCGCCGGTCACCGCACCGTCGGGCCCGCCGCTTGCCCCGCCCCCTGGCCAACCCCCCACCGCGCCGTACGCCGGCCCGCCGGTCGCGCCGCGAACGCCGTCCCGCTGGAACGCCGGCCGGATCATCGCGGTGATCATCGGCTCCCTGCTGGCGATGACCTCCGTCGGCCTGCTCCTCGGCGGCCTCGGCCTGAGGGTGACCGACAGCGTGCTCCGCGACGAGCACGGCTACCTGATGAGCTCCACCGAGAGCTACGGCTCCCCCGGCCATGCGGTGGTGTCCGACCGGATCGAGCTCGGGAACGGGTTCGTCGCCACCGACCTGCCGCGGCGCTGGCTGGGCACGGTCACCGTGGTGGCCCGCTCCCAGACCCCGGCCGAGGTCTTCGTCGGGATCGCCCACACCGACGACGTCGAGGCCTACCTGTCCGGAGTCGAGCGCACCCTGGTGACCGACCCGTCGGGCGACAACGGCGACCCGGAGACGGCGTACGTCCCCGGCGGGCCGCCGCCCGCCGCCCCCGGCCAGCTGCCGATCTGGGTGGCCTCTGCACAGGGGTCCGGACAGCAGACGCTCACCTGGGAGCCCCAGCAGGGTGACTGGACCGTCGTGGTGATGAACGCCGACGGCTCCACGCCCGTGCAGGCCCGGGTCGCGGTCGGGGCCGAGCTCCCGGTGCTCGGCGACATCGCGCTCTGGCTGCTCGGCGCCGGCTTCGTGGTCGGCCTGCTGGCCGTGGTCGTGATCGTGCTCGCGGTGCCGCGCACGCCGCGGACCGCGACGCCGCAGGACGTCGGGACCTACGAGGGGCCCCGCTGAGGAAGGAAGAGGAGGAACACGATGTCGACCATCGCGCTGCGGGCACCGAGAGGGTTCGCAGACCTGCTGGACTGGCTGGAGACGGGGAGCACACCGTTCCTGCGCGACGCCGACAACCTGGTCCGGGTCGAGGACTTCGTGCGTGACGACCGGTACGTCGTCCGCGCCGAGCTCCCCGGGATCGACCCCGACAAGGACGTCGAGCTGACCATCGAGGGCGACTACCTGACCATCGCCGGACACCGCCGCGAGGAGAAGGTCGAGAAGAACCACAGCGAGTTCCGCTACGGCTCGTTCTCGCGCACCCTCCGGCTACCTCCGGGCACCGACGCCGACGACGTCACCGCGACGTACGGCGACGGCGTGCTCGAGGTGAGCGTGCCGATGGTGACCAAGGAGGCGTCGACCCGGATCCCGGTGTCCCGGCCCGCGACGGAGCAGTCGCCGACCGAGCCGACCGGGCAGGCCCCGGCCGAGTAGCCCGGCAGCCGGGCGCTCCGAGCGCCCGGTCATCCTCGTGCCCCCGCGGACCCACGCCCGCGGGGGCACCGCTGTGCCCGGGGACCGTCCGTTCAGGTGAAGCGCGCGGCGACCGCCGGGTCGCGCCAGACGACCGCGGTCCCGTCGAGCACCACCACCCCGTCCTGGTTGGTGATCCGGGTGGCCAGCGTGGTCACCGGCTTGTCGGCGCGGGCGTCGGTCACGGTCACCTCCGCGGTGATCTCGTCGCCGGGCCGCACCGGTGCCAGGAACCTCCACCCGACCTCGAGGAACACGCTGCCCGGCCCGGGCAGGTCCTCGGCCACGACCGCGTTGAGCAGCCCGCTGGTCACCCCGCCCTGCACGACCAGGCCACCGAACCGCGACGCGGCCGCGACCTCCTCGTCGTAGTGGATCGGGTTGCGGTCGCCGCTGATCTCCGTGAACAGGGCGATGTCGCGCGGCTCCACGGTGCGGGTGCGCCGGGCCACGGCGCCGATCTCCGGAGTGGTCATGGCACCAGTCTCCGGCACCGCCTTCCCCGCCCCGTCCCCCGCGCCTCCCGCCGGGGAAGGCCGAGGGAAGGCGGCTCACGCACGCTGCCTCCTGTTCACCACCACATCCCCTGGAGGAAGCCATGCACCACCTGACCGGAGACGGGGCCCGGGCCCGCGAGCAGGAGCTGCGGCGGGTCAGCGGCCGCCCCGAGCGCCGCCACGCCCACGACGCCGAGCTCGAACGCCGGTCCCGCCGGCGACGGCGCTGACCCGCCCCACCGACCAGACCCAACGAACCGGCCCCGGACCGTCCGGGGCCACCCACCGAGGAGAGAACCCAGCATGACCGTCACCACCCAGCCCCAGCCCCGCAACGGCGTCGACGTACCGACCCTGTTCGCCACCCTCGACGCGGTCCGCGACAACCCGGGCATCGCCCGGTTCCAGTTCCGGGCCCGCAACACCTGGCAGACCGGCACCCACAGCCGCTCGGAGCTCTCGGGCTTCTTCGGCGCCGGCCAGGAGCTCGCCCACCGCCAGGTCACCGTGGTGGACAGCGACCACCCCGAGGTCCTGGTCGGCGGCGACCGCGCGCCGACGCCCGCGGAGTACCTCCTGCACGCGATCGCCGCCTGCATCACCGCCGGGATCGGCAACATCGCCTCGGCACGCGGTGTCGACCTCAGCCACGTCAGCTCCACCGTCGAGGGCGACATCGACCTGCTCGGGATCCTCGGGCTCTCCGACAGCGCCCGCAACGGCTACGAGCAGATCAAGGTCACTTTCCACGTCGAGGGCAACGCGGACGCGGAGACCCTGCGCCAGATCGTCGAGCAGTCCCGCAACCGCTCGGCCGTCTACGACGCCCTCACCAACCCCACCCCGGTCCACATCGACGTGGTCACCGGCTGACCCGACGGCGCGTCCGAGAAACGAGAGGTCTGCCATGAACACCGTCGACACCGTCGTCATCGGCGCCGGCCACGCGGGGCTTGCGGTCAGCCACCTCCTCGGGCGCGCCGGTCGCGACCACGTGGTGGTCGAGCGCGGCGCGGTCGCCCAGTCGTGGCGCACGCGCTGGGACTCCCTGACCCTGCTGACCCCGCGCTGGATGAGCCGGCTGCCCGGCTGGCGCTACCGCGGCCCCGGCCAGGAGGGCTTCATGCCCGCGGCCGAGCTGGTCGGCCACCTCGAGGCGTACGCCGCCTCGTCCGCCGCCCCGCTCGCCCTCGGGCGCGAGGTCCTCGAGGTCGCCCCGGCCGGCGAGGGCTACCGGGTCACCACCACCGACGGCACCTGGTCCGCGCGGCACGTCGTCGTCGCCACCGGGCCGGGGAGCCGGGCCGTGCTGCCACCCGCGATCCACGCCCTCCACCCCGGGGTACGGCGGGTCCCGGCGCTGGACTACCGCAACCCGGAGAGCCTGCCGTCCGGCGCGGTCCTGGTCGTCGGCGCGTCCGCGTCCGGCGTCCAGATCGCCGACGAGCTGGCCCGGTCCGGCCGCCGGGTCGTGCTCGCCGTCGGGAGGCACACCCGGGTCCCGCGCCGCTACCGCGGCATGGACCTGAGCTGGTGGCTGGACCGCAGCGGCCGGCTGGCCCGCACCATCGACACCGTCGCCGACCCGGTGGCGGCCCGTCGGGAGACCTCGCTCCAGCTGGTCGGCCGCGAACCGGGCGACCCGCGCGGCACGAGCCTCGGCCTGGACACGCTCCAGGACGTCGGCGTCGAGCTGGTCGGCCGGGTGCGCGGCGCCGACGGCCACCGGATCGACCTGGCCGACGACCTGCCGGTCAGCGTCGCGGCCGCGCAGCGGCAGCTGGACGACCTGCTCGACGCGATCGACGCCGACGTGGACGCCAGCGGCCTCACCCGCGAGGTCGACCCCGCCGACCGGCCCGAGCCGGTCCGGCTCGGGCCGGCCCGGACCTCCCTCGACCTCGGGGTCGAGGGGTTCGGGAGCGTCGTGCTCGCCACCGGCCTCCGACCGCACCACCCGTGGCTGCGGGTGCCGGTCACCGACCTCGACGGGACCATCCGCCAGTGCCGCGGCCGCACCCCCGCCGCCGGCCTGTACGTCGTGGGGCAGCGCTTCCAGCACCGCCGCGACTCGGCGACACTGGACGGGGCGCGGCACGACGCCCGCGACGTGGTCTCCCACCTCGTGGCCGGCGACACGGCCGCGGTCGCCGCCCTGGAGATGCGATGAGCACCGGAACGAGCACGAACACGTACGACGTCGTGGTGGTGGGCGCCCGGGTCGCGGGCGCCTCCACCGCGATGCTGCTGGCCCGCGCCGGCGCCCGGGTGCTGCTGCTCGAGCGCGCCGAGCCCGGCACCGACACCCTGTCCACGCACGGCCTGATGCGCGGCGGCGTCGTGCAGCTGGCCCGCTGGGGACTGCTCGACAGGCTGGTCGCCACCGGCACGCCGGCGGTGCGCAGCACGACGTTCCACTGGATCGCCGAGGAGCCGGTGCACGTGACGATCCGGCCCGGGGCCGGCGTCGACGCGCTCTACGCCCCCCGCCGGCACGTCCTCGACCGGCTCCTGGCGGAGGCGGCCGCCGAGGCCGGGGCCGAGGTCCGGCACGGGGTCCGGGTCACCGGGCTGCTCCGCGACCGCAACGGCCGGGTCTCCGGCGTCCGCACCGAGGACCGCGACGGACGCACCGGCAGCGCCCGGTCGGCGTACGTCGTGGGGGCGGACGGGATCCGCTCGGTGGTCGCCGAGGCCGCCGGCGCGAACGTCGAGCGGCTCGGGCGGCACGCCAGCGCGGTCCGCTACGCGTACGTCGCGGGGCTGGACGCACCCGGCTACGAGTGGATGTACGGCGACGGCGCGGCGGCCGGGCTGATCCCGACCAACGACGGCCACCACTGCGTGTTCGTGGCCACCACCCCCGACCGGATGCGCACGCTGCGGCTCGGGCGCACCGCCGACGAGGCGTTCGCGGCCCTGTTCCACGCCGCGGCGCCGGACCAGGCCGGGCGGCTGAGCGAGGCCACCCGGGTCGACCGCTACCACGGCTGGGCGGGCGCCCCGGCGTACCTGCGCCGGCCGTGGGGGCCGGGCTGGGCGCTGGTCGGGGACGCCGGCTACTTCAAGGACCCGATCAGCACGCACGGGATGACCGACGCGCTCCGCGACGCCGAGCTGCTGGCCGGCGCGCTGCTGGTCGCGCTGGCGGACCGGGACCTCGAGCGGCCCGCGCTCGGGGAGTACCACCGGCGCCGCGACGAGCTCTCCACCGCGCTGTTCGAGGTGAGCGACGAGATCGCGTCGTACGCCTGGGACATCCCGACCGCACAACGGCTGCTGCGCCGCCTGAGCGCCGCGATGAGCGACGAGCTGGAGCTGCTGGCGGCGCTGCCGTCTCCCGCAATTCTCGATGACTCGCCTGCAGGGGCGAGGCTAGCCTGAGGTCGTCCGACCCCTGGCCCGGCAGAAGGCACGCGCATGGATGTCGACATCGCCATGCTCGGGACGTTCTCGGTCACGTTGGCGCGCGCCGGTGCGGGCGTCGACGAGGCTGTCGACGAGTCCGCGTGGTCGCGCCGGGGCGCCGCCGCGCTGGTCAAGCTGCTGGCCCTGGCCGAGCGCCGTACGCTGCACCGCGAGCAGGTCGTGGACGCGCTCTGGCCGACGGTGCCGGTGGACGCGGCGCTCCCCCGGCTGCACAAGGCGGCCCACTACGCGCGCCGGGCGCTGGCCCCGACCGGCACGCCCGCCGTCGCCGCCGACGCGGTGGTGCTCCGCAACGACCTGGTCACGCTGCTCCCCGGTCGCGAGGTGCGGGTCGACGCGGTGGACTTCCGGTCCCGGGCCGAGTCGGCGCTGGCCGCGGGTTCGGCGGAGGAGGCGGCGGCCGCGCTCGCGCTGTACGCCGGCCCGTTGCTGCCCGAGGACCTCTACGAGCCGTGGGCCGCGGAGTGGCGGGAAACGCTCACCGCCCTGCACCGCGACCTGCTCCGGCTGGCCGGGCGCTGGTCCGACCTCGTTCGGGTCGACCCGACGGACGAGGCGGCTTGGCTGGCGCTGGCCGGCCAGCACCTCGACCGCGGGGACACCCGCGGCGCCGAGCGGCAGCTGGAGCGGATGGAGCAGGCGCTGGCCCGCGAGCTCGGCACCGTGCCCAGTGCCGAGGCCCGGCGGCTCAAGGAGCGGATCGGGTCGGCGGCGGCGCCCCCGGGTCGGCGCACGCCGGGGGTCCGGCTGGTCGGGCGCCGAGCCGCGGGCGACGCCGTACGCGAGCACCTGGACCGGGCCGGCGCAGGCCGGGGCAGCTCGCTGCTGGTGACCGGTCCGGCCGGGGTCGGGAAGTCCGCGGTCCTCGACCTCGCCACCACCCTGGCCCGGCAGCGCGGCTGGCGCACCGGCCGGGGCGCGGCGTCCCGGATGGAGGGGGCGTGGCCCTACGCCCCGGTGCTCGAGGCGCTGGCCGACCTGTCCCGCCAGCACCCGGGGCTGCTGGACGGCCTCGACGACAGCTACCGCCAGGAGCTGGACCGGGCGCTGTCCGGCGAGCAGGCCGGGTGGAGCGGCGAGACCGCGCACCAGCGGCTCTTCGTCGCGGCCGCCGAGCTGGTCCGGCTGGCCGCCAGCGGCCACGGGCTGCTGCTCGTGGTCGACGACCTGCACGAGGCCGACCAGGCGTCGCTGCGACTGCTGCACTACCTGGCCCGGGTGGCGGTCGCCGAGCAGGTCGTGGTGGCGCTCGGGGCCCGTCCCGGCCATCACCTGCGCGAGCTGGAGGACAGCCTGGTCACCCGCGGCATCGGACACGTGCTGCCGCTGGCTCCCCTCGACGAGCCGGCGGTACGCCGCCTGGTGGCCGCGCTCCAACCGGACCTCGACGACGAGACGGTAGCGGAGATCTGGGCGGTGTCCGGCGGACTGCCGTTCCGCATCCTCGAGGCCTGTCGGACCGCGCGCGACGGCGGCGGGGTCGCGCTGTCCGGTCTCGGCGGGCCCACCCTGGAGGCGCTGCGCCGGGTGGCGCTGCTGGGCTCGGCCTTCACCACCGACGAGCTGCTCGCGGTCAGCGGCCTCGACGAGGACGCGACGTACGCCGCGCTCGCCGCGGGGCTGGACACCGCGGTCGTGGAGCCGGCCGACACCGGCTACCGGTTCCGGCACGCGCTGGTCCGCGACGCGGTGCTGGACACGTTCTCCGCGCACGAGCGGTCCCGGGCCGGGCGCGAGGTGGCCGAGACGCTGGCCGCGCGGGGCGCCCCGGCGACCCGGGTCGCCGGCCTGTTCCTGGCCTCGGGGCACCCCGTGCAGGCGGTGCCGCACGCCCGACGGGCGGTCGACACGGCGGGCGCCCTGGGCGCGTACCGGGACGGGCTGGCCCTGATCGACGCCGTCGTCGACCACGCCACCGGCACCGACCGGGCGCACCTGCTGGCTCGCCGGGGCGACCTGCTGCTGGCCCTGGCCGACCCGGCTGCCGTGCCGGCGTACCGGGCGGCCCTGTCGGTCACCTCCGGCACCGAGCACCGCCTGGTGCAGGCCCGACTGGCCCGGGCCGCGACGTTCGGTGGCGACCTTGACACGGCTGCTGCGGCGCTGGCTGGCCTGGAGCTGGACGGTGACGCAGCCGACGGGCCGATCCTGCTGGCCCGCGGCAACCTGGCCTACTTCGTCGGCGACCTGACCGCGGCGGACGCCGCCGCGGACGCGGCCCGGGCCGTGCTCTCACCCGACGACCCGTGGCAGATCGTGGACCTGGTCGCCCTGCAGGGGCTGCTCGCGCACCAGCGCGGCGAGTGGTTCGAGCGGTTCCGGCAGGAGCTGCGCCAGACCCTCGACGACCCGTCGCTGGCGACCGCGGTGTTCGACGCGCACCTGTGCGTCGCGGAGTACCTCCTCTACGGGCCGATGGACTACACGGAGGTGATCCGGCTCGCCGAGCAGTTGCGGCGCCGTGCCGAGCACCACGGCGCGCTGCGGGGGGCGGCGTTCGCCACCTCGCTGGCGGGCGAAGCGGCGCTGCTCATGGGCGACCTCGACCGGGCCGAGGGCGACCTGACCGAAGCGGCTGCACTGCACCGCGACGTCGACGCGCGGGCTGGCGAGGCCCATTCGCTGCAGCGGCTGGCCGAGGTCCGGCTGGCCCGGGGCGACCGCGCCGGCGCGCGCGAGCTGTTGCGACGGGCTCTGCCGCTGGCCCGCTGGTCGATGGTCAGCAACCATCTCATGCAGCGGATCCACGGCTCGCTGATCGAGGTGGCCGAGAGCCCGGAGGAGGCCATGGCTGCCGTCGAGCAAGGCGAGATGGCGCTGGGCGACACCGACCGGTGCACGTTCTGCGACGTCATGTTCGAGGTGCCGGCGGCGATCGCCAGCGCCGACGCGGGGGAGCTCGACGCGGCCCGGCGCCACCTCGACGCGGCGCAGGTCTCGGCAGCGCGCTGGGCCGGCACCGCGTGGGAGGCGAGCGTGGTAGAGGCCCAGGCCCACCTGGCGGCGGCCACCGGCGAGAGGGACGAGTCGTCCCGGCTGTCGGCCCTCGCCGAGGAGCTGTTCACCGTCGCCGGGCAGCCGCTGGACGCGGCCCGGCTGCGGGCGGCGGACGGTCTCGCCTCCGCGTGACCGTCGCCCTCCGCGGGTCGCGTGCGGTCAGTCCGCCACCGGAAGCGGCGCCAGCGGCTCGTCGGCCTCCACGTCGCCGCGCTCCTCGAGCGCCTCGGTGAGCAGCGAGGCCAGCGCCTCGACCTGCACGTCGGCGGACGAGCCGACCTCCTCGTCGGACCCGTCGAGGGCGCGCGCGGCCAGCCCGGCCTTGCTGTCGATGAGCTCGGCGATCCGGGCGTCGATGGTCTGCGCGGCGATGATCCGCCAGGCGGTGACCGGCTCGGTCTGCCCGATCCGGTGCACCCGGTCGATGGCCTGGGTCTGCTCGGCGTTGGTCCACGAGAGCTCGGCGAGCACCACGTTGGAGGCGACCTGCAGGTTGAGGCCGACCCCGGCGGCGGTCAGCGAGCAGACGATGACATGCACGTCGGGGTCGTTGACGAACCCGTCGATCGCCTTCTGGCGGGCCGTCGACGACTGGTCGCCGCGGATCGCGGTCCAACGGAGGTCGCGCTTGTCGAAGACCTCCTGCGCGGCGTCCATCACGTCGATGTGCTTGGCGAAGAACACGACCTTGCCCGCGCTGCGGGCCAGCTGGGCGGCGTAGTCGGCGGCCAGCTCGGCCTTGGCCTGCCCGATCCGGCGGACCATCGCGAAGACGTTCTCGCCCGAGCCGGCCTCGTCGGCGTCGCTGAGCTCCCAGGTGGCGACCCGGTGCACGAGCTCGCGGTCGATGCCGTCGACCTCCTCGCCCTTCTTGCGGCGGGTCGACAGCGCGGCGTCGTACCGCTGGACCAGGCGGCGGGCCAGCTCCTTCTCGGCCTCGCGGACCGAGCGGCCGACCGCGCCCTCGAGCTCGACCGGCAGGTCGGCGACCCGACGAGCCGGGATGTCGGCGGCGACGTCGACCTTGCGGCGGCGGACGATGCCGAGGTCGACCACGGCCTGCCGCGCCTTCGGGTAGAACGCGTGGTCGGCCGGGGTCAGCCCGGTCTCCTCCAGCATCGACATCAGGTCGGGACCGGCGGTCTTCTCCTCGATCCAGCCCAGGAACTGCCAGATCGCGCGGAAGTCCTCGATGTCGTTGATCAGCGGGGTGCCGGTCAGCGCCATCATCAGCGGGCGGGCGATGCGGCGGCGGATCCGCTGGGAGATCTCGAGGACGTTCTGGGAGCGCTGCGACTTCTTGTTCTTGATGAAGTGCGCCTCGTCGACGACCATCCCGCGGAAGCCGAAGTCGCCGATCCAGCCGACGTGCCGGTCGAGGATCTCGTAGTTGACGACCACGATGTCGGCGAAGCCGTCGATGTCCTCGCCGTCGCCGTGGATGACGGTGACGCTCTTGTGCGGCGTCCACTGGGCGGCCTCGCGGGCCCAGTTGGTCTTGACCACGTTGGGGACCACACAGAGCAGCGGGTAGGCGTCGGCGACCTGCGCGGCGAGCAGCGCCTGCGCGGTCTTGCCGAGGCCGGGCTCGTCGGCGAGCAGGAAGGTGCGGTGGCCCTTCGCGGCGGCGGCGAGAAGCCGGGACTGGTGCGCCATCAGCTCGAGGCCGGCCGGCGGGTGGGTGCCGTTGGGCGGCGGCAGCTCCATGCACGCGGAGGCACCGGGAGCGGCCTGCTCGAAGGAGTTGAGCAGCGGGCCGATCAGCTCCCAGCCGGAGAGCTTGCCGGTGCGCGGCCGCGGCGCCGTCGCCGACAGGTCGGGAACCAGGAACGGGTTGGCGAGCTGGGCGGAGACCACGGACTGCGGCACCACCTGCTTGTCGGTGCGTACGACGGTCGCGGCGTCCGGGGCGAGTGGCTCGGGGTCGGGCGTGGGCTCGAGCCCGCCGGACCGCTCCATCTCGCGCTTGATGCTGCGGGTGCCGTCGGAGACGACCGCGTCGGGGTCGAGCAGGTGGAACAGCGACGGCTCGCGGGCCGCGGTCTGGGCGAGGATCGTGGCGATGCCGTCGAGCCGCTTGAGCTGGCCGTCCCGCTGCGCGTCGGTGGCCTCGGTGTCGGCACGCACCCGGGCGCGCTCCTCGCGCGAGAGCAGCGCGATCGCCTGGTAGCGGGCGCGCTCGCTGCCGCCGACCTGGCCGCGCTGCACGCGGCCCTCCACCTCCCGGGCCGCCTTCGCGAGCACCGGGATGATGCCCTGGTTGTCCTTGGCGCGGCGCTGCGAGCCCTTCTGCCCGCCCTTGCCGCCCCGCTGGGCGGTCCGGGTGCCGCCCCGGGACCGACGCTGGCGTTCCGCCAATCGACTCTCCTTCAATACGTCCGCACGTGCGAGGCCGGAACCACGCGGGCTCGGCCGCCGCTGGCAGCCGGGAGGCCCACGGCCCCTCGTGCGCTCCGGGTGGTGACCCGGTCCCTCGAACTGTTGTGCCGCCCCCAACGATCGGGGCGAGCCCGGGTGCGGCGGGAGGAGATCCTCCGGGCGCACGTCACCCGACTTGCCGCCAGTGTAGCGGTGCTCGCCTGCCTCAACGCCACCGACCGCCGGGATCATCCCCGGACCGGGCCCTGCAGGAGGTCGATCAGCGAGCGCGAGCGGCGTCCTCGGTGCGTCCGCACGGGCGCCGGCCCCGGGCGGGCGAGCGGCTCACTTCGTCTTGAACTGGCGCTTCCCCCGCTGCTCGGCGTGCGGCTCCACGACCGTGCCGCGCTCGAACACCACGATGCTGTCGTAGAAGTGCACCGACTTCGTCGTCCGGGTGAACTCGTCGACGGCGAACCCCTCCTCCCGGGAGTGCCACGCGTTGAGCTGGTCGGTCAGCCCCTTGGCGTACTCCATGAAGGTGTCCGGCTTGCGGTAGCCGCCGCCGAACCCGGGCCAGTAGCTGGTGTGCACGTCCTCGACGAGGAACACGCCGTCCTCGCTGAGGTGCGGGTAGATCTCCTCGAACGTCGCGATCTGCTGGCCCATCCTGTGGCCGCCGTCCTCGATCACGACGTCGATGGGGCCGATCTCCGCAGCGATCGACCGGAGGAAGTCGCGGTCCTCCTGGTCGCCGATGAAGATCCTGATCCGTCGGCCGCCGAGCTCGGCGCACCGGGGTTCGATGTCGACACCGTTGATGTACGCCTGCCGCCCGAAGTAGTTGCGCCACATCTGCAGCGAGCCACCCTGGTTGACGCCGAACTCGAGGATGTTCACAGGACGCCCGCGGAAGCGCTCGAAGTGCCGGTGGTAGATCTCGAAGTAGTGGACCCACTTGTGGATCCGTCGCCGCTTGTTGTTCAGGAAGTACTCCTCCAAGGGGTTCGCGAGGCTCGCCTCGCCGCTGGGTGCCAGGACCAGTTCCCTGCCGAAGACCTTCATGGCTCGCGAGCCTAGCGCCGAGCCCCACCCGCGGCGCCGCACCGCGCGCCGTAGCCCGGGTCGCTGCCCGCTGCCGCACTGAGGCCCGCGACATGGCGCCACTTCGCCATGGCGGTTGGTCAGGCGGGTCATTCCACCGCGCACCGATCCAGACCTGCGTATCGCGCCCCACCACTGCCCCTCCGACGTGAGGACATCTCGGGGATCACATTCCGATCCACCGAAGGGACACCGTGATGAACCGCCACACCGTTCGAGACACCACCCGCACCGCCCGCCGTGCCGCCTCCCTCTCCGTCGCCGCCGTGGTCGCCGGCCTGGCTCTCGCTCCCACCGGAGCGCACGCCACCCAGGCGATCGCCGACGGCAGCGGCACGACGTCGAAGCCGACCGGCGACAAGTGGAGCTACATGTACGACGCCGCTCAGCGCCGCGACGCGCAGGTCCGTGACCAGGCCGTGCACGCCGACGACGCCACCCGGACGAGCGCGACCAGCTCCGGCTACGTCAACGCGTGGAGCTACATGTACGACGACGAGCACGGCACGGCGGTGGCGACCAGCCACCTCCCGCTGGCGAAGGGGGGCGACGACTCCGCCCACCAGCGGAAGCTGCACCCCGGCCTGGCCAACATCGTGGTCTCCGTGGCTCCCAAGGCCCCGGCCACGTGCTACCTGCCCGACACGGTCGACGCATCGACCCGCCGGTTGATCGCCGTCCAGCTCTGCGGCAAGGCGCACGTCGTCCCGGCCGTGTTCCTGGCCCGCGCGGCGGTCTACGAGCCGGCCGTCTACTCCCTCGGGCACCTGTGAGCCGACCCTCCCCCCGGCCCGGGCCTCTCTCGGGAGAGGTCCGGGCCTGCTCGCTCAGGCGCTCGACCGCAATGTGCGGGCCGTTCGCCAGCAGAGCTCTGCCGCCGGCCCCACGAGGCGCTGGCCGAGCCCGGCCACGGACGCGGCCTGGTGACGGTCGAGGCCCTGCAGCACACGCGGCCACACGTCGGCTGCGACCGCCGCAGCTGCGATGCACGGCCACGGGTCGACGTCACCTCCGTCAGTCACGCGCCCGTCGATGGCAGCGAGCACGAGGTCAGCGGCCATCTGGTCGAGCTCCTCGGTGGTGACGACCACCCCCACCGGATCCGGGTCACCGAACTTGTCGACGAGCACGGTGCTGTGGTCCTCGGCAAGCCCGCGCCAGACGTGGGTGGGCCCGTCCGTCAACAGCTGAGACAGGTCGCCCGGCGCAGCGACCGTGCGCACCGTGCCGACGTCGGTCAGGACCGACAGCCAGTCCGAGGGGTCGGACCCGATCACACTCGCGACGGACTCGTCGACGGGCAGCGGTGGTGACTCGAAGAGCAGACCCGCAGCGCTCGGAACGAGCCGGCCGAGGACGTGGCCCCCGGAGACAGGGAGACCGCGGAGCCCAGGTTGACTGCCTCACGTGCTCCCCGGTGCTGAGGACTGTCCAGGTGATGGTGCGTGGCGACGCCTCCCCAAGCCGGTAGGCACCGATCGACGCCCGCGCCCAGTCGGCGATGGAGTCCGCTGCCCTGCGCAGGGCAGGTGCGAGCCCGCCGTGCGACAGGAAGTGCGCGAGCCCGCCGTACTCGTAGAGGAATGCCTGCCGGTAGACCCAGTCGTGGTCCATGAGTGCGACCTGTACCTCCCGACTGTCGGGGTCGCGGGCCGTGGCCAGGTCAAGGTGACCCTCCCGCACGGCACGAGGCAGCCATCGCTCTGTGGTGCAGGCCCAGAACGCCTTGCCGTCGGGGCCGCGCATGAATCGCTCCATCAGGTCCAGCGCGCCCGCCGCGTCCCCGGCGCGTTCGCGGGCATTCACCTCGACGAGCACCCGGAGGCGTGCACCACAGCCTCCGCGCCGCTCCACCCGCCCGGCCGGCGGTGCGACGCATGGCCGCGTTGCTGGTGGTGTCGGCGACTTCCTCGACCTCGTGACTTCGGCATGGACCCACCCAAGGCGCCTGTCCCGGCCGACGCCACCACCATGTCTGCCTCCTGTGGACAACCGCCTGGTGGAGCCGCACGCCGGCGTCCTGTGGATGACCGTTCGCGCCCGCGCCGTTCATCGCCGAGGCTCGTCGGCATGACCGAACAGCTCCCCACCGTCCACACCCAGGCCGACCTCGAAGGCGCCTGGCGACATCTCGTCCGCCCGCTCGGCTGGACCAGCCGCCGGTTCTGGATCATGTTGATCGAGGCCGGCGGCGACGTCGTGCCGCAGGTGATCGAGGTCGACGAGCTCGACCACCCGCCGGGCGACCCTGAGCTCGAGGGCGGCGCCACCTTCCTGCGCGAGCTCGTCGAGATGCTGCACGTCCCCGGCGCCCGGGTCGCCTTCCTCGTCTGCCGGCCGGGCACCGGACCCGCCGGCCCCGACGACCGCGCGTGGGCGGGTGCGTTGCTCCGGATGGCCCAGCGGGCCGGGGTGCGCTGCGAGCCCACGCACCTCGCGACCGACGAGGAGATCCTGCCGATCCCGCTGGACGAGCTCGACGCCGCCTGACCCGGCAGGCTCTCCGGGGTCAGTCCTCCCAGTCGCCGCTCCCCCGGTACTCCTTCAGCGCCTCGCCGAGCCGGATACGGGCGCGGTTGCGCTCGCCGCGCAGGTCGTTGCGCACCCAGGTCTGGGCCCGGCAGAGCTGGCAGCAGCAGATGTGCGTGCCGTCGTACCGCAGCTCCCAGCGGCAGCGGCTGTTACAGCGCGCCCGGTGCTCGGCCAGCGTCTGCGGCAGGTCGCAGTCACCGAACCTGTGGTCGTGCTCGGCGACCCGGCGCAGGGTGCCGTCCCAGAGCTTGACGAGGTAGGGACTGGTCTTCTCGGTGCGGGACATGTGACGCCTCCGTGATCGGTCGGCGCGCCCGCAGCCAGGGATCAGGTCACGGGCGAGCGCCGTTGTTCGTCACAGGCGTCCCGGGGTCGGCGGATCACGGTCACAGGCCCAACGGTCACAGGCCCAGCCTCCGCGCCACCTCGTCGCCACCGATCTGGCGGATCAGCTCCGGATCCCCGACCACGACGAGCTCGTCCGTGGCGCGCGACATCCCGACATACAGCCGCTCCCGGGCCCGGTCCCGGGCCTGCGTCTCGTTGACGCAGAGCACCACGGCCCGGCGCTCGAGGCCCTTGCAGCCGAGCACGTGCCCGTAGAACACGTCCTCCTCGTCCCAGAAGGTCTTCCAGTACCCGTCCTGGTCGTGGAAGTCGGTGCGCTCCACCTGGATCGGGTGTCGGTGGCCGGTGGTGAGCAGCGCCAGGTGCTCGGGCCGCCAGCCGCGGTCGAGCAGCTCGTCGACCACGTCGTCCGCCGCGCCGATCGCGTCCTCCGGTGAGGAGGCGACGAAGCGTACGGCGGGCCCGTCGCCCCCGCGGGCGTACATCCGCGACGGCGCCAGCGGCCCGAAGGACTCGTGGATCTGCCGGGTGTTGCGGAGGTTGTGGTCGAGCACCAACGGGACCAGGTGCACCGGCGGCCGGCCGAACCGGGCGAAGATCCGCTGGTTCTCGTCGGAGTAGACGTAGAGCCCGCCCTGCTCCTCGTCGCGCAGCGCCTTGAGCACCGGCCGCCACCAGCTGTCGGCGAAGTCCTGGGCCTCGTCCACGATGACCGCGTCGTACTTCTGCCTGTCGTCGAGCCCCTCGGCCAGGTCGCCCATCAGCTCCGGCAGCTCGGTCTCCCAGAAGTCGCTGTTGGTCCGGTCCCCCTCGGGGGCACCCCACTGCTTCCCGAACTCGTGGAAGGTGCCGACGAACGCGGGACGGTCCTTGCGGTGCCAGGTGGCGACCTCGCGCTTGAGGTACTCGGCGAGCCCGATGGAGTAGCAGAGCAGTGCCACCCGCTGAGCCTTCCGGTCCGAACGTCCGTGGGTGAGCTGCTTGGCCTGCTGCAGCGCGAGAACGGTCTTGCCGCTGCCGGCACCGCCGCGCACCTCGACCCGGGTGAGCAGCCGGGTCACGCCGAGGATCGCCGCCTGCTCCTGGGTGAGCCGGTCGGCGGTCGCCGCTCGTTCGTCGGCCTCGGCGGTCACGTCGTACGACAGGGCCAGCCGGCCGGTGAGGATGTCGGTGATCGCCACGACGTCGTCGTACGTCGGCGCCGGTTTGCCCTGCGCGGCCTTGCGCGCGTTGTCCCGGATCCGCTCGGCGAGGTCGGCCTGGTCGTCGCGGTCGTGCAGCGTCCAGCGCGGGCAGTCGGGGGTCGACCAGTCGGCGGGGAACGAGGAGTACGGCACCACGACCGCATGGCCCCATGCGACATGGTTGCGGTGGTTCCACCGGGGGTCGCGGGCGGCGTAGTCGCGCACGGCGTACTTCGTGGTGCGCACCTGCGTGACCGGGTCGATGGGCTTCTTCCGGCCCCGGCCCTGCTGCCACCACCCCTCGGCGTCGCACCAGACGCTGCCGCCCTTGACCTCGACCACGACGATCCCGAGGTCAGGCATGAGCACGACCAGGTCGGCCTCGTGGTCCTTGGTCTCGTCGGTCAGCCGGAGGTTCGCGATCACCACGTCGTCCGGGCCGAGGCCGTCGCGCAGCCGCTGCCACACCTCCTGCTCGGAGGTGGTGGTGAACTGCGGCTCCTCCGGGATCAGCTGCACCATGGCGCGCACCCTGTCACGAGGTCCCGGCCCGCGCCGGCGTTTCCGGTCACTCGTCGTTCGCGCCGTCGAGCCGCGCGTCCCAGGTGTGGCCGCAGTCGGCGCAGGACCGGTCGAAGCCCGGGTGGATGCACCCGACCCAGCTGACCCAGTCCGGTCCGGACCCGAACTCCTCGGGGCTGGCCGGCATCCCGATCACCAGGTGGACGACCTGGTCGGAGCCACAGCGCGGGCAGGTGCCCCGCGGCACGTCGTACGGCGGCGCCGGCTCGTCGGAGCCCCACTGGTCGGGCGGCAGCATCATCGGGTTGATCACGACTCCGCCCCCAGGTCCAGCGTCCGCTCGCCGACGTCGTCCGACGAGAGCAGCGGCGGCTGGTGCGAGGTCGGACGCGGCCGCGGCGCCGGACGCCGGGTCCGGTCCCACAGCTCGCGGGACCGGCGCACGGCGACGAACTGCAGCGCCGCCTGCAGGGCGGCGATCACCTCGGCGACGTCGAGCTCGGACGGCGGCTCCTGGCGCAGCGCCTCGATCTGCTCGGTGATCAGGTCCAGGTCGCCGTCGAACAGGGCGGCCACCGTGCGCGGGTCCACCTCGCCGGCCGCGAGCAGCTCCCGCAGCGTCGCCACCGGCGGGTAGAGGCGCTCGACCTCGTCGTCGTCGGGCGTCGCCGGCGCGAACCGGGCCGGCGACAGGAAACGCTCCCCACCGACGCGCGCCACCAGGTCGGCGGCGTTGCGGTCGAGGTCGGAGATCATCCGGTCGAGCACCGCCCGGAACTGCCGCGGCACGAACGGCGTCGCGTACAGGAAGTGCTTGAGCGCGATGGTGTCGTCGTCGCGCAGGATCACGGTGCCGAACAGCAGGTTGCGGTTGAGCAGCGCCACCTCGCGCGCCGCCGCCTCCCGGTCCTCGACGCCGATCACCAGGTCGGCGAACAGCTCGACCATCGGCTCCTCGTGTGAGACCCGGATGAACAGCATCGACTCTCCGAGCACGATCGGCACGTCGCCGTCGGAGTCGTGCTTGACCGGCTCGCCGTACACCCGCCCGAGCGCGCGGTCGACCGCCTCCACCAGCTCGTCCCGGTCCTGGGGCATCACCAGCGCCGGCTCCACCGGCTCGGCCGGCGGCAGCTCGTGGGGCTCGGGCGCGGTGAACCCGACCGGGTCGAACCCGTCGACCACCAGGAAGGCCGGGTGCGGACAGCCGTACACCTCGCGCAGCGCCCCCACGCACATCACGGCCAGCCGGTCCGCCTCGCGCACCTCGACGTCCGCCCACCAGAGCGGCGACCCGTGGTCGGGCTCGTCGTCGCGGCCGTACGTCGGCAGCTCCCACCCCAGCTCGACCAGCCGCCGCTCCTGCCCCTGGCCGAGCCGGAACCGGTCGTCGAGGTAGGTGTTGGAGCACACCTCCGCCCGGATCGCCCCCTCGCCCCACGCCACCATTTGCAGGTACGGCGCGACCCCGCCCAGCGCGTCCTCGTCCCGCGCCTGCTCGAGCTCGATGTGCAGCAGGTCGTCGTCCCGCATCCCAGCGACGTGGTCGGCCAGCTGCCGGCGGAACTCCGCCCACGCCTCGTCCGTCCGCCACTCGTAGGGCGCAGTCGCCCCCGTCTCGTCCCCCATCACAACCCCCCGTTGTGTTCTCGACCTTGGTTCCACCGTAACCGCGACCACCGACAGCCTCATCGAGTTGCCGGTCTTCGGATCACGGATCTGGCAAGCTCAGACGCTCGGGATAGGGGGAACGGTGCACGAAGGCTTGTATGAGTCGATTCTGACCACGATGGTCGCTCACGACCTGAATCTCCTCGTCGATCGTGAGGCAGAACTGGCCAAGGTCGATCCAGCAGACCAGTCGCACGTCCTCACTCGTCATCTGGCGGAGGCCATCCAGCGTCGGCTCGACGCAGAAAAGGACCCGACCCGGAAACTCGCACTGGCAAACGATCTCCTTGAAGCGATCGACCAGGCCGGCCCGCGCGTGGTGGATCCCATGCGGGAACTTCACGCCGTGCGTCGTCCCTCTGCCCCCGGACAAGTCCAGCGCTACGGCAAGCGCCCGAAGACGCCGCTCAACGAAGCCGCCCTCCTGACCAATGCCCATGGAGAGCCATCCCTTGCTGCCGAGCTCAAAGCAGAGATCGAGTCCGCGGACTCAGTGGACCTGCTGTGCGCGTTTGTGATGTGGCGCGGCCTGCGCCTGCTCGAAGATCCGCTGCGGCTGGCCCAGGCGGCCGGCGTTCCCATCCGCGTCGTCACGACCACCTACATCGGCGGCACCGAGCGGGAGGCGCTGGACCGACTCGTGCGCGAGTTCGGAGCAGGGGTGAAGGTGCAGTACGACGCAGCACGAACCCGCCTCCATGCCAAGGCCTGGCTGTTTCGACGCAACACCGGATTCGACACGGCTTACGTTGGGTCGTCGAACCTGTCGACGAGCGCGCTGCTCGATGGCGTTGAGTGGAACGTGCGACTGTCCCAGCGGGCGACACCTGCCCTGCTCCAGAAGTTCGAGGCGACGTTCGACTCCTATTGGAATAGCTCGGAATTCGAAGCGTACGACCCTGAAAGTGACCGCGACCGCCTCGACGACGCGCTCAATGCAGCGCGTGGCGCCCGAGCAGGTGATCGCCTGACCATTTCCATCTCTGGGCTCGAGGTCCGGCCGTTCGCGTACCAGCAGGAAATGCTCGACGCCATCCAAGTGGAACGGGTCGTGCACGATCGCCACCGCAACCTTGTCGTGGCCGCGACCGGGACGGGCAAGACCGTCATCGCCGCGCTCGACTATCGACGGCTCTGTGAGGGACGAGAGCGGCCGACGCTGCTGTTCGTGGCTCACCGGCGGGAGATCTTGGAACAGTCGCTGCGCACCTACCGCGAGGTGTTGGGAGACGGCGACTTCGGCGAGCTCTACGTAGGTGGCGCACGCCCCGAGCGATGGCAACACGTCTTTGCGAGCGTGCAGTCGTTGACGGCGTACGGCGTCACCAACATCCCTCGCGATGCCTTCGAGGTCGTGGTCATCGACGAGTTCCACCATGCCGAGGCGCGCACCTACCGACGCATCTTGGATCACCTTCGCCCCGGGGAGCTGCTCGGCCTCACGGCCACTCCCGAACGCACCGACGGCACGGACGTGCGGTCTTTCTTCGACGGTCGCACTGCGGCCGAGTTGCGGCTGTGGGATGCACTCGGCGCCGACCTCTTGTGCCCGTTCCACTACTTCGTTGCGGCGGACGGCACCGACCTCCGCTCGATCACCTGGTCGCGGGGACGGTACGACGAGGCAGAGCTCAGCAACGTCTACACCGGCAACGACGCCCGTGCCCGGATCGTATTGAACCAACTCCGGGACAAGGTCGCCGACGTGGGTGCGATGCGTGCGCTCGGCTTCTGCGTCAGCGTCGCGCACGCCGAATACATGGCCTCGGTCTTCAACGAGGCCGGCATCCCGGCCCAGGCAGTCAGTGGGCAGACACCTCGCCAGGAGCGGGCAAGTGCGCTCGCAGACTTGCGGGCACGGAGGGTGAATATCCTGTTCGCCGCAGACCTGTTCAATGAGGGACTCGATATCCCCGATGTCGACACAGTGTTGTTCCTCCGCCCGACCGAGAGCGCGACCGTGTTCCTCCAGCAACTTGGACGGGGGCTGCGCCGCACCCGCGACAAGGCGGTGCTCACGGTCCTGGACTTCGTCGGCTATCACCGCAGAGAGTTTCGCTTCGACAAGAAGCTGCGAGCCCTCACTGGTACGACGCGAGCAGGTGTCGAGCGGCAGGTCAAGGAAGGCTTCCCCTTCCTCCCCGCCGGCTGCTCTATCGAGATGGATCGACAGTCCCAAACGATCGTGCTCGAGAACATCCGCTCGCAAATCGCCAACCGTTGGCAGCAGATCGTCACCGAACTCCGCGCCCACGGTGAGAGCGATCTCTCCACGTTCCTCGGTGAGTCCGGGGTTGAGCTCAGCGACATCCTGAGGCGCGGCAGCCATTCCTGGACGCGGCTCCGAAAGGACGCCGGCTTGCCGACAGCCCCTGGCTCGAGTCTTGAGGACGCTCTTCTCAAGCGCGTGCGCGCATTCGCTCACGTCGACGACCAGGAGCGCGCTCACGCCTACCTCAGCCTTCTCACGGACGATGCAGCGGACTACGACTCCCTGTCGCCCCACGAGCAGCGGCTCGCTCGCATGCTCTACTTCTCGCTCTGGAACGACGGCGGAGGTCACGCGTCGTACGGCGAGGGATTCCGTGCTCTGCGTGCAGAGGCGGCCACCCGCAAGGAGATCGCGTCAGTCGTCGACCTGTCCTTCGACGCGGCCCGGCACGTGGCTCTCGACCTCGCCGGCCCTCTCGCGCACATCCCACTTCGCGTCCACGCTCGCTATCAGCGGGAGGAGATCCTGGCCGCCCTCGACTTTCCTCGGAACCCGAACAGCTTCCGCGAGGGTGTGTGGCACTCCCCCGACATCAACGTTGACGCGTTCTTCGTGACCCTCAAGAAGTCTGAGGCGGCCTACTCGCCCACGACCATGTACCGCGACTACCCGATCTCACCGACACTCTTCCATTGGGAATCGCAGTCCACGACATCGATCAATTCGAAGACGGGCCAGCGCTACCTCACCGGCTCGAGCAGCGTGCTGATCTTCGCGCGGCACGAACAGAAGGATGAGTTCGGGACCTCGCCGTATCTCTTCCTCGGCCCGGCCCATTACGTCAGCCACACCGGCGATCGACCCATCGCGATCACCTGGCGACTAGAACACGCCATGCCGACCGACTTCTTCACGGTGGCGTCCGCTGTCGCGCAGTAGAGCATTGACTCAACACGACGAGGGGTCCAGCGCGAATCGCGCCGGACCCCTCGTCGTTTCTCGTCGGATCAGCTGTCGTCGGTCATCCAATGTCCATCCAACGGTCACTGGGACATTGGCGCCCCACGCCCGTGAGCGAGCGCGGAGCGGCCGCCCGGGGTGCTGACGCGGCAGCCGACGAAGTCTGCATGCGGAGCATGTTAGGTGACGTATCCGACTAATGAGGAAGACACGGCGGGCGGTGACAGGAGTGACGAATGAGGTGACGACTCCTTGCTCGGCGGGGGCGCCGTCGCTGTCGCCACGGCCGGTGTGACCAGTGCGGCCGCGGCCGCGATCACCGCTAGTCGACGATCCGGCCGAGGTGGCGGCATTCAGCTGACAACACGCCTCCCGAGCATGGCGGTGCCGGCCAGGGCGATCGCGGCGACGTACCCGGCGAGGAGCAGGGCGCTCCGTCGCAGGCTCCGGCCCGGTGACCCCGGAGGGTGACGAGTCGCCCGTTTCAGGGGAGCCGCGCCGATGTTGGCGCCCCGATCGTGCCGAGTATGGACGACGCGCCGGCTTGCTCGGGCAGCCCCGATGAGTTTGTGGTGCGTGGGAGGCAGTGATGTTGCGTCCCTCGGACCATGGTCGTCGAGGCATGCGAGTACGTGCAGAGCGCCCGGCTGACGCGGGAGATCTGGCCGGGACCGCGGCGTCCGTCCCCCGGAAGGAGCCCCCATGACGAACATCGACCCGGCCTCGCGCCCCTCGGCTGACCTCGTCGAGCACCTGGCCCGGCCCTCTGACGAGGAGGTCGATGCGCTGGACGCCTGGTGGCGGGCCAACAACTACCTGACTATCGGCCAGATCTATCTGAAGGCGAACCCACTCCTCCGCGAGCCCCTCGCGTCGGAGCACATCAAGCCTCGGCTGCTCGGGCATTGGGGCACGAGCCCCGGGCTGTCCTTCGTCTACGCGCACGCGTCCCGGGTGATCCAGCGGACCGGTCAGCAGATGATCTACCTGGCCGGGCCGGGTCATGGTGGGCCGGCCCTGGTCGCCGCCGGCTACCTTGAGGGCACCTACACCGAGACCTACCCAAACGTCACGCAGGACGAGCAAGGGCTCCGGCGACTGTTCCGCCAGTTCTCCGCGCCCGGCGGTATCCCCAGCCACGTCTCGGTCCCCACACCGGGTTCCATACACGAGGGTGGCGAGCTCGGCTACGTGCTCGTGCACGCCTTCGGCGCCGTGATGGACAACCCGGACCTGATCGCGCTGGCTGTGGTCGGCGACGGGGAGGCAGAGACCGGTCCACTCGAGGGTTCCTGGAAGGGCATCTCCTTCCTGAACCCGGCGCGGGACGGAGCGATGCTCCCGGTCCTCCACCTCAACGGAGCGAAGATTGCCGGCCCAACCGTGCTGGCGCGGAAGGACCCCGCGGAGCTGCGCTCGCTGCTCGAGGGCCACGGGTACGACGTCATCGAGGTCACCGGCGACGACCTTCCCGGCATGCACCACCGCTTCGCCGACGCGCTCGCCCATGCCTGGGCGGCGATCCGCGGCATCCAGGTGGATGCCCGCAGCGGCCGTTGGGACGGCAGCCGTCCACGCTGGCCACTGATCGTGTTGCGCACACCGAAGGGCTGGACCGGGCCGGAGGTCGTCGACGGCGTCCAGGTTGCGGGGACCTGGCGGGCACACCAAGTGCCCCTCTCGGGAGTGCGCGGGAACGAGGACCACCTGCGCGTGCTGGAAGAGTGGATGCGGTCCTATGGTCCCGATGAGTTGTTCGACGAGAACGGTGCCCCGACCGAGCAGGTACGCCGGGCCAACCCGACGGGCGAGCTCCGGATGAGCGCTACCCGGCACGCCAACGGCGGCCTCCTCACCCGGGACCTCGACCTGCCGGACTTCCGCAACTATGCCGTCGACGTGTCGGACCCTGGCGCAACTCGGGCAGAATCGACGCGCAAGCTCGGCGAGATGATGCGGGACATCTATGCGCGGAACCCCGACAGCTTCCGGTTGTTCTGCCCCGACGAGACCAACAGCAACCGGCTGGGCGCGGTCTTCGAGGTGTCTGACCGAGCGTTCGCCGAATCTGTCACGCCGGACGACGTTTCGCTGTCGCGTGACGGCCGGGTGATGGAGGTGCTTTCGGAGCACAACTGCCATGGCTGGCTCGAGGGCTACACATTGACGGGTCGGCACGGTTGGTTCGCGACGTACGAGGCCTTCGCCATGGTGAGTGCGTCGCAGACGATCCAGCACAGCAAGTGGCTGCAGGAGGCGGCTCACCTGGGCTGGCGGGAGAAGATCCCGAGCCTCAACATCCTGCTCACCTCGACAGCATGGCGCAACGACCACAACGGGTTCAGCCATCAGGGTCCCGGGCTGATCCAGAACGTCATCACCCAACGCGGCAGCGTCGGCCGGGTCTACCTGCCACCGGATGCGAACTGCCTCCTGTCGGTAGCCGACCACTGCCTGCGCTCCCGGTCGTACGTCAACGTCGTCGTCATCGACAAGCAGCCACAGCTCCAATGGCTCGCGATCGATGACGCGGTGGAGCACTGTGCGCGGGGCGCGGGAGTCTGGAGCTGGGCCGGCAACGATGGCGGTGACCCGGACATCGTGCTCGCATGCGCGGGCGACGTCGTCACCATGGAGACCGTGGCCGCGGCCGGCATCCTGCGTGAACGCATGCCGGACCTGCGCACCCGCGTCGTCAACGTCGTCGACCTGATGTCGTTGCCGCGGCGCAAGGACCACCCGCACGGCATGGACGAGGCGACCTTCACCAAGCTCTTCACCGACGACATCGACGTCGTGTTCGCCTTCCACGGCTATCCAGGCGCCATCCACCAGCTCGTGCACGGCCGCCCTGATGCCGACCGGTTCCGTGTGCGCGGCTTCGTCGAGGAGGGCACCACCACCACGCCGTTCGACATGGTGGTGCGCAACCGCGCGTCGCGGTACCACCTGGTCATGGACGCGCTCAACAATGCGCGCCGAGTGCCGAGCGGAGCCGACGACCTGACCGCGTGGTGCAGACAGCGTCTCGCCCAGCACGAGGCCTACGTCGTGGAGAACCTCGAGGACATGCCGGAGGTGCGCGACTGGACGCTGGGCGACTGGGCCGAGACCGGCTAATGCCCCCGCCCGTGACCGCGCAGGACTTCGATGCAGTGCTGTTCGACCTCGACGGAGTCCTCACCACCACGCGCACCGTGCACGCTGCGGCCTGGAAGCGGATGTTTGACGACTTCCTGGGGTCCTGGGACAGGCAGCACGGAACCCGTACGGACCCCTTCGACGAGCTCCACGACTACGCGACGTTCGTCGACGGTAAGCCCCGCCAGGACGGTGTCCGCGAGTTCCTGTCGGCCCGGGGGATCCGGCTCGCCGAAGGCAGCCCCGACTCCCCGCCGGACGAGGAGTCGGTGTGGGGGCTGGGGAACCGCAAGCAGAGGTTGGTCGAGGACGAGCTCGCGCGCGTCGGTGTAGAGGCGTTCCCGGGGTCCGTCGCCTGGGTCCGCGAGCTCCGTGAGGCAGGGCTCAAGACTGCGGTGGTCTCGAGCAGTCGCAACTGCAAGGCCGTCCTGGACTACGCAGGGATCACCAACCTCTTCGATGCCCGCGTGGACGGTGAGACGGCGCTCGAGCTACGACTCCCGGGCAAACCGGCACCAGATTTGTTCCTCGAGGGAGCACGCCAGCTCGGCGTCGTCGCGGGGCGGGCGGTGGTCGTCGAGGACGCGATCGCAGGCGTGCAGGCGGGTCGGGCGGGTCGCTTCGGACTCGTCATCGGCGTCGACCGGGACGGGCATGCCGAGCAGCTCCTCGAGAGCGGTGCTGACATCGTGGTGACCGACCTCGGCCAGCTCCTGGCCGACAGCGACGAGGACATCCATCGAGCCGGACCGCGCGCCCACCGCCTCCAAGCGGCTGCGCGACGCATCGTCTCCGCCACGGGCGACTACCCGCCGGACGCTTGGCGGCTCGTGGAGCGGACGTTCAACCCCGACTTCATCGAGCAGACCGAGGCGCTGTTCGCGCTCTCGAACGGCTTCGTCGGCGTTCGGGGGTCCTTTGACGAGGGCGCGCCGGCGTACCGTCCTGGGACGTTGCTCAACGGGTTCCACGAGACGTGGCCGATCGTCTACCCCGAACCCGCCCACGGATTCGCCACGACGGGCCAGACCATCACACCCGTTCCCGACGGCACCATGATCCGGCTGCTCGTCGACAATGACCCCGTTGACTGCACCACGACGGAGGTTCGGCAGTACGAGCGGGTCCTGGACATGCGGCGCGGCGTCCTCGAGCGGACGGTGGTCTACCAGTTGCCCGACGGGCGCCGATTCCGAGTGACGAGCACCAGGTTCGTCTCCCTCACCCAGCGCCACCTCGTCGGCATCCGCTACCAGGTGACCGCGCTCGACACACCCGCCCGGCTGGTGCTCTCGTCCGAGCTCGCCACCCCGCCCGAACAGGCCGTGGAGGCGGACGATCCGAGGCAGGGCCGGGGAACTCCGGCCAACGTCCTGAAACCCGAGGCGGAGCGCGTCGCCGGCGCGGAGGTGATTTGCACCTACCGCGCCCCTCGGAGCAACCTGGCAGTCGCCGCCGGTATGGCCCACGACTTCGCTGAAGGCACGCGGCTTGTCAACGCCCACACTGACGGCGACCGGGCCCTGGTCGTGTTCGAGGTCGAGGCCCCGGTCGGCGAGCCGGCCACGATCACCAAGTGGCTCGCGTACCACTACGGCCCCGATAGCTCGGAGCAGCTGGCCGACCGTGCCGGCTTGACGCTCGAGCAGGCATCCACAAGCGGATACGACGCGTGCATGGCCGACCACGAGCGCGCGGTCACCGACTTCTGGGAGCGCAGCGACGTGCTCTGGGAGGGCACCCCCGGGGCTCAACAGGCGCTGCACTTCACGCTGTTCACCCTGATGCAGGCGTCGTTGCGATGCGAGGGCCACGGAGTGCCGGCAAAAGGATTGACGGGCACGGGCTACGAGGGCCACTACTTCTGGGACACCGAGACGTATCTCCTTCCGTTCCTGACACACACATCACCCCAGGTCGCCCGGAGTCTTCTCATGCACCGCGTCCGGATGCTGCCCGACGCCCGCCGCCGCGCGCGCGAAGTGGGTTGCTCGGGGGCCTTGTTCCCGTGGCGAACCATCAACGGACAGGAGGCCTCCGCGTACTACGCCGCGGGGACCGCTCAGTACCACATCGACGCCGACATCGCCTACTCCCTCGACCAGTACGTCACGGTCTCCGGCGACACCGACCTGCTGTTCCGGCACGGCGTTGAGCTGCTCGTCGAAACCGCCCGCATGTGGACGGACCTCGGACACTTCTCCGACCGCCACGACGGCCGGTTCATGGTCCACAAGGTGACCGGACCCGACGAGTACAGCACCGTCGTGGACAACAACCTCTACACCAACCTGATGGCAGCCGAGAACCTCAGCACCGCCGCCGACGCGGTGCAGAGCCTTCGCCGTGAATCACCGGACGACCACCGCGAGCTGGCCGACCGCATCGGGTTACGGGATGACGAGGAGGCGACCTGGCGACGCGCGGCGGAAAGGATGTACGTCCCGTACGACGACTCCGTCGGCGTGCACCTGCAAGACGACCACTTCCTGGACCTGCCGCCCTGGGACTTCGCCGGCACGTCCCCGGACCGGTACCCATTGCTGCTGCACTATCACCCGCTGGTCATCTACCGACACCAGGTGATCAAGCAGGCGGACGTCGTGCTCGCCACCGTGCTGCTCCCTGAGCGATTCACGGCCGAGGAACGACGTCGGATCTTCGACTACTATGACCCGCTGACCACCGGGGACTCGTCGCTGTCCGAGTGCATCCAGGCGATCGCCGCCGCCGATGTCGGCAAGTACCGCACGGCCGAGGAGTACCTCGTGGACGCCGTCGCCATCGACATGGCCGACACGGCAGGCAACCTCCGCGACGGCGTCCACGTCGCATCGGCAGGCGGAACCTGGATGGCTATCGTCTATGGATTCGGCGGCTACCGCTGGCGCGACACCTCGTTCGCGCCCATCCTCCCGACGCGCGCCAACCGGCTGAGGTTCCCCCTGCAGATCAAAGGCAGCCAGCTGGACGTGGACATCCAGGCGCACCTCGTGACCTACTCCGTTCGACAGGGCGAACGCGTACACGCGCGCCACCACGGCGCGTCGTTCAGCGTCGCACCGGGCGCACCCGTCTCGTTCCCGGGTGACTACCGAACCCACGACGCGTCGCCCGACCGTCCAGACGCAGCACGAGTGGATCCGGCGCCGCCCTGAGTCATCCACTCGCGCCGCGAAAGCGGGTCACGGCAAACCGGCCGTTCGACACGCCGCCGGTCATCGCAGTCGTGTCCATCGTCCTCTGGGACTCTGGGTGGCAGCGGGCTCTCAACCCGACAGGGCCTGAACCGAGTGCGAGGGGTGTCACGTGGACTCGATCACGACCGACTTCTGGGACGTGCTCCTCTGGAGCTTCTGGTTCTTCATCTGGATCGCGGCACTGTTCGTGTGGTTCCGGTGCCTGTTCGACCTGTTCGGCGACAGGTCGCTGAGCGGCTGGGGGAAGGCGGGCTGGGTGGTGCTGCTCGTGCTCGTGCCGTGGGTGGGCGCCCTGATTTACCTCATCGCACGCGGACGAAGCATGACCGAACGACAGCTGGCGTCGGCCGCCGAGATGCAGGCGATGCAGGCGAAGTACATCCAGGACGTCGCGGGCTCGTCGAAGAGCGTTGCGGAACAGATCACTGACGCCAAGGCGCTGCTGGACTCCGGGGCCATCACCGAGGCAGAGTTCGAGGCGTTGAAGGCCAAGGCTCTCTCGTGACGCCCTGACTCCCAGCACGCGAGTCAGCGACGCCCTGCGCGAACCCCCGACGCGCCCCGTCAACGTTCTTGACTGCTGGGTATCCAGAACCCCAGCCCGGCACCGGTCAACAGGGCACAGGTATCGAGGTCCTCGCCAGCCGGTCCCAGGAGGGAGAGACTGCGGAGGACCACCGGCGTGTGCCGGGAGGGCGCCATGAAGGCTGCCGACGTGCCGGGATGGTGCGGCCGGGAGCCCGGGCGATCCCACGGTTCGTGGAAGGGAGGCATCGTGTCCGAGGCCCATGGCGATGCGGGGGGCGGCCACCACGATTGCAGTGGGCCGGGCCTTCACTCGGTACCATCTCGACGCCGTCGGGGGTCGAAGCCACGGGTCACTCGCGCGGGCTGGACCGAGGGCGACGATGCCTGACCAGTTCCTGGCGGTGGCCGCCTCGCTCATCGCCGGAATCGGTCTGGGCTTCCTTGGCCGTGCGCTGTTGCGAAGCCGAGTCCGGTTGTCTTGGTCCGAGGCAGTGGTCGGCGGGCTCGTCGGGGCAGCCGGTGGAACGCTGTTCGCCGGGTTCGCCGGCACTCCACACCCCGTTCTCGCCGCCGGAGTGGCTCTCGCCGTCACGGTGCTGGCGTTGCTCGCAATGGAACGCTGGCAGGCCCGACGGCGCCTGCCGCGCAGCACCACGAGGCAGCTGATGGCCGCCGGAGAGTCGGGATCTGTTGAGTTCAAGTCGTCGGCACGCTACAACCGACACAGCGGCCGACGGGACGAGCGGGTCGAGCACGCCATCGTCAGGGCGTTGGCTGGTTTTCTCAACGCCGAGGGCGGGATCCTGTTGATCGGAGTCTCGGACGACGGCGGCGTGACTGGCATCGAGGACGACTACCCGTTGCTCAAGGCTCCTGGACGCGACCCTTTCGAGCTCTGGCTGCGGGACCTGCTCATCAAGAGCATGGGGCCTCTTGCCACAGCGACCCTGCACGTCGAGTTCACCGTCGTCGACGGGCACGACGTGTGCCGGGTTTCCGCGCCGCCGGCAACGCGCCCCGTCTTCGTGCGTTCCGCGAAGGGCCAGCCCGCCGCCCTGTACGTGCGTGTCGGGAACTCGACCCGGGAACTGGGCATCGACGAGGCGCTGACGTATTGCGTCGACCGATGGGGACGGCGTGCGCTGAAGCGCTTGACCGCGTGACGCGGCCTCGACTCCCGATCCACACCGGGCTCCCGCCGAGACTTCGGATCGCCGCGTCGTGGTGAGCCGGGCACCCTCCAGCACGTCGCATCCCATCGAAGCTGGTTCGTTCCACGCAAGCGGACTGCCCCATTGCCTGAGGGTGCGCCGACTCAACGAGAGTGTGTCCTGAGCAGAACCCTGGCTGTAGCAAGATGATCTCGACCTGCCAGCCATGCAGCAACAGGTAGGCTCATCCACGACGTGAGTTCGGGCTGTGCGGGCGTCCCGTTGGAGACGTCTCAGCGGGGAGGCAGACATGTGGTGGCTCATCGCTCTGGCCGTTTTCGGCATTGTCCTGCTCGGACTTGTCTACGCGATTCGCGAGCGCCGCAACCGCGGGTCCGGCACACGGGGCGATCCGATCTAGGGGCGGACCTTCTCCGTGGCAACGCACGCGCAGACCCGCTGATCGGGCGGTCTGGGCGGGAGCGTCCCTATGCGGGCCACAACGCACCTGATCTGCCTGGCAGCTCCTTGGATCGCCGGCGCAGTGCGGCGTTGGTCAGAGTGCGCCGAGCATGAGCGAGATGGCTAGCCCCGCCACCACCAACACCCCGGTCAGCACACCCTCGACCTCGTACGCCTCGGGGAGCAGCTCGTCCGCCACCATCGCCAGCAGCGCGCCACCAGCGAACGCCTGTGTGAGTGCGCCGGTCAGTCCGCTGGCCGGGTCCAGGATCAGGTATCCCAAAGCGGCCGACAGCCCTGCGACAAGGATGACGGCTGACCACATCCTGTAGACACGCCCGCTCGGCCACCCCGCAGCCTTGAGACCGCTGGAGGACGAAACCGCCTCAGGCAGGTTGGACAGGGCAATACCGGCCAACAACGGGACGCTGACACTGCCTTGAAGCACGGTCAGGCCCAGGACGAAGGACTCCGGGATGCCGTCGAGGACAGATCCCATCACGATGGCCAGGGGCGATCCGGATGTCTGCTTGCCGGTGGGATCCTTGCGCTCCGCGCCCCCATAGTGGCTGATGATCTGGTCGCCCACGGCGAACGTGGCCGCGCCCAGCAGGAGGAACAAGCCAACCCGGCCCACTGACTGGGTCTTGAGCGCCTCATCGATCAACTCGTAGGCCACCGAGCCGAACAGCACTCCCGATCCCAGTGCCATCACGACAGCGGTGAATCGTCGGCTGAGGTCGAAGCGGTACGCCAGCCACGCACCGATCAGGAGAAAGGCAGCGCCGAACAGCCCCCAGAGGAAGGCTGGCCCCACTAGGTCCCCTCCCCACTCGACGGCAAGGCCATGCCGACGCGTGCGCTGTCTATCCCAGCCCGGCAAGCCGACGACAGGTTGGGCACTGCCACTCTTCGGGCCCGCTTCCGAAGCGTTCACCAGGCCACAACCTGAGCCCGCCCTCCCCGACGGTGAGGCCGCACAGTGTCAGCTCGCCGTCACCCGCGTGCGTCATTCCGCCGGGGAAGTCCAAGCCGGGCGGCTGGATTCGCCCCACGGCTTCCAGACCCGGGTTCAGGTGCTGCGTCTCCGTCGAGACCATCGGGTAGTCCCGCTCACGCGCCATGCCGGTAATGATGGCACGCCCGTTCGACCTCATGCAGCCACAACCGAGCGGACACATGCCAGCCTGGCAGACCGTCCGTACCGACGCCTGTGGACGCGAGACAATGCCGGAGGAAGTCGCGTAGAGCGATCCAACCCAAGGGAGGTCTGATGATCCGCGCTCTCGATGGCATGCCCGCTGGTGTCCTCGGATTCGAGGCCGGAGGCGAGCTCAGTAGGTCGGACTACACCGAGGTTCTGGCTCCGGCGCTCGAGTCAGTGTCAGCCAGCGGCAGCAAGATCCGGGTCGTGCTGGTCTTCGCCGGCCCCTTCTCCGGCATGGAACCCGGCGCCCTCTGGGAAGACCTCAAGCTCGGCATCCACGATTGGAACGCGTGGGAGCGAATCGCACTCGTCACCGACATCCGATGGATGCGGGACGGCCTGCGCTTCTTCGCATGGGCCGTCCCCGGCGAGGCTCGCGTCTTCGACCTTGACCAGCGAGACCAAGCAGCCGACTGGGCAGCCGGCTCCACGTGAACGGAGAGTGTCGGACGCGGGCTACACATCCGACTACTCGCCCATCAGCTATGAGCGCACGTCGCACACGGTGCCGACTCGCGGCGGCGCTATGACGCAGCGGCTGCAGGATCGCGAGCGGCCCGCCGGCGTCGCGACAGGAGTCGGACGACGCTCGAGGGCTAGCCTGGCTAGGTGCTGCCACACTGCGATCATCCGGCCAGATGACGCCGCCTCCAAGGCGGTCGCGAGGAAGATCGGACTCGCGCTCGTGCGGGAGCGTGGCAAACAGGCCCCGGCCAGCTGCTATGCCGCGGTCGCGGCGCCCCTGGTGGCGCTGCACCTCGTCCTCCCCCCTTGTCGTCCTCCCCCTTGTCGTCCTCCTCCTTGTCGTCCTCGCGCTTGTACAGCCGCCCCAGCCCCGAAGATGGAGAACGTGACGAGGGGCCCGGGCGTGCAAGCGGACGAAGGCGCCTTGTCCCCGGTCCCGGTCTCCGGTGACGAGTTCCCGCGACCTGCTCTCTATGCGTGGGCGACGGCAGCTCATCCGAATCGGAGGAGGCGCCCAAGGCGGCCTCGGGGGTGAGGTGAGCGTGGACAGACCGCACGTCTGTTCAGGATCGGGCAGGAGGAACGACATGACCGAGCAGCCAGGTCAGCCACCGCGTGGCTCGGCAGGCCCCAGCGGCGGGGTCGGCGGGTTCACTGCATTTGCCGGGATCCTCCTGCTGATTGCCGGCAGCTTCCAGGCGATCATGGGTCTGGCCGGGATCCTCGAGGACGAGTTCTTCGTGGTGACCGAGGACTATTTCCTCAAGTTCGACGCATCGACGTGGGGTTGGATCCATCTGCTGTTTGGCCTGGCCGTGGCCCTTGTCGGACTGGCTGTGCTGCGGGACCAGGCGTGGGGTCGGACCGTGGGCGTGGTCCTCGCCGGCGTGAGCATGCTGACCAACTTCGCGTTCCTGCCGTACTACCCGGGGTGGACGCTGGTCGTGCTGACCCTCGACGTGATCGTGATCTGGGCCCTGACCGCCGGCTACCGCGGAGACTACTGACGCCCCGGCCGTGACTCGTGGGCACGGTGCCTCGGGGGCTCCCTGATTTCGCCGATGTCGACTCGGCCTGTCGCCTTGACTGCTTCCTCTGCAATCACCGAAGACGAGCACAGCACCGCCGCTGTTGGCGAAGGCAGCAATGTCCTGGACGACCGACTGCGAGAGGACCTTCTCCGGTGGCAGCACGCTCTTCCAGTCGAGTTGGTCGCCTTTCTCAAGCCCCGCTGTGATTGCCTCGTCCAGCATCTCGGAGGTGAGCGGCCCCGGCGCGCGCCGAGGGTCGGACAATGGCGTGAAGTCCACACCGGCAACCTACTGATGACCGCTCCATGAGCCCGCACCTGCCCAACGTCGAGGTTCGATAGGCACAGCGAGACTCCATTGCACGTCGGGCAGATTCGCGCGGATCGCGGCCTGAGCGGATGGCCGCAGCGTCGCACACTAGCTGCGGCACGTGAGTGGTTCTGGGCGGATGAGATTCCTGGCTAGCTGTGCAGCCAACCTGAGGGGGTGTCGTAGTCTGCGATGAGGCTCGTTGCGAGTCGTCCGCAAGTCCCAGGAGGTGCGGGATGAACTTGGTCAGGTCCCTCGCGAGGGTGGTTGTCGGTTTGCTTTTCGTCGGCCACGGCACCCAGAAGCTCTTTGGCTGGTTCGGCGGTCCCGGTATCGAGGGCACCGCCGGGATGATGAAGGCGCTGGAGATGAATCCGCCCCGTCGCAACGCGGTGGCAGCCGGCGTGACCGAGGCCGGCGGCGGCGCTCTGCTCGCGGTCGGGCTCGCGACCCCGTTGGCCTGTTCTGCCTTGATCGGCACGATGGTCACCGCAATCCGCAAGGTGCACGGCCCGAAAGGACTGTGGGCGACCGAGGGCGGCTACGAGTACAACCTCGTGCTGATCGCTGGCCTTCTCGCTCTCGCTCAACGGCAGCCAGGCGACATCTCCCTGGACGCCGCGCTCGGGCTGAACTTTTCCGGGTTCAAGTGGCCACTGGCCGCGCTGGTAGTCGGCGCGGCCGCGGCGGAAGCATCGATGCGGCTCGGTCAGCTCGGTGCACCAGCCGAGCAGGCGACAGAGCAGCCCGCTGTGCAGCCATCGGGACCATCCGAAGGGTGAGCGGAGCCCTCACCTTGTTCTCAAAGTCGCGGACCGAGCGTCCGACCGACTACCCGCGACACAAGCGGCAGGGTGCACCGGACAGCGACGATGAGCGGACTACTCCGGGGCGTCACGGCGCGAGCTGGCTTCCTCGACGTCGATAACCGCTTGCTCTCTGTCTGCAGCGCTCGCGCTCCGGTCGCCGGCAGATGCCCGCCGATCGTCCGCCGAAGCCACGCGGTCAGCCTCCTGGGCGATGCGGTCGAGGAGATTGGCCCGCCGAGTGTCGCGCGACTCCGTGCGCCCCGCTTCGGCGTCATCGAGCAAATCGCCGAGTTCTTGCCGCGCCCACCGTGCCTCCGACCGCTCCACCTCATGGTCGATCTGCATCTGCTCGAACGCACCGTCAGCGTCCGGATCTGAACTACCTCGGGCATCTCGAGCTGCAGCCCGGAGCTCTCCAGCGGCCAGCCGCAGCCGGACGGCCTGATCACGTTGCCGTGCGTAATCCTCCAAGGCTACGGCGAAGGCATCGCGTTCTCCTGCCTCAACGTCGCGCTGGGCTCCCTCCTGGTCCCTGGCACTGGCGGCACGATCACGCTCAGCGCTCCGGTCGTCGCGCTCCTCACCAGCAGGGGCCAAACCACCCGCCCACGATAGCCACGCCGCCACACACGCTGAAAGTGCACTCTCATGCCGCAAACCGCGCTCACCGGTCCGAGACCGACTGGCAGCTCAAGCGCCGGCAACCAGACACCCTGGTCAACCCGCCGCGAGCTGGCGAGGGGTTCCACTCAATTGGAATGCTGCATGTCGTTGCGGGGAACGTCGCCACCCCTCGCGCGCACCGGCAGATTCCGCCGGTCAGGACGAAGCACCATTGCCGCCGCAAAAGCAACCCACTCGGCGAACGAGCCCGCGTGGTGGAGGCGGCCAGCGGTCTGCTGCCCGGGACTGGTCCTCGAGCATCACCCTTTCCGGACGATGACGTCCGGGTCGGGGTCTCCGACGATGTCCACCTGACGGGTGTCGTCCGCTGTGCGCGCACGCGCCTGGCGAGGCTCCAGGTGTCGTGATCGGAACAGGGACATGGTTGAGCGACGCGAGGTCTACGAGGCCCTCGACCTCGCCTTGCGGATCGGCGAGGTCCTGCTGTCCTCCGGTGCGGGGGCAGCCGATGTCTCAGCGACCATGCTGGCGGTGACCCGGGCCTGCGGTGTGCGTCACGTGACTGCGGACGTGACATTCGTCGACCTGGCACTCCACCATCAGCCCACCAGCCACGAACCGGCCGCCATCCAGGTCAGGAGGGTCACCAGGCGCCAGGTCGACTACGCGGACCTGGTCGAGGTTGATCAGGCGGTCAACGACCTGGTCGCGGGTGAAATCACACGTGGCGAGGCGCGTGACCGCGTGGCACGGACCGTGTCCACCGGCCACGTCCGGCACCGCTGGGCGGTGACGCTCGGGTGGGGCGCGATGGGGACCGGTATCGCACTGACCCTGGGCGGCAGCCCGGTCGTGTGCCTGCTCGCGTTCCTGGCAGCGTGCGCGATCGACCTGACCCAGCTGCTCTTGCCCCAGCACCGCATCCCTGCCTTCTACCAGCAGGCGGCAGGGGCGTTCGTCGCCACTCTCATCGCAGTCACCGCCTCGGCCACGCCGCTGGAGGTGAACCCGTCCCGCGTGGTGACGACCGGGATCGTGATGCTCCTGGCGGGAGTGGGCATCATGGGCGCCACCCAGGACGCCCTGACCGGTTTCCCGGTCACGGCCAGCGCACGGCTGATCAACGCCCTGCTGGACACCGCCGGCATCATTGCGGGGGTCGGTGCCGGGCTGACCGTCGGAGACCTGTTCGGAGTGGGCCTGACCACGTTCAAGCCCGGCGCGGCCGGCCTGGCGGAGGTGGGGGTCACCTTGTTCGGCGCCGCCCTCGCCGCCGCGGCATTCGCGTTCGCCTCCTACGCTCCGCTGCGCTCGCTGGTGGCGGTGGCCCTGGTCGCCGCGCTGGGGCAGGGCGTTCTGCTCGCCGTCGACAGCTCCGAGGTCGGCCGGACGTGGGGCTCCGCGGTCGCCGCCGTCACCATCGGCGCGGTCTGCTACCTCGTCGCGGGTCGCTTTCGGGTTCCGCCGCTCGTCGTGGTGGTCCCCGCGATCGTGCCGCTGTTGCCCGGGCTCGACATCTACCGCGGGCTGGCCTTGCTGGCCGAGGGCAAGGACGGCGTGCTCCAGCTGGCCTCAGCGCTTGCCACCGCGCTGGCGCTGGCGGCCGGCGTGATCCTCGGCCAGTACCTCGCGCATCCGCTCAAGCGGGAGGCGCACCGCCTGGAGACCCGACTCTCGGGCCCCCGCATGGTCGGCCCGTTCCGGCGCCGCGGAGTCGAGGAGGGGTAGCCGCAGGTGGCGGCCGTCACGCCGCAGGGGCTGGCTCAACACGGGTTTCCCGTCGCCAGGCGTCGCTGACGATGACCCCGGCAGCGAGCGCCAGGGCGACGGTCGGGACCTGGAGGGCGAAGTCCGCCAGGCTCTGCAGCCCGGTGACGATGTCCCCACCGAGGAGTGAGGTCGCCCCCCGGACGCCGACGCCACCCACGGTCAAGACGAAGAATCCGCCCAGCAGCAGGATGAGGCGCGGGGGCCGTCCCGGGTGGACGCTCACGAGGTTGGCGCAGGCACCGAGCACGGCGCCGGCCACGAGCGTGCCGATGACCGCGCCGCCGAGACGGGTGATCCCCTGCTGGAGCAGGAACGTGCCGATCACGCCTGGCACCAGCCAGACGAGCACGCGCGGTTCGGCGTTGAACGCAAGCACCAGCCCCAGGGAGAAGACCACCCAGCCGACCAGGACGATGCCCAGCGGCAGTTCCGGCGGGGGCATCTTCTCGACCAGCGCGTCGCCGTTACCGGTGACCCCCGCCGCGGCAACGATCCCGATCACGATCAGGCCGAGCGTGAGGAACCCGAAGATGAGGCGGACACTGCCGGCGGTGAGGCGGCCCCCGAGGAGCTCACCGGCCGCGGCGGAGAGGGTGTCTCCGGGCACGACGATGAACAACGCCGGCAGCACCATGAGCGTCACTCCCGTCTGCTCGGCAAGCCCCGACAACACGGTCAGGCCCACCACGGTGACGATGAAGGCACCGAAGAACGGCAGCAGACCCTCGAGTGGACGCCCTGCCGTAGCGATGACCAGTGCCCCCATGAGCAGACCGAGGAGGGCCGCGGCGCCGGCCTCGCTCCAGGTCGCGACCACGCTCGGGGCGAACCCGGCCGCGAAGAGGGCCACCCCGAGCACGCGCGCCCACGCCGGCCACCGGGGCCTCGATTGCGAGATGGCGTCGAGGAGACGACACGCCTCCTCCGGGTCCAGCGGCTCCCGCTGGACCCGCACGAGGAAACGCTTGAGGGCCGCGACCTGGTCGAGCCGGAAGATGCCGGGCGCTGCCCTCACGACTGCCGCTCGAGCAACCTCGCCGGAGGATCGCTCGGTGAGCAGGACCTGTTCGGGAAGGACGACGAGGTCGACCTCGACGCCGTACGCCGAGGCCGCCGCCGCGACCGAGCGGTCCAGCACCTCCACACCCTCGGCGCTGCACTCCAGGGAAAGCCGGGCCACCCGGACGACGACCTCGAACCCGGGCACGGCCTCCGCTCCTCGATGAGCTCAGGAACGCACGGTGGCGTAGCGCTGGAGGAACAGGGCCTCGGTCAGGGCCATGGCTTCGATCTCGCCGGGATCGACGCTCTCGTTCGGGGCATGGATCAGGGCCAGTGGTTCCTCGACGCCCATCAGAATCAGCTCGGCGTCGGGGTAGGTCTCCTCGAACACGTTGCACAGGGGGATCGACCCACCCTGTCCGAGACTGGTCATCGGCCTGCCGTAGGCCTCCTGCATTGCGGCGGCCATGGCCCGGTACGCCGGGCCATCGGTCGCGGCCTCGAACGGCGAGCCGATCGCCTCGACCTCCACCGCGACGCGCACCCCCCACGGAGCTGCGCCACGCAGGTGCTCGACCAGCGCCGACTCCGCGGCTCCGGGGCTCGTCCCCGGTGGAATGCGCAGGTTCAGTCGTGCTGCGGCCTTGGGTACGACGGCCGCGGCTGAGCCGACGACAGGTGGGCAGTCGATGCCGAGGATGGTCAACGCGGGTCGGGCCCACAACATGTCGGACACCGTGCCGTCCCCGAGCAGGCTGACCCCGTCGAGCACTCCGGCGTCCGTAGCGAACTGCTCGGGCGGGTACGGCGCACCCGCCCAGCGGCGGGTGTTGTCCAGTCCCGTGATCGTGGTGTTGCCCTGACCGTCACGCAGCGTGGCCAGCATCGCCACCAGCGCCGCGAGCGCATCCGGCGCGGCACCACCGAACATGCCGGAGTGGACCTCCGACGCGAGGGCTTCCACCGTCACCACGACGTTGACCATGCCGCGCAGGCTGACCGTGGCGGCCGGGTGGCCGACGGCCGCGTTGCCGGTGTCGCAGACCAGGATCGCGTCGGCCCGAAGCAGGTCGGCGTTCTCGGGAACGAAGGCCTCGAGCCCTCCTGTGCCCTGTTCCTCGGATCCTTCGACGACCAACTTCAGGTTGACCGCCAACCCTTCGCCGAGGGCGCGGAGCGCCGTCAGGTGCATGAGGATGTTGCCCTTGCAGTCGGCCGCTCCTCGGCCGAACCAGCGACCGTCGACCTCGGTCAGCTCGAACGGGGGCGTGCGCCAGGCGGCCTCGTCGAGCGGCGGCTGCACGTCGTAGTGGGCGTAGAGCAGCACGGTGGGGGCATCCGGGTCGGAGCACGGTCGCGATCCGACCACCGCCATGCTGCCGTCCGCGGTCTCCCTGAGCTGGGCGTCGGAGAAGCCCAGGTCCGCGAACCTCTCGAGGACCCACTGGGCGGCGCGCTCGCACTCCTCGGGCGGGTACTGCCGGGCATCGGCCACGGACCGGAGTGCGACGAGCTCGGCGAGCTCGTCGCGCGCCGCCGGCATCAGGTCGGCGACGCGCTGCCGCAGGTCGTCCATGTCAGGAGCTCGCCACGTCGGCGGTCTTGAGGTCGTCGACGAACTCCTGGAAGTCCTCGAGCTCATCGGGGCAGTAGATCTGGATGATCAGCAGCTGACCCTCGAGCATCCGGCGGTCCGCGACGACCGGCCGGCTCCCGGGTCCTGCGGCGCCGTTCGCGAGCTGGGTGAAGAGCACAGCCCGGCCCAGCGCGTTGTTCGGGTTCTCGCACGTCGCGCCGCCGTCGTTCCCGAGGACCCGCACGATCTGGTCCTTGTCGGGGGTCCGCGCCCCCGCGTCCTCCAGCGCAGCGATGAGCTCGTCGGCCTTGGCGTTGGCCTCGTTGCTCTCCTTGGCGGAGCGGAAGGTGATCAGTCCGACGAGCACGAGGACTCCGAGGAGGACGCAGGCGGTGACGTAGATCCACGAGCGTTCGCGGGCCGACTGGGTCTCGAGATGGGTGGTCATGACCCGGTCACCTCCGTGGCCTCGGGCTGCTTCCACGAAGGCTTGCGGAACCGGTAGAAGAGGAACGGCACGAGAAGGCCGAGACCGAGGGCCCCGCCGCCGACGATCAGGAAGTAGACGCCCGAGTTGCCGTTCGAGAACTGCGACGGCGGGATGAACCCGACCAGCAGCGCCGCCAGCGACGCCGCGAAGCCGACACCGCACAGCCCGACGAGCATGGGCGCCTTGTAGCCCCGGGCGTGGTCCGGTTGCTTGCGGCGCAGCTGGACCGCGGCCACGAACATCAGCAGGTACATGATCAGGTAGACCTGCGTGGTGATGACCGAGAAGATCCAGTAAGCGCTGGACACGTCCGGGATCAAGGCGTACGCGAGGCCGATCACGGTCGTGATCGCGCCCTGGACCACGAGGATGTTCTGCTGAACGCCGTTCTTGTTCAGGCGCTGCAGGAACGGCGGCAGGTACCCCTCCTGCCGGGAGATCAGCAGCAGGCCCTTGGACGGACCGGCCAGCCAGGTGAGCATGCCACCGAGGGACGCGGTCACGAGCATGATCCCGACGATCGGGGTCAGCCACTGCCAGCCGAAGTTGGCGAAGACGGCGTCGAAGGCCTGCATCACGCCGGCGGTGAGCGAGAGCTCCTTCGCCGGCACGATCCAGCTGATCGCCAGGGCGGGGAGGATGAAGATCGCCAGCACCAGGCCCATGGCCAGGAACATCGACTTCGGGAACTCCTTGCCCGGATTCCTCAGCGAGGACACGTGGACGGCGTTCATCTCCATGCCGGAGTAGGAGAGGAAGTTGTTCACGATGAGCACGAGGCTCGAAAGCCCGGCCCAGGCCGGCAGCAGGTTGTCCGCGGTCATCGGTGCCGCGGATTCGTTGCCCTGACCGAGGAAGACCACGCCGAGCAGGACCAGGACGGTGCCCGGGATCAGGGTCCCGATGATCAGCCCGCCGCTGGCGAGACCGGCCACGCCCTTGGTGCCGCGCGAGGAGACCCACACGCCCGACCAGTAGACAACGATGATGACCGCCGCAGTCCACACGCCGCTCGTGGCGAGCTCGGGGTTGAAGACGTAGGCGAGGGTGCTCGCGACGAACCCCAGAAGGCTCGGGTAGTAGAAGATCGTCATCGCGAACTGGCACCACACCGCCAGGAAGCCCATCGGCTTGGAGATGCCCTCCGAGACCCAGTTGTAGATTCCGCCCTCCCAGCCCGAGGCCAGCTCCGCGGACACCAGCGAGGTGGGGAGCAGGAAAACGATGGCCGGGAGCAGGTACAGGAAGACGCAGGCAAGGCCGTAGACGGCCATGGTCGGCGCCGCCCGAAGGCTGGCGACCGAGCTGGTGGTCATCATCGCCAGTGCCACCCAGGAGATCCATTGGGTGGTGGCCGCGCGTGCCCGGGCGGAGGAAACACCGGAGACGCCTTCGGCTGGGACCTCCGCGGCGCTCATGGCGTTCCTCGACGTGACGGTTCCACGGACATCTGTGCCTCCCGGAAGTCGCTGGCTCGCGCCGAGCGTAGGAACGCCTGGTCTTGCCCGGGCTCACCCTTGTCGGGTGATCTCCAGACGTGCGCCTACTCGACGATCCGGAGGTCGCGCTCGGTGTTGTTGAGCCGCAGGCCGCCGGTCTCGGTGACCGTGACGATGTCCTCGATCCGGACCCCGAGCTCCCCGGTGAGGTAGATGCCGGGCTCTACCGAGAAACACATTCCCGGCACCAGAGGCTGCTCCTCGCCCTCGATCATGTACGGCGGTTCGTGCGTCGTGACCCCGATGCCGTGCCCGGTGCGGTGGATGAACTGCTCGCCGTACCCGGCGTCGGTGATCAGGCGGCGGGCTGCGCGGTCGATCTCCTGGCAGGCGACACCCGGCCGTACGGCGTCCACGCCGGCCTGCTGGGCCTGGCGCACGATCTCGTGCACCTCGCGCAGCTTCGCGCTCGGCTCCCCGACGCTGACGGTGCGGCTGGTGTCGGACCCGTAGCCGAACATCAGCCCGCCGAAGTCGAGGACCACGGCGTCTCCCTCCCGGATGACGCGCTCGCCGGCTTCGTGGTGCGGGTTCGCTCCGTTGGGGCCAGACCCGACAACGGTGAAGTCGACCTGCTCGTGGCCGAAGCTCCGCAGCAGGTCGGCGAGATCGCCGGCTACGTCGGTCTCCTTGCGCCCGGCGAAGCGGACTCCGAGGATCTGCTCGTACGTCGCGTCGGCGGCGGCGCCTGCCGCGGCCAGGCGGGCCAGTTCGTTGGCGTCCTTGAGCGCGCGCAGCATCGGCAGGCTCTGGGTCAGCGAGCTGTAGCCCGAGTCCCGCAGAGCCTGCTGGAGTCCGAGGATGTGCAGCGCCCACGCGGAGTCAGAGACGCCATACCGCCCGGCCGGCCGGAGCAGCGAGCTCGCCGCGGTGTACGGGTCGGCGCCGTCCGGCCAGTCCACCAGGGTCGTGGCCGGCGCGCCCTCGGCACGTTCTGCGTCCGGCCGTTCCAGTCTCGGCACGAGCAGTGTCGGACCTCGGTCGGTGGTCAGGAACAGCATGGTCAGCCGCTCGGTGATGGCGGTCGGCTGGTAGCCCGTGAGCCAGACCAGGTCCGGTCCGGGCGTGACGAGGACGCCGTCGAGGCCGGCAGCGCGGCCGTCCGCCACGACGCGGGCCATCCGGGCCGCGTAGTCATCGGTGGTGAAGGGCACGGCATCGTTCATGGTGTTGCTCCCTCGAGGTCACGTCGGGCCGTCCGGGGCACTGGTCCCACCTGACCCGGCTGAGGGCGGTTGGGACGCCGTTGTTGGCAGGGTGTGCAGGTGGGCGGCTGCCGACGCAGCTGCGTCGTTGAGGGTGCCCCGGGCGGGGCGGTGGCGGACGATCACCACGACGGCGAGCAGGAGGCCCAAGAGGCTGAAGACGGCCATGACCCAGGACGCCGCGGCCAGACCTGCGGCAAGGGCGTCGGCGGTGGACTCACCGTCGTCCTGGTGGTTCGCCGTCACTGTCGCGTAGATGGTCGCAGCCAGAGCGGTTGCCACCGCAGCGCCGACGTACCTGGCCATGTTCGAGACACCGGAGGCCTCCCCGACCTGGTTGGCGGCGACGGACGCAGTGGCGGCGGACGAAGAGGGACCGTTGGACATGCCCATGCCGACCGCGATGGCGACCAGCGGGAGAAGGAAGCTGGCGTACTGCCACGAGGCATCAACGACGCCGATGGCCACAAAACCCGCTGCAGTGAAGGCGAACCCGGCACCGATCGTCTGCCGACCGCCGAACCGCGCCGCAAGCCGGGGAACCAACGGTGCGATCACGACCAGGCCGACCGTGGCGGGGAGCGTCGCCAGCCCGGCCTCGAGCGGGGTGAAGTCGAGGGTCGCCGGATCCTGGAAGTAGAGGCTGAGCAGGTACATCAGCCCGTTGATCGTGCCCGCGCCGATCAGGATGGCGATGGTGGCGCCCACGAGCACCCGGTTGCGCAGGAGTGCGAGGTCGAGCAGGGGCACACTCACGCGGCGCTCGACCGCCACAAAGGCGAAGCCGGCTACGACGGCGATGCCGAAGCACAGCAGCGTAGGCGTCGAGATCCAGCCCCAGTCACCGCTCTTGCTCACGCCCAGGATCAGTGGCATCAAGGTAAGCGCGACCAGCACCGTGCCGGCGAAGTCGATGTCCCGTGGTCTGTCTGGGTCCCGCGACTCGGTCACGGTCGCGGCGGTCAGGAGCATGCAGAGCACGGCGATCCCTGCGTCGATCCAGAACAGGCCCTGCCAGCCCGTGATGTCGACCAGCACGCCGCCGACGAGCGGCCCGGCAGCCGCACCGACGGCGGCCGCCGCCCCCCAGAGCGACACCGCGCGCAATTGCGCGTCACCGCTGTTGGCCACCGACAGCAGGCTGAGGCCGCAGGCCAGGATCGTCGCTCCGGACGCACCCTGGATGACCCGTCCGGCGATCACCATGCCCCCGGACCCGGCCAGGGCGATGAGGACGCACGAGGCGACGAACAGCAGCAGCCCGACCTGGAAGACCCGCTTGCGTCCGAAGACGTCGCCCAGCGACCCGGAGGTGATGATCACCGCCGCGCCCATCAGCGAGTAGCCGGTCACCGCCCACTGCAGCGTGTCGGTCGACATCCCGGTGTCCTCGCTGATGGCCGGGAGCAGGATGCTCACCGCCGACGTGTTCGCATTGACGACCAGTGTGGAGATGCAGGTGGCGGCCAGAACACCGCGCGTCTTGGCGGTTTGTTGCGCGACGTCGGTCATCCGAGGTCCTTTCCGCGGGCCTCGTGCCGGCCCGCCACCAGGCGCCGACGCTACGACCGTCCCAACGCGCGCCCTTCACCCATTCCGGGCGAGAGGGCCGCGGGCACCCTGCGGCCACTGACCACGGCCTCAGGAAGTGTTGCGTTGACGTAGTGAGACCACCCCGCAATCGGCCGTCTGGTCGATGCGGTGTCGCGCGGCGTGCGTGTCGTGGTGGGAAGGCGGTGGGCTTGGTCGAAGCGCGCGCGATCCCCGTGCCGATGATGACCTCCGGAACAGGGCTGGCCACTCCGACCGCGGGTGCTGATCGGGAAATCCGGTGGTCCGAGTTGGATCGGTACCATTGGCAGTACTGTTGCGGTGCGCCGTCTGTGGAGCAGATGCTCGCCGCCATGAGGATCAACCCCGGGCGTCCGGTTCGCCTACTTGGTCAAGGGGTGCGAGCACCATGCGGGAAGGGCAGGAACTCCGCTTCCTCGCACGGTGTTCAAGACGCCTGGCCCGGGCCACCCGCGCGTGAACACTCAGGACCCGGGAGGCAACGCCAAGGCGTACCAGATGCGCCAGGCCCTCACGGCGATCGAGAAAGTTGGAAGGAGACCGATGATGCCGGGCCTCGCCAGCCCCGACGCGTCCCACTACACCTACAGGGTTGGGTGGTCCGCCGAGGACGGGGAGCATGTCGCCACCGTGGTGGAGTTCCCGTCCCTCTCGGTCCTCGATCCCAACATGCTGGTTGCGCTGGAAGCGCTGCGTGACCTGGTGGCCGACCTGGTGGCCGACATGGCCGCCAACGACGAGCAGGTGCCCGAGCCGCTGTCGGATCGGGTCTACTCCGGCCGGTTCACCTGCGGCTGCCGCCCGGGCTGCACCGCGACCTGACGCTGGCCGCCGCCGAGGACCGCGTGAACCTCAACCAGTTCGTCGTCAACCACTTGCAGTGGGTTCGTCTCTTCCCCGGGGGGGCAAGACCCAACTCCTCGCTGAGCTCATCACGGCCCGCGGGGCGGAAGCATCGCCGCGATCATCGACCACCCCGAACTGCTGTCCGCCAAAGTGGCGGCCCAGCGGGACTAGACGGTATGACGTGGCCCCGTCGCCTCGCCGCGCGGTATCGGTGACGGCCACCATGGGCGGCGACCTCACGGCTGATCGTCGAGGGAGCGCCACCCAGCACCGCCGCGATCGCGCGCAGCGACCCACCCGCCGCCCAGACCCCTCGAGATCTCCTCACGCCCGGCGCCAAACCCGCGAGGAGGTGACGGGTTATGGGCCGAGAGTCGCCTGGCGGGCTGACCTGCGCAAACTACACTTTGGGACTCTCCCGAACGACACTTGCGACAGCCTGTGTGGGTAGGTCGGCGGGCCAGGGCAGTTCCGACGCCTTGCGTCGGCAAGCGACTCCCGCGAGCAAGGAAGTGCCCAACCCTGGTTCGCCCGCAGCTTGTTACACCTGGTTACACATCCTCCGATGTGTAACGAACTGCTCCTCTCGTCGACGTCGGGCCGTCGGCAATCGGGTAGGGACCTCGTTCACTCATCCTCCTCGGTCAACCATGCCCACTGGTTTGCTTCCCCGAGGGCCAGTCGGACGTTCTCGAACTCGTAGCATCTGCGCGCCAGCCTTCGCGCTTCGTCGCGTTGGCGCGCGAGGGCGTTGACGGCTTGGAGCCCGTGGGCGAGGGTTTCGGCGCGGTCGGGCAGCGCTGCGCCGGCGAGGTCGTGGAGGGCCGCTGCCGCACAGCCCTCGGGGTCCTCGGCGGGGTTGTGGCGGTGCACCGGGAACGCGGGTGGGCTGCCGTCGCCGTCGAGGCGTCGCAGGAGGTGGTCGTAGCGGCGTTGCAGGGTCGCCACGGCCAGCTCGGCCGCCTGCGCCGTCCTGGGCGAGGGGTCGTTGGTGTAGGCGATCAGTGCGTCCTCGGCGCCGTGGTCGTGGTCCCGGTAGTCGTGCCGTTGGTGCGGATCCGGGAGCAGGTCAGCGGCGCCTTGCAGGTTGACGTCGTGGTCCGCCAAGACTTGCTCCCAGGTCCTGCCGGTGACCTCCCCCAGCTCGGCGGCGATGGCGTTGCGCTGGGCACGCGATTGTTCGTGCGCCTGGGCGAGCCGGTCGAGGCGGTCGAGCAGTGCGGCGATGTGGCTGCGGTGTCCAACGTTCTGGGTCTGGGGACGGTCCGGCGTACCCGCTGCACCGGGGTCTCCTGGCTGCTGGTCGCCGTCGTTCATGAAGGGGACCCGTCGTCCGTGCGGTCGAAGGCGTCCGCGCGGTTGAGCGCGAGCAGCCGCTGCACAAGGGGTGTCTGCAGCATCCAACCTGGGGTGAGAAGGCCGATCAGCCGGTGCTGACGCGCGCCCTCTTCTGAACTGACGTTCCCGAGAAGCAAGTCGCCGGTGACGTAGAGCAACGCAAGCGCGGCCCAGGTCTCCTCGTAGCCCTGGAGGAAGACGACCACGTTGGTCCGGTAGTCCACGCTCATGTCCTCCACCCGGAACCTGCGGGCGTGCCGGTCGATCCACACTTCGGTCTGGAGCAGGATGCGCTTGTCCAGCTACTCCGGCTCCACCACACCGACCTGCCCTGTGGACTCGACAATCGTCCCGTCGCGTACGTCGGCGCCGGCCGCCAGGGCGATCGCGGCCAGGAGGTCATCATCGGGCACGACGGCGCGCCCTCAGCACGATGCGACTGGTCGTCATGGGGAGTCCGCGTGCGTCTCTCTCGCTGGGACCGCTCACTCCGGCACCGTGGCAAGGCGGGGGTACGGGTGTCCAGCGGAAGCACGGCCCGCCGCCGATCGTCCAGCGAGCGCGCGGCCTCGTTGGACAACCACACCACAGCGTTGGGCCGCGGCCGCGGTCCGTGGTCCAGTGAGCGCCATGGCGTTCTCAACGCCGGCGCCCACCGAGACCCTCCGGGAGTGGCGCTACCTGTGCACTCATCAAGGGGCAATGCACGGAGCAGCCTCGCCGTCACGGTCCACCGCATGCCCACCCGACGCAGACCCCTGGACCGGCGCACCCTCCGCCCGCGTGACTACCTCGTCAACCCCTGGCAGTTCGGCCGAACCTCGGATGCAGCAGCCCGCACGCCCGCCGGCGGCGATGACCGATCCCTCGCCGTCGCGGTGGTGCAGCATCGCGTCGCCTGTCTCATCAGGGACCGCGACGACCGGCACGCAGCCCGCTCGGTCACGGACGAGTTCGGCTTCTCCAAGCAGTACTGGTCTCTGTGTCTGGGGGGCGAGGCCTGGATGGGAGAGACGATGCTGGCCGCGGCGGTCAGCCTCATCCTGGACTACCGCTAGCGGCCCGTCTCACCGCTGAGGCCACGAAGACCGTGGCAGTCCGATCTGACGGGGGAGGCGTCCTCCACCCGGACCGTGTGGCGGTTGACCTCGCCCTGCTCCACCTGCGGCACGACGCCCGCGTCGCTCTCCCGCACAAGCGAGGCCGCGCGGACGCGCAACCTGCACCCGGATACGTGGCTGTGCGGCGACTGCGCGCTGAACGTGGCTGCGGACGGTCGCCAGTCATGATCCAGATCTACGACGACACGATCCCCTTCCACGACGAGGGCCTGGCCCGCGCCGGCGACGTCGGCTCGCGGGCACATCACGCGATCGCGACCCTGGCCGCGCGCGGCACCCGACCGACGTACCAGGAACAGGTCGCGGTGGTGGCCTCCCTGCTCGCCGGGTTCCGGCCCATCGAGGCGCGCGCCCACCGGCAGAACCTGCTCGCCGCTGTGGGCTCCTACTTCGCCCACCTCGCCCTGCCCGACGGGTGGCAGTTCCACGGCAGCGAGGGCCGGCTCGGCACCGGACGGGTCGACCTCATCTGGTGCGACCCCGACGGCCGCATCCTGCTCGACGAGATCAAGACCGGCAACCCGCGCACCCTGCTGATCCAGCGCACCCGAGCCCAGGTCCACGGCTACCTCGCCGCGGCGTCCGAGATCTGGTCCACCCAGTTCCTCGGGGTCCGATTGCTCAGCACGCTCGACCCCGCAACGTCCCAGTTCATCAAGCCCTCCCTCGAGGTCACCGCCCTCGCGGTCACCCCCTACCGAAGGTGATTCCCATGCCCAACAAGCCCCGACACCACCGTCCCCTCCTGGAGAAGGCGGTCCGCGAGCTGACGCAGCTCGAGGAGAACGGCCACGTCGTGACTCCGCAGCTGGTCCGGCACCACGCCCAGCTCTCCGGGTACTCCCCCCGGCACCTCCGCCGCGCCCTGGCCGCCGACAAGGAGGCGAAGGCGACCACCGACTCACCTGAGGACGAGGACAAGCTCGACCTGGTCCAGCTGACCACCGCGGTCTTCCTCAGCTGCGGCAACATGGCCGAGGCGCGCCGCCTGCTCGCTCGGCAGTGCCCCGGCATCAAGCTGCCGAGCGTGCGCACCTTCCAGCGCCTCGTGCTCAGGGAGATGGGCACCGACCAGCTCGCCTACGCCAAGCACGGCAGCCGCGGCTTCCGCGACGCCCAGGTGTACCTGAACAACACCTACGCGCACCGGATGAGCGACGTCCTGCTCGACCACGCCGAACTCCCCATCCTGGTGGTCCCCAACGGCCACAAGCACGCGGTCAAGCCGTGGCTGACCGTCGTACAGGACGCCCACACCCGGTACCTGCTGTCCTGGGTCCTCACCTTCGGCCGCCCCTCCTCCGAGGAGGTCCGCGCCGCATTGATGCAGGCGATCACGCTGCGCACTGCCCCCGACGGCGCCACCGTCGTCGGCGGCCGACCGGTGCGCGCGGTCTGGGACCGCGGTCTGGAGTTCCTCGCCGACCTGATCACCGAGTCCTGCCTGCGATTCGACATCATCCCCGCCGCGCTGCCCGGCTACGCCCCGCACCTCAAGGGCCGCGTCGAGCGGTTCTTCCGCACCCTGAAGCCGGCCCTCGCGAGCCTGCCCGGGTACGTCGACGGGCCCCGGGACCTGCGCGGCAACAGCGCCCTGGAGAGCCACGCCATGTCCGAGGACGAGTTCCTGGTCTGGCTCGCCAACTGGATGGACTACTACGTGGCCGACCACGTCATCAGCACCACCCGGCGAACGCCGCTGCAGATGTGGCAGGCCGACGCCACCCCGCTCATCGAGGTCGCTCCCGAGCGGCTCTGGCAGGACTTCCTGCTGTCCAAGGACACCTGCAAGGTCAGCAAGAACGGCATCCGGTTCCAGAAGATCGACTGGCTGATCCCCGACGGTGGCCTCACCGGCAAGGTCGGGCGCAAGGTCGAGATCCGCTACCTCCCCCACGACCGCACCTCCATCGAGGTGTTCCTCGAGGGCGTACACCTCGGCACCGCCTACGACAAGGACAACCTGACCCCCGACCACGAAGAGGAGTTCCTCGCTCGGCGCCAGGCCGCGCGCACCGAGGCCCAGCAGCGCTTCACCCGCGCCAATCGCCAGCGCAACGCCACCGACGGCGCCACCCGCATCACCACGGACAAGAAGGGCAACCGCACCGTCCTCGAGCTCGACGCCAGCGAGGACACCGACTACGACGACCTGAGCACCGGCGCCGAGGACGTCCTCGCCGGCTACCTGGCCGACGACCCCGACCAGCTCAGGCTCGCGCTGTGAACGCCGCCAGCCGTCCTCCGGTAGTTGTGGGCGCCGACTGCCACCGCAACCGGGTGGTGCAAACGCCCGCGCTCACCGACGTGAGGCGGATGGCGGACTTCGTCGTCCCCCGCGGCGAGGCCATGGTCGTCTACGGCGCCCTGGGCACCGGCCGGTACACCGCCGTCCGGAGCTACCTCGAGACCCAGCCGCTGCCCTGGCACCTGATCGACCTGCCCCCCAACCAGAACGCCACCAAGATCAACACCTGGCTCTACCGCGAGACCATCACCGCCGACGTCCTGCCGCTGCGCGACATGCAGGACGACCTCGTCGAGGCGCTCGCCGAGCAGCCCCGCATCGTGGTCGTCCGGCACGCCGAACGGCTCACCGCCGAGGCCGCCGGGCAGCTGCAGTGGTTGCACGACCGACCCGACGCGACCTGGGCCCTGATCCTCATCGGGGACAGCACCGTCGGCACCGCCCTGCAGCGCGACCCGCTGCTCGCGCACGCGATCACCGGCACCGTCGAGGTCCGTCCGCTGGCCGACCGGGACATGCTCCGCGTGCTGCAGGACCTGCACCCGCTCTTCCTCAACGCCGACCCCCGGCTGCTGCAGGCGATCGACAACCAGGTCTGCAAGGGCAACCTCGACCGCTGGGTCCGGTTCCTCGACCGTGCCCTGTGGCTCGCCGACCACCAGCCGACCGACCCCGACCAGGCACCGCGCCTGGACAAGCCCCTCGCCCAAGCCGTCATCGCCCAGCTCACCAAGACCCCACCCACCCGGAAGTGACCATGCACATCACCACCGTCGACACCACCGACACCCGCCAGCCCACCCCACCCATCGGCCAGGACCCCACCGGCCCCATCTGGGTCGAGGTCCGCCCCGACCTCCGCCGCCTCCACGTCCTCGCCGGCGACGTGCTCGCCACCTTGGGCAAGCGCCGCGACATCGCCGGCAAGGGCCGCAACGAACACGAGGACATCCACCACGCCGAGGCCTGGCTGCACGCCCACCGCACCGCCGACCTCGTGCTCACCCAGACCCAGCGGCTGCACCCCAAGATCCTGGCCGGCGCCTGCGACCTCGCAGCCAACGCCGGCGTGCAGCGGCTCTGGCTCCTGCACGCCCCACCCCGCAGCGACGCCTTCGACCACACCCTCAGCCGCCGCGCCACCGGTACCGCCATCGTCGACGCGGTGCCCACTCCGGAGATGCGCGACCGCACGGCACCGGAACCCGCCGCGATCCCGCTGCCTGCCGTGCCCCAGATCGAGTTCACCACCTTCTGGGCCGCCTGCCAGGACCAGCTCTCCGCTCAGGACCTCACACTTGTGGGCGACCGGCTCGCCCGCACCGTCGCGGCCTGCACCGCCGGGCTCACCCGGACCGGCGCCACCGAGGACACCGTCGCCGACCTCGCCCTCGGCCTCCTCAACCACGCGCCCGCCGATGCCGAGCTGGCCGTCGACATCCGCGCTCTGCAGATCGCCGCCTGGCACCACGATCTCTACGTCAAGGTCAACCACACCCGGCTACACCAGCACGAGGAACGCCCCCGCCAGGCACAGGAAGACGTCGACGCCGCCATGCTTGCCTACCGCCAGCCCTACCGGGCCCTCACGACCGCGCTCACCCGCCAGGGCTTCGGCGTCGCGGACATCGCCACCATCGCCATCGCCTACACCGACCCCGATGCGGGCTGCCTCGACTGCCTCGACAGCACCATCAGCCTGACCCCGGCGGCCGCCACCGCCCTGCGGGCACAGCTCTACCTGCGGCGGAGCCACGGCGCCGCAGACCACGACCCGCTGCTCCCGCACACCCCCAAGGCACTCGCCAAGGCACTCACCGACGCCCAGACCGACCTCGCCGTCCACGTCCACGGCCGCCGAGCCGAACGCACCCGCAACCACACCACCCGAGCCCTCCGCCAGCTCGGCATCACCCTCCACGCCCTGCCATGATCGACGCCACCAAGCTCCGCAGCCTGCGCACCGACCGCGGCTACTCCATCCGCAGGCTCGCCGACGCCGTAGGAGTCAGCTACCAGACCATCCGCCGCCTCGAGAACGGCGACGACCCCGGCGACCTCCCCCTCCGCGTCCTCGCCCGCATTGCCACCGCACTCGGCGTCCCGCCTGCGACGCTCCTCAACACCGACCCGGCCACCCAGCAGCACGACCTTCAGCAGAGCATCGGCGGCACCATCCTCAGTGCACCCGGTATCAACGCCACGACCATCGCCACCAGCCTCGGTACCTCCGTCGACGCCATCCACACCGCCCTTCCCGGACTCGCTGAGGTCCTCGCCGAAGCAGGGCTCACACTCTCCCGACACGGCGACACCCTCCGCATCAACCCCCTCCACCTCCACGCCACCCCGGAGGCGAACACGAAGCCGATGACCGTCAACGAAGCACGACTCCTCCGGCGCATCCACCGCGGCGACGACGTGCGCCGGACGTTGTCCAAGACCGACCGCGAGCTCACCCTGCCCAGCCTCGCCCGCGCCGGACTCGTCGACCCCACCACCACTATCCCCGCACCGCCGGCCGCCCTCTTCGCCGTGCCGTGACTCCGCCATGAACCAGGGGATGTGTGACTCCGCCCACTTTCGACCGTGCGCGATTGCGTCGTTGGGCGGTCGCCGGACCGTGTTCACACATCACACGCTCACCAAACAAGGAGTAGCCATGAACGCGAGCCAGCCCGCCACCCAGCACGCCGCTAGACCCCCCTTTTCACACACTGTCCCCGAGACCGCTCCCACGGGGTGCGCCGAGACCTCAGGCTTCGACTGGAGGAAGCTCAGGATTCCAAGTTACGCATTGCCGGTCTCCGATCCCGCAGGCAACCCCGACCTGTATCTGAACACTGCGGAGACGGCTTCCCTGCTCAGGCTCGAGCTCAAGCGCGCCTTTCCCGACCTGTCCTGCACGGTCAAGGTAACTGACAAGTGGCGCGGGCATCTCAGAGTCCGAGTCAAGGGTGACTTCAGCTTCGAGTCGATGGCGCTGCTGAGGTCCTTTTCAGACAACGTGAGGCTGATTCGGTTCGACGGCGCCGTCACGGATGACTTCTGGAGCAAGTCCATCGTGCTGCCCTGCGCCGGCGTGCCAAGCGTGGTTCACAACAGCGTGCGAGCGATCGGGATCGAGTGGGCACTGAACGACGGCACGTACTGGCTCGGTTGAGTCGTCGACACGATCACCGTGGTTCCTGGGCCACAGCGTCACCTCTCTGAGGGCCTCGCGTATGTACCGCAATTGCGACGGTGTGACGCAGTCCTTGGGTCAGACCTTCGCTCTGCAAAATGGGTCTGAGCAGCGTGGTCGACGGAATTCGAACTGTTGGTGACGCGTCAGGACGTTGACTCGGCTTGATCGGAGGAATCCGGTATGGAGCCATCCGGCTCTTCCATCCCGGCGGTCGCAGCGTGCATAGACGACTCGGCATCGCGCCGTGCCCGGATGCGTTCCATGCCCGTCAGTGCGTATTCGACTCGGGCGTCGAGATCCGACTCATCGATCCGGCGCTCAAAATACGAGTCCTGCTCCGTGCGCGCGAGAAGGTCGGGATGCGCTGGCAATCGTTCGAGGACAGCGTCAATTCCGAGCAGGGTATCGACTGCCTCTTCGGAGAAGTCGCCCAGCGATGTCCATGTTGACTGGCCATCACTGGCCTGGCCGAGTGGGACGAGAAGGCCGAGTACCTCCGGCAAGCCCCAGTGGCCCTGATCGATGATCTCCCACAGGAGGGCGCTGGTGCGGCTCGGTTCAGTGAGTTGGCGATGGCTATACAGGAAGCGTGTCAGTCGACGATGCGGTGACGCCGGGTCCGACATGAGGCTGCGGATGGTGCTCTCCAATCGACCGCCGACAGAATCCCGGGCGAGTTGAGCCCACGGGTGGGGGTCCTCGGACTCCTGGAGAGCGCTCTGCACACAGTCAACTGCGAGCGCGACAGAGGAAGTGTCCAGATCTGCGACGGAGAGCAAGATCGCCGATGCAGATTCGGGCGGTTCCTTGTCGAGGACGTCTACGGCGAGACCGACAACTCGGAAGTCAGGGGAGAACCCGAAGATGCCGCTCTTTTGATCCATCGTCGAGAAGTAGACAGACGCAAGAAACGGGAGAGTGTTCGCTGCCGGCAGCGGATCGGTCTCGTGCTCGCGTCGAAGTTTCACCAAGACCGATCCGGCGTCGTCGAGGAGACGGTCAGTCAGTGTTTTCAGTGCCGAACCAAGGACGCCGCTCCGCAGCTCAGAGGCGGCTGCTCTGACTGAGGACTCTGCGAGGTCCGATTCAGGCACGCCGATTTGCACGTATCGGTCGAAGTGCTCGGAGGTGCCGACCCCCATGCGACGCGAGACGTCCTCCTGGTACGAGGAGCCGACGTAAGTCGTGCCCTCTCGCGCTCCACGGAGATAGATGAAGAGGGAGGCCAGTAGCTTTTCGACAGCATCGGGGTGGCGCGGCCGCGCTGCGGAAAGGAGCGTCTTCCACCGCGCCCATCGATCCTGCGGGGATTCACTTCGGCTCGCGAAGCTGATGGAAGCCGGCTGTTGAAGGATCTCGTTGCGATGTGTGATTACGAGGTCGAGAATTCGGCGCTCAAAAACGCGAAGGAACGTCATCGCCACGTAGTCGGTGAAGTCAACCTCGCCTGCGACATCCGGCCACGTGGCGTCCACCTGCGTGAACAAGCGCTTCACGGACCGGGGTTGGTCGAGGTAGATCGACAAACAGCTCTGCCACATCTGTTGAAGTCGTTGAGTCGCGCCCGCAGACAACACCATCTCGTGCCGCTTGCAGATCTCGTCGATAGCCGCGTTCGCCAACGACGTCTGTTGCTCAGGGAGCATCGGCGGAATCTCCAGGCGGACCTGGATGATCTTCTCCAGGTATTGCTGCGCCCGGCCAGAACCCTTGCCCACGAGTTCGGTGGTTTCAAGGAGATCAGTGAGTGTCGTCTCGTCGTACGCAAGGAGGTAGTAGACGTTTGGCAGCCGCCCGAGGAGCCGCACCAGCTTGAACGTGAAGAGCAACTCCTCAGGCGACAGACGGTCGAGGTCGTCGAGCACCATGAGTACGGGGTGGTCAATTTTCGCGAGACCGCGTGCAGCGTCGTCGCGTAGGCGAGCTGGGCTGCGATCTCCGGTGATGATCGCTCCGACGGCGCCGATTGCTCCCGAGCCGTCAACTCCAGCGACACCTCCGGCTGCGCCGACTGGGGCTGCTTTGGAGACCCACTCGCCAACTGTGGCGCGCCACTCCTTGCCGAGAACGTCCTCAGGCACCGCGTCTCGCAACGATGAAAAGAAGCCCGCCGCGGCGCCGGCGAAGTCAGAGTAAGCCCACGGGTTGTGATGTCCGACGTACCACTGATTGGTGGCCAAGTCGGTCTCGATCTGTCCAAGCAGGCTGGACTTTCCAGAACCCCAAGGCCCAACCAAACCGACCACCGCACTGTTGGTTTCCTCAGACAGGTCACGAATCGCTCGTGCCAACTGCGTCGCGAGTCGCTTGCGGTTCAGTACGTCGCGATCGAGCCCGTCGGCATCATCGGCATAGAGGGAAGTCGTTCTGCGGGCGAGCGTGCGCGGTGCTCGTGCCTCGTTTGCCTGCTTGCGGTTGAGCCTCACGCGACCTCCTCTGGCATCGCCATGTGCTGGCTGTAAGCGCCCTCGCGAACGCGGTGGAGCCCGGCAAGCTTGCAGCTCGCTCGCGAAAGCGAGATAGACCTGACACTCGGTCGTTCCATGGCGCGCGCCGCCCTGACACGCCTTCGCGGGCGCGGTCGTGGGCGTACGAAACTTGTGAGCGCAGCGCCGACCCGAGCTCGACTACGACCGCACCGGCGTTTGGCTCCAGCGTGTGCGCCAAGCACCTCAGTTGCTCGGTGGTGGCGCGCCCAGCCGACGGAATGTCCAGGCTGACCGAATCTGGGACATTGCTGACCGAGATCGGGACATTGCTGACCGAGTCAGCCGGGACGTTCCGTGACCGTTCACATCAGCTGCAGCCGCTGGTGCTCCCGCAGCCCTCGCACACGTAGCACGAGCCGGCGGGGCGCATCTTGGTGCCGCAAGTGAAGCAGAGCGGGGAGTCGACGGCGTGGCCGGTGATCTTCTCCAGGAGCTCGGCGCTGGTGTGCGCCTCCTTGGTCCCCTGGTTTCGAGACGGTTGCTGCGCAACCTCCTCAACCACCGGGGAGGAGTCCTCAACCACCGACTTGGCCTCGATCTCGATCAGCTCGGAGGCCGAGCCAGTCTCCTCGGCGGGGGGCTCGTAGGAGCCCGTCTCGAGGTGGCGCTGGCGCTCCTCGGCGGAGTAGATGCCGAGGGCGGAGCGGGACTCGAAGTCGAGGTAGTCGAGGGCCAGGCGGCGGAAGATGTAGTCCATGATCGACTGGGCCATCCGCACGTCGGGGTCGTCGGTGAGGCCGGCCGGCTCGAAGCGCAGGTTGGTGAACTTCGAGACGTAGGTCTCCAGCGGGACGCCGTACTGGAGGCCGATCGACACCGCGATCGAGAAGGCGTCCATCACGCCGGCCAGGGTCGAGCCCTGCTTGCCGAGCTTGAGGAAGACCTCGCCGAGCTGGCCGTCGTCGTGGGCGCCCGAGGTCATGTAGCCCTCGGCGCCACCGACCGTGAAGGACGTGGTCCGCGAGGTGCGGGACTTCGGGAGCCGCTTGCGGGTCGGGGCGTAGACGATCTTCTCGATCACCTGCGGCTCGGCCTCGACGACCTCGACGGCCTTGTCGGCCTTCTTCGCCTTGGCGTCGGCCAGCGGCTGGCCCACCTTGCAGTTGTCGCGGTAGATCGCGGTGGCCTTGAGGCCGAGCTTCCACGACTGCAGGTAGACGTCCTCGATCTCCTCGACCGTCGCCGTCTCCGGCAGGTTGACGGTCTTCGAGATCGCGCCGGACAGGAACGGCTGCGCCGCCGCCATCATCCGAACGTGGCCCATCGGCTTGAGCGCGCGGGCGCCCATCGCGGTGTCGAACACCTCGTAGTGCTCCTGGCGGAGGCCCGGGGCGTCGATGATGTGGCCGTGCTCGGAGATGTAGTCGACGATCGCCTCGACCTGCTCCGGCTGGTAGCCCATCTTCTTCAGGGCCCGCGGCACCGTCTGGTTGACGATCTGCATGGAGCCGCCGCCGACCAGCTTCTTGAACTTCACCAGGGAGAAGTCGGGCTCGATGCCGGTGGTGTCGCAGTCCATCATGAAGCCGATGGTGCCGGTCGGCGCGAGCACCGACGCCTGGGCGTTGCGGAAGCCGGCCTTCTCACCGGTCTTCACGACCTTGTCCCAGGCCTTGGTGGCCAGCTTGTGGACGCGGGCGTCCTCGGTGTGCAGCGTGCGTACGGCGTCGTTGGCGGCCTGGTGCTTGCGCATGACCCGCTTGTGGGCCTCCGCGTTGCGCTGGTACCCGGCGTACGGGCCGACCACGCCGGCCAGCTCGGCCGAGCGGGCGTACGACGTGCCGGTCATCAGCGAGGTGATCGCGGCCGCCATCGAGCGACCGCCGTCGGAGTCGTAGCCGAGGCCCATCGCCATCAGCAGCGCGCCCAGGTTGGCGTAGCCGATGCCGAGCTGGCGGTAGTCGACGGTGGTCTTGCCGATCGCCTCGGTCGGGAAGTCCGCGAAGCAGATCGAGATGTCCATCGCGGTGATGATCACCTCGACCGCCTTGGCGAACAGCGCGGCGTCGAAGGTGTCGTCGTCCTTGAGGAACTTGAGGAGGTTCAGCGAGGCCAGGTTGCACGAGGAGTTGTCGAGCGACATGTACTCCGAGCACGGGTTGGACGCGGTGATCCGGCCGGTCTCGGGGTTGGTGTGCCAGTCGTTGATCGTGTCGTCGTACTGGAGGCCCGGGTCGGCGCACTCCCACGCGGCCTGGCTGATCTTCTTGAACAGGTCGCGGGCGTCGACGGTCTCGATGATCTCGCCGGTGGTGCGCGAGCGGAGGCCGAACTCGGTGCCGTCCTCGACCGCGCGCATGAACTCGTCGCTGACGCGGACCGAGTTGTTGGCGTTCTGGTACTGCACGGAGGTGATGTCGGCGCCGCCGAGGTCCATGTCGAAGCCGGCGTCACGCAGCGCGCGGATCTTGTCCTCCTCGCGCGCCTTGGTCTGCACGAACTCCTCGATGTCGGGGTGGTCGACGTCGAGCACGACCATCTTCGCCGCGCGGCGAGTGGCGCCACCGGACTTGATGGTGCCCGCGGAGGCGTCGGCACCGCGCATGAAGGAGACCGGGCCGGAGGCGGTGCCGCCGGAGGAGAGCAGCTCCTTGGAGGAGCGGATGCGGGAGAGGTTGAGGCCGGCGCCGGAGCCGCCCTTGAAGATGAAGCCCTCTTCCTTGTACCAGTTGAGGATCGAGTCCATCGAGTCGTCGACGGACAGGATGAAGCACGCGGAGACCTGCTGCGGCGCCGTGGTGCCGACGTTGAACCACACCGGGGAGTTGAACGAGAAGTACTGGTGGACCAGCAGCCAGGTCAGCTCGTGCTCGAACAGCTCTGCGTCGGCCGGGGAGGCGAAGTAGCCGTGGTCGACGCCAGCCTTGGTGTAGGTCTTCACCACGCGGTCGACGAGCTGCTTGAGGCTCCACTCGCGGACGTCGGTGCCGACCGCGCCGCGGAAGTACTTGGTGGTGACGATGGTCGAGGCGTTGACCGACCAGAAGTCCGGGAACTCCACGCCGCGCTGCTCGAAGACCGTCTCGCCGGTCTTCCAGTTGGTCTGAACGACGTCACGACGCTCCCACGTGATCTCGTCGTACGGGTGGACTCCCTTCGTGCTGAAGACGCGCTCCATCCGCAGTCCCTTGGCGGACTGGGACGGTGCGGAGCCCCCGCTCACGGTCTCGGTCATGTCTCCTCTTTCCTGGTGATCCCGGCGAATGGTGTGGTCGTGCTTCGTGCTGTGCGTGTAACCCGAAGTTGGTGGCCCGGCGTACGCAGCTTCCCCACTACGTACGCCGGGCGGCTTGTGTCAGCCGGTCGGCTGGACAGGAACGAGCACCGGCTCGTCCGTGGCGGCGGCCCGCTCGGCCCTGAGGACCGCGATCTCGGCCTCGAAGTCGTCGGCGGACTCGAACGCGCGATAGACGCTCGCGAAGCGGAGGTAGGCCACCTCGTCGAGCTCCCGCAGCGGCGCGAGGATCGCCATGCCGACCTCGTGGGCGGGCACCTCGGCCCAGCCCTCGCTGCGCAGCGCGTCCTCCACGGCCTGGCCCAGGCAGGCGAGCTGGTCCTCGGTGACCGGGCGGCCCTTGCAGGCCTTGCGGACACCGGAGATCGCCTTGTCCCGGGCGAACGGCTCGGTGGCCCCCGACCGCTTGAGCACGGTCAGCTGCATCTGCTCGACGGTGGTGAACCGCTTCTCGCAGGCCGGGCAGGTGCGGCGCCGGCGGATCGCCCCGCCGTCCTCGGCGACGCGCGAGTCGAGGACCCGGGTGTCGGTGCTGCGGCAGTACGGGCAGTGCATCGCGGTCCCCCTCCTCTCGGCGTACGCCGTGTCCCTCGCGGCGGTCTCCAGGTATGCGGCAGCCCACCCCGGACGGGTGTGCTCGCTCGCAGTGACGTGTGGAAACCTGACCTGTTCCTGTGCACAACCAGCAGCTTCCTGGGGAGTTCTCCACCATCTCTGTGCAACTAGATGTGGATAACTACAGCGGTGTAACTACTAGATGTAGTGGTAACGATACACCCGGCCACCGACCGTGCAAGCAGAACGCGCAAAGTTTCCGCAGATCGCCGGCGACGAATCTATAACCGCAGGTCAGGGCCACTTTCTTCCCGTATGCACCGAACCGGATCGGCGTTTCGCACTTCCCGTTCAGGCGTCGGGTGCAGGCGTCGGGACCGTTGTCACGCGCGTCACACCCGTCTCAGGAGTTATGCCCGCCGGCCCTCCGCGCGCCTGACAGAATGACGTCGTGGCGAGGGACAAGACACCGGTCGGCAAGCGCGCGGGGGCGCGGCGCGGGCCGAGGAAGAAGGCCTCGCTCGACCGCGGGGCGCTCGGGCTGGCCCTCGCGATCACCGCGCTCGTCGTGGCCTGGGGCTACCTCGTCAAGACCGCCGTCGACTTCGGCTCGGCGGCCCGCGGCGGCGAGTCGGGCGCCTGGGGCTTCCTGGCACTGGCGTGCGCCGGAGCGGCGGCCTGCCTCTTCGTCGGACTGATCCTGATCGCCAGGCTGCTGCGCAAGCTCGGCATCACCTCCGGCGGCTCCACGACGCCGGCCGACGAGCCCGAGTCGCGTCCGGGCGGCGGCGGGGGCGGGACCAGTCGGGACCAGGGTGGACGGCGCGCCGCCCGCTGACCCCAGCGAATCGCCTCCCTACGGGTGAACCCGTTCGGGCTCGCCCGAACATGACCCGAACGTGCCATGTTGTCCAGACCAGTTGACGATGCATCCTTCGACAAGGCCAAACGGGGGGTTTCCGGAGGCTCACCAGCTGGGGGGCTGGGCGCAGCGCCCGGGACGTCGTCGCACGACGCCCGGGCGCTTCTGCGTCGTCACAGGCGCCTCAAGATTCCCCGGGCGCCCGGGGAATCCCTTCACCGGTCGCGTAGCCGCCGGACCAGCTTGAGCCCGGACCAGGTGGCGTCGATCGCGGCCACCTTCACGTCGACAACGCCCGCGGCCAGGGCGATCGCGCGGACGACGTTCGCGTCGAGGTCGGTGGGGACCCTGCTCGCCTTCTTGGGCCAGCAAACCCAGACCATCCCGTTGCCGACGGTGCGCTCGACCAGCACCGGGAGGCGGCGCTGGTAGCGGGCCCGCTCGAGGTGGAAGGTCAGCGTGACGTCCGCCCGCCGCGGGAGCCGGCGTACGACGTGGGCTCGCCCGAGATCGCCCAGGTCGACGTGGTCCGGCACGCCGTCGAGGAAGACCGTGTGCCCGTCCTTGATGCCGAGCTTGGTCACCAGCGGGGTGCCCGAGTAGCCGGTGCCGGGGTCGCTCGCCATGGGGCCATGCTCCCCGATGCGCGGCGTCGCGACATTCGAACATCTGTTCGGCGTGTTGCTTGATCCGTTCGAACAGGTGCTCTAACTTCGTACATGTGTTCGATCGAACGTCTGATCGATCCTCTCCCGGCAACGTTGTCGGTGGTGGCCGATAGACATTCGCTCAGACCGACCAGCTCCTTCCCCCGGAGGTTTCCGATGAGCACCATGACCGCTTCGCCCACCGTGCGGGTCCCGCGCCCGCGCACCAGCTCGACCCGCACCGCGGCCGGCGCCCGACGCCCGGTCCGCGCACAGGTCCGGCTCACCCGGCGCGGCCGGTTCGTGGTGTTCCTCGCCTGCCTGTTCCTGGTGCTCGGTGCTGCCCTGTTCCTGGGCGCGACGTCGGTGGCGACGGGCGAGTCCGGTGGCGCGGAGCAGCCGACCCGGGTGGTCATGGTCGGCGAGGGCGACACCCTCTGGGCGATCGCGTCCGCCGCGGCCGGCGACGGCGAGGTGCGGGAGATGATGCACACGATCAAGCAGCTCAACGCCCTCGACAGCTCGATGCTGGTCGCCGGGCAGAAGATCTTCGTGCCGGTCACCGACTGACCCGCACGACGCGCGTCGCAGGTCGCCTCGACCCCGGCCTGCGCACGCACTGGGGAAGACAAGGGGCGGGACCTGTCCGGGTCCCGCCCCTTGCGCTATTCCGGCATCCGGGCGGTCACCCTACCGTGCGAGGCATGACCGACCCACGCACCACCGCCGTCGAGGACAACCTGGTCTCGTTCTACCGGCTGGTCGGCCGCGACCCGCTGTTCACGCGCCTCGGTGAGGACGACGTCGCGGCGTTCACGACCCAAGTTCCGTTCGCGCTCTTCAACTGCGTCATCGACGCCCGCTTCGACGACGCGAGCCGCGCCCGGCGTACCGCCGAGGTCGCGGACCGGATGGTCGCCCACGGCCTGCCCTGGATGTGGTGGGCGACGCCGTCCGGCATGCCCGACGACCACGTCCTGACCGAGCGCGGGCTGAGCAGGTCGGACACCCCCGGGATGCACGTCGACCTGGACGGTCCGGTCGAACCGCGCTCGGACCTGCGGATCGCGGAGGCGAGCGGTGACGGGCTCCACGCCTTCATGGAGATGTTCGCGCGCGGCTTCGGCATGCCCGACTTCGTCACCGAGGCGCTCGCCGTGGTGGTCCGGCGCAGCTTCGACCCGGCGAGGATCGTCAGCCTGGTCGCGTGGGACGGCAGGACGCCGGTCGGCTGCGGGTCGGTGATCGTCGACGGGACGACGGCCGGGCTCTACAACATCGCGACGCCGGAGGAGCACCGCGGCCGGGGCGTGGGGTACGCCGTCACGGCCGCCCTGATGAACCTCGGTGTCGGGCGCGGCTGCACGCGGGCCGTGCTGCAGTCCTCGGACCTGGGCCGGCCGGTCTACGAGCGGATCGGGTTCGAACAGGTGTGCACGGTGCCGCAGTACGTCTGGCACCCGGCGACGACCGACTGACGCAGCCTCCGCAGGCCGCGCGGAGCGAGGACGCCCGCCGACACGCCGTTCGAACAGGTGTTTGAACGCGGGGCCGGTTCGGGACTACCGTGAACCCACACCCGGCCGGCAGCGCTCGGGACCAGACGCGGAAGGCATCACCATGACCCCTCGCACCTCGGACAAGGTCACCGAGCTCCCCGACGGCCCGCCGGACGCGACCGGTCTGACCCCGCGCCAGCAGCGGATCCTTGCCGTCATCAAGGACTCGATCGAGAGCCGGGGCTACCCGCCGAGCATGCGCGAGATCGGCGAGAAGGTCGGCCTGACCAGCTCGTCGTCGGTGTCCCACCAGCTGCGGATGCTGGAGCAGAAGGGGTTCATCAAGCGCGACCCCAACCGCCCCCGCGCGATCGAGGTGTTCCTGCCCGAGCTGCTCGCCGCCCGCCGGTCGATCAGCGCGGCCGAGGAGACGTCGTACGACGAGACCGGGATCGGCGACACCGCTCCCCCGGCGACGTACGTCCCGATCGTCGGCCGGATCGCCGCCGGTGGCCCGATCCTCGCCGAGGAGCGGGTCGAGGACGTCTTCCCGCTGCCCAAGCAGCTCGTCGGCGAGGGCACGCTGTTCCTGCTCGAGGTCTCCGGCGACTCGATGATCGACGCGGCGATCTGCGACGGCGACTACGTGGTGATCCGGCAGCAGCCCGACGCCAACAACGGCGCCTTCGTGGCCGCGATGATCGACGGCGAGGCCACCGTCAAGACCCTGCAGCGCAAGGACGGCCAGGTGTGGCTGCTCCCCCACAACGAGGCCTACGACCCGATCGACGGCACCCACGCCACGATCCTCGGGATCGTCACCGCAGTGCTGCGACGGGTCTGATCGTCACACCAGCCCCATGATTCCCCGGGCAGCCGGGGGAATTGATGCTTGTCAGGCGTAGCAACACCTGACAACCCACTGATTCCCCGGTCGACCGGGGAATCGTGACCGGCCGCCGACGCCCGGGTGAACGGACGGTGCTCACACCCGGCGGGCGTCACCGGAGCCGCGGAGGCTCGTTGACCCGGGCGTGAGCCAGCAACTGAACGAGCAGCCGACGGCCAGGGTCGACCGGCGTACCGTCCTCAAGACCGGGGCCGCCGCCACCGGCGCCGCGGCTGTCGTCGTCGGCACCCGGTCGGCCGGCGCCGCGGAGCGCGTGTTCCGGCACGGCGTGGCCTCCGGCGATCCGCGCCCCGCAGCGGTGGTGCTGTGGACCCGGGTCACCCCGACCGCCGCCGCGACGCCCGGCTCGGGGAAGGGGCCGCGGGTCACCGTCCGCTGGCAGGTCGCCACCGACCGGGCGTTCCGGCACCTCGTGCGCCAGGGTCGGTTCGCCACCGGGCCGTCCCGGGACCACACGGTGAAGGTCGACGCGACCGGGCTGGCACCGGCCCGGTGGTACTTCTACCGGTTCCTGCTCGACGGGGTCGCCTCGCCGGTCGGCCGCACCCGCACCGCGCCCGCCCACGACTCGGACGTCACCCGGCTGCGGCTCGGCGTGGTCAGCTGCGCGAACCTCCAGGCCGGCTGGTTCAGCGCCTACCGGCACCTCGCCGACCGCGACGACCTCGACGCGGTCCTGCACCTCGGCGACTACCTCTACGAGTACGCCCCCGGCGAGTACGGCTACGGCGTCGGCAACGTCGACGTCCGGCCGCACGACCCGCCGCGGGAGATGGTGTCGCTGGCCGACTACCGGCGCCGGCAGGCGCAGTACAAGACGGACCCGGACCTCCGGCGCCTGCACGCGAGGTACCCCTTCATCGCCACCTGGGACGACCACGAGGTCGCCAACGACGCCTGGCAGGCGGGCGCGGAGAACCACCAGCCCGACGAGGGCGACTACCGGGCCCGGCGGGCCCGCGCGCACCGGGCGTACGACGAGTGGATGCCGGTCCGCCTCGACGGCACCGCCGCGCTCGGTGACGGCACCCGGATGTTCCGCCGGCTGCGGTTCGGCCGGCTGGCCGAGCTGAGCATGCTCGACCTGCGCACCTACCGCGACCAGCAGGTCGCCTCCTCGGTGCCCGGCTCGCCGGTCGGCCCGGTCGCCGACCCCGCGCTGAGCGACCCCGACCGCACCATGACCGGCCGCGCCCAGCTCGACTGGCTCAAGGACGGGCTGCGCACCGGTGGCGCCCAGTGGAAGCTGGTCGGCAACCCGGTGATGATCGCGCCGGTCACCTTCGCCCAGCTCCCGCACGACGTGCTCGACCCGGTCAACGACGTGACCGGGCTGCTGCCGCGCGACGGCCTGGCCTACAACGCGGACCAGTGGGACGGCTACACCGACGACCGGCGCGAGGTGTTCACCCACCTGCGCGACCACGGGGTCCGGGACACGGTCTTCCTCACCGGCGACATCCACTCCGGCTGGGCCTGCGAGCTCCCGCTCGACGCGGCGACGTACCCGCTCGGTGAGAGCGCCGGTGTCGAGCTGGTCTGCTCGTCGGTCACCTCCAACAACCTCAAGGACATCACCGGCTCGCCCCCGCGCACCACGTCGCTGGCGGTCGAGACCACGATCAAGGCCAACAACCGGCACGTGAAGTACCTCGACTTCGACAGTCACGGCTTCTCCGTGCTCGACGTGACGCCCGAGCGGGTGCAGATGGACTGGTTCGTGATCGGCGACCGCGCCGACCGCGGCACCCCGGCGAGCTGGACCGCGTCCTGGGCGACCGACTCCGGCACCCAGCGGCTGCGCCCGGTCGACCGACCCGTCGGAGGCACCCGGTGACCCGGCTCCGACGACGCGCGTTCCTCGAGGTGCTCGGCGCCGGCGGGGCCACCCTCGCTTTCTCCTCGGCGGTCGGCGCCGCGACCGCCGCCCCGCGGAAGCGTAGCTACGTGCTGGTCCTCGACGGCTGCCGGCCGGACGAGATCGACAGCGGCCTGATGCCGACGGTGCAGGGGCTGCGTGACGGCGGCACGCACTACCCGCGGGCCAGCTCGCTCCCGGTGATGGAGACCATCCCCAACCACGTGATGATGATGACCGGGGTGCGTCCGGACCGGAACGGCGTGCCGGCCAACGCGATCTTCGACCGCGGGCTGGGCGCGGTGCGCGACCTCGACCGGGCCTCCGACATCCGTGCGACCACGGTGATCGAGCAGCTCAACCGGAGCGGCCGGACCACCGGCACCGTGCTGAGCAAGGAGTACCTCTACGGCGTCTTCGGCGCCCGCGCCACGCACCGCTGGGAGCCGGAGCCCGTGGTGCCGGTCTCGGGGCACGCCCCCGACATCGTCACCGTCGACGCGGCGATCACGATGGTCGAGCAATTCGACCCGCACCTGGTCTTCGTGAACCTCGGTGACATCGACCGGCTCGGCCACAGCGACGTCACCGGTACGACGGGCGAGGCGGCGCGGCGGACGGCGCTGGCCTCGGCGGACCTGCAGGTGAAGCGGTTCGTCGACCTGCTCCGCTCGACCGGGCGCTGGGAGTCCTCGTTGCTGGTGGTGCTGGCCGACCACTCGATGGACTGGTCGCTGCCGCACCGGCTGATCAGCCTGCAGCCGCTGCTCGACGCCGACCCGCTGCTGGCCGGCAGGGTCCGGATCGCGCAGAACGGCGGCGCCGACCTGCTCTACTGGACCGGCCCGGACGGGCAGCGGCAAGCGGCGGTCGACCGGATGCGGACGATCGCGGCCGGGCACCCCGGCGTGCTGGCGGCGCATGACCGGGTCGCGGAGCGCGCGTGGCTGCGGCTCGGCGCGCGGGCCGGCGACGTGCTCGTCTGGTGCCGGGCCGGGTGGCGGTTCTCCGACCCCGACCAGACCTCGAACCCGATCCCGGGCAACCACGGGCACCCGGCGACGTACCCGATCCCGTTCTTCCTGGCCGGCGGCCACCCCGTCGTACGGCGCGGGGTCACCGAGGGCGCGCACGCCCGGACCGTGGACGTCGCGCCGACCGTGGCGGCGTACTTCGGGCTGCCGGCTCCGGCCGGCGGCTGGGACGGCACCTCCCGCCTCTGACCCGTTCGTTGACTTGCGCTTCGCTCAGCGTTGAGTTGCGCCCCGCTCACCGTTGACTCGCGCCCCGCTCACCGTTGACTCGCGCCTGGCTGTGATGCCGGACCGAGGGAGGCGCCACTGAACGGTCAGGCGAGCGCCACTCAACGGACAGGGAGGCGCAACTCAACGGGCAGGGAGGCGCGACTCAGCCGGCTGAGGACGCGAGCCGAGCCAGCGCCTTGCGGACAACAGCCGGGTCGGTTGTGGTCCACATCGGCGGGAGGCTGGCCTTGAGGAAGCCGCCGTAGCGGGCGGTGACCAGTCGCGGGTCGAGGACCGCCACCACGCCCTTGTCGGTGGTGCTGCGGATCAGCCGGCCGCTGCCCTGTGCCAGCAGCAGCGCGGCATGAGTGGCCGCGACCTGCATGAAGCCGTTGCCGCCGGACTGGTCGGCGGCCCGCTGCCGGGCCGACATCAGCGGGTCGTCGGGCCGCGGGAACGGGATCCGGTCGATCAACACGAGCTGGCAGGTGTCGCCGGGGACGTCGAGCCCCTGCCAGAGGCTGAGCGTGCCGAACAGGCAGGTGTGGGGGTCCTCGACGAACTGCCGGGCCAGCTCGGGCAGCTGGGCGTCGCCCTGGGCGAGCGTGGTGAGGTGCGGCAGCCGGGCCCGGACCTCCTCGGCGGCCGTCTCGGCGGCGCGACGGCTGGAGAACAGGCCGAGCGTGCGCCCCTCGGCGGCGTCGACCAGCTCCACGATCTCGTCGAGCTGCGCCTTCCCGAGCCCGTTTCGGCCGGGTGACGGCAGGTGCCGGGCGACGTACAGGATCGCCTGCTTGCCGTAGTCGAACGGTGACCCGACGTCGATCCCCCTCCACGGCAGCACCTCCTCGTCGGGACCCGAGGACTCGTCGACCACCTCGCCCACCGGTTCGGTGGGGATCCGCTCGGACGGTTTGAGGCCGACCGACGAGGCGACCACGGAGAAGTCGCCGCCGAGCATCAGGGTGGCACTGGTGAACACCACGGTCTTGTCGCGCAGGAGCTTGTCGCGCATCGGCCCCCAGACCTGGAGCGGGGCCACGCACAGCTGCGGGCCGCCGCGGGCCGGCTCCCGGTCGTTGCGCCAGAGCACGTCGGATTCGAGGTCGGCAGCCATCCGCTCGGCGTGGTTGAAGACCTCCTGGACACCGGCCCGGGCCTGCGACCGGCCGGCGTCGGCGTCGCCCTCGCCCTCCTTGGGGAACGCGCCGAGGCAGGCCCTGGCGGCGTCGCGCACCAGCACCAGGGCGTCGGCGAGGTCGGCCGGGATCCGGTCGATGCGGCCGGGCTCGGACTGGGCCAGTGCTCCCTCCAACGCGCCGGCGGCGTCGTCGAGGTCGTCGGCCTCGCTGCCCTCGACCCAGCGCTGGGCCCGCCGCGCGGCCCGCTCGACGTCGCCGGTGCTGAGCTCGTCGGTCGCGGCCTGGGTGATCCGCGCGGTCACCTCGTGGGCCTCGTCGACGACCACGACGTCGTACTCCGGGATCATGGGGACGCCCTCGATCGCGTCGATCGCGAGCAGGCTGTGGTTGGTGATCACGAGCTGGGACTCGGCGGCGCGGTCCCGCGCCCGCTCCGCGAAACACTCGTCGCCGAACGCGCAGCGGCTCCGGCCCAGACACTCCCGGGCACTCACCGAGACCTGGCGCCACAACCGGTCGGTGTGCCGGGGCGCGTGGTCGCGCTCCCCGGTGCCGTCGTTCTCCGCCTGCTCCTCGGCCCAGGCGCGGAGCTCGAGGACCTGCTTGCCCATCGAGCCCTCGGGGACGTCGACCAGCACCCCTTGGTCGTCGGGAACGCCCTCGCGGATCCGATGCAGGCACGCGTAGTTGGAGCGCCCCTTGAGCACGGCGTAGGACGACGAGACACCCTGCTCGTGCTCGATGGCCTCGACCAGCCGCGGGAGGTCGCGCTCGACGAGCTGGTGCTGGAGCGCGAGTGTCGCGGTGGCCACCACGACCCGCTTGTGGTGCAGCATCGACGGCACCAGGTAGGCCAGCGACTTGCCGGTGCCGGTGCCGGCCTGGACGAGCAGGTGCAGCCCGTCGTCGAAGGACCGGGCCACCTCCTCGGCCATCTGGACCTGGCCGGGCCGCTCCTGGCCGCCGAGCGCCTCGACCGCCTCCGCGAGCACCTCGCGCACGCGGCTCGGCGCCAGCCGGCGGTGGCCGCGCGACCCCCGCCCGGTCGGCGTCTCGGTAGGCACGTCGTCAGGCACCCGAGCACCCTATCCGCGGGCGCCCACACGGGGGCCGGGGGCTAGCAGGTGTCCTGGACGTCGGTGACCAGCGTCTTCACCGAGCTGGTGACCGCGGGCACCGCGGAGACCACGGCCGCCAGGTTGCTGCCGTTCGGTTCGTCGGCAGCCGCCTTGAGGCTGGCGGTCAGGGTCGACACCGCGGCATCGACGGCGTCGACCTGGCTGGAGAACTCCGACGAGGCGTCCGACTTCAGCTGCGTCAGGTCGTCGCGGACGTTGGTCAGCCCCTCCTTCAGGTCGGCGAGCCCGTTCGAGGACGTGACGTCGATCGAGGTGAAGTCGTCGATCGCGGCCTTGAGGTCCTTCGCGGAGGAGCAGACCGCGGGTTGGTCGTCGCCGCCGCAGGCGGCGAGCAAGACGCTGAGCAGCAGGGCGCTCGCGGCGACCGCCAGGGGACTCTTCATACCCGACACCGTAGGGACGCGGGTGCGCCGCTGAGCAGGGCCGAAAGACCCGCGGACGCGCGCCCGACCGCTCAGCACCACGCAACTCAACACCCAGCGAGGCGCAACTCAACACCCAGCGAGGCGCAACTCACCACCCAGCGAGGCGCAACTCAACGCACTGGTCAGACGACCGCGCCGGAGTCCTGGGGGTCGCGGACCCTCTTCTCCTTCTTCGACCGCTCGAGCGGCCAGCGCTGCTGGAGGTAGGTCAGCAGCGGGGTGGCGGTGAAGACCGAGGAGTAGGTGCCGATGAGCAGGCCGAGCAGGAGCGCGATCGAGAAGTCCCGCAGCGAGTCGCCGCCGAGGACCGCGAGCGCGGCCAGGATGATCATCGCACCGAGCCCGGTGTTGACCGTGCGCGGCATCGTCTCGACCGCGGCCTTGTTGGCGATCGCGGCGAAGTCGCCGCTGCTGGTCCCGTGCCAGCGCTCGCGGATCCGGTCGAAGACCACGACCGTGTCGTTGACCGAGAGACCGATGATGGTCAGCGCCGCGGCCAGGAAGATGCCGTCGATCGGCTTGTCGAGCCAGGCGAAGACACCGGTCACGATGATCACGTCGTGGAACATCGCGAGCACCGCGGACAGGCCGAACGTCCACTTGAAGCGGATCGCGAGGTAGAGCATCTGCACCGCCAGCGCGATGCCGAACGCGAGCAACGCCTTGTTGCGCAGCTCCTCGCCGAGGCTGGGTGCGATCTCGTTGTCGGAGAGCACCTCGGCACCGCCGGCCTCCTGCGCCAGGGACTCCTCGATCGCGTCGCGCTCGGCGTCGGAGATGTCGCCGGCGCGCACGGTGATGACGGGGTTCTCCTGGTTCTGCTGGGTGGACTCCTGCACGACTGCCTCGGGAACGCCGGCGTCGGCCACCAGCTCCCGGGCCCGGTCGGCGGAGACCGGCGTGTTCGTCGTGTAGTCGACGACCCTGCCGCCGGTGAACTCGAGGCCGAGGTTGAGCCCGGCGCCGAAGATGCCCACCAGCGACAGCAGCAGGGCCGCGCCCGAGATGCCGAGCCACAGGTTGCGGCGCTTCATCAGGTCCGGGTTGGTGCGGTTGAGCCAATCGCGGACCCGGCCGCTGTTGGCCAGGCCGCTGACCTTCGGGTGCTTCGTGACGTACTTCGTCGCGACACCGATCTCCGTGAGCACCCGGGCGATGACCAGCGCCGAGATCATCGAGGCCACCACACCGATGGACAGCGTGACACCGAAGCCCTTGACCGGGCCGGAGGCGAGGATGAACAGCAGCGCCGCGGCCAGCAGCGTGGTCACGTTGGAGTCGATGATCGCGGTCCACGCCTTGTTGAACCCGATCTGGAGGGCGCGGCGCATGCCGGCCCGCGGGTTCTCGGCGTACTCCTCCCTCGCTCTCTCGAACACAAGCACGTTGGCGTCGATGGCCAGGCCGATCGCGAGCACGAAGCCGGCCAGGCCGGGCAGGGTCAGCGTGGAGCCGAGCACGAGCAGCAGGGCGTAGGCGAGCACGGCGTACGACGTGAGCGCGATCGCCGCGAGGAAGCCGACGAAGCGGTAGACGAAGACGATGAAGATACCGGTCAGCACGAGGCCGATCAGGCCGGCCTTGGCGGAGGCCTCGATGGCCGCGTCGCCGAGGGTCGGGCCGACCGTGCTGGAGGAGATCTGCTCGACCTCGAGCGGCAGCGCGCCGCCCTGGATCAGCAGAGCGAGGTCACGCGCCTCCTGCTCACCGAAGCTGCCGGAGATGTTGGTGCCGCCGCGGATCTCGCTGCCGCAGGGCACGGAGACGTCGGGCGAGGAGATGATGCCGCCGTCGAGCACGATCGCGATCCGGCCGGGGTCTCCCTCCTCGCAGGCGGCCTTCCGGCTGAGCTCGGCGAACGCGTCCGAGCCTTTGCCGTCGAAGTCGACGCTGACCTCCCAGCCCACGCCCTGCTGCGGCTGGACCGCGTCGGCGCTGTCGATCTCCGCGCCGGAGAGGGCGGCGGGCCCGAGCTGGAGGATCTCGCCGGTCTCGGTGTCCTGGACGTTGGACCGCTTCGAGGTGTCGGGCTCCTCGTCGGCCTGCTGGGCCTGACCGATCACCGGGTGCACGGTGAGCTGCGCGGTACGGCCGATGACCTCCTTGGCCTGCTCGGGGTCCTGCACGTCGGGGAGCTCGACGAGGATCCGGTCCTCGCCGACGCGCGCCAGCGTGGGCTCGGTGACGCCGAGGGCGTCGACGCGGCCGCGGAGGATCTCGATGGCGCGGTCGACGTTGGTGGCGTTGGCCTCGACACCGTTGGTGTCCTTGGCCTGCAGCATGATCTGGGTGCCGCCGCGGAGGTCCAGGCCGAGCCGGGGCTTGACGTTCAGGGCCAGGGCCACGCACCCGGCCAGGAGGCCGAGCACGAGCAGGAGTCGGAGGAAGGCGCCGCGGGACATGCGGGCCATCCTCCCTGAAGTGGCAGGTGTCACCCAATCGGGCGGGTGGGATGTGACCGGGTCGTGACCCGAGGGCCCGGACCAGGGGAACCACGTACGGCGCGACGCCGGGTCACGGAGGGGACCCGGCGCCGCGCCGTGGCTGGTGTGGTGGTCGGACAGGTCAGAAACGCAGTCCGCGCAGGTAGGCGTAGCCCACGTCCGCGGTCTGGATCGGCGTCACGTCGGGGCTGTCGTTCTCGACGATGTACTCCTCGACCTGGTGCGCCCGGAAGATGCGCGCGAATTCGATGTAGCCGGTGCCGAGGTCGGCGTGGTCGCCGTTGGCCGGGTTGCGGTCCTTCACGTGGTACTGCCGGACCTGCTGCGGCGTGGACAGAACCGTGTCGATCGCGAAGTCGATCGAGTCGGCGTCGCTCATGCCCAGGCCCTTGCCGCCGGTGACCGCCCAGTAGAGGTCGACCTCGAGGTGCACCAGCGCCGGGTCGAGCTCGCTGGTGAGCACGTCCCACGGGGTCACCCCGCCGCCGAGGTCGGTCGTGAACTCGTGCGCGTGGTTGTGGTAGCCGTAGGCCAGGCCGAGCATCCGGGCGGCGGCGGCCTCGGTGTTCATCTGCTCCGCCCAGGTCTGCCACTGCGCGAGCGACGCCGAGGCGAGGTAGGGCACGTTGACGTAGCGCTGCCCCATCGTGACCGCGTTCGCGAGCTTGGTCTCGAGCGCGGCGGGCGTGGCACTGATCCCGTCGTGGCTCGACGAGGCCCGGATGCCGAGCCCGTCCAGCAGGGACCGGAGCTGCGCCGCGGTCCGGCCGTAGTAGCCGGCCAGCTCCACGCGCGGGTAGCCGGTGTCGGCGAGGTGCGCCAGGGTCTGCTCGACTCCGGCGCCGGTCATGATGGAGCGGAGCGTGTAGAGCTGGATGCTGATCCTGCCCGGCGGCACGGGCCGCCCCCGGGCGGGCTTCTTCGCGGGGGCCAGGGCCCCCGCGGGACCGGCCGTCCCGAGAACCGCCACTCCCGCAGCGGTCGCGAGGGAGCCGCGCAGGAACGAGCGTCGACTGGCGCCGCGCCGCTCCAGGGAGTCGCGCAGCGCTCCCTCACCGTCATAGCCGTAGCACATGTGGATCGTCCTTCCTCGTGGTTGACACCTGGTGTGGTCCCCCGCTCCCCCCGCGTGCTGGTCCCCCTCTGTCCCCGTCAGTCCTGGCTGCTGAAGGCCGCGTCGAACGCCGCGTCGGGCGCGTCGAAGGCCAGGTCACGCACGAACGCGAGCGCCTCGGGAGCACCGCGGAGCCGGTCCATGCCGGCGTCCTCCCACTCCACCGAGATCGGGCCGTCGTAGCCGATGGCGTTGAGCATCCGGAAGCACTGCTCCCACGGGACGTCCCCGTGACCCGTGGACACGAAGTCCCACCCCCGGCGCGGGTCGGCCCACGGCAGGTGCGAGCCCAGCCGGCCGTTGCGGCCGTTGCCGGTCAGCTTCTTCGTGTCCTTGCAGTCGACGTGGTAGATCCGGTCCTGGAAGTCCCACAGGAACCCGACCGGGTCGAGGTCCTGCCAGACCATGTGGGACGGGTCCCAGTTGAGGCCGAACGCCTCGCGGTGCCCGATCGCCTCCAGGGTGCGCACGGTCGTCCAGTAGTCGTAGGCGATCTCGGACGGGTGCACCTCGTGCGCGAACCGGACGCCGCACTCGTCGAAGACGTCGAGGATCGGGTTCCACCGGTCGGCGAAGTCGCGGTACCCCGCGTCCACCATCTCCTCGGTCGCCGGCGGGAACATCGCGACGTACTTCCAGATCGAGGAGCCGGTGAACCCGATCACCGTGTCCACGCCGAGGCGCTGGGCGGCCCGGGCGGTCATCTTCATCTCCTCGGCGGCGCGCTGGCGCACGCCCTCGGCGTCGCCGTCACCCCAGATGCGGTCCGGCAGGATCGCCCGGTGCCGCGCGTCGATCGGGTCGTCGCACACCGCCTGGCCCTTGAGGTGGTTGGAGATCGCGTAGAGCTTCAGACCGTGCTTCTCCAGCAGGTCGAGCTTCGCCTTCACGTAGGCGTCGTCCTCGGCGGCCAGCCAGGGGTCGAGGTGGTCGCCCCAGCAGGCGATCTCCAGGCCGTCGTACCCCCAGCCCGACGCGAGCTCGCACATCTTCTCGAACGGCAGGTCGGCCCACTGGCCGGTGAACAGCGTGATCGGACGGGTCATAGTCGTCCCTTCGGTGATGGGTGGATCGGGTCAGCGCACGCCGAGCAGGTGCTCGAGGGCGAGCTGGTCGAGGGCCTCCTGGCCGACGCTGCGGGCGGCGAGACCCGCGACGTCGTGGTCCTCGGCGCGTAGGTCGGCCAGCGACTCCTCCGCACCGACCGTGGGCTGGTCGAGCTCGGCCACAGCGGCGGCGGCCGCGGCGGCCGCGACCTCGGGGTCGGCGCGGAAGGCCCGGACCTTCTCGCGCAGGATCAGGTAGTTGCGCATGCAGGCCCGGGCGGACTCCCACACCCCGTCCTCGGCCTCCGCCCGCGGGGGCTTGAAGTCGAAGTGGAGGTACCCGTCGTACCGGCGGTCGGTGCCGGCGCCCTCGAGCGCGTCGACGGTCCAGAACGCGCCGCGGGTGTGGCCGGCACCGAAGCGCAGGTCCTGGTCGAAGCGCGGCCCGTGCTGCCCGTTGAGGTCGACGTGGAAGAGCTTGCCGTGCCACAGCGCCTGGCTGATGCCGTGCGCGAAGTTCAGCCCGGCCATCTCCTCGTGCCCGACCTCGGGGTTCAGCCCGACCATCGACGGGTCGTCGAGCGCGCCGATGAACGCGATGGCGTGGCCGATGGTCGGTAGCAGGATGTCGCCGCGCGGCTCGTTGGGCTTGGGCTCGAGCGCGAACCGGATCGCGTAGCCCTGCTCCTTCACGTAGGCGCAGAGCAGGTTGAGGGACTCGGCGTACCGGTCGAGCGCCGCAGCGACGTTCTTGCCGCCACCGTGCTCGGCGCCCTCCCGGCCGCCCCAGAGGACGAACGTCTCCGCGCCCAGCTCGGCCGCGAGGTCGACGTTGCGCAGCGTCTTGGCCAGCGCGTAGCGGCGGACCGCCCGGCTGTTCGCGGTGAACGCGCCCTCCTTGAACACCGGGTCGCCGAAGAGGTTGGTGGTGACCATCTCGACGGCGAGGCCGGTGTCGGCCAGCGCCTTCGCGAACCGCTGGAGGGTCTCCTCGCGGGTGCGGTCGTCGGGGACCAGGTCGTCGTCGTGGAAGGTGACGGCGGCGGCCCCGAGCTCGGCGAGCCGCTCGGTCGCGGCGACCGGGTCCATCGGCGGCCGGCTCGCGGGGCCGAACACGTCGACCCCCTGCCAGCCGACCGTCCACAGGCCGAAGGAGAAGCGGTCCGCCGGGGTCGGCGTGTACGACGTCATGCGGGAACCTCCTGCCAGGAGCGGGTGTCGGAGCTGGTCTCGACGGCGGCGAGCACCCGCTGCACCTGGAGGCCGTCGGCGAACGACGGCTCCGGCTGCGTCCCGTCCGCGAGCGCGGTGACCAGGTCGACGACCTGGTGGGTGAAGCCGTGCTCGTAGCCGAGCCCGTGCCCGGGCGGCCACCACGCCGACACCCACGGGTGCCCGGCCTCGGTGACCACGATCCGGCGGAACCCGCCCTCGAGGTCGTCGATGGTCGCGTCGTGGAAGTGCAGGACGTTCATGTCCTCGAAGTCGAAGGCGATGCTGCCCTTCGAGCCGTTGACCTCGATCCGGATCGCGTTCTTGCGGCCGGTGGCGAAGCGAGTCGCCTCGAAGACGCCGAGCGCGCCGCCGCCGAACCGGGCCAGGAACACGGCGGCGTCGTCCACGGTCACCGGACCGCGCTCGGTGCCCGCCTGCCCGCTGAGGCCGCTGGAGCTCTCCGCGACCGGGCGCTCCTTGACGAAGGTCTCCAGCTGGCCGGAGACCTCGTGGATCGTCTCGCCGAGGATGTGCTGGGTCAGGTCGACTACGTGGGCGCCGATGTCGCCGAGTGCGCCGGACCCGGCCTTCGCCTTGTCCAGTCGCCACGACAGTGGGGCGTCGGCGTCGACCAGCCAGTCCTGGAGGTACTGCGCGCGGACGTGCCGCACCTCGCCCAGCCGGCCGTCGGCGACCAGCTTCCGGGCCAGCGCGATCGCGGGCACCCGGCGGTAGGTGAAGCCGACCATGGCCCGCACGCCGTGGGCGGCGGCCTTCTCGGCGGCGGCGGTCATCGCCTCCGCCTCGGCGACCGAGTTGGCCAGCGGCTTCTCGCACAGCACGTGCTTGCCGGCCTCGAGCGCGGCGATCGCGATCTCGGCGTGGGTGTCGCCGGGGGTGCAGACGTCGACCAGGTCGATGGTGTCGTCCTCGAGGACGCTCCGCCACGAGGTGCTGCTGCTCGCCCAGCCCAGCCGGGCGGCCGCCTCGGCCACGCCGGCGGCGTTGCGGCCGCAGACGACGGCCATCTCCGGGGCCAGCGGCAGGTCGAAGAAGTGCGGCGCGGTGCGCCAGGCCTGTGAGTGGGCGGCGCCCATGAAGGCGTACCCGATCATCCCGACCCGCAGGGCCGGCTTGTGCTCGGTCATGTGACCTCGATCCGTGGTCTCGGTGGGAGCCCCCTGCGCCCGAGAGCGCAGGGGGCGTTGCGGGTCGTCAGGACTCGAACGCGGACGGCAGGTAGTCGTCGACGTTGTCCTCGGTCACCACCGGGGCGAACAGCTGGATGGTGCGCGGCACCTCGACCTCGACCAGGTCGGACATCGACTTGCCCTGCACCAGGAGGCGGGCCAGCTTGATGCCGTCGGCGCCCTGCGTGGACGGGTAGATGACGGTCGCCTTGAGCACGCTGTTGCCGGACTTGATCTCGCGCATGGCGTTCGCCGAGCCGGCGCCACCGACCATCACGAACTCGTCGCGGCCCGCGTTCTTGATGGCCGCGAGCACGCCGACGCCCTGGTCGTCGTCGTGGTTCCAGAGGGCGTCGATCTTCGGCGCGGCCTGGAGCAGGTTCGAGGCCGCCTTCTCGCCACCTTCGACGGTGAAGTCGGCGGCGACCCGGTTGTCGACGTTCTGGCCGCACTCGGCCAGCGCGTCCTTGAAGCCCTGGCTGCGGTCCTGGGTCAGCGGCAGCGAGTCGATGCCGGCGATCTCGGCGACCACGGCGTTCTTGTCGTCGCCGACCTGCTCGCAGACGTACTGGCCGGCCGAGACGCCCATCCCGTAGTTGTCGCCGAGCACGGTCACGCGGGCCGCGTTCGGGTCGTCGAACTCGCGGTCGACGTTGATCACCGGGATGCCGGCCTGCATGGCCTTCAGCGCCACCGGGGTCATCGCGGCACCGTCGAACGGCAGCAGCACGATCGCGTCGACGCCGTCGTTGATGAACGTCTCGACCTGGCTGATCTGCAGGTTGACGTCGTTGGTGCCCGCCGGGACCCGCAGCTCGACGTCGGAGTAGTTGTCGGCGGTGTCCTTGGCGGCGTTCGTGATCGCCGCCATCCAGCCGTGGTCGGCGGCCGGCGCGGAGAAGCCGATCACGACCTTGTCGCCGGCCTCGTCGTTGGACCCCTTGTCGGCGTTGCTGGTGCCGCCGCTGTCGGACGAGGAGTCCTCCCGGGCGTTGCTCGTGCACGCCGCCAGGGACAGCGCCGTGAGCCCGGCGACGAAGCCGAGGGCGAGGCGCTGCGGCGCCCGGAGCGAGCGAGTGGACAGTGACTTCATCGTGGTGCTCCTTGCTGGATGTGGTGGTGAGGTGGCGTTGCGGGCAGGCGCCCGGAACGACCGCGTCAGGTGACGTCGCTGCGTCGCGCCAGCCGCTGCTGGAGGAGCACGGCGACGACGATGATCAGGCCCTTGACGACGGACTGGGCCGAGACCGAGAGGTTGTTGAGCGCGAAGACGTTGGACAGCGTCGTGAAGATGAGGACGCCGAGGACGGTGCCGATGATCGTGCCGCGGCCGCCGGAGAGCAGGGTCCCGCCGATGACCACCGCGGCGATCGCGTCGAGCTCGTAGAGCAGCCCGTGGGTCGAGCTGCCGGTGGTGGTCCGCGACACCAGCATGATCGCCGCGATGCCGCAGCAGACGCCGACGAGGACGTAGAGCAGGACGGTGTGCCGCTTCACGTCGATGCCGGCCAGGCGCGCGGCCTCCGGGTTGCCGCCGACGGCCAGCGTGCGGCGGCCGAACGTCGTCCGGTTGAGCAGCACCCAGCCGATCGCGGAGACCAGGATGAAGATCCAGACGATGATCGGGATGCCGAGCGGCTCCTTCGCGAACGCGTCGCTGAAGGCGGGGACGCTGACGATCTGGGTACGGCGCTCGGAGATGATCTCGGCCAGGCCGCGGGCGCTGGCGAGCATGGCGAGGGTGGCGATGAACGGCACGACGCCGCCGTACGCGATCAGCAGGCCGTTGACCAGGCCGCAACCGCCGCCGACCAGGACGGCCGCGCCCACCATGACCAGCCAGTGGTTGTCGTTGGCCATCGTCTGGGTCGCGATCGTGGTGCACCACACCGACGAGAGCGCGACGATCGCGCCGACCGACAGGTCGATGCCCCCGCCGGTGATCACGAAGGTCATGCCGATGCTCACCACGCCGATCACCGCCGCGAGCCGGAGGATCGTCATCGCGTTGTCGATGTCGGCGAACCGGTCGCCGGCGGTGATCACGCCGACCACGCAGAGCAGGCCCAGGGCGACGATCAGCCCGAGGTTGTGCCCGGTGCTGCTGCGCAGCAGGGCGAGGCGACCCGGTCGGTCGTCGCGGCGCGCCTCGCGCTCGACCCGTGCGGTGTCCGCGGCGGGTGCAGAGGTCGTCGGGGTGTCGCTCATGCGACGTCTCCTTCCATCACGAGGTCGAGGACCCCGGACTCGTCGATGTCGGTCGCCGGTCCTTCGTGGACGACCGTTCCGTCGCTGATGACGAGGACCCGGTCGGAGAGACCGAGCACCTCCTCGACCTCGCTGGAGACGACCAGCACGGCGACGCCGTCGTCGGCCAGGCGCCGGACGAGGTTGTAGATCTCGGTACGGGCGCCGACGTCGACGCCGCGGGTCGGCTCGTCGAGCAGCAGCACCCGGCACTCCCGCAGCAGCCACCGCGCCAGCACGACCTTCTGCTGGTTGCCGCCGGACAGGGTGCGGACCGCGCGGTCCACGCCCTCAGGCCGTACGTCGAGCGACTCGGTCAGCTCGCCCGCCCGGCGCCGCTCGGCCCCGCTGTCGAGGAAGCCGCCCTTCGCGAACCGGGACAACGACGACACGGTGACGTTGCGGTAGACCGCCTGGTCGAGCAGCAGGCCCTGGCTCTTGCGCTCCTCCGGGCACAGGCCGATGCCGGCGGCGACCGCGGCGCGGACCGACCCGCGGCGGAGCTTGCGTCCGTCCACGGTGACCGTGCCGGCCGAGGCCCGGCGGGCGCCGTACAGGGTCTCGAGGATCTCCGAGCGACCCGACCCGACCAGGCCGGCCAGGCCGACGATCTCGCCGGCGTGCACGGTGAGGTCGACGTCGCGGAAGCGGCCGGCGCCGGCCAGCCCGCGGACCTCGAGGACCGGGGTCCCGGTGTCGCGCGGCCGCTCGGGGCGGGGCGGGAAGACGTACTCGATCGAGCGGCCGGTCATCAGCCGGATCAGGTCGGCGGTCGGCGTCTCGCGGGCGGGCAGCCCCGTGGCGACGGTGCGGCCGTCCTTGAGGACCGTGATCCGGTCACCGATCTCGCGGATCTCCTCGAGCCGGTGGGAGATGTAGATGATCGCGACGCCCTCCGCGGAGAGGTCCCGGATCACCCGGAACAGGTTGCGGACCTCCTCCTGGTCCAGCGCCGCGGTGGGCTCGTCGAGGACGAGCAGCCGGGTGTCGTGCGAGAGCGCGCGGGCCATGCTGACGATCTGCTGCCCTGCGGGTGACAGGTCCCCGACCAGGCGGCCCGGGTCGATCTCGCCGTGGCCGAGCCGGGTCAGCAGCTTCCGCGACCGGTCGGCGGCCTCGCCGCGCCGGGTGAAGCCGCCGGCGGAGACCTCGTGGCCGAGGAAGACGTTCTCGGCCACGGTCAGCCCGGGCACCAGGTCGAGCTCCTGGTAGATCGTGGAGATCCCGCGCTTCATGGCTGCCACCGGCGTGGTCAGCCGCACGGACTCGCCGTCCCAGACGATCTCGCCCTCGTCGGGCTGGTAGGACGCGGACAGCACCTTGATCAGCGTGGACTTGCCGGCGCCGTTCTGGCCGAGCAGGCAGTGCACCTCGCCGCGGCGTACGTCGAGGTCGACGCCGCCGAGGGCCAGCACGCCGGGGAACCGCTTGGTGATCCCCCGCATGTGCAGCAGGGCGGAGCCGTTCTCGCTGCCCGGCGTGGTCGCGGCGGTGGCCGTCGGGCCTTCGGTCATCGGGATCCTCCTGTCTCGGCGCCGGCACGGCGCGGCACGAGCGTGGGGTCGGTGAGGACGGGGGCGAGGGAGACGGCGGCACCCCCGCGGACGGCGGCGACCGGGCCGAGCGTGGAGAACGCGACGTGGGTGCCACCCAGGCGGGGCGCGACCACGTCGGCGTCGAGGCGCTTCTCGACGCTCTCCCGCAGGAACGGCTCGAGCGGCGCGAAGTAGCCGCTGAGCACCAGCACCTCGGGGTCGAGCACGTTGACGAGGGTCGCGGCGCCGGCGCCGATGCCGGTGCCGACGGTCTCGAGCGCGGTGAGCGTGCGGGTGTCGCCGAGCCCGGCGCGGGAGACGATCCCCTCGAGCCGCTCCTCGAGCGTCAGTGACGGGTCGCGCAGCCGGTCGTCGGGGTCGGTCGCCGCGTCGAGCAGGGCGTGCAGGCCGATCACGGTCTCCCAGCAACCGCGGCGGCCGCAGCCGCAGGGCCGGCCCTGCGGGTCGACGAGGATGTGCCCGAACTCGGCGGCCCAGCCGTGCCGGCCCCGGAGCGGGCGGCCGTCGGAGACGATCCCGCCGCCGACGCCGACCTCGCCGTAGATGACCAGCATGTCGCGGCGCTCGGGGTCAGCGGAGTCCGCCTCGGCCACCGCGGCCAGGGTGGCCTCGTTGTCGAGGCGGATCGTCGGGGCGTCCACGCCGAGCCGGTCGCGGAGCCGGGCGGCTGCCGGCAGCTCCCGCCAGCCGAGGTTGGGAGCCACCGTGATGACGTCGTGGGTGGTGTCGACCAGGCCGGCGACACCGACGGTGATGCCGGCCGGGATGGTGTCCTGCGCGGCGACCTCGTCCAGGACGTGCCGCAGCATGCCGGTCAGCTCGTCCAGCACGCCGTCGGGTCCGAGCCGTCGCGAGTCGAGCCCGCGACGGTCCTCCACGACCACGGCGCCGGCCAGGTCGACCGCGCTGGTGGCCACGTGGTCGACGTTGATCTCGGCACCGATGCCACAGACCCGCGGGCCGTCGAGCTCGACCGTGGCGCCGGGGCGGCCCACCGACCCCCGTGCGGGGGCGCCCCGGCGGACCAGGCCGCGCTGCTCGAGCTCCACGACCAGGCTGGTCGCGGTCGCCTTGCTCAGCCCGAGCTCCGCGGCGAGCCGGGCCCGGGTGCGGGGACCGTGGTCGCGCAGGTGGCGCAGGACGAGACCGAGGTGAGCGCCGCGCACGGCAGCCTGGTCGGCGGCGGCGGTGACCCGGACGGGTCCGTCGGCCTCGCGCACGGCGTCCTCCTCACCGAGGGCCAGGGCATGACCCGGGCGTGGTCCAGGTCACACGTTTGTCAGAACGAGAGACAAACTAGCGGCGGTACTCGCCCTCGATCAAGCATTTCCCACCGATTTGCGCGAACTTTCTATTCAACTTTGCAAAGTGACTGGACAAAGTGACGAGGCGGACGCGACTGCGGACCGCTTGACACGCCCAGCGAGGGTTCTGCCGCTCCGGCGCGGACGGGTCCGCTGCGGCACTGTGGCGTGCTCCGGACGGGCGGACGCTCATCGTCCACATGGGTTCGGGTAGCGGGTCGCTCCTGACGTGCGTCCTGGGCGACGACGCGGTCGACTTCCTCCGCCTCATCGCGATCGGGTACGACGAGATCTGCTGGAACGAGGACTGGCGTGAGCCGCCTCGGCCCGAGCCGGATCACGCAGTGCTGAACGAGCCGTACCGGCGCTGGGTCGAAGCGACGGTCGACACCACCATCCCGGCGACAGCCGTGGAGCTCGTCCCGTCTCCCGCGGAGATGGGCGACGCCGACAACGACGACGTCTGGTGCCAGTGGGTGAACGCCGCCGGGACGTGAGATCCGCTCGTCGACCGCCGGTTGCACGCGCGCCTCGACAGGAGCCGACCAGGCGTCTGGTCGTCACACCCACCCGACCGGGCGGGCCGGCGCAAGGCCGGGTCAGGACGCGCCGCTGCCGAGCGGCGCGTAGACCGACGAGCTGATCAGCCGGGCGGCGCCGATCACGCCACCCTCGTCGCCGAGCTCGCTCAGCACGATCGGCAGGTTGCCGGTCGCCAGTGGCAGCGAGCGGCGGTAGGTCACGCCCCGGATCTCGGCGAGCAGCGCGTGCCCGAGCCCGGTCACCCGGCCACCGATGACGATGAGGCCCGGGTTGAAGAACGACACCAGGCTGGCCAGCACCTGGCCGACCCGGTGGCCGCTGTCGCGGATCAGCTGCACGGCCTGGGCGTCGCCGCGCGAGACCGCGATCCCGATGTCGGCGGCGGTCAGCTCGCCCTTCTCGGCGAGCAGCTCGGCCAGCACCGGCGAGCGGCCGGCCCGCGCCGCCTCGGTCGCGTCCCGGGCCAGTGCGGCACCGCCCGAGAACGCCTCCAGGCATCCGGTGTTGCCGCAGGCACACGTCGGGCCGAAGTCCTGCACCCGGATGTGCCCGATGTCCCCGGCACAGCCGTCGACACCGCGGTAGAGCTCGCCGTCCACGACGATCCCGCAGCCGATGCCGGTGCCGATCTTGACGTAGAGGAAGTCCCGCGCGGCCCGGGCCACCCCCGCGTGCTGCTCGCCGATCGCGAGCACGTTGACGTCGTTGTCGAGGACCACCGGGCAGCCGAGCCCGCGGGAGACCGCGTCCCGCACCGGGTAGCCGTCCCAGCCGGGCATGATCGGCGGCGACACGGAGACGCCGCGGTGGAAGTCCACGGGCCCCGGTACGCCGACCCCAGCCCCCATCGGCCGCTCGACCCCGCACTCCTCGAGCGTCTCGCGCGCCAGCTCGAGCGCGGTGGCCAGCACCGCCTCCGGCCCCTGGCGGATGTCGCACTCGCGCGTGCGGGTGGCCAGGACCGCGAGCCGCCCGTCGGTCACACCCACGGACATGCCGGTGGCACCGATCGAGATGCCCACGAAACGGATCCCCGGTGCCAGGTCGACCATCGTCGAACGGCGCCCGCCGCGGGACGCGGCCGGGCCGACCTCGTGGGCCAGGCCGAGCTCGCCGAGGCGGTTCACCTCGGCGGCGATCGTCGTGCGCGAGACGTTCATCCGGTCCGCGAGCTGCACCCGCGAGAGCGGGCCGTCGTCACGCAGGTGCGCCAGCAGCCGGGCCTGCATGGGGGTCTCGGCCCGGCCGGCCAGGGAGGTGGACACGAGCAGATACTCCCACGGCGCTGGGTGGCCGGTGACGCAGTCGAGGAGCGCGCCTCGGCTCAGACGGCGTACGCCGCGAGCTCGCCGGCGAGGTCCTCGTGCGCGCGGCCGGCCACCAGGGTGCCCTCGGCGGTGTGCTCCATCGAGTCGATCTCGCCGGTGCGGTGCAGCCGGTCGATGAGGTCGCCCCGCTCGTAGGGCAACAGCGCGCTGAACTCGACGCCCGGACGCGGAAGCTCGGACTCGACGAGGCGCAGCGCCTCTTCGATGCCCTCACCGGTCTTCGCCGACACCACGACCGAGTGCGGCTCGCGCTGCCGGAGCCGGGCCAGCACCATCGGGTCGGCCGCGTCGGCCTTGTTGACCACGATCAGCTCGGGCACCTTGTCGGCGCCGATCTCGGCGAAGACCTCGCGGACCGCGGCGATCTGGCCCTCCGGATCGGGGTGGGAGCCGTCGACGACGTGCAGGATCAGGTCGGAGTCGGCGACCTCCTCCAGCGTCGAGCGGAACGCCTCGACCAGCTGGTGCGGCAGGTGCCGGACGAACCCGACCGTGTCGCTCATCGTGTAGACCCGACCGTCCACCGTGGTGGTACGGCGGGTGGTGGGGTCGAGGGTCGCGAACAGGGCGTCCTCGACCAGTACCCCGGCGTCGGTGAGCCGGTTGAGCAGGGAGGACTTGCCGGCGTTGGTGTACCCCGCGATCGCGACGCTCGGCACCTGGTGGCGGCGGCGCTCGGCGCGCTTGGTCTCGCGGGTGCCGGCCATCGCCTTGAGCTCGCGGCGGAGCTTGGCGATCTTGTCGTTGATCCGGCGCCGGTCGGTCTCGATCTTGGTCTCACCGGGACCGCGGCCGCCGATCCCGCCGCCGTCGGCGCCCACCCGGCCACCGGCCTGGCGGGAGAGGTTGCCACCCCAGCCGCGGAGCCGCTGCTTCATGTACTGCAGCTGGGCGAGCTCGACCTGCGCCTGGCCCTCCTTGGACTTCGCGTGCTGGGCGAAGATGTCGAGGATCAGCGCGGTCCGGTCGACCGCCTTCACCTTGAGCCGGTCCTCCAGGTTGCGCAGCTGGCTGGGCGCCAGCTCGCCGTCGAGGATCACGGTGTCAGCGCCGCTGGCGTCCACGATCTCCTTGATGCCGTCGACCTTGCCGCGACCGACGTACGTCGCGGGGTCGGGCTTCTGCCGCCGCTGGTAGATCGCCTCGAGCACCTCGGAGCCGGCGGTCTCCGCGAGCAGGGCGAGCTCGGCCATGGAGTTCTCGGCCTCCTCGACGCTGCCGTCGGTCCAGACGCCGACGAGCACGACGCGCTCGAGCCGCAGCTGGCGGTACTCGACCTCGGTGATGTCCTCGAGCTCGGTGCGGAGCCCGGCAACCCGGCGGAGGGCGTACCGCTCGGCGAGGTCCTGCTCGCCGGTGGTCTCCTCGGGGTCGACGTCGTCGTAGCGACGGTGGGACGCGCGGTCGTCGGCGTCCGCGTAGCCGCTCGACTCCTCGTCCCACTCGTCGGTGGCGGCGAGCTCGTCGTCGAGGCTGAAGTCAGGTGCGTTCGTCATATGCCTTCAAGGTTAGGTGTGGCGGCCCGCCCGTGCGACCCGTTAACGAGGTCCGCCCGGCGGGGCCGCGGGTGCGCGGGAGTCGCGCTGCCACCATGATGAACGCCGATGACCCCGTCCGATGTTCCCAGCACCGTCTCCCTCGGTCCGGCCGGCGCCGAGCTCGCCGGCCTGGTCCCAGCCGTCGGGGAGCGACGCTTCCTGCTGGGGGTCACCGGTGCCCCCGGCGCGGGGAAGTCGACGCTCGCGACCCACCTGGCGGTCGCGTGCGGCGCGACGGTGGTGCCGATGGACGGCTTCCACCTCGCGGACGTGGAGCTGGTCCGCCGTGGGATCCGGGACCGCAAGGGGGCGCCGGAGACCTTCGACGGCTGGGGGTACGCCGCGCTGCTGGCGCGCGTGCGCGACCGGCCGCCGTACGTCGTGCTGGCGCCGGGCTTCGAGCGCGGTCTGGAGCAGCCGATCGCCGGGGCGGTGCCGGTGCTGCCGACCGCGGGGCTGGTGGTGACCGAGGGCAACTACCTGCTGCTCGACGACCCGGAGTGGCGGGCGGTCCGGTCCACGCTCGACGCGGTCTGGCACGTGCGCACCGACGACGCCGTACGGCGCGAGCGGCTGGTGGCGCGGCACGTGCGGTTCGGCAAGTCCCCGGACGCGGCGAGGGCCTGGGTGGACCGGGTCGACGAGCCGAACGCCCGCCTGGTCGAGGCGGCCGCGCACCGGGCCGACCTGGTGCTCGACCTGACCGACTGGGTGCCGTAGCACCTCAGCCGCGCGGCCGGCCGGACCACGCCAAGCGGGCTATGGCGCCACACCGGCCCACCTCGTCACACTGGCCACACGGGCGCCCGGTGTGGCGCGAACGCCGAGGGACGGGTGAGTCGGCGATGCGGAACCTCGTGCTGTGGCTGCGCACCCCGCGCGGGCGGGCGATCGGCCTCGTCGCGGCCGTGGTCCTGAGCGTGCTGACCGTGGTCACCGGGCTGCTGGCGACCCCGCAGACCGCCGGCACCGAGGACCCGGGCGTCGTCGGCGTCGAGCTCGCCGGGACTGCGGCGACCGGCGGGTGGATGGTTGCCGCGTACGGCGCCGACGAGATCACCGGCAGCCTGGGCTGGGACCTCCTCTTCATCTTGTGCTGGAGCGCGCTGCTGGCGCTGCTCGCCTTGTGGTCCGGCCAGGGGTACCGGACCGTCTCGACCCGCCGGCTGGCCTTCCCGCTGGCGCTGTCGGCGCTCGGCGCCGGCCTCATGGACCTCGTCGAGGACCTGTGCCTGTGGCTCGCCGTCGAGCGCGGGAACGACGGCGCCTGGCCGCTCGCAGCCGCCGCGGCCTGGGGCAAGTTCCTGGTCGTCGGCCTGGTCGGCCTCTACGTCGTCGGCGGCCTGCTCTCGCTGCTGCTGCGGCCCGACGTGCGTCGGGTCCTGCGGCAGGCCGACGAGGAGGCCGGGATGCCGCCGTCACGGACGATGCGCGAGGGGCGGACCGGGCTCGCGTTCTCGGGCGGCGGTGTCCGGGCGGCCTCGATCACCCTCGGCGCCCTGCAGGCGCTCGAACGCGACGGCGCGATGGGGTGGGAGGCCGCCGACGACGTCACCTCGGTCTCCGGCGGCTCCTACATGGCCGGCGCGTGGAGCCTGGCCCGCAGCGAGCCCGCGCCGGAGACGCCGTCGTCCGTGCCGAAGCCGTGGGCAGCCGGCGGCATCCAGCCGGGGCCCGAGGAGCGCCACCTGCGCGCCAACCTCGGCTACCTGCTCTCCAACAGCCCCCGCGGGTCGGGCGACGACAGCCTCGCGCCCTCCGGCGAGGACTCCTCCACCGCCCGCGCCCAGCGGCTGCCCGCGGTCGTCGCCACGGTGGTCACCGGGATGCTGGTCAACGCCCTGGTCTTCCTGGGGATGCTGTGGGTGCTCGCCCAGCTGCTCGGCTGGTTCTACCGCTGGTACTTCGGACTGTCCTGCGCGACCTGGCGCGCCGGCGGCACCCTCACCTTCGACGCCGACCACGCCTGCATGGCCGAGCCGGACCGGTTGACGACCCCGATCGTGATCTGGCTCGGGGTGGGGCTGGGCGTCGTGCTGGCGTGGGTCCTGGCCGCCAAGGCGAGCGAGGTCATCGGCCGGGCGGACCCGCCGGCCTGGCTGCTCGCCCTGAAGTACCTCGGGTACGGCGGCCTCGCTCTCGCGGCCGCGCTCGCCCTGGTGCTCGGCGCCCTGCCCTGGATGATCGGCGCCCTGTGGCAACCGATCTCGACCAACCAGGTGCTCACCGACCTGGTCGCCGTCGCCGGCGCCGTCGGGTCGGCCGGTGCGGTGCTCCGGCTGCTGCGCAAGCCGTTGGCGAAGGTGGCACCGTGGCTCGGCGGGGTGCTGTTCGCCCTGGTCCTCCTGTTCCTGCTGTGCCGCTGGGCCCTGGGCGCGATGGCCGCCGACCCCGACGCCCGGACCCTCGTGCCGCTGGCGCTGGCACTAGTGGCGCTGCTGATCGTCCACTTCGGCGGGGCACCGGAGTTCTGGTCGCTGGGCGCGTTCTACCGCGGGAAGCTCCGCTCGGCGTTCGCGACGTACCGCCTCACCGGGCCGACCGGCGTCCGGGCCCGGGCCTACGTCAACAACGACCGCCCGCTCGAGGGCGAGCGCATCGAGCCGTCCCTGTCCCAGATCCCGGCCCGGGACCCGGCCACCGGGTCGGGCACACCGCTCACGATCTGTGCATCCGCGACCATCGTCGGGCGGCAGGTCCGCACCCACTACGGCATCCCCGCGCTGAGCGTCACGTTCAGCCCCAGCCACGTCCGGCTCTTCGCGCCGCTGGAGGAGAACGGGCTGTGGCAGCAGTACTCCTGCACCACCGCCGACATGGACAGGCTCCGGCCCAGCCTGCGTCCGCGGTTGACGACGATGATGGCGGTCGGTGTCTCGGGCGCCGCGGTGTCGCCTGCGATGGGCCGGTTCCGGATCGGGCCGATCAGCATGCTGCTGGCCTTCTTCAACGTCCGGCTCGGTGCGTGGATACCCAACCCGCGGTACGCCGCGGAGCTGGCCGCGGCGGGACGGCCGCTTCCCCGCCCGGGGCTGGGCTACCTGCTCAAGGAGTTCTTCGGCTTCCTCGACCCCAGCGACCTCTACCTCTACGTCACCGACGGTGGGCACTGGGAGAACACCGCACTGGTCGAGCTGCTGCGCACCGCCTACCACCGGGAGATCGTGTGCGTGGACGCCGACTCCGGACCGGGCAACCTGGCCAGGTCGATCTCGAAGGCGATCGACCTGGCCCAGCTCGAGTGCGCGGCCACGGTGGCGATCAACCTGGACGTGCTCCGCGCGGACCGCGACCCCTCACCCGGTCGCGACTACTCGCCGCGCTCGGTCAACCTCGGCCTGGTTCGCCGTGTCGACGGCAACGGGGAGCGGGTCAGCGTGCTGTGGTACAGCAAGCCGGCGCTCACCCAGGACATGCCGCCGCAGCTGCTCGCCTATCGCGAGGTCGACCCGACGTTCCCGCGGGTGAGCACGGTCAACCAGTTCTTCCACGTCGCCCAGTTCGCGGCCTACCGTGACCTCGGCCGGTTCAACGCCCAGAAGGTGCTGGCGGCACGGGCGACGCTGGCCGCGGAGGTCGCGCGGCACGAGACCTACGTCGGGTTCCGGGCCGCCGTCGAGGACGGGCCGGAGGGGCCCCTGGCCGACCTCGCGGAGCTGGTCTCCACGTTCACCGGCCAGGAGACCCGCCAGGAGCCGGCCGAGCCTTGGGTGGTGCCGGAGCTGGTCGCGCTGATCGAGCACCTGTGCCTGGACCGGGTGCCGGTCGAGCGCGCGGCGTACGGCGAGGAGCTCTATGCGACCGTCCGCGAGACGCTCCTCCCGCAACCGGGTCGGCACGTGGCCCCCCGGTCTGGGGCGGCACCTACTTCGGGGGCATCCTGATCCCGCCGTCGACCCGGACAACCTCGCCGTTCATGTAGGAGTTGCGCAGGCACTCCAGCACCATCGACGCGAGCTCCGCCGGCACGCCGAGCCGCTTCGGGAACAGCACGCTCTCCCCGAGCTTCGCCTTGAACGCCTCGGCGTCCTCGCCCTCGCCGTAGATCGGGGTGTCGATCAGGCCCGGGGCGACGGTGTTGACGCGGATGCCGACCGCGGCGAGGTCGCGCGCGACCGGGAGGGTCAGGCCGACGATGCCGCCCTTGGAGGAGGAGTACGCCGCCTGGCCGATCTGGCCGTCGAACGCCGCGACGCTGGCGATGTTGACCACCGCACCGCGCTCGCCGTTCGCGTCGGGGTCGTTGTGCGACATCGCGGTCGCAGCGAGCCGGATCGCGTCGAAGGTGCCGACCAGGTTGACCGCGATCACCTTCTTGTACGCGTCGAGGTCGTGCGCGGAGCCGAACTCGCCGTCGCGGCCGATGGTGCGCTGCGCGGTCGCGATCCCGGCGGAGTTCACCAGCACCCGGAAGTCGCCGAGCTCGCGGGCCTGCTCGACCGCGGCCTGGATCTGCGCGGTGTCGGTGACGTCGACCTTGACGAAGGTGCCGCCGACCTCGTCGGCGAGCGCCTGGCCGGCCTGGTCGTTGAGGTCCGCGACGACGACCTTCGCGCCCGCGGCCGCGAGCTGGCGCACGACCGCGCCGCCGATGCCCGACGCGCCGCCGGTGACGAGAGCACTGACTCCTGTGATGTCCATGCCACGGAGCATAGGGACGAGGCCCGGACGCCGTGCGTCCGGCCCTCGTCTCCCGTGGTCTCCCCCGTGGCGGGTCTGGCGGTGCATGGTGCAAGCTGGCGCCCAGCGTTCCCGACCCAACTGGTCCAAGCCTCTGCCCCGTACGGTGACCCGGCACATCTTGTGCCGGGTCACCGCGACCCGTCCACGCCGAGTCGGCACATCTTGTGCCGGGTCACCGCGACCCGTCCATGCCGAGTCGGCACATCTTGTGCCGGGTCACCACCCCCGGAACCACGCCGAGTCGGCACATCTTGTGCCGGGTCAGCGGAAGGAGGGTCAGAGGGTGGTGGTGCCCCGGGCCACGATCACGGCCGGTCCGGCGAGCAGCGCCCGGTCGGTGGCGGTCCAGGTGACCGCGAGCGTGCCGCCCGGTACGTCGACCCGGTAGGTCACGTCGTCGGCCGGCGGCTGCGCGACCCCGTCGGCGACCGCTGCGGCGACCATCACCGCGCAGGCGCCGGTGCCGCAGGAGCGGGTCTCGCCGGAGCCGCGCTCGTGCACGCGGAACGCGACGTGGCGCTCCCCGCGCCGGGCAACGAACTCGATGTTGACGCCGTGCGGGTAGGTCGCGGCGTCGTACGACGGCTCGTCGAAGAGGCGGCCGGCGTCGTCGAGCGAGTCCACGAACGCGACCGCGTGCGGGTTCCCCATGTCCACGTGCGCCGCAGGCCAGGTGCGGGCGTCGACCGCGATCTTGCTCTCGCCGAGCACCCTCGGGCGGCCCATGTCGGCGGTGATCGTGCCGTCGTCGTCGAACCGCAGCACCTTGACCCCGTCGCGGGTGCCGACCGGCAGCGGCACGGAGAGGTCGACGAGGCCCTCGTCGGCGAGGTGCCGTGCGAACACCCGGATCCCGTTGCCGCACATCTCGGACAGCGAGCCGTCGCTGTTGCGGTAGTCCATGAACCACTCGGCGTCCTGGTCGATCCCGAGCGCGGCGGTGCGCACGACCCGGAGCACGCCGTCACCGCCGATGCCGGCCCGGCGGTCGCACAGCGCGACCACACGCTCCGGCGACAGCGCGCCGTGCACGGTGCCGTCGTGGTCGGGCAGCAGCACGAAATCGTTCTCGGTGCCGTGGCCCTTGAGGAACGGGTACGGCTCAGCCATAGAGGCCCTTGGCGTAGTTCTCGGGCCTGTAGTAGTCGTCGAGCTGCTCGACGGTCATGCCCGGGCGCTCGACCTCCTTGGCGATCAGCGCGCGCCGCGGCACCCGTCCCTCCGGGTCCCAGGTCTCGGGCTTCCAGAGGCCGGAGCGCAGGAACGCCTTCGCGCAGTGGAAGAAGATGTCCTCGATCTCGACCACGACCGCCAGCAGCGGCCGGTGTCCCTTGACCACCATCTCGTCGAAGAACGGCGCGTCGCTGACCAGCCGGGCCCGGCCGTTGATGCGGAGGGTGTCGCCGCGGCCGGGGATCAGGAAGTCCAGCCCGACGTGCGGGTTCTCGAGGATGTTGCGGTAGCCGTCGGCGCGCCGGTTGCCGGGCCGCTCGGCGATCGCGATGGTGCGGTCGTCGATGACGTGGACCAGCTGGCCGGCCGGGTCGCCCTTGGGCGAGGCGTCGCACGACCCGTCGGCGCCCGCGGTCGCCATCACGCAGAACGGTGTGGCGGCGAGCCACTCGCGGTCGACGTCGAGCAGCGCGGGCCGGCCCTTCTCACGCACCATCTGCGAGGGCTCGCCGAACAGGTCGACCAGCTCGTCGACGCAGGCGATCTGGGTCCAGGCGGGTGCGGGCTCGGTCGTGGTCACCGCACCAGCGTACGGCGCGGGGTCACCGCCCGCGCGGCCCGACCACGTCGTACGTCGCGCAGACGAAGGCCCGGTTCTGCGCGACCTCGACCAGCCGCAGGTCGAACGGTCGCGGGAACAGCGGCCGTCCAGCACCGAGCGTGACCGGCGCGATCGACACCATGACCCGGTCCAGCAGCCCGGCCTCGGCGAACTGCGCGGCCAGGTCCCCGCCACCGATCACCCACACGTCCTTGCCGCCGGCCGCTTCGACCAGCTCGGCGTGGACCGGCGCCACGTCCCCCTGCGCGAACCGGAGGTCGGCGCCGGCGATCGGCTCGAGGTCGGCGTGCGTCATCACGACCGATGGCATGTCGTAGCTCCACGACTCTCCGGTGCGGGCGAGGTGGTCGCGGACCCACTCGAACGTCGTACGGCCCATCACCGTGGCGCCGACGTCGGCGATGAACGCGCCGTAGTTCATCGGCCCCTCCTCGTCGATGTCCTGCACGAACAGCCAGTCGAGGGAGTCGTGCTCGTCGGCGAGGTACCCGTCGAGCGTGGTGGCGGTGTAGAAGACGGTGCTCATGCGGTGCCTCCCCGGCGTCGGGCCAGCCAGTCGATCGGGTCGCCGGCGTCGACCTCGACCCCGGCCTGGCGCAGCATGAGCCGCAGCAGCTGGCGGCGGTGCGCGCTGTAGGTGAGCACGTGGGCGATGACGCTGCCGAGCACGAAGCTCTCGGGCGGCTCGCAGAGCGCGTCGACGATCCGGTCGCCCCACGCGCCGCGGCGGTCGATGTCCCGGACCATCGCCAGCCAGCGGGCGGCGGCCGCCTCGTGCCGGTCGGCCAGTCGGACCGGGTCGTCGTCGGCCATGTCGGGGTAGTCGCCCCCCTCGATGGCGGCCAGCCAGATCTCGTGGGTGAGCACGAGGTGCTTGCTGACCTGGGCGATCGTCTCGTCCGGGCCGTCGAACCCGAGCGGCTCGCTGCCCGGCACCCGGACGGTGCGGTACTCCTCCTCCGGCAGCGCCTTCACCAGCGCGAGCAGGTCGCGCACGTCCTCGATCCCGTGGTGCACCAGCAGCGCGGTCACGTCGTCGGTCGAGCGCTGCGTCGCGGCCTCGGTGCTGTCGATCCACAGGGACATCGGCGGGTGGAAGTGGATGCCGTTCGGCGCCGGCAGCCAGTGGTCGCCATCCTGGCGAGCGGTCGCGCTCGGCGGATGCCCGTAGGACCGCGAGAACGCGCGGCCGAACCCCTCGACAGAGTCGTAGCCGGCCTCGAACGCCACCTCGGTCACCGTCGCCCCGCGCCGCAGCCGCCAGGCCGCGCGCTCGAGCATCACCCGCCGTCGCATCGCGACCGGCGGCTCGCCGGCGCCGCGGGAGAGCTGACGGCTGAAGTGGTACGGCGAGGAGTAGGCGTCGCCGGCCATGTCGTCGAGCGTGCGGTTGTCCTCGTCGAGCACCGCGTCGAGCAGCTCGCGGAGCCGGTCCCGTCCCTCGGGATAGTCGTCGGGCATGCCGACAGTCTGTCCCGGCCGGGCGGTCCGGCGCCCGACCGTTCTTGCTCAGGCCGGTCCCGCGCCCACCGCGACCAGGGCCTTCGCCAGCCGGTCCGGGTCGGCGCTGTCGACCCAGGTGATCCGCGGATCCTTGTGGAACCACGAGTCCTGGCGCCGTGCGAAGCGCCGGGTCGCCGCCGCGGTCCGCTCCCGCGCCTCGGCCTCGGTGGTCTCGCCGGCGAGGTGCGCCATCACCTCGGGGTAGCCGATCGCCCGCGACGCGGTCCTGGTCTCCGCCAGCCCCCGGGCGACCAGCGCCTCGACCTCGGCGACGAACCCGGCCTCGAACATCGCCTCCACCCGGCGGGCGATCCGGTCCTCCAGCGTCCGCCGGTCCATCGCGACGCCGACCTGGTGCGCGCCCGGCACCTCGTACTCCAGCCGGGGCAGGCTCGCGCTGAACGGCCGGCCGGTGATCGTGACCACCTCGAGCGCCCGGACGATGCGACGGCCGTTGGTCGGCAGGATGCCCGAGGCCGCGTCCGGGTCGACGTCCCGCAGCCGCTGGTGCAGCGCCGCCGGGCCGGCGGCCGCGAGCTCGTCCTCCAGCGCCCGCCGTACGTCGGCGTCGGTGCCGGGGAACTCGAACCGGTCGAGCACCGCACGTGTGTAGAGGGCGGAGCCGCCGACCAGGACCGGCACGACACCGCGGTCCCGCAGGTCGTCGATCGTGGCCCGCGCCATCCGCTGGAACTCCGCGACCGAGGCGGTCTCGTCGATGTCGAGAACATCGAGCAGGTGGTGCTGGATGCCCCGGCGCTCGGCCACGGGCAGCTTCGCCGTGCCGACGTCCATGCCGCGGTAGACCTGCATCGCGTCGGTGTTCACCACCTCTCCGCCGAGGTGCCCGGCGAGGTCCAGCGACAGCTCGGTCTTGCCGGAGGCGGTGGCGCCCACGACGGCGATGACGGGTACGTCGCGGGGCGGCATGCCCGTAGTCTGCCAACGAGGGCTCGGCGCCCTCGCATTTCGGGCAACAACCCCCAGGAGCAGCCATGGGATTCCTCGACAAGCTCAAGGGCACGGTGGGCAAGGCCGTCGACGACCACGGCGACACGATCGCCCAGGGGATCGACAAGGCGGCCGAGGTCGTCGACGGCAAGACCGGCGGCAAGCACCACGACAGGATCGAGCGGGGCACGGCGAAGGCCAAGGACGCCCTCGACAAGCTCGACGGCAAGGACGACGACATCCGCTGACCACGGCGCGTCACGACCGGCGGGTACGGTCGGGACGGACGGCCGGGAACGGCCCGGCCGCTGGCAACGGAGACGACATGAGCCAGCTGACTCTCGGATCGGCTCCTCCCATCGACCCGACCGAGCCCATCGATCCCGGCGTACCAGGCCCGGTGCCCGACCCCGGCACCCCCGACCCCGCCGTGCCCTCGCCCGAGCCGGTGCCGCCGGCACCCACCCCCTCGCCGCTGCCCGGCGAACCGGGCCAGCCACTGCCGCCAGAGCCGGAGCCCGGGCCGAGCGGGCCCGACCTGCCGCCGAGCAAGCCACCGATGGTGGTGCCCTGACCCGCCCCTAGGGTGGGCCGCATGCACTCGCGCTTCACGGTCGTCCCCGCGTCGTACGTCTTCCTGCTGCGGGGCGACGGTGGCCCGGGCGGCGCGACAGAGGTGCTGCTGCAGCTGCGGCAGAACACCGGCTTCATGGACGACCACTGGGCGGCCGCGGCCGCGGGCCACGTCGAGAAGGGCGAGACGGCGTACGACGCCGCGCACCGCGAGGCCCGCGAGGAGCTCGGGCTGAGCGAGGTCGCCCTGGAGTTCGTGACGTCGATGCAGCGCACCCGCGGCGGCGAGCCGATCGACGAGCGGATCGACTTCTTCTTCACCGCCCGCTCGTGGGCCGGCGAGCCGACGATCGCCGAGCCCGACAAGTGCGCAGCGCTGAAGTGGGTACCTCTCGACCAGCTGCCTGACCCGGTGGTGCCGCACGAGCTGCAGGTGCTCGAGGGACTCCGGTCGGGAGTCGTGGCGCCGTACACGACGTACGGCTTCGAGTCGGGGGCGGAGGGCTCCCGGTAGGAGCGGTGGGGGGACCGCACGATCGCCGGCCGCGGCCGGCGGAGGGAGGTAGAGAACGTGATCGACGAGCTGGGCCCCAAGCCCGACGCGACCACCGAGCAGCCCGAGAGGTTCCCCGGCGGGGCGGACTCGGTCGCCGACGAGGAGAAGTACGGCGCGATCCCCGACACCCCGACGGTGCCGGACCTGGACCCGGACGCGAACCCCGCGGTCGAGGACGCCGCTCCCGACGAGGTCAAGCAGCCGGACGAGAAGCAGCAGGAGCCGGACCGCGGCACCTCCGGCGAGGACGACCCGCCGGACGAGCCCGCCTGAGCGCACCGCCGGCATGACGTCCGGGGCGGTGGGTACCGACGCGTCATGAGCGATCCCGACGAGCTGCGAGAGTCCCAGCCCAACGCCGGCGGGCCGCATGGCGCCGCGGGCGGCATGGGCGTGAGCAGCGAGCGCGTCGGCCCCACCGGCCCCGGCCAGGAAGGCACCGACGGCCTGCGCGACACCTCCGTCGACCGGCCACCGGACGACGACGCCCCGCCCGAGCAGCGTGCCGGCAACCCCGAGGACAACCCGACCGGCATCCCGCCCCTGCGGGCCCGCGACGGCGCCGAGCCCGCTGGACGGAGCGACGGCGCCGCGTGACGCTCGGCGCATGCGCCCCGAGATCGTCGAGTTGCTCGCCTCGCAGGACCAGGTGGTCCGGCGCGCGCAGCTGCTCGAGGCCGGGCTCGACCCGAACGACGTACGCCGGCTCCTGCGTCGGCGCGACTTGTCCGCCGTGCACCCGGGCGTGTACGCCGGGCACAACGGGCCGCTGTCCTGGCAGCAGAGGGCGTGGGCTGCGGTCCTGCACGCCTGGCCCGCGGCCCTCAGCCACGACTCCGCGCTACACGCGGCCGGCGGTCCCGGCCGTCGCGACCGGATCGACCAGGCACCGCTGCACATCGCCGTCGACCGTGGCCGGTCGTCCACCTCTCCGCTGCCCGGGGTGGTGACGCACCACCTCGCTGGGCTCCAGAGGAAGGCCCTGTGGAACGTCGGTCCGCCGCGGCTGCGGATCGAGGAGGCGCTCGTCGACGTGGCTGCCGGAGCAGCCACCGACTTCGACGCCATCGCGACGCTGGCGGACGCCGTCCAGGCCCGGCGTACGACGGCGCCGAGGATCCGGGCCGCACTGGACGAGCGGAGCCGCGTCGCCCGCCGGGCGTTCCTGGTCGGCATCCTCACCGACCTGGCGGAGGGGACGTGCTCGAGCACGGGTACCTCGTGCGCGTCGAGCGCCCGCACGGTCTGCCCAGGGCCGGGCGGCAGGTGATGGCCTTCGCCGCGGCCCGGTCTGTCGCGACGTGGTCTACCGGCGGCAGCGTCACGTGGTCGAGCTCGACGGGCGGGCGTTCCACGACTCCGCCCGTGGCCGGGACAGTGACCTGGACCGGGACCTGGTGGCCGCGGTCGACGGCCTCAGCACCACACGCATCGGCTGGGGCCAGGTCTTCGGCCGTGCCTGCCGGACCGCCTGGCTGGTCGGCCGGGTCCTGCACGGCCGCGGGTGGACCGACCGTCCCGTCGCTTGTCCGGACTGCACACCGGACGAGCTCGCCCTCTGGACACGAGTGCCCCGCACAGGTGGCACCCCGTGACACTGGTGTGGGGCGGATCCTTCGCGACGCCTGATCAGCGGCAGGCGGAGGCGTCCGGCAGCGGGGCGGGGACGCCGACCGACGGCATGCCGAGGCCGACGCTGCTGGTGGGGGCGGCGGTGCGGGCCTCCCAGGCGTCGCCGGCGCGGGTACGGCGCACCGAGAGGACCGGTCCGTCGGCGACGAGGTGGTGCGGGGCGGCGTAGGTGATCTCGACCGTCACCATGTCGCCGGGGCGGAGTGGTTTCGAGACGCTCGCTGGCGCTCGCTCCTCAACCACCGGCGAGACGCTCGCCCCGCGCTCGTCGACCTTCGAGAGGTCGTTCGTGAAGTGGACCAGGCGGTTGTCGGGGCCGCGGCCGGAGAGGCGGTGCGTCTCGGCGTCCTTGCGGCCCTCGCCCTCGGCCACCATCAGCTCGACGGTGCGGCCGACCAGCGCCTTGTTCTCCTCCCACGCGATCTCGTTCACCACCGCGACCAGGCGCTGGTAGCGGTCGGCGACCACCGCCGGCTCGATCTGGTCGGGGAGGTCGGCGGCGGGGGTGCCGGGGCGCTTGGAGTACTGGAAGGTGAAGGCGCCGGAGAAGCGGGCCGCGCGGACGACGTCGAGCGTGGCCTGGAAGTCCTCCTCGGTCTCGCCCGGGAAGCCGACGATGATGTCGGTGGTGATCGCGGCGTCCGGCATCGCGGCCCGCACCCGCTCGATGATGCCGAGGAACTTCTGCTGCCGGTAGGACCGGCGCATCGCGCGCAGGACGCGGTCGGAGCCGGACTGCAGCGGCATGTGCAGCTGCGGCATCACGTTCGGCGTCTCGGCCATCGCCTCGATGACGTCGTCGGTGAACTCGGCCGGGTGCGGCGAGGTGAACCGCACCCGCTCGAGACCCTCGATCTCGCCGCACGCGCGCAGCAGCTTCGAGAACGCCTGCCGGTCGCCGAACTCGACGCCGTAGGAGTTGACGTTCTGCCCGAGCAGGGTGATCTCGGTGACGCCCTCGGCCACCAGCGCCTCGATCTCGGCGAGGATCTCGCCCGGCCGGCGGTCCTTCTCCTTGCCGCGCAGCGACGGGACGATGCAGAACGTGCAGGTGTTGTTGCAGCCGACCGACACCGACACCCACGCTGCGTACGCCGACTCGCGCCGGGTCGGCAGCGTCGACGGGAAGACCTCGAGCGACTCGAGGATCTCGACCTGGGCCTCCTCCTGCACCCGGGCCCGCTCGAGCAGCACCGGCAGCGAGCCGATGTTGTGGGTGCCGAACACGACGTCGACCCACGGCGCCTTGCGGGTGATGGTGTCGCGGTCCTTCTGCGCGAGGCAGCCGCCGACGGCGATCTGCATGCCGGGGCGCCGTGCCTTCACCGGCGCGAGGTGCCCGAGGTTGCCGTACAGCTTGTTGTCGGCGTTCTCGCGGACCGCGCACGTGTTGAACACGACCACGTCCGCCGGCTCGCCGTCGGGCACCGCGACGTACCCCGCCTCCTCGAGCAGGCCGGTGAGCCGCTCGGAGTCGTGGACGTTCATCTGGCACCCGTAGGTCTTGACCTCGTAGGTGCGCGCGGCGCTCTCGGCAGTGGTGCTCATGACCGGTCAAGGGTACGGCGGCACCGTCTGACAGGCGCAAACGAGGCGTGGAGGTTCATCCAGGAACCCGGCTGGTGAGTCCTGGCGGCGCCACTCGGCAGGCGGCCCGCATCCCGCCAGCGAAGCTGCACGTTCGCCGCTCGGACGTCGAGGCTCCGGCCCGTCCGGCAGGTCACGGAATGGTCCCGACTGGCCCGTTTGGACCATCCGGGATGGCCTGACCAGACCAGCTGAGGCTAGGTTGCTCCAATGACGGCGACCGAACCGGCCTCCGCCCCGACCTCCTCCGGCCAGGGGCTCGTGGTCCTCAGCGACGTGAACAAGTGGTACGGCGAGCTCAACGTGCTCAAGGACATCGACCTGACCGTCAGGAAGGGCGAGGTCATCGTCGTCATCGGCCCCTCCGGCGCCGGCAAGTCGACGCTGTGCCGGGCGATCAACCGTCTCGAGACCATCGACCGGGGCACGATCACGCTCGACGGCCAGCCGCTCCCCCAGGAGGGCAAGGCGCTGGCCGCGCTGCGTGCCGAGGTCGGCATGGTCTTCCAGAGCTTCAACCTCTTCGCCCACAAGACGATCCTCGAGAACGTCACCCTCGGGCCGATCAAGGTGCGCAAGAAGGGGAAGGCGGAGGCCGAGACGCGGGCCAAGGAGCTGCTCGACCGGGTCGGCGTCGGGCACCAGGCAGCGAAGTACCCCGCCCAGCTCTCCGGGGGCCAGCAGCAACGCGTCGCGATCGCGCGGGCACTGGCGATGGACCCGAAGGTGATGCTCTTCGACGAGCCGACCTCGGCGCTCGACCCCGAGATGATCAAGGAAGTCCTCGACGTCATGGTCGACCTGGCCAAGCAGGGCATGACGATGATCGTGGTCACCCACGAGATGGGCTTCGCGCGGACGGCAGCCGACCGCGTGGTCTTCATGGCCGACGGTCAGATCGTCGAGGAGAACTCCCCCGAGGAGTTCTTCACCAACCCGCAGACCGACCGCGCCAAGGACTTCCTGAGCAAGATCCTCAAGCACTGAGGACACCCACGACTGTTTCGCACTAGCCATCCACCTCGGACAAGGGAGACAGAATGCGATTCACCAGGACCAGGGCGACCCTCGTCTGCGCCAGCCTGCTGCTCACGCTGGCCGCGTGCGGCGACGCGGGCAGCGACGACGAGGGCAGTGACGTCTCGGCCGACACGGACGCCGCGTCGGAGCTCGAGGACGGCACCCGCATGAAGGAGATCGCCGACGACGGCAAGATCGTCATCGGCGTGAAGTACGACCAGCCCGGGCTCGGGTTCAAGGGCGCCACCGACGACGTGCCCTCCGGCTTCGACGTCGAGATCGCCAAGATCCTTGTCAGCAAGCTCGGCATCGACCCCGAGAGCGACAACGTGGAGTGGAAGGAGACCATCTCCGACAACCGCGAGCCGTTCCTGAAGTCGGGCGAGGTCGACCTGGTGCTCGCGTCGTACTCCATCACCGACGAGCGTCGGGCCGAGGTCGGCCAGGCCGGGCCCTACTTCCTCACCGGCCAGCAGGTGCTGGTCAAGAAGGACAGCGGCATCTCCTCGGTCGACGACCTCAAGGGCAAGGAGGTCTGCTCGGTCACCGGGTCGACGTCGATCGACAACGCGGAGGCGGAGGGCATGAAGCCGCGCGGCTTCGACACCTACTCCGAGTGCCGCGACCAGGTGCTCGACGGCGCGATCGACGCGATGACCACGGACGGCAGCATCCTGCTCGGCTACGCGGCGCTCAACCCCGACGACCTCGAGGTCGTGGGCGAGCCGTTCTCCGAGGAGCGGATCGGCGTGGGCTACTCGCCGGAGTCGCCGGAGATGTGCCAGTGGATCACCGACACGCTCCAGGAGTCGATGGACAACGGCGACTGGGCCAAGGCGTTCGAGGCCACCCTCGGCAAATCGGGGGCGGAGACGCCCGAGCCGCCGCAGATGGACCCCTGCAAGTCCTGATCGACGCACACCGTCGGGGGATCCGGTACGCCGGGTCCCCCGACGCCTGCGGGCCGTCCCGCAGTGCGATGCAGCCGTGTGAGGAGTGAGGCGTGGACGACGTCTGGAACAACTTCGACCTCGTAGTGAGGGCCTTCGGCATGACCGTCGGCCTGTTCCTCGCCGCGGGGATCGCGTCGCTGGCGGTCGGGTTGCCGCTCGCCGCGATGCGGGTCGGCCCGGTCGCGGTGATGCGCCGCGCCGCGGCGACGTACGTGACCCTGGTGCGCAACACCCCGCTGCTGATGGTGTTCATCTTCGTCGTCATCGCGCTGCCGCGGATCGACATCACCTTCAAGTCGATCGAGTCCTTCCAGGAGGACGCGTTCGGCCAGGTCTTCATCTCGGCGTACTTCTTCCGCGCCACGCTCGCGCTCAGCCTCTACACGAGCACGTTCGTCTGCGAGGCGGTCCGGTCCGGGATCAACTCGGTGCCGCTCGGCCAGGCCGAGGCGGCGCGCGCGGTCGGGCTCACCTTCGGCGGCACCATGACGCAGGTGGTGCTGCCGCAGGCGCTGCGCGCGACCGTGCCGCCGTTGACCAGCGTGCTGATCGCACTCCTCAAGAACACCTCCGTCGCGGCGGCGTTCGGCATCATCGAGGCGGCCGCCCGCATGAAGTACTTCAACAACCGGACCACCGAGGACGTCCAGGTGTTCCTGCTCTTCGCGCTGGTCTACGTGCTTCTGGTCGAGGTTGTCTCGGCAGCGTCCCTGGTCCTCGAGCGACGGTGGAAGGCGGCACGATGAACACCAGCAACATCCTGTTCGACGCGCCCGGGCCCAAGGCAGTCGTCCGGCACCGCGTCTACACCGTGCTGACGATCCTCGCGCTGGTCGGGTTCGTCCTCGCCGTCCTGCTCCGGCTCGACCGGAACGGCCAGCTGGCATACGCCCTGTGGGAGCCGTTCGTCACCCCCGAGTACGTGCAGGCCATCTGGGGGGGCCTGCTCGACACGTTGAAGATGGCGTTCAGCGCGATCATCGGGGCGCTGGTGTTCGGCCTGGTGTTCGGCGTCGGCAAGATGAGCGAGCACCGCTGGTTGCGCTGGCCGAGCTGGGTGGTCGTGGAGTTCTTCCGCGCCGTCCCGGTGCTGTTGATGATGATCTTCCTCTACTTCGCCTACGGGCTCGGCAAGGACGCCGTGCTCTCGTCGTACTGGTGCGTGGTGATCGCGCTGACGGTCTACAACGGCGCGGTGCTGGCCGAGGTGTTCCGGGCCGGCGTGCTGGCCGTGCCCCGCGGCCAGGCGGAGGCGGCGTACGCCGTCGGCATGCGCAAGGCCCAGGTGATGAACCTGGTGCTGCTGCCGCAGGCGGTCAAGATCATGCTGCCGTCGATCATCAGCCAGTGCGTGGTGGCGCTGAAGGACACCGCGCTCGGCTACTACATCTCCTCCCCCGGCCTCACCTTCGTCGGCAAGCAGATCTACGGCGAGTTCCAGAACCAGGTGCAGGTCGCGATCGTGATCACGGCGATCTACGTGGTCGTGAACCTCATCCTCTCCGCGATCGCCACCTGGGTGCAGAAGCGGATCGTCGGCGAGAAAAAGGCGCTGGCGCCCACGCCGTTCGGGATCACCGACGCGGACACCGGCGCCACGCAGGGTGGCGGGCGGATCTAGGAGGCGGGACGGCTCAGGCCCTCGGCGGCTTCGGGGTCACCCAGAGCTTGATGACGCCGGTGATCACGACCTCGCCGTCGGCCCGCTCGCCGCGCACGCGGACGTGCAGGTCGGGATCGTCGGACTCCCACTGCTCGGGGTCGGTCTCGGCGATGCAGGTGATGTCGCTGGTCGCCTTCGCGGTGTAGCTGACGTCCATGCCCTTGGGGATCCACCGCTTGCCCGCGGGGATGGTGGCCTCGGCGAGCGCACCCATCGCGGCCTCGAGCCCGTTGCACAGCGCGATCGCGTGCACGGTGCCGAGGTGGTTGTGGACGCCGCGCCGCTTCGGGATCACCAGCGCGGCACGGTTCGGCCGGATCTCGACGAACCGCGGCCGGATGGTCGCGAAGTACGGCGCCTTCTGGGCGAAGGCGATCGAGAACAGGCGCTTGCCCCCGGGCAGCGCGGTGGTCTTGTTCCAGAGGTCGAGCACGGCAGGCATGCCGCCGAGACTAGAACGTGTTCCGGCACCTCGCCCACGGGTTGTGGGCGAGGTCTCAGCGGCTGACGGGGGTCAGGCCGGCCGGATGTTCTGGTTGTGCCGGAACAGGTTGCCGGGGTCGTAGGTCTTCTTGATCGCGGCCAGCCGGTCGTAGTTGCCCTTGTAGTTGGCGCGGATCCGCTCCTGGTCGTCCTCGGCCATGAAGTTGATGTACCCGCCCTCCTCGGAGTGCGGTGCCGTCGCGTCGTAGTAGTCGCGGACCCAGGCCGTGCCGGCCGCGTCGTCGACCTGGTCGGGCGGCCACATCCCCGCGATCACCGTCGCGAAGGTCGCGTCGCGGTAGGCGAAGGCGGTCGAGTCCGGGGCGACCCGGTGGCAGGCGCCGTTGATCGGGTAGATGTGCATCGTCGAGTTCACCGCCGGCAGCTTCGGCCCGTGCTCGAGGTGGGCGGCGATCGCGTCGTCGGTCAGCTCCTTGACGAAGTTGGCCTTCCAGTAGTGGTGCAGCCCCGGCGGGACGAGCGCGTCGAACGCGCTGTTGAGCGCCGGGTAGGGCATCGGCCCGACCATCTCGGCCACCCGGGGCGCCACGTCGCGGATCGGCTGCAACGCCTTCTCCCCCGCGTCGAGGTCGCCCGCCCAGCAGGTCACCATCGCGATGAACGGCTCACCGTGACGGTCCTCGGGGATGAACGGCAGCGGCGGGGCGATCTGGTACGCCGGGAAGCAGCCGAGCTCCTCGGGGGCGTCGGCGATGAAGTCCCGGTAGAACCGGAGCACGTCGCCGGCCTTGTCCAGCTCGAAGAACATCGGTCCGCCGTAGATGTCCTTGACCGGGCTGAGCCGGAACTCGAACGACGTGACGACGCCGAAGTTGCCGCCACCGCCGCGGATCGCCCAGAACAGGTCGGCGTCGTCCTTCTCGCTGGCGACGTGGAAGCTGCCGTCACCGGTGACCACGTCGGCCGAGAGCAGGTTGTCCAGGGCCAGGCCGAGGCCCCGGGCCAGGTAGCCGATCCCGCCCCCGAGGGTGAGGCCGCCGACGCCCGTGGTCGAGATGATGCCGCCGGTCGTGGCCAGCCCGAAGGCGTACGTCGCGTCGTTCAGGTCGCCCCAGGTCGCCCCGCCCTCGACGCGCGCTGTCCGGGTCAGCGGGTCGACCCGGACCGCCCGCATGCCGGACAGGTCGACGACCACGCCGTCGTCGCAGGTGCCGAACCCGGGCACGCTGTGCGCGCCGCCGCGCACCGCGACGCTCAGCCCGCTGTCGGCGGCGAAGCGGACGGCGGTCATCACGTCGCCGGCGTTGGCCGGCCGGACGATCACCGCGGGCCGCCTGTCGATCATGCCGTTGCGGACCGTGCGCGCGACGTCGTACCCGTCGTCCTCCGGCCCGATCACCGTGCCCCTGGTCTGTTCGCGCAGCGCGTCCAGCGTGGCGTTCATGTGGCTCCTCCTGTTGCTCAGAGTGGTTCGGGTCGAGCGACAGGGGCGTCGAGAGGGCGTCACGAGGCGCAACGATCCGCGGCTCGGCCCTCCAGCAGCCGACGCTAGACCCGGACCGCGGCCGTCGCCATGGCACAGGCGCGCCATTGAATTCCGCAGGCGGGTCGCTAGGGCGCGTCCGCACCGATCGGGGCCAGCAGCTCGACCCGGTTGCCGTGGCCGTCGCGGGTGTGGCAGCGCTGGTGGCCGGGGAAGGTGTGGCGCTCGGTCCAGTCGACCTCGAAGCCGAGACCGGCCAGCCGGTCGGCGGTCTCGGCCAGCGCGACGACGTCGTCGAGCAGCAGCGCCGGGTGCGCCCTGCGGGCCGGCGTGAACGGCTCCTCGACGCCCACGTGCACCTCGGCGGTGACCCCGCCGGAGCCGTCGTAGGCACGGAACCAGGCGCCGCCACGCCCGGCCAGGTCGGCCGGCTTGTGCACCTCGGTCAGCCCGAGCCCGTCGGTCCAGTAGCGGCGAGCCTCCGCCTCCCCGCCGCGCGGGCAGGCGAGCTGGACGTGGTGCAGCCTCATCGGTCCACCCCGCCCGGAACCTGCGCGACCACGAAGATCCGACGGAAGGGCAGGACCACGCCGTACGGGCGGGTCGGGTACGCCGCGGCGAGGCGGCGACGGAACTCCGCGGCGAACTCCTCGCGCAGCCCGTCGGGCAGCGCCTGCAGCGTCGGCCGGGCCCCGGTGCCGGTGACCCAGGTGAAGACCGGGTCCTCGCCGGTCAGCACGTGGAGGTACGTCGTCTCCCACGCGTCGACGGTGCAGCCGAGGCCGGCCAGGGCCTCGAGGTACGTCGCGGGATCGTGCGAGCTCGGCACCGCGACGCCGGCGGTGTGGGCGGCGAACCGTTCCTCCGCGGCGAGCCCGGTGCGGATCGTGTGGCTGGGCTCGTCGACGTTGCCCGGGACCTGGAAGGCCAGCCAGCCGCCCGGGGCGACCCGGCCGGCGAGGGCCGGCAGCAGGTCGAGGTGGCCGGGCACCCACTGCAGGGTGGCGTTGGAGAGGAGGACGTCGACGGGCGGCGCGTCGCCGGCGACCCAGTCGCGGAGGTCGGCGACCGCGAACGCGAGGCCGGGCTCGGCGGCCCGGGCGGCCTCCACCATCTCGGGGCTGGAGTCGAGGCCGGTGACGCGTGCTCCGGGCCACCGTTGCGCCAGCAGCGCGGTCAGGTTGCCGGGACCGCAGCCGAGGTCCACGACCGTGGCCGGGGCGTCGGCGTCGACTCGCTGGAGCAGCTCGACGAAGGGCCGGCCACGCTCGCCGGCGTACGTCAGGTAGTGGCCGGGGTCCCAGGTGTGCGCCATGCGCCGCCTCCGATGTATCTCGACATCAAGATAAAACCCAATGCTCCCCACAATCTGTCTTGATGTCAAGATTCTCGACGGATCCGGTTAGCATGGGCCCATGCGGGACGAGGTGGACGAGCTGGTCGAGGCGTGGGGGCGCGAGCGCTCCGACCTCGACCTGACTCCGGTGGAGGTGTTCAGCCGGATCGGTCGGCTGGCCCGGCACCTCGACCTCGCCCGCCGGCGCGCCTTCGCCGAGCACGCCATCGAGTCCTGGGAGTTCGACGTGCTGGCCGCGCTGAGGCGGGCCGGCGGCGACTACCAGCTCTCCCCCGGCCGCCTGATCAAGGAGACCCTGGTGACCAGCGGCACCATGACCAACCGGGTCGACCGACTGGCGGCTCGCGGACTGGTGGAGCGGCTCCCCGACCCGAAGGACCGGCGTGGTGTGCTGGTCCGGCTCACCCCGGCCGGCCGCTCGACCGTGGACGGCGCGTTCGAGGCGCTGCTCGACGCCGAGCGGGAGCTCCTGGTGGACCTGCCCGAGAAGGACCGGACCCGCCTGGCCACCCTGCTGCGGACGCTGATGACGCCGTTCAACGGGCCGGTGGCGGACTGAGGTCGGGCTACTCCAGCACGTCGGCCGCCTCGAGCCACTCGAGCTCGACCTCGTCCTTCTCCGCGGCCAGGTCGTCGAGCCGGGCGCTCAGCTCGGCCAGCCTCTCGTAGTCCTGCGCGTGCGCCGCGATCTCCGCGTTGAGCTCCGCCTCGCGCGCGGCGATCCGCTCGAGCTGCTTGTCGAGCCGGGCCAGGGTCTTGCGGGCCGCGCGCTCCTCGGCGCTGCCGGCACGGGCCTTGGGGGCGACCGCCTGTTCCACGGCCGCAGGAGCGGCCGCGGGACGGGCTTCAGCCGCTTCGGCCTGCCGTTCGGCCTCGACCCTCGCGTGGCGACGCTCGAGGTACTCCTCCACCCCGCGCGGCAGCATCGAGATCTGCCCGTCGCCGAGCAGCGCCCAGGTCGAGTCGGTGACCCGCTCGAGGAAGTACCGGTCGTGCGAGACCACCACCAGCGTCCCCGGCCAGCCGTCGAGGAAGTCCTCGAGGACGTTGAGGGTCTCGATGTCGAGGTCGTTGGTCGGCTCGTCGAGGAGCAGCACGTTGGGCTCGGTGAGCAGCAGCCGCAGCAGCTGGAACCGCCGCCGCTCGCCGCCGGAGAGGTCGCCCACGCGGGCGGTCAGCTTGTCGCCGGTGAAGCCGAAGCGCTCGAGCATCGCCGTCGCCGAGACCTCGCCGTCGGCGGTGCGGGTGACCCGGCGGATCGACTCGATGGTCGGCAGCACCCGCGCCTCCGGGTCGAGGTCGTCGACCTGCTGGGTGAGGTGCTGCAGCGCGACCGTCCGGCCGTGCTTCACGCGGCCGACGTCGGGCGCCAGCTCGCCCGAGAGCAGCGAGAGCACCGAGGTCTTCCCGGCACCGTTGACACCGACGATGCCGACCCGGTCGCCGGGCCCGAGCCGCCACGTGGCGTGCGAGAGCAGCTGCCGGGTGCCACGGGTCAGGTCGACGTCCTCCACGTCGAGGACGTCCTTGCCCAGCCGCTGGGTGGCGAACCGCTGCAGCTCCAGCCGGTCGCGCGGCGGCGGGACGTCCTCGATGAGCGCGTTGGCGGCGTCGATGCGGAACTTCGGCTTCGAGGTCCGGGCCGGGGCGCCGCGGCGCAGCCAGGCCAGCTCCTTGCGCACCAGGTTCTGCCGGCGCACCTCCGAGGCCGCGGCCTGGCGCTGCCGCTCGGCCTTCGCCAGCACGAAGGCGGCGTACCCGCCGTCGTAGGAGTCGACCACGCCATCGTGGACCTCCCACGTGGTCTGGCAGACCGCGTCGAGGAACCAGCGGTCGTGGGTGACCACGACCAGCGCGGATGAGAGCCCGACCAGGTGCTCGGCCAGCCAGGCCACCGCCTCGACGTCGAGATGGTTGGTGGGCTCGTCGAGGATCACCAGGTCGTGCTCGTCGAGCAGGAGCGCGGCCAGCGAGCAGCGCCGACGCTCGCCGCCGGAGAGCCCGAGCACCGCGCGGTCGAGGGTGATCCCGGCCAGCAGCTCCTCGACGACCTGGCGGGTGGTCGCGTCGGCGGCCCACTCGTGGTCGGCCTTCCCGCCGAGCACCGCCTCGCGGACCGAGTGCGTGTCGGAGAGCTCGTCGCCCTGGTGGAGGTAGCCGATCCGCAGCCCGCGGGCCCGCGAGACCCGGCCGGCGTCGGGCTCCTCGAGCCCGCTCATCACCTCGAGCAGCGTGGTCTTGCCGTCGCCGTTGCGGCCGACGATGCCGACCCGCTCCCCCACCGCGATGCCGAGGGAGACGTCGCTGAGCAGCGGCCGGACGCCGTACGCCTTGGAGACCCGCTCCAGGTTCACGAGGTTGGCCATCACAGCACCGTCGCGCCGGGGACGGGGCCGTGGCACACCAGGGCCCGGCCGTACGGCGAGAGCGCGGCCGCCACCGACGCCGCATGGTCCGGGTCGCCGCACAGGAACAGGCACGTGGGGCCGGAGCCCGACACCAGCGCGGCGTACGCCGAGGCGTCGAGGCCGGCGCGCAGCGGCTCGGCGAGCTGGGGCCGCAGGCGGAGCGACGCCGGCTGGAGGTCGTTGCCGACCGCGTCCGCGAGCGCGCGGGCGTCGCCGGCCCGGAGCGCCGCGACCAGGGCCGGCGGGATCTCGGGGTCGGGGACCTCGACGCCCTCGTGGAGCACGTCGAAGTCGGCGTACACCGCGGGCGTGGACATGCCCGTGTCGAAGGTCAGCACCACCCAGTCGTAGCGGCCGTGGTCCTCCAGCGGCTCGACCAGCTCGCCGCGGCCGTGGCCGGACGCGGAGCCGCCGACCAGCCCGAACGGGACGTCGGAACCGAGCTCGCCGGCCAGCTCGAGCAGCCGGGCGGGGGGTAGGGAGAGGTCCCACAGCAGGCTGCAGGCGAGCAGCGCGGCCGCACCGTCCGCGGAACCACCGGCCAGGCCACCGGCCACCGGGATGCCCTTGTCGAGGTGCAAGGCCACCGGCTGGTCGACGCCGTGCTCGCGGGCCAGCAGCTTCGCGGCCCGCAGGGCGAGGTTGGTGTCGTCCAGCGGCACGCCCGCGGTGTCGATGCCGACCTGGCCGGTGCAGGTCACCGCCCAGTCGTCGGCCGGGGTGGCGGTGACGGTCGAGAACAGGGAGATCGCCTGGTAGGCGGTGGCCAGCGGGTGGAAGCCGTCGGGCCGGACCGGGCCGACACCCAGGTGCAGGTTGATCTTGGCCGGGGCGCGGACGGTCACCCCGGTCTCGTGGAGGGAGGTCATGTCGTGGCGCTCCCGGGCAGTCCCCCGTGCAGTCCTTCCGCGATCCGGGCGAACTCCTCGACCCCGATCGCCTCGCCGCGTGCCATCGGGTCGACGCCGGCGTGGGCAAGCGCCGCCTCGGCGGCCGCGGCCGAGCCGGCCAGGTTCTTCAGGGTGGAGCGCAGGGTCTTGCGGCGCTGGGCGAACGCCGCGTCGACGACCGCGAACACCTGCTCGCGGGTGGCGGTCGTGGCCGGCGGCTCGCGGCGGGTCCAGGCGACCAGGCCCGAGTCCACGTTCGGGGCCGGCCAGAACACGTTGCGGCCGATCGCGCCCGCGCGGCGCACGTCGGCATACCAGGCGGCCTTGACCGACGGCACGCCGTAGACCTTCGAGCCGGGGCGGGCCGCCAGCCGGTCCGCGACCTCGGACTGCACCATCACCAGGCCGTGCTCGAGCGACGGCAGCAGCTGGAGCAGGTGCAGCAGCACCGGCACCGACACGTTGTAGGGGAGGTTGGCCACCAGCGCCGTGGGCGGCGGTCCGGGGACCTCCTCGACCCGCATCGCGTCAGCGAGCAGCACCTCGCAGTGCGCCGCCTGGTCAGGGGCGAACTCGGCGATGGTGCCGGGCAACGCCTCCGCCAGCACCGGGTCGACCTCGATCGCCACCACCCGGCGGGCGACCGCGAGCAGGGCGAGGGTCAGCGAGCCGAGGCCGGGGCCGACCTCGACCACGACGTCGTCGGCGGTGATCCCCGACTCCCGCACGATCCGGCGCACGGTGTTGGGGTCGATCACGAAGTTCTGGCCGCGCTGCTTGGTCGGGCGGACGTCGACCGCGGCCGCCAGCGAACGCACCTCCGCCGGGCCGAGGAGTCTCGGCCCGGCGGAGGTGGTGTCGGCCGGTTCGGGCATGGGCGCCAGCCTAGTCACGGCCGCGCGTCTGCCGCAGGGTCAGGTCGGTCAGGTGGGCAGGCCCAACTTCGAGGCGCAGCCCGGCCACGCGCCGTACCCGCCGTTGGCGTCGCGGACCTTGGTCGCGATCGCGATCTGGGTCTCCCGGCTGTTCTGGTGCGGGTAGCCGCTGCCGCCGTACGCGTGCCAGGTGCTCAGGTTGAACTGGAGACCGCCGTAGTAGCCGTTGCCGGTGTTGATGGCCCAGTTGCCGCCGGCCTCGCACTGCGCGAGCTGGTCCCAGACGGTGCTGCCGCCGGCGAAGTTCGGCGCGTTCTGCTTGGTGCCCACGCGGACGATCGCGTCGACCGGCTTGCGGAGCACGTCGGCCTTGACGACCTTGGTGGCGAACAGCTCGCCGTTGCGGTAGGTGAGGCGGTAGACGACGTCACGCTTGCCCTCGCGCCCGGCGCGGACGGTCTCGGTCTCGCCCTCGTACATCGAGGAGTCCTCGCGCTCGACCGTGTCGAAGTCGATGCTCTCACCGTCGACGCGCTTGGTGGACACGCGGACCTTGGTCACGGTGATCTTGTCGCCCTCGGAGACCTCGGTGCCCAGGCCGGGCTTCACGATGTCGTCCTTGTCGTAGTCGACCTTCAGCTTGTCGAGGACGTCGCGGACGGTGAGCCCGGCGACCTCGCGCTTGGTGCGCTTGTCCTTCCCGACCTTGATCGTCAGCTTCTTGGGCGTGACCACCGTGAGGCTCATGCCGCCACGGTCGATCTCGGCACCACGGCTGGCGGACAGGTCGGCGCCGGCGAAGCGGCGGCCGATCTCGGACAGCGCGCTGTCCACGTCGGTGGAGGTGACCCAGTAGGTGCGCACCTCACCGTCGACCTCCAGCTCGAGGGGGCGGGCGAAGCGGACCGCGATACGGGTGCCGTCGTCGACCTTCTCGTCGAGGCCGGGGCTGACGATGTCCTTGTCGTCGACCTCGATGTCCTCGCTCTCGAGGACGTCACCGACCGTCGAGCCCATGGAGCTCACGGTGCGGGTCTCGCCGTCGAGCGAGAGGGTGACCTCCTTGCTGAGGGCTGCGTAGCCCATGGTCGTGCCGACCAGGGCGAGCGCAACCGCGGTCACGAGGACCACGAGGACGGATTTGCTCTTGCTGAGATGTGCGAGGCGTGAGCGCACGGGTCTCCAGACGTCGTTCTCCCCGGGCCTCGGGGCCGGCGCTGCACCCGCGCACGACCCTCGGGCGGGACGTGCGGGATGCGGTGGAACGTCGGTGCCCAACGTCCGGACACCGGTGCGCCGACAGGTGATCAGTCCCGATCCCGGCCAACAAGCCAACGACCCTAAGTGCCCAAATCGGACATGACAAACTCCTCGGCGACCGCCTGGGGAGGGCCGGGACCGGACCGGTCCGGCGTTTGCGCAGGTCAACTCGCGTGTCGTGGGGTGGACGTGTTTCCGGTCACCCGGGGTGTTTCGCGGTCTGTACCACCGGCTCGGCGACGGTCTTCACCAGGTTTCGGCCGCGCCGTCCGGACGTCCTCACCAGGCGCCGAACACGGCCGTCGTGGTCGCATCGACGGCGGCGCAGAGCCCTCCGAGGTCGTCCCCCCGGACCTCGGCCATGGCCCGCATCGTCAGCGGCACGAGGTACGACGCGTTGGGACGCCCGCGGTAGGGCATCGGGGTGAGGAACGGGGCGTCGGTCTCGACCAGGATCCGGTCCCACGGGGTCACCCGGAGCGCCCCCCGCAGGGCCCCGGCGTTCTTGAAGGTGACCGTGCCGGCGAAGCTGAGGTGGGCGCCGCGGTCGAGGCAGGCGCGGGCCACCGTGGCGTCGCCGGAGAAGCAGTGCATGACCCAGCGGTCGGGAGGACCCTCCTCGTCGATCACCCGGAGCACCTCGTCGTGGGCGTCGCGGTCGTGGATCATCAGCACCTTGTCGAGGCGCTTTGCGAGGTCGATGTGCCGGCGGAACGACGCGACCTGCGCGTCCCGGCCCTCCAGTCCCGTCCGGAAGTGGTCGAGCCCGGTCTCCCCCACCACCCGGACCCGGTCGCTCGATGTCGCCAGCCGCTCGATCTCGTCGATCGCCGCGTCCAGCTCGCCGGCTTCGGCGAGGCCCGGGGCCTCGTTCGGGTGCAGCGCGACGCCGGCGACCAGCGCGTCGTGCCGCTCGGCCGCCTCCACCGCCCAGCGGGCGCCGGGCAGGTCGCAGCCGATCTGCACGATCCGGGTGACGCCGACCTCGGCCGCGGCCGCGATCGCCTCCTCCGTGCTGAACCAGTCGTCGCCGTCGCTGATGTCGAGGTGGCAGTGGTTGTCGGCCACGGGGTGCGGCAGCGGCTCGGGGGCCGGCGGCCGGGTCCGGTCGCGCCGGCTGCCGCTCGCCTCCTCGGTGGCGGACCTGCTGCGGATCGGCCCGTCGGTCATGCCTGCTCCTCGCTCTCGTGCGCCGCGGGCCGGTGCACCGCGTCGTACACCTCGCGCTTGGGGACGCCGGCCCGGCGGGCCACGTCGAGGATCGCCTGCTTCCGTGGCATCCCCCCGGTCTCGAGCTCGGCGACCAGGTCCCGCCACAGCGCCGGGTCGTCACCGACCTCGGCGACCGCGGTCGCGCCCTGCACGACGATCGTCACCTCACCGCGCACCCCCGCCTCCGCCCAGACGACGAGGTCGTGCAGCGGGCCGCGGCGTACCTCCTCGTGGGTCTTGGTCAGCTCCCGGCAGACCGCGGCAGGACGGTCGTCGCCGAGCGCCCCGGCCATCGCGGTCAGCGCGGCGGCGGTGCGGTGCGGGGCCTCGAAGAAGACCATCGTGCGCTGCTCGGCGGCCAGGTCGGCCAGGCGGCGCGACCGCTCGCCGGCCTTGCGGGGCAGGAACCCCTCGAAGCAGAACCGGTCGACCGGCAGCCCGCTCACGGCGAGCGCGGTGAGCACCGCCGACGGGCCCGGTACGGCGGTCACGGCCAGGTCCTCGGCCACCGCCGCGGCGACCAGGCGGTAGCCGGGGTCGGAGACGCTCGGCATCCCGGCGTCGGTGACCAGCAGCACTCGCTCGCCCGAGCGCAGCGCGTCCAGCAGCAGCGGGGTGCGCGTCGCCTCGTTGCCCTCGAAGTAGGAGACCACCCGACCGGTGACGGTCACGTCGAGGTCGGCCGCGAGCCGCTTGAGTCGGCGGGTGTCCTCGGCTGCGACCACGTCGGCGCTGCCGAGCTCCTCGGCCAGCCGCGGTGGGGCGTCCGCCACCCGGCCGATCGGGGTGGCCGCCAGCACCAGCAGGCCGGCGGAGTCGGTGGGGGTCACGGCACCGATCATGTCAGGACGTTGCCGGCCCGGCGCGCTGCGGCCCGGCACGTAGAGTTCCCCGCGTGACGCCCGTGGACACGGCCGACGAGGGCCTCGACGACCGGCCCGCGGAGACCGACCCCCGGCCGACCGTGAGCCTGTCGCGCACCGCCGCGGGCGACGTCGTCCCGCCGGCCCGGGAGCGGTTCCGACCCCTGGCCCGGCTCGAGGACCCGATCGTCGGGTGGACCGCCGCGGTGGCGATCGCGGTGCTGGCGTTCGTGCTGCGGGTCTGGCACCTCGGCACACCGCGCGAGTTCGAGTTCGACGAGACGTACTACGCCAAGGACGCCTGGTCGATGCTCAACCACGGCTACGTCCGCGGGTACGTCGACTCCGCCAACGACCGGATCCTCGACGGCCGGACGACCGGGATCTGGCAGCGCGACCCGTCGATGGTCGTGCACCCCGAGGTCGGGAAGTGGCTGATCGCGCTCGGCGAGAAGGCGTTCGGCATGGATCCGTTCGGCTGGCGGATCGCGGCCTGCGTCGCGGGCTCCCTGATGGTGCTGGTGATGTGCCGGCTGGCGCGACGGCTGACCGGCTCGACGTTGCTGGGCTGCGTGGCCGGGCTGCTGCTCTGCTTCGACGGCATGATGCTGGTGCTCTCGCGGCTGGCGCTGCTCGACATCTTCCTCGCGCTCTTCCTGCTGCTCGCGGCGTCCTGCCTGGTCGCGGACCGGGACTGGACCCGGCGCCGGTTCGCGGACCGGGTCGACGCCGGCGGGGTCGACGCCGGCGGGATCGGCGGCTGGGGTCCGCGGCTGTGGTTCCGGCCGTGGCTGCTGACCGCCGGGATCTGGTTCGGCTTGGCCTGCGGCACCAAGTGGAGCGCGGCGTACGCGCTCGCGGCGTTCGGCGTGCTCGTGCTGTTCTGGAACGCCGGCGCCCGTCGCAGCATCGGTGTGCGGTGGCCGCTGCCGAAGGCGACCGTCCTCGACGGGGTACCGGCGTTCCTGCACCTGGTGGTGGTGGCGCTCGTCGTCTACGTCGCGTCGTGGACGGGTTGGCTTGTGCACGCCCACGAGTACGAACAGCACCTGTCGTCCACGCAGTACACCCGGTTCGTCTCCGCCGAGGACGGCTGCACCAAGAAGGGCGACGTGATCGTGAAGCTCGACGACGACAAGCGGTGGCCGACCGCGACCGAGCCGGACGCGTCGGGGCCGGGCGAGCTGGTCCAGTCGCTGCGGTCGCTCTGGTACTACCACCACGACGTCTACGAGTTCCACACGCACTTCCTGAACTGCTCCAAGCACATCTACCAGTCCGACCCCGGCGGCTGGCTGCTGCTGTCACGGCCGGTGGGCGTGAACGTCGAGAACGACATCAAGCCCGGGTCGCAGGGCTGTCAGGCCCCGGACGGCTCCAACTGCCTGCGCGAGGTGCTGCTCATCGGCACCCCGGTGCTGTGGTGGGCCGGTGCGCTGGCGCTCGCCTACGCCGTGGTCGCGTGGGTGCTGCGTCGGGACTGGCGGTTCGGGTTCGCCGTGGTCGGGGCGCTGTCGATGTGGCTGCCGTGGCAGCTCAACGACCAGCGGCCGATCTTCAGCTTCTACGCGTCGTCGATCCTGCCGTTCACGATCCTCGCGCTCACGCTCACCCTCGGGCAGATCCTCGGGCCCGACCGGTCGCCCACCCCACGGCGCACGATCGGCACGATCATCGCCGGCTCGTTCGTGGTGCTGGTGATCTTGAACTTCGCGTGGTTCTGGCCGATCTGGACCAACGGGCTGCTCACGAAGTCCGAATGGTTCGACCGGATCTGGTTCTCCCGCTGGGTCTGACACCGCCGTCGGGCCGGGGCCGCTGGTCGAGGAGGTCGCTCTGCGACCGTCGCGGAACCAAGACCCCTCGCCGCCAGGTGGTCTTCGGGACGCTCCCTCCTCAACCACCGAGGTGGGCGGTGTCGCCGTGGGCGATGCGGCCGGGGCGGCGCACCTCGGCGACCACGCCGAAGTCGGTGTCGTGGAGGTCGGTGACCGTGTGCAACAGGTGGCGCTCGCCGGCCACGCCCACCTGGGGCATGGTCACCATCACGCACCGCGGCATCGGGGCGACCACCTCGAGCTCGGCCTCGCCGACCAGCAGGCGCCGACCGATCCAGTCGTCCTCGGGGAATCCGGGGGTGCGGCCGGTGTCCAGGACGACGTTCGGCCGGAAGTGCCGGACGTCGACCGGTGACCCGTGCGCGGCGGCGACCGCGGCCAGGGCCGACGTGGTGACCACGTGCACCGGGCCGTCGTCGAAGTGCGGGACGTCGTCCTCACGCGCCAGCCGCACGTCCCTCCCGACGTGCACACTGAGCGCCCGGTGCACGGACTCGTCGTCCCCGCGCACGGTGTTCCCGTCCGGCAGCACGATCACCGGCACCTCGCCGTCGTACGTCGCAGCGAGCTCGAGCAACCCGTCCATCTTGCGGAACCGCCGGGACGACTTGCCGCTGCCGAGCTTCCCGTCCGGGTCGCGCACCGCCCAGAGCCGGTCGGCGGCCACGCCGCGCGCGTCGACGTACAGCTCGTCGAGGTCCTCCCCCGACAGCGACTTCACGGGGTAGCGCCGCAGGAGCGCGACCGTCCCTGCTCCGGAAACCATGCGCCGATCATGCCAGCGGGCTGCCACGATGCCCTCGTGACCCGACTGCTGCCGGCGGTGCTGCGCGACGAGCCGCAGTACCGCTTGCTGTTCGGCAGCCAGGTGCTGTCGATCATCGGCGACCGGGTGGTCATGGTGGCGCTGCCGTTCGCGGTGCTCGCGGTCGGCGGCGACGTCGGCGACGTGGCCGTCGTGTCCGCGGCCCAGTTCCTGCCGTTCGTCCTGCTCGCGCTCCCGGCCGGCGTGCTGGCCGACCGGCACGACCGCAAGCGGATCCTGGTGGCCTCCGACACGGTCCGGATGGTCTGCCAGCTCGTCGGTGGCCTGCTGCTGGTCACCGGTCACGCCGAGGTGCCGCACCTGGTCGTCATCGCCGCGCTGTACGGCGCCTCCGACGCGTTCTTCGCGCCCTCCTTCACCGGCCTGCTCCCGGCCACGGTGGCGCCGGCCAACCTGCAGCCGGCCAACGCCCTGCGCGGGCTGACCTTCTCGGTCGCGTCCGTCGCCGGGCCGGTGCTGGCCGCGACCCTGGTCGCGTTCGCCGGCGGTCCCGGTGGCGCACTGCTGTTCGACGCCGCGACGTTCGCGGTCAGCGTGGCGCTGCTGCTGCCGCTGCGACCGCGGGTGGTCGAGGAGCACGCGGACGAGGACGAGGTAGCCGGCACCGACCACTTCTGGGACGGGCTGCGCGGCGGCTGGCGCGAGATCCGCTCCCGCTCCTGGGTGCTGGCGTTCCTGGCCGGGATGGCGACGTACCACGCGGTGGTGCTGCCGGCGGTCCACGTGATCGGGCCGGTGCTGGCCGACGCGGAGCTGGCGGGTGCCCGGTCGTGGGCGATCATCACCGCCGGGTTCGGGATCGGCTGCATCATCGGCGACCTGGTGTTCCTGCGCTGGCGGCCGCGGTTCGCGCTGCGCGTGGCGGCGATCCTGCTGGTCGGGGCCTCGTGCCAGGCCGCGTTCATCGGCAGCGGGCTGAGCGACTGGGGCATCGCCGGGCTCGAGCTGCTCGCGGGCATCTGCGTCACCGGCATGTTCACGCTCTGGGAGACCTCGCTGCAGGAGCACATCCCCGACCGCTCGCTGTCGCGGGTGTCGAGCTACGACTACCTCTCCAGCGCCGGCGTGATCCCGCTCGGGAACCTGGTCACGGGCGTGGTCGCCGCGGCGTACGGCGTGCACGTGACGCTGGTCGGGATGTCGGTGGTGGGACTGCTGGTCGCGGTCGGGATCGCCGCCGTACCGAGCGTCCGCACCCTGCCCCGCGGGGCCCCCGCCTGAGCTTGGTCTGGACCGCGCCGAACCGGAACGCCCGCCCGCAGCCACAAGGAATAGCGTGGACAACGGAACGGCAGCGTGGGGAGTCGTCATGGGACGACGAGCGTGGATCCGCAGGGTCGGCAGTGCCCTCCCCGTCCTCGCCCTGTGCCTGGCCGGGGCCGCGTGCTCGGGCGACGCCGGCTCCGACGACGCCGGCCCGTCCGCCTCGCCCGGCGCGCCGGTGGCGCCGACGTCACCGGCCGTCCCTCTCGACGGCGGACGGCTCTCCTCGGAGCTCGATGCGGTGCTGGCCTCCGGGACCGGGACCTACGAGAACCTCCGGGCGGTGCTCGTCTACCAGGACGGACGACCCCTGGTCCGGCTCCACTACGGCCGCGACAGCAGGCGCCCGGCCAACGTCATGTCGGTCACCAAGAGCGTCGTCGGCACGCTGGTCGGGATCGCCGAGGGCGAGGGGCTGCTGCGCCGCGACGACACGCTCGCCGACCTGCTCCCGTCGTATGCCGACCGGATGAACGACGAGATGGCCGGGACCACGCTCGAGCAGGTGCTGACCATGACCGCCGGCCTGCCCGCCGACCCCGACGTGTGGCCGGCCTACCGGTCGGAGTTCCCGGGGAGCGACGACTGGGTCGCGTCGATCGTCGAGAAGGGGATCACCGGTGAGCCCGGAACGTTCGCGTACTCCAGCCTTGGCTCGCACCTGCTCGCGGCGGTGCTCACCGAGGCGACCGGGACGTCGGTGCTCGACTACGCGCGGCGAGAGCTGCTCGGGCCGCTCGGCATCGACACCGCCGAGGCTCCGGCGTTGCAGCTCCGGGCCGGGGACGCGGCGGCCTACGTCCGGGCCGGGCACGTCTGGCCGACCGACCCGACCGGCGTCAACCTCGGCTACGCCTGGCTGAAGCTGTCCGCGGCCGACCTGGTGAAGCTGGGTCAGCTCTACCTCCAGGGCGGCCGCTGGAAGGGCGAGCAGGTGGTGCCCGAGGAATGGGTGCGCGCAGCGACCACGAACCACCTCGAGATGCTCGACGTCTCGGGCATGGGCTACGGCTACCAGTGGTGGACGGGCACCGCGGCCGACCGCCCGGCGTACTTCGCGCTGGGGTTCGGGGGGCAGCTGATCGAGGTGGTGCCCGACCTGTCGCTCGTGGTGGTGGCCACCAGCGACGTGCGTGACCCGCTGATCGGCCCGGCGTCCCTGGCCGCGATCGTCGACGACACCGTCGCGTTGCAGCTCGCGGACTGAGGGCACGCCTATCTAGGGGTTCACGACCGTCTCGCAGGAGACGAACTCGTCCTGCGGGTCCACCTCGTCGCGGTCGACCCGGTCGCGGCCCGGGCCGCACAGGACCAGGTCCGGCGCGGCGTCGTTGCGGAGGAACACGTGGTCAGCGCCCCGGTCGAGCCGGACCAGGTCGGCCCCCCGGCCCGGACGTACGTCGTCCCTCGCCTCGCCGCCCCAGATCCGGTCGTCGCCGGGGCCGCCGTGGATGACGTCGTTGCCGCGACCGCCGAACAGCCGGTCGTCGCCCGCGTCGCCGAGGACCAGGTCCGGACCCGAGCCGCCGCGGATCAGGTCCATGCCCGAGCCGCCGTGCGCGGTGTCGACGAGGTCCGCCTTCGCGACGTCGACGCCGCCCGGGCCGAGCAGGATCGTGTCGCGCCCGGGGCCGCCGAAGACCCGGTCCTCGCCCGCGCGTCCCTCGAGGTCGTCGTCCCCGCCCATCCCACGGAGCACGTCGTCGCCCCTCGTTCCGATGATCCGGTCGGGTCCCGGGGTCCCCACGACGGTCCGCGCGGAGGCCGGCGCCGCCAGCACGACTCCGCACACCACCGCGGCCGTCCCGGCGGCGAACGCAGCCCGCCGGCGGGTCATCGTGTTCGTCATGTCATCGGCCCTCTCGTTTGCTCTGGATCCTCGGTGCACGGGTGCGCGTCCCCGGGAGCGCGGAACACCCCGGTCGTCACGTGGTCGCGGGCTCCGCGTGGCCGGTCGCGGTGGTCGGCAGGGTGTGGGTGTGGGCGGCGGCGGCTGCGGCGGAGTCGCCCAGGGTGCCCCGCGCCTCGCGCGCCCTCCGGCCCATGACCACGACCATGGCCACACCGGCGAGGCTGAACACCGCCATCAGCCAGGACGTCGCGGCCAGTCCCGACGCGAGTGCCTCGCTGCGCGCCTGCCCGTCGGCGACCTGGTTGGAGGTGACCGTGCTGTAGACGGTCGCCGCGAGCGCGGTGGCCACGGCAGCGCCGACGTACCGCGCCATGTTGGACACCCCGGACGCCGCGCCGACCTGGTCCACCGGGACGCAGGCCGTCGACGCAGCCGAGGCCGGGCCGTTGGACATGCCCATGCCGACCGCGACCACGACCAGCGGCAGCAGGAACGCGCCGTACTTCCACGACGAGTCGGCGAGGCCGACCCAGGCGAACCCGATCGTCGTGAGCAGGAAGCCGATCCCCACCACCTCGCGGCCCCCCACCTTGGCCGCGAGCTTCGGGACCAGCGGCGCGACCACCACCAGTCCGACGGTGGCCGGCAGCGTCGCCAGGCCGGCCTCGAGCGGGCTGAAGCCCAGTGCGCTCGGGTCCTGGAAGTAGAGGCTCAGCACGTACATCAGGGCGTTGATGGTGCCGGCGCCGATCAGGATCGCCACCGTCGACCCGACCAGCACCCGGTTGCGCAGGAGCGCCAGGTCGAGCAGGGGTACGGCGACCCGGCGCTCCACCGCGACGAAGGCGATGCCCGCCACCACGCACACGCCCAGGCTGACCAGCGTGGCCGCCGACACCCAGCCCCAGTCGCCGCCCTTGCTCAACGCGAGGATCAGCGGTGCCAGGGTCAACGCGACCAGCACCGACCCGAGGTAGTCGATCGACCGGGGCCGGTCGGGGTCGCGGGACTCCGCGACGGTGGCGGCCGTCAGCAGCATGCAGCCGACCGCGATCCCGGCGTCGAGCCAGAACAGCCCCTGCCAGCCGGTCACGTCGACGAGGACGCCGCCGACCAGCGGGCCGGCCGCGGCCCCGACCGCAGCGGCGGCACCCCACAGCGACACCGCCCGCACCTGCTCCTGGCCGCTGTTGGCCACGGTGAGCAGGCTCAACCCGCAGGCCAGGATCGTGGACCCGGCGGCGCCCTGGATCATCCGGCCGGCGATCACCACCTCCCCCGATCCCGCCAGCGCGATCAGCACGCACGACGCCACGAACAGCAGCAGCCCGAGCTGGAAGACCCGCTTGCGCCCGAACACGTCCCCGAGCGAGCCCGAGGTGACGATGACCGCGGCGCCGACGAGCGAGTAGCCGGTCACCGCCCACTGGAGCGTGTCCACCGACATCCCGGTGTCCTCGCTGATCGCCGGCAGCAGGATCGCGACCGCGGAGGTGTTCGCATTGACCACCAGCGTGGAGATGCACGTCGCGAGGAGCACACCGAGCGCGTGCCCACCTTCCGCCGACCGGTCCACGGCCGCTCCTCCCGGGTCGCCTCCTGGCCAGCGCCCACGCTCCGCCCCCGCCGGTCCGCCGGACTCCCCCGGAACAGGCGAAGTCTTCTAAAGGACAATACTCTTGACATTAGAACGTCGACGCGACTACGTTCCCGGACCATGACCGCCTCTCCCACGTTCGACGACACGCTCGACCCCGACCGGATCGACCCCGGACGGATCGACCGGTCCGCCCCCGCCCCCTGGCGCCCGCGGATCACCCACCGGCGCCCGGCCGTCGACCCGGACGCCGCCGAGGCCGCCGCGGCGGACCTGCTGGTCGCGCTCGGACTGGACCTCGACGACGCGCACCTGACGGACACGCCCCGCCGGATGGCGCAGGCGCTGATCGAGCTCACCACCGCGCCGGAGTTCGACCTCACCACGTTCCCCAACGACGAGGGGTACGACGAGCTGGTGCTGGTGCAGGACATCCCGGTGCGTTCGCTGTGCGAGCACCACATGCTGCCGTTCACCGGGGTCGCGCACGTCGGCTACCTGCCCGGCGAGCGCATCCTCGGGCTGTCCAAGCTGGCCCGGATGGTCGAGTTCCACGCTCGCCGGCCGCAGACCCAGGAGCGTCTCACCAGCACGGTCGCGGGACACCTCGAGCGCTTGGTCGCGCCGTACGGTGTGGGTGTGGTGATCGAGGCCGAGCACACCTGCATGAGCGTCCGGGGCGCCCGGGCGATCGGCGCCCGGACGGTCACCTCGACGCTGCTCGGCCGGCTCCGGGACGACCCGCGCAGCCGCGCCGAGCTCCTCGCCCTCACCAGGAGGTCTGCATGAACATCGTCGTGATCGGAGGCGGCCTGGCCGGCGCCAACGCCGTCGAGGAGCTGCGCGCACAGGGGTACACCGACGACATCACCCTGCTCGGGGCCGAGCCGCACCCGCCGTACGAACGGCCACCGCTCTCCAAGGGCGTGCTGCTCGGCAACGACGAGCCGGACTCCGTGTTCGTGCACGACGCGCAGTGGTACGGCGACCAGCACGTCGACCTGCGGACCGGCTCGGCGGTCACCTCGCTCGACCTCGACGGGCGCAAGGTGAGCGTCGGCGGCGAGGAGCTGCACTACGACCGACTCCTGGTCGCGACCGGCGCCCAGCCCCGCCACCTCCCGGCGGTCGACCGCAGCGGCGCCGAGGTGCTCTACCTCCGCACCATCGAGGACTCGCTGCTGCTGAAGTCGCGGCTGTCCGGCAACGTGCTGGTCGTGGGCGCCGGCTGGGTCGGCCTCGAGGTCGCGGCCGCCGCCCGGCTGGCCGGTGCCGAGGTCACCGTGGTGGAGACCGCCGAGCTCCCGCTGCTCGGCGTCCTCGGCCCCGAGGTGGCGCCGCTGTTCGCCGAGCTGCACCGAGGCCACGGCGTCGACCTGCGGCTGAGCACGTCGGTCGAGTCCGTCGAGCACGGGGCAGGCCGGACCCGGGTGCGGCTCTCCGACGGCCACGAGGTCGACCCCGACCTGGTGGTCGTCGGTATCGGCGCCGTGCCGTCGGTCGAGCTGGCCGCGACCGCGGGGCTCGAGGTCGACAACGGGGTGCTCGTCGACGCGGCGCTGCGCACCGCGAACCAGGACGTGTTCGCCGCCGGCGACGTCGCCAACCACGACCACCCGGTGCTCGGCCGGCGGATCCGGGTCGAGCACTGGGACACCGCGATCAACCAGGGCAAGCACGTGGCCCGGGTGATGCTGGGCAGCGACGAGCCCTACACCGCGCTCCCCTACTTCTTCACCGACCAGTACGACCTGGGCATGGAGTACGTCGGGACCCTGGGGCCGGAGGGATACGACGAGGTGGTGGTCCGCCGCAACGACGACGGCAAGCCGTCGACGTTCCTGTGGATCCAGGCGGACCGGGTGGTGGCCGGCATGCACATCGACGACTGGGACGCGATCGACCACCTGCGCTCGGCCGTCGGCAGCAAGGCGACCGCGGCGCACCGGGACCCCGACGTACCCCTCGCCGACGCAGTCTCCGGCTGACGGCAGGAACGCCGACGGCCCGCCGGGGGATACCCGGCGGGCCGTCGTGCTGCGTGCTCCCGACCCGGGTCAGGGCAGCGGCGTCACCCGGGTCGCTGCCGGCGGCGCCACCGGCGAGTTGGCGCCCAGGTAGGCGTTGAACGCGTCGAGGTCCACGCCGCCACCGACCCGGTTGGTGCCCTCGCGGAACACCGTGAAGCCGTCACCACCATCGGCGAGGAACGAGTTCACGGTCACCCGGTAGCTCGCCGCCGGGTCGACCGGCGCGCCGTTGAGGGTGATCGACGCCGGGTCGATCTTGCTGCCCACCGGGGCGGAGGCGGACCACGACCAGTGGAAGCCGGAGGACGGTCCGAGGTGCAGGAACCGCACCGACCCGTCGGACTGGGTCACCCACTGCTGCTCCAGCACCCGTTCGATCTGGGAGCCGGTCAGGGTCATCGACACCAGCAGGTTGCCGAACGGCTGGACCGTGAACGACTCGCCGTAGGTGACGTTCCCGTCGCCCTCGCCGGCCGTCGAGCCGGCGTACACCAGGTCTGCTCGGACGCCGCCGGGGTTCATCAGCGCCAGCTGCGCGCCGCCGGCCCCGGCCGCGGACGTCGCGGCTAGCTGGGCGTCGGCGATCAGGTCGCTCAGCGACGACTCGACGTCCCGTCGACTGCCGGCGGTGCCTCCCCGGGTGATGTCGGCGGTGATCGAACCGATCACCTTGTTCCCGACCGGCCCGGCCAGCGTGTTCCACTTCGTGATCGTGGCGGTCTGGTCGGCCGCCGGGGTCACGTCGCGCGTCACCGCGTGCTCCACGCTCTGCACGGAGCTGCGGATGACGTCACCGGTGGCCCGGTCGAGCTTCAGGTTGGTCTCGGTGATCACCCGCCCGAACGACGAGGCCGAGGTCACCCACCGGGCCTGGCCGGCCGGGTCGGGGATGTTGCACGTGTAGGGCTGGTGCGTGTGACCGCTGACCACGAGGTCGATGCTCGGGTCGAGGTTCTTCGCGATGGTCACGATCGGCCCGGACAGCGCCGCCGAGGACCCGGCGTTGCAGTTGTAGTCGAACGCCGCGCCGGCCGGCGGCAGGCCGCCCTCGTGCAGCAGCACCACGATCGCCTCCACCTTCTTCCTGCGCAGGTCCTGGGCGGCGAGGTTGGCGGTGGCCACCTCGTCGGCGAACGTGACGTCCTGGATGCCGGCCTGGGCGACCAGCTCCGGTGTGCCCTCCAGCGTCATCCCGATGAAGCCGACCTTCGTGCCCTGCACGCTCTTCACCCAGGTCGGCGGGAGCACGGTGCGCCCGGTGCTCGCCTTGAACCAGCTGCCGTAGTCCTCGACCGGCTTCGGCGGCGTCACACCGTTCTTGTAGGCCACGTTGGCGGCCAGCCACGGGAACTCCGCACCGGAGTAGCCGTCGCCGTCGTAGCAGCCCTCGGTCGGGTGGCACCCGCCGTACTGCATGCGCAGCAGCTCGGTGACACCCTCGTCGAACTCGTGGTTGCCGACGCTCGAGACGTCGAGGCCGAGGTTGTCCAGGCTCTCGACGCTCGGCTCGTCCTTGAACAGCCCGGACAGGAACGGCGACCCGCCGATGAGGTCACCGGCAGCGACCGTCAGTGTGTTCTTGTGGCCCTGGCGCAGCTGCCGCAGGTGGGAGGTGAGGTACTCCACGCCGCCCGCGGTCGTCGTCCCGGTCGAGGTGACCAGGGTGCCATCGGAGCCGGTCGGTGGCTGCAGGTGCCCGTGGTAGTCGTTGAACGAGAGGATCTGCAGGTCGGTGGTGCCCTTGGGGGCCGCCTCCGACGGGAGGGCCACGCCGCCGATGGCGAGGGCCGACACGAGAAGAGCGGCCGCTGCGAGCGGGCCGCGCCTGAATCGGAAAGTGGTCATGCCCGGACGCTAGCCGCCCGACGCCGTCCGGTCAGCCCCAGAATTCTGGCCGAAGTGCCCGGTCCCGGACGTCCGACGGCCCTGTCGTGACCCCGTGCCGCCGGGGTGCCATGGAGGTGGGAGGCGACGTCGATGGAGCACGAGCCGTCCGCCGGACGATGGAGGTCGACCATCTGGAGCACCTGGGTCGTCGGGGCGCTGCTGCTGCTCTCGTTCGCCTCCGGGGCGACGTACCTCCTCGTGGTCGCGGGCTCCGCGCTGGTCCTGACCCTCGTCCCCGGCGCCCTCCCGCACGTCGTCCGCGAGCCGGGCGGCCGCGACCTGGCCGCGGTGATCGGGATGTACGCCGCCGTGGTCACGCTGTTCCGTCTGGCGTTCGTCGGCTTCTCCGAGGACCACGTGGTCGGGCTGTTCCTGGCGTTCGCGACCGGCTTGCTCGTCGGCGTCGCCGGCCCGGTCTGGTGGACGGTGTGGGTGCGCGGGCGCCCGCTCGCCGACCTCGGCCTGCGTCGCGACAACCTGCCCCGCGCCGCCGCGCTCGCGCTGCTGTTCGGTGGCGTCCAGTTCGCGCTCACCCTGTGGGGCTACGACCTGCCGGCACCGGTCGACTGGGTGCCGCTGCTCGGCATGGCACTGGTGGTCGGGGTCTTCGAGTCCGTCTTCTTCCGCGGCTTCGTGCAGGGCCGGCTCGAGGAGCGGCTGGGCACGGCGCCGGGGATCGCCGCCGCGGCCGCGCTGTACGGGCTCTACCACGTCGGGTACGGCATGGGGGTCGCGGACATCGCGTTCCTCACCGGGCTGGGCGTGGTCTACGCCGTCGCGTACGCCGTGGCCCGCAACCTCGTCGTGCTGTGGCCGCTGCTCACACCGCTCGGCTCGTTCTACGCGAACGTCGAGGCCGGCGACATCGAGCTCCCGTGGGCCTCCCTGGCCGGCTTCGGAGACGTGCTCGCGCTGATGGTGCTTGCGTTCGTGCTCGCCGTCCGGCACCGTCGCAAGGTCCGCGCGCCCACAGAGGTCTGAACGACCCTGTCCGGACGAAACTGCGGCTGCTAGCGTCGAACAGATTTGGCCCGCCGAGGCAGGCGCCGGGGAGCGAGGTGGAGGGATGTCGGACTACAAGGCACTGGTGCAGGAGATGTTCCGGGCCATCGCCGCTGGAGGCGATGTCGATGCCGCCGTCGACAGGTACCTGGCTGAGGACTTCGTCGAGCACGAGGAGATCCCGGGGATGGACAACACCCGGGACACACCCCGGCAGCTGTTCACGATGATGCAGACGGCCATCAGCGACTTCCACGTGGATGTCCATGACCTGATCCAGGAGGGCGACAAGGTGGTCGCACGGGTCTCGTTCGTCGGCACTCACACCGACGAGTTCATGGGCATTCCCGCCCGAGGCAACCCCGTGAGCATCAACGCCATCGACGTCCTCCAGTTCCGCGGCGACCAGTGCGTCGCGCACTGGGGCGTCATGGACATGGCCGACGCACTCGCGCAGATGGGCGCGGGGCCACCTGCCTGACCCGTGCCATGGGCTTCACGTCGCAGCCGCCGACTGCTCCTCTCCCGACGGCTGGTTGCGCAGGCACGCCAGTGCGTCGAGGGCGTGCGACTTGACCGTTCCCACGGAGATGCCGACGGCCGCAGCGGTGTCGGCCTCGGTGAGGTCGTCGAAGTAGCGCAGCACCAGCACCGCCCGCTGCCGCGGTGACAACCTGCGCAGGTCCTCGAGCTGCGCGATGCGGTCAGCGTCGTCTGCGCTGTCGTGGTGCATCGCCTCCGGGACCACGTCGGTGGTCACCTGACGACGCCCGGAGTAATCCTGCCCGCATGCACCCACACATGCTCCGCCAAACGTCTGTTCATTCCCAGTTGTTCGTGGGACTTGCGGAGGAACTTCACCCCCGCAGGCAGGCGCGGATCGCGGGTATGGGCTGACGCATCACGCCATCACCCGGGTAGAGGCCTCATGAAGCACGTCGGCGGGTGACAGCCGAGAGGCGCAGTCATAGTGTCTGTGTCATCGTCGAAGGAGATCGCGATGTGGGCACAACTCATCAAGGCGCGAGTGCAACCTGGTTTCGACTTGACCACCATGGCCGACGCGCTGAAAAGGTTCGAGCAGCCGGGCTCGGGTCTCCTGCGGGAGTTCTTCATGCACGACACGAAGGATGCAGATACGGCCTACATCCTCGCACTGTTCGAGAGCGAGGCGAAGGCACGCGAGCGTGAGCAGGACCCACGCCGGGCTGAAGGCAAGGCAGCGCTCCAGGAAGTGATGGCAGCTGCGCTCGCCGGTCAGCCGGAGTTCACCGACCTCACTGTCGTCGCTGAATGGGTCCCGTAGCAGGAGCGGTGCTACCTGTCAGGGCGAGGAACGAGACCATCCGCTGATCGGCACGAGCGAGCGCGGACAGCGGCAGATGCGTGCGCTTGCGCCGATGAGGGTTCAGGAATGGAGCCGACCGAGAATCGGGGCCGTATCCAGTCACGAACGCGGCCCATGGCGGAAGACGATCCGGTTGTTCGGTGGCTGCTGCGGGGCGATCCGGCGATCCGCTGGCAGGTGCTGCGCGACCTCGTCGACGCCTCGGAGGCCGAGGTGACGGCCGAGCGGGCGCGGGTGGAGCGAGAGGGCTGGGGTGCTCGGCTGCTGGCCTTGCGGGCCGCTGATGGCCTGTGGGCGAACGGTGCCTGCTTTCCGGGTACCGCGGAGTTCGCAGCGGCCACTGCGCGGGCTCTGGCTGCCGGTGAGCCACCGCCGCCTTTCCCGTCGCCCGACGAGGAACCCGCTGAGGCGCCGACCGATGAGGCGGGTACCGAGCCGGGCCAGCCGTGGACCGCGACGTACCGGGTCCTGCTCGACTTGTGCCACCTGGGCACCCCCCCTGACAGTCCGGTGATGCAGGAGACGGCACGCTTGGTGGCTCACAACTGCCGCTGGGAGTGTGACGGGCTGCCGTTCTTCGACGGCGAGGAGGACTGCTGCATCAACGCCGGCACGGTCTTGATCGGCGCCTACCTTGGCGTCGACGTCGCACCGGTGGTGGAGCGGCTCCTGGCCGACCAGATGCCGGATGGTGGCTGGAACTGCTGGGCCCAGACGCGCCCAGCGCCGTCATCGTTCGCAAGCACCCTGGACGTGGTCGACGGGCTGCTGAGGTGGGAGCGCCGTACCGGCGGATCTGAGGAGGTTCGCCGCGCGCGCCGCAACGGAGAGGAGTACTTGCTCCGGCGCAACCTCTTCCGGTCGTTACGCACGGGCGAGGTGGTCAACCCGCGGTGGAAGATGTTCTCCTACCCCCCACGTTGGCACTACGACCTGCTCAAAGCCACGGAGTACTTCGCCCGGCGTGGGGGTACTCCGGATCCGCGGCTGGCCGAAGCGATCGAACACGTCCGCGCAAGACGCCAAGCCGACGGGCGCTGGCTGCTCGAGAACACCCATCCCGGCGCGGTCCACTTCCGGTTCGAGGAGCCCGACAGCACGCCTAGCAGGTGGAACACCCTGAGGGCACTCCGGGTGCTGCGCTGGTACGACTCTCCTGACAGCCCTGACAGCGCCCGCCAGGCACCTTGACGACAAGAGGAGACATCACGTCTACACGAGCGTGGCGGTCTCGGGGCCGGTCTCGATTCACACTGAGTCGGATCTGCGGCGCCACTCGAGCAGGCGCGAGGCCCGGACCTGAAGTCGTCATCCCGCGGTACCAGACCACTCCGGGCAACAGGGTCAACCCACACTCATCCGCCGAATTGAGGATGTCGTATCAGATCTCGTTCGCCAAGCCCAACGTGGTGTCGTTAGGTTCCCTCCCGCAGTGTGGATGCGTACTTCTTCCAGGGCCGCTGGATCATCAACGGGAAGAGCATCCGAACCGGGAGTGGCAGACCGCGCTTCATGAAGGCGCGGTCCGACTCGTCGAGCGGTTCGAGGAGCATCCCGAACGCGACGGCCATCTTGTCGCGAGGGATTCCGGCTTGCGCATGCTCGCCCAAGGCGTCCCACTCTGCTTGCGTGAGCGTCACCGCAGCGAGCGGAACGACCTTCTGTTCCTCGTCGTCGAGGTGCGGTTGGAGTACGACGTTGAGCTCGTCGAGCGACGCCGCCAGCGCTTCCCCGGTCTCCTCGGACGGCTGATTACGCCAAGCCGAGCAGGCGTTCTTCGCCGCCTCGATCGACGCCTGGACGAGCAGATGCTCCTTCGCTACCTCGTCCGTGGTCCCGGCTTGCTCGGGCACGCGCTCGATGAGTAGCGGGTACAGCAACTCGTCTTCGGCCTCGTGGTGGTGGTGCAGCATGGCGATGCCGAAGTCGATGTGATCGGCCAGAAAGGTGACCCGCTCCGCTGACGGAGTCGGTCGGGCGCGCACCAACCGCGCGGCCTCGGCATAGGCGTTGCGGAACGTGCGGTGGACGATTGCCATGTCGCGCACTTCGATCGGCTCAGTCTTCGACATCTGGGACCCGTTCGTCGGCGGGCGGCCGCGAGCACCCGGGTTCGGTGTGAGGATTCTCGCATCTCGAAAGCACTCGGGCGAGCGTTTGCCGGGCTGGCGCGGCGAGCATCCTCATCTGCCGCAGATGGCGTGCGACGCTGCGGCCGTCCGCGCTGTGCGCGGATCCGCCGATGAGCGGACGTCAGTGACTGGTCATTCACGTCGGTATCTTCGTTCTATTGCTGTGAGGAGCGCGACTGCCGCCAACGCTCCAGCACTGCAGAGAACGGCCATGCCGGTGTACGCCCCGCGATCTTCTCCTGACGCGCCAACGGCCGCGACCATCATGGCCACCGCGACCACCACAAGGGCGCCCACGACGACGTAGGAGTAGATGCGTAGCGTCCGACGGTGCTTCCGAGAATCCATCCCCAGAGGTTAGTGGTGACGCCTCTACGGGGACGTCCGGAGATCTGCCGCGATTCGCGGGCGACGCTGCGGCCGTCCGCTCTTGTCGCTGTCCGTGCGGCTCTGCCGGCGTCCATGGTGCGACCGGTTCCCGCGTACTTCTGTCGAGGGGTGTGCGTGTGATGCAACCTGTTGCTGCCGGCACCTCGTTTGAGGGGTAGGAGGAGCGGCGGCGGGAGGCGGCATGGGACGTCGGGGGGAGAGCGAGTTCGTCGCGTTCGCCGAGGCGTGCCGCCCCGCGTTGCGCCGGACGGCGTTCTTGATGTGTGGCGACTGGGACCATGCCGCAGACATCGTCCAGGAGGCGATGATCCGGGTTTACGTCGCCTGGCCGCGGCTGGAACAGGATCACGGGCTGCGAGCCTACGCACGCCGGGCGGTGGTGAGCGTGGCGATCGAGCAGGCCCGCAAACGGTCCTCTCGTGAAGTGCCCACCGACCAAATAGGCGACAGGCGCGTCGATGATGCGGCAGACCAGCTGGCGGACCGGTTGCTGCTGATGTCCGCGTTGGCTGAGCTGCCGGCGCGGCAGCGTGCCTGCGTGGTGCTCCGCTTCTACGAGGACCTCGGTGTCGAGGCGGTCGCCGAAGCACTCGGCTGCCGTACCGGCACGGTCAAGAGCCAGACCGCCCGCGGCCTCGAGGCGCTGCGGGCGGCGTACGCACGCCACGGCGGTGAGCTGGTGGTGCGACCCGGCGTCCCGGCTGAGGCGAAGGAGGTGACGCCATGAGCACCGAGCTGCACGCGGCGCTGCGCGAGGCGGTGTCCGATGCCCCGTTCGACGAGTCCGACCTGCGCACGGTGATCGACGCGGGGTCGCGTCGGCTCCGTCGTCGGGCCACTGTCCGGGCCGGGGCGTCCGCGCTGCTGGTGGCCGCCCTGGTCGCGTCGGTGGCGGTGGTTTCGGGCCGTTCCGACACCGAGCCCCGTCCCGCACACGTGGTGCGCCTCGACCTCAACCGGGCACAGAATCAGCATCTCGACGTTCTCGCCTCGGTGCGCACCACGTTGCGCGACCCGGCGAACGAGCTCGACCACGACCGGTTCGAGGGCCTGACCACGGACGGTCTTGTTCTCCGCAGCCGGTACACCTACCACGGAAACGTCACCGAGCTCGGCCTGCTCGACCCCGAGACTGGACGCACCCACTGGTTGCCGCGACCGCCGCGCGCCCCGCAGAACGTGGTCGAGCTCACCGCGGACCAGCTCGTCCTGTTCGCGAACGTGAGCGAACGCCGCAGCGACCTGCTCATGTTCGACCGACCCTCTGAGACCTGGACCAGCATCAGGATCCAGCCGCCCGAGGGCATCGAGGTGCACACGCCGCCCCAGCTGGCGATCGCCCCCGACGGCCGGTTCTACCTCGGTCACAACCTGGAGGACGAGTCCGGCCCGATGCACTGGTGGTCCTACGCCCTGCCGGAAGGTGGCGAGGGCCGACCCGAGCCCGCCCTCGACGGTGAGTCCGTGGCCTGGGAAGACGGCCTACAAGCACGCGTGAACAACGACGGCAGGGTGGTTCTGTCCAGCTCGGCTGGGGAACGAGTCGTGGCCGAGGAGCGCCCGGCGGGATGCGCACGGCCCGCTGACCGCGAGCTCACCGACATTCCCCCCACCGTCAGGCTGGCCGGCACCCGACCCGTGGTCATGTACGTGTGCGGTGACGAACTCCATGTGATGACTGCTGTGTACGACGTCGACCGCGGAGAGGTCATCCAGGTCGCCGGCGCAGACGCACGCGCAGCCGATGAGGACCACGTCCTGCTCGGGGCCGATCGGAGCAAACGAACCGGCGTCTACCTCCTCGACCTCGACCGGCTGACCCTGGCCCGCATCGGACCGGGGACATACGAGCCCCAAACCGCCCTCGTCAACGGACTCGTCCTCTGGAACCGAGCGGGGCCGCTCGACGACAAGGACACCTACGACGCGCTCTGGAAGGTCGCACGGCTGCCCCGCGGCTCCTGAGCGAGGCACAGCAGCGGAGAGTTCGACCCACGACCGCTTCGTCTGCTCCGTGGTGGCCGAACGAGCTCGTGAGCACAATGCTGCGCCGAGCGACGCTTTCCACGTGGACAAGTCCGTAGCTCGGAGTCGTCCGCTCATGCGATCCGCGCGGTTGAGGACGGGGCCATCCCGCCGCTATAGCCTGCCTACGCTGGGCATCCCCGGCGGCGGGGGCCCAGCGATCGGCCCTTGACCGACCCGGACGGGCATCGAAGACCATCCTGATGGGCTCTGGCCGGGCCTGCGCGCGGGACACAAGGTGAGTCCATGACGGTCGTCCTGCTCACCGGGGCATCGGGATTCCTCGGCATCCACCTCCTCCAGCGGCTCCTCGATGGGGGCCACCAGGTCCGCGCATTCGTGCGAACACCCGCGAAGCTGCACCAACACCTCGCACTGCTCGGCGTGGACCCGGATGACACGCGAATCGACGTCGTCGCGGGTGACATGACCGACGCGGCGACGGTTCGTGAGGCAGCAAGGGGGTGCCACCAGGTCATCCATGCCGCGGCTACGTTCTCCTACCGGCGCCGCGACGCCGAACGGATGCTCCGGGAGAACAAGGTCGGCACGTCCACCGTCCTGGATGCGGCCATCGAAGCCGGGTGCACCGGCATCGTCCACGTCTCGTCGATCGTCGCTCTGCTGCGACCGGGGGCGACGCTGGACCACCGGAGCCCGTTGGGGGTGACGCTCGGCCCCTACACCCGGAGCAAGGTGGAGTCCGAACAGGTCGCCCGAGACCGGCAAGAGACCGGTGCCCCGGTCGCCATCGTCAACCCGGGTGCCATCCTCGGTCCGGACGACCCCTATCTCGGCGAGAGCAACGAGGTCGTGTGCCGCATCCTGCGCGGCCGGCTCCCCACCTGGACGCGGGGGGCACTGCAGTGGGTGGACGTCCGGGACGCCGCCGACGTGGTGGTGGCCGCACTCGAACGGGCAGGACGCCGCTATCTGGTCCCCGGCGAGACGGTCGTGCTGCCGCACCAGACGCTGCGAACTGTGACCGGCCGTCGGCTCCCCGCGATCCCGGTGTCGCACAAGGTCGCACTCCCGCTGTTGCAGCTCGGCTACACCACCGGCTGGTCGTTCCTCCCGCACATGGTCGAGGGCTCTCGGGTCATCGCGCTCGACACCCGCGTCGACTACTCGGCATCGGTCGCCGACCTCGGGGTCGACGGACGTTCCTTGGCGGAGTCCATGACGGACACCGTGCGCTGGCTGGTCGGCGCCGGCCACCTCAGCGCTCGCGCCGCCGGCCGGTGCCTCGAGACTGAGCAGCCTTCGGCGTGAGAGGCGGTAGACGTGCGCGAGGTCAGAGACGGCGCGCCTTCCGCAAAGCCCCTTGTCTCACGGCGGTCAACCTGGCCACGTCCGTCGGGGCGATCGCCGACCGTACTCGAGATGCCGCAGCAACGCACTAATTGCCGCAGATAGCGTGCGACGCTGCGGCCGTCCGCTCATGCCGCAGATGGTGCGCGCTCGTGCGCCGATGAGCGAGTGCGTTCTTAACTTTCGCGAGGTTTGCTGCAGGGCGGTCGCCGTGCGCCTCGATTCGCTGTCACGTCCGGAGGCGCCTTCTCGACTTGCTGGGAACCATGCGAAGTAGCCGTCAAGTATCAAGCGGAGCATGGTCGTGCCAGGACCGAAGCCATAGCGCCGCGTGTCAACCGCAAGCAGGCGCCCTCGGGCGGGCCCGGTGCCAGCAGCAAAGGCTGGTGGAACGCCACTTCGTCACGGATGGTTTACCCGCACTGCGGTGACGTCAGCGCCATCGGCGATCGTGGTGGAGAACAACGAGATGACGTCGTCACCCGAGATGGTCTCCAGTCCGACATAGTCGCCGAGGAACAGGCCTCTGGGGTCACCGGGAGCGAAGTACGAGATCGGCGCCTGGTAGTGGTTGAACGGCCCGAACAAGTGTTGCTCCGGCGCCCAGGTGGCGCCGCCGTTGTGCGAGTGCCGTAGCCAGACATCGGTGGTGGCGATGCTGTCACCTGGAACGTTGTTGCGATCGTCGAAGTAGGAGACGACCAGCGTGCCGTTGTCCGTGACTTCGACGGCGTGGTTGTAGGCCTGCGCAGACGGGCCGCCGGTGGACACGACTTGGGGTGTCGACCAGTGCCGGCCGCCGTCGGTGGACCGGGACAGGACGGTCTTGTTGAGCTCGGTGCCGAGACCGTCGGCCCACACCACATAGATCGCACCCGAGGCCGGGTCGATCGCGATGTCGGGGATGAAGTCGCCGGCACGGATCGGGAAGCCGTCGTCGGGGACGAATAGCTGTGTCGTGCCGATGGGGGCGATCTTCGCCGGTGCCGACCAGGTCCTTCCCGCGTCGCGGGAGCGCATGACTCCCATGTAGATGCCGTTGTCGTTGAACCCGGCGCCGGTGAACAGGACGGCGGCGGCGTCGTAGAGGGTTCCGTCGGGACCGACCGCGATCTGGTTGCCCTGCATGTAGATGTTCGAGTCACGCATCGCTGTCGGGGTCGACCACGTCTGGCCGCCGTCGGTGGTGCGCGAGACCATCGGTGTCCCCCGCCAGGAGAAGGCATGGAGGTCGCTGACCGGACTCTGCTGGCCCTCGTTCGGGTACCTGGTGCGCAGCCACGTCGCGTAGGCGTAGCCCGCGCGCGTCGGGTCGCCGGTCACCGAGACCTTGTCGTTGGTGACTCCTCGTTCGTCTGCGCCTTCGATGAGGATCGTCGGCGGCCTCCAGCTGCCGGTCGACCTGTTGAGGGTCGTCACGGAGATGGCCGAGACCGCGGGTGCCGCGAGGTTGATGGGCTGCCCGATGAAGTACGCGTTCCCCGCCTTGTCATAGGACACCCAGGGGTCTGTGACGCGGCCGAACCGGGCTGGGCCGCCTTGACATGCGCTCCACGGCACGTCAGCCAGCTTGGACCAGCTGGTGCCGCCATTCTGGGACATCCATGAGGTAAGTCCTCGGGCGCCGCCGTCCGGCCAGCGGTCCTGCTGGGCCACCGCGATGATCTCGTTCGGATTGGTCGGGTTCACCGCGACCTGTGGCTCGACCTCCGTGTTGTCGTAGGCAGTAGCGAAGTCCGGGGACGCGCCGGAGGGACACGCTGTCAGCGTGGACGGGCCGCTGACGATCGTCGCCGGCGCGATTGCGAACGGGGCGGCGAACGCCTGGCCAACCAGGACGCCCGAGCCGCAAAGCACGAGTCCGACGACGCCAGCCGCGCTCGCCCGGTCGCGTCGAGCGTTCCGGCGAAGGACTCGGTGGGGATGCTTGAACAGGATGATCGACATGGCTGCCATCTCCTCTCGACGACCGGGGAACCTGGCTCCCGGCCGTCGGACTCGCTGTGCGCTCCATCCTCCACCCGGGCTCGTGCGACCGGCAATGCCCCGAACACGTCAACCCAGCCCGGGGGTTGTGACGGGGGCGTGTTCGAGCGGTCCGCACAACCGCAAGCTCGGGGTCGCTACGCGTTGCATAGAAGCGGATGCCCATCGTGCGCCACGACCGTTGACACCGGTGAGGTGGATGTCCACTTCACCGCGGTGCCACTGTCCTATGTCGCGATCCGCGCGGAGCTGCCGAGTTCGTGCATCGGTTGCGACGATTCGCTCACTTACGCCCGGCTGGTCGATCGAGTCTTGGTCCGCACACCCTGCGGTTACCGCGCAGTCGGTTCCGCGCTTGTGGGTACGCCCTCGCTCAGCCGCCCAGTGCGGTCTTCAGGTCGAACCAGGTCGTCTGGTCGTACGACGCGAGCGTCAGGTCAGCGAGCGCCTGCTTCATGTCGTCGATCGGCGGCTTGGGAGTCGCGTCGACGAAGTCGATGAACACATTGGCTGTGCCGAGACGAAGGCCGATGCGCTCGCCGTCCACGAGGCAGCCGGGGTGCCCGCGGTAGCTGAAGCTCTCCGTATAGGGGCTGGCGTCGTAGCCTTGGCAGTCCATGCCCGTCTGGGAAGTGGCCCACAGGTGGATCTCGCCGTTGAACTCCAGCCACCAGCTCCAGTCACCGTCGAAGTACTGCACGTTCACGGTGTCAGCAGTCGCGACCGGCGGCAGGGAGGCGGGCATCGTGCCGACCCGGATGGGGACGCGCAGGGTCTTGCCGCCGGACCGGACGGCCTCCGCAACCGTGACGAGCTTGGTCCGCAGACCGGGCGGCGGCGCCGAGTCCCCACGCTCGGACACGACGGCCCACGAGTCCGGTGCGTACTCCCAGGCGACGTGGGCCCCCCACTCGTCCTTACGAACGTGCTCGATGTAGGTCCCCGGGGCCCCGTTGACGGTGACGGCGTCGCGGGTCCCGGTCGATGGCAATGACGGGGAGATCCCCTGGTAGTACACGTCTACGCTCGGTCCGCGGTCGTCGGCCCCGTAGGCGACGGTCGTCCACTGGTGGTCGCGCTCGATCCCCCAGTCGTCGGTCTGTGCGAAACCGGGTCCCGGCTCGACGTGGAAGCCGAGCTCGCGTACGT
>NZ_SDKM01000090.1 GCF_004519545.1 Nocardioides guangzhouensis
CGGGTTCCTCGCCCGCGTCAAGGGGACTGACCGCAGCGCAGTACGCAGACGCAGCCCGGGTCGACATCGGGTGGGCCGTGCTGCGCTTACGCCGTGGCGTCGTCCTTGAAGGAACTCCTCGCCGAAGATCCCGGCCAACTTGGACCGGACCGCGGTGATGCCTTGCTCGCGGTGGCCGAGCAAGCGACAGCCCAGTCCTCAGGCTCCCGTGGGTTGTGGTCGAGGACCAGCCCTCACGCGCGGTTGAGCATCCGTAGGTCGGCGTTGGGGCTCGGCTGGATGCCGCCTGAGCAGCAGGTCTGCGAAGGGCGGTGTCCCGGCCGTTTCTGGGCTATTGCCTTCGGTGTCGGGCCAGGTAGATGTTCGCGTCATCGTCGCTGACCCGAGACGGCGGCGATGGCGCCCCGCCCCGGTCTGCTCCGGGAGCGGGGCGGTCCATTGCTCGGGAGATCCGCCGTGAGTGACGGCGTTGTCGGGAAGGCGCGCCGCCGGTAACGGGGTGAACGGGCGGCGCGCATCACCAGCGTCACCCAACAGGTCGGTCATGGCCAGAGCCCAGATCGCGCAGGTACCGCAAGCAGTTCGAGGGCGAGGTCGCACACGCGCTCATGGATATGGCGTACCGAGCGGAGTGGTGCCCGCGGCCCGCGCCGTGGCCTCGTCGACCTTCCTCGTGGCGACCAGCTCTTCGCGGCCGCCGCCAGGACCAGCCCCACGCCCGGGGCGTACAGCTTGTACTCCAGGACATCCGGCTCGATGGTGATCGTGTCGGCGGTCAGCAGCAGGTCGTCGAAGTGCCCGTGGGCGACGTCGGCATGCTGGCCGAGCGCGAGCACCGCCCCGTTGTCCTCGGCCTCGCCCTCGTAGTACTCCTGCCGGTAGCTGAGGCCGACCTCGGGCTCGGCCGGCATGATGACCCCGGGCAGGGCTCCGTCGACGCCGGCCTCGAACGACCCCTCGCGGGTGGCCAGCTCTCCGTTCTCGAACTCGGCGGTCTGCTCTCCGAGGTACCACACGTTGCCCTCGCCGTCCTGCGCGTACCAGTCGAGGGTGTCTTCGATGAGCTCGCCGTCCTCGGTCACCGTGTCGCGCACGACTCGGGCCACCACCCCGTTGGCGATCTTCCGGGTCTGGGTGGTCACCGTGACCACGACCTTCACCCGCGCCCCGGTCTCATCGGTCTCCTGGTAGGTCCACTGCCGACGTGGCTCGAGGGGGAAGTATGGGTTGTCGGAGCCGGTGGTGAAGTCGGCCGGGTCAAGGTCGACCGGATCGTTCCCCTGCGGCAGGCCCGGTTCGCTCGGCGTGGAGGCGGGGGTGGTGGCGGCGCCGGGGCTTCTGCTGCTAGCGCCGGACCCGTCGTTTCCGTCGCCGCCGTCGCCACCGCAGGCGGTCAGCGTCAGTGGAAGGAGCAAGGTGGCGCCCGCCATGGTCGCGTGGAATCTCGAGGTGCTCGATCTCATGGCTGCTTCCGGCTTGGTCTGCGACCAGCCTGCCCCTCGGTTGCTGAAGGTGCTCTGAATGCGCGATGAGGTGCCGCCGCATTCAGGCTGGATTCAGGGCCGGGGGTGGAGACTGGCGGTGACGCAGCACTCGACGCAGCATTCGAGGAGGACGACGTGCGCATCAGGAGCAAACTGGTCGCGGCCGGAGCCGTCGTGCTCGCCGTGCTCGGTGGCGGTGCGGCCGCCGTCGCCGGCGCGGCCGACGACGACGGAACGGACCAGCCGATCACCGGCGACGCCCTGGAACGGGCCTCGCAGGCGGCGCTCGAGCACACGGGCGAGGGCGAGGTCACCGAGACCGAAGTGGGTGACGAAGAGGGCTACTACGAGGTAGAGGTCACCCTCGACGACGGTTCTCAGGTCGACGTTCACCTCGATGAGGACTTCAACGTGACCGGCGCCGAGGGCGAAGGCGCGGGCGAATCCGACGACGAATGACCGGTCCCCCAGGTAGTGGTTCGGGCGCGGGCCGTCACAGGGTTGATCGGCACAAGAAGATCCTCGCCAGCGCCGGCGGCGCCCGGTCGCGCGCGACGCCGGGCGGCGTCACGCTGTTTGAACCCGCTACCTCGAACTCCAAGCCGCGAATCCAAATGTCCCCGCCGAAATGGTGGACTCACGAGCACCCGGGCGCGGCTTCTTCATCCGCGGTTCCGCGAGTCCAGACCGGACAGCTCGAGGGGCCTCCTGATCCGGGTGATTGCCCACCTCGGTACCTGCGAGAAACGGAGTCTCGGACCGGTCATCGGGTCGGTTCAGAGCAATGATTCCTCGGTGCGCCTGGCCAGGTCGTCGATGACGGCGGCCAGGCTGCCGGTCGCCTCCCGGACGCGCCGCTGCCGGGTCGCCCCACCTCCGCGCGCCAGGATGCGTTGGGCGAGGTCGGCGACCCGCTCGAGGTCGTTGGCGGCCTCCAGCATGGCCTGGTGGACGTCGATGAGTTGCACTCAGGTCCAGCAAGGCACTCGTGGACGGGTCCGGCTCTCATGAAGAACCCACTTCGACCTGGCCATGGACACGGCCGTAGTGGTCGAGAGCAGCTCTTCGTAGCCGGCCGGGCGAACCGCTCCCGTTGCCGTTCGTCGGTGCTGACCAGACGCAGCGGTCGCTCGCGGGCCGGGGGCGGTGTAGCCCGTTGTCAGCACAGCGATGACTCCTCGTGGTCATTGCCGCGCGCTCGCGCTCCGGGCACGCTGAAATCGTGGGCCGGACCCGTGCGTCGGCACACCTCGCCGGTGCCGTCGCGATCATGATCCTCGGGCCGCTCGGCGCGTGCGCAAGCGATGACGACTCGGGTGAAACGTCGTCGGCCGGTACGGCGCCCGCAGGTGCGGCGTCGACCGACCCCGGGGCCGACAAGAACGAGTTCGCCGGGTCCGTCGCGATCGGAGGCGGTCGACAGCTGTACCTGCGCTGCCTGGGCGCCGGCTCGCCCACGGTCCTGTTCGAGGCCGGAGACGAGAGCGACAGCAACTCCTGGTCGCAAGTCCAGAACGAGATCGCCACGAACACACGCACGTGCGCCTACGACCGCGCAGGGACCGGATCCAGCGACCCAGCGACTGGCTGCCGGAAGCTCACCGACATCCTCGACGATCTCGAGGCGCTCCTGGGTGCCGCGGACGTCGAGCCGCCGTACGTCCTCGTCGGGGAGTCCGGCGGCGGTTTCCTGATGGCGGGATTCGCGGCCCGCCGTCCCCACGACGTGTCCGGGCTGGTCCTGCTCGAGACCCCGAAGGCGATCACCATCATGCCACCCGGGCTGAAGGAGGAGATCTCCTGCGCCAATCCCGAGAACGTCGAGCACCGGGACTACTACGCCGTGGAGCACGCAGCATGGGACAACAGGAAGCGGCTCGGCGACTTCCCGGTCCGGATCGTGTCGAACGACTACGGCACCGCGGCACCGGAAGGCGACGAGCAGACCAACGTGAAGGACCAGCGCGGCTGGCTGGAGCTGAGCCCCGACTCGAAGCAGGTCGTCGTCACCAGCGGACACGAGGTGGCCTACAACGAGTATCCGCTGGCCATTCGCCTCATCCGCGAGGTACTCGCCGAAGCACGCTGACCGCGGAATCGCGCTATGTCTCGAGCATGCCCGGTGACGATAGGGCTGACGCAGGCGGCGCGACGTCGGGACGCAGGGGGTCGCTCGCCCCGCAAGGGGGTAGCCCGGGCCGACCCGATGTCGACCCGGGCTGGGTCTGTCGACGGCGCTGCAGTCAGTCCCCTTGACGCGGGCGAGGAACCCG
>NZ_SDKM01000091.1 GCF_004519545.1 Nocardioides guangzhouensis
ACCCTGATCTACACCTCCGGCACCACCGGCCGCCCCAAGGGCGTGCGGCTGCGCCACCGCTCCTGGGTCTACGAGGGCGAGGCCATCCGCAGCCTGGACATCCTGCACGAGGACGACCTGCAGTTCCTGTGGCTGCCGATGGCGCACTCCTTCGGCAAGGTGCTGCTGTCCACGCAGATGGCATGCGGCTTCGCGACCGCGGTCGACGGCCGGGTCGACAAGATCATCGACAACCTGGCCGTCGTGAAGCCGACCTTCATGGGCGCGGCGCCGCGCATCTTCGAGAAGGCGCACGGCCGGATCATCACCATGCAGGCCGCCGAGGGTGGCGCCAAGGAGAAGATCTTCACCAGGGCGTTCGAGGTCGGCCTGAAGGTCGACCAGCTCAAGCGCGAGGGCAAGTCGGTCCCGCTGCCGCTGAAGGTGCAGCACGGCCTGTTCGACAGGCTGGTCTTCTCCAAGATCCGCGACCGCTTCGGTGGCCGGGTCCGGTTCTTCATCTCCGGTGCCGCCGCGCTCAACCGCGACATCGCCGAGTGGTTCCACGCCGCGGGCATCGTCGTCCTCGAGGGCTACGGCCTCACGGAGACCTCGGCCGGCTCGTTCGTGAACCACCCCGACCAGTACAAGTTCGGCACCGTCGGCCCGGTCTTCCCCGGCAGCGAGGTCAAGCTGGGCGAGGGCGACGAGGTCCTGATCAAGGGCCCCGGCGTCATGGACGGCTACCACAACCTGCCGGAGGAGACCGAGAAGACGCTCACCGCCGACGGCTGGCTGCGCACCGGCGACAAGGGCAGCCTCGACGAGGACGGCTTCCTGACCATCACCGGCCGGATCAAGGAGCTCTTCAAGACCTCCGGCGGCAAGTACATCGCGCCGCCGGCGATCGAGTCGAAGTTCAAGGCGATCTGCCCCTACGCCAGCCAGTTCCTGGTGTTCGGCAACGAGCGCAACTACTGCGTGGCCCTGGTCACGCTCGACCCGGACGCGCTCGACGGCTGGGCCGAGGAGAACGGCGTCACCGGCGGCTACGCCGAGATCGTCGCCTCCGAGAAGTGCCAGGAGATGGTCGCCGGGTACGTCGACGAGCTGAACACCCGGCTCAACCGCTGGGAGACCATCAAGAAGTGGCGGCTGCTCGACCACGACCTCACCGTCGAGTCCGGAGAGCTCACCCCCTCGATGAAGGTCAAGCGGAACGTGGTCGAGGAGAACAACAAGGCGCTGATCGACTCGCTCTACGCCTGAGGCTCTACGCCAGGAGTCAGCGACCGTACAGCGGACGCACGGGCGGCACGGTTCGAACGGGTGTCGGCGGGACCTCCCGCCGGCACCCGTCGCATTTCGCGTCCCGTCCCGGAGGACCCCGCATGAGCCACGAGCACGACGACCTGCACGACCACGACAAGGGGCTCGCCCACGACCTGCCGCGGATCGTCGAGCGCAGCACGATCGCGCGCCGCGGCGTGCTCGCGTTGCTCGGTGGGCTCGGCGCACCCTGGCGGCGCTCCGGCGGCCGGTGGGTCGAGCGTGGACGTCGGCGACGGCGAGATCCCCGAGGAGACCGCCGGGCCCTATCCGGGCGACGGCTCGAACGGCCCGGACGTGCTCTCCGAGAGCGGCGTGGTCCGCAGCCACATCACGCGGAGCGTCGGCACCGCCTCGGGTGTCGCCGAGGGGGTGCCGCTCACGATCCGGCTCAAGGTCTACGACCCCGACGGCGAGGACGCCGCCGCGCTGGCTGGGGCCGCGGTCTACCTGTGGGAGGCACTGCGACCGCGACGGCAACTACTCGATGTACTCCGACGCGGCCGCCGACGAGCACCACCTGCGTGGTGTCCAGGAGGCCGGCGGCGACGGTTCCCTGGAGTTCACCAGCATCTTCCCCGCGGCGTACTCCTAGTCGGATCAGGTCCCGGGCGACCCGGGAGTCCTCCTCGCGCAGCTCGAAGGCGGTGCAGCGCAGCACGATCACGTCCGTCCCCACGAGCCCGCGGTGCCGCTCGACGTCGTCGGGGACGACCGGCTCTGGTTGGATGGGTGGGTGCCGCCCTCCGCACTTCCCACCGGTGATCCGGCACCGTCCGACGGCTCGCTGCCGGACAGCGCGCTGGCCACGCTCGGGGAGCGGCCGTTCGGGTGGTACGTCCACGTGCCGTTCTGCACGGTGCGCTGCGGCTACTGCGACTTCAACACCTACACCGCCGAGGAGCTCGGCGAGGGCGTCACCCGCGCGACGTACGCCATGTCCGCGATCCGCGAGATCCGGATGGCCCGGAAGGTGCTCGGCGACGTCGACCTGCCGGTGTCGACGGTCTTCTTCGGCGGCGGTACGCCGACCCTGCTTCCGCCGCAGGACCTGATCGCGATCGTGGCCGCGCTCTCCGGGGAGTTCGGGCTGGCCGAGGACGTCGAGGTCACCACCGAGTCCAACCCCGACAGCGTCACCGCCTGGGACCTCGAGACGCTGCGCGAGGGCGGCATCAACCGGGTCTCCTTCGGGATGCAGTCCGCGGTGCCGTCGGTGCTGGCCACGCTCGACCGGACGCACGACCCGCTACGGGTGCCGGCGGCCGTCGACTGGGCGCGCGCCGCGGGCTTCGACGAGGTGAGCCTGGACCTGATCTACGGCACGCCGGGGGAGAGCCTCGCCGACTGGGAGACCTCGCTGCGGGCCGCGCTCGCCTGCGCGCCCGACCACGTCTCGGCGTACGCGCTGATCGTGGAGGAGGGCACCGCGCTGGCCCGGCGGGTACGCCGCGGCGAGCTGCCGATGCCCGACGACGACGACCTGGCCGACAAGTACCTCGCCGCCGACGCGGCCCTCTCCGGCGCCGGGCTGGACTGGTACGAGGTGTCGAACTGGGCGGCCCGGCCGGACTCGGTGTGCTGGCACAACGTCGGCTACTGGCGCGGCGACGACTGGTGGGGCGTCGGCCCGGGCGCGCACTCGCACGTCGGCGGCGTCCGCTGGTGGAACGTCAAGCACCCCGCGGCGTACGCCGGACGGGTGCGGGAGGGTGCCAGCCCGGCGCACGCACGTGAGCTGCTCGACCCGGAGAGCCGCCGCGTGGAGCGGGTGCTGCTCGAGGTGCGGCTGCGCTCGGGGCTGGGGCTCGAGGCGCTCGACGACGCCGGGCGCGCCGCCGTGCCCGACCTCGTCGACGACGGCCTGGTGACGGTCACCGGCACGACCCTGCAGCTCACCACCCGGGGGCGCCTGCTCGCCGACGCGGTGGTCCGCGCCCTGCTGCCCTGAGATCCCGCGATCTCGGGGACATGCCGGGGTGGTTACCGATGCCGAGGACGCCGCGGGGGCCTAGGGTCGGAGCATGACGCAGGGGCCCGACGACCAGAACCAGCAGCCCGACCCGCAGCGGCCCGAGGAGCAGTCCGGGTCCGGGCAGCCGGGCCAGGAGCAGCCGGGCTACGACCAGCCGGGCTACGACCAGCCCGGGTACGACCAGCCCGGGT
>NZ_SDKM01000092.1 GCF_004519545.1 Nocardioides guangzhouensis
CCTCGGCCAGCAAGACCGGGCACCTCGGCGGTCAGGTGGGGCGGGGTACGAGGGGACGGATCGTGACCTCGGGGATGGTGGCGTCGGGCGGCAGGTCGATGACGTGCAGGATCGTGGCCGCGACGGTCTCCGGCTGGATCCAGCGGCGACGGTCGTAGGTCCGGCCCTCCTGCTCGTGCACCTTCTCCTGCATCGGCGTGGCCGTGCGCGAGGGGTAGACGGTGGTGACGCGGACGCCGTGGTCCTGCTCCTCGCCGCGCAGCGCGTCGGCGAAGGCGCGCACGCCGAACTTCGACGCGGCGTACGCCGACCACGTGGGGCTGGCGGTCAGGCCGGCCGAGGAGTTCGCGACCAGCACCAGGCCCTGCGCCGCCCGGAGGGCCGGCAGGCAGACCTTGGTCAGCAGCATCGGTGCGACGAGGTTGACGTCGACCTGCGCACGGAGCTGGTCGGCGTCCACCTCGGCCACGGGCGCGAGGTCGACGACGCCGGCGATGTGGAGCAGGGTGTCGAGCCGCTCGGGCAGGCCCGTGATCGCCTCCAGCGAGGCCGGGTCGGCCAGGTCGCCGACCACGGTCCGTGCGCCCGGGAGCGCACGCTCGAGGTCGGCCGCCCGCTCCGCCGTACGAGCCAGCAGCCACACCTCGTCGCCACGCTCGTGCAGGGCCCGAGCGACCGCGGCGCCGATGCCCGAGCCGGCTCCGGTGATCAGGTGGATCATCGGGGCCCCCGCGGGAACGCGAGCGCAGCGAGGGTTCGGGTGGGGTGACTCATCGGGTGAAGACGATCTTGCCGAACTGCTGGCCCTCGGCCATCGCCGCGAAGCCGGCGTGCGCCTCCTCCATCGGCAGCACCCGGTCGATGAGCGGCCGGGTGCCGGTGGCGTCGAGCATCTGCGTGAGCGCGGCCAGCTCCTGGCGGGTGCCCATGGTCGAGCCGATCACCTGCAGCTGCAGGAAGAAGATCCGGGTGAGCTCGGCGTCGTCGAGCTTGGGGCCCGAGGTGGTGCCGCTGACCACGATCTTCCCGCCGACGCGCAGCGAGCGGATCGAGTGCGACCAGGTGGCCCGGCCGACGGTCTCCATGACCGCGTCGACCTTCACCGGCAGCCGCGCGCCGGACTCGAACACCTCGTGCGCGCCGATGTCGAGCGCGCGCTTGCGCTTCTCCTCGTCCCGGCTGGTCGCGTAGACCTTGAGCCCGCCGGCCCGGGCCAGCACGATCAGCGCGGTCGCGACGCCGCCGCCGGCGCCCTGCACCAGCACGGACTCGCCGGCCTTGAGGCCGCCCTGCACGAACAGCATGCGGTACGCCGTGAGCCAGGCCGTCGGCAGGCACGCCGCCTCCTCGAAGGAGAGCGACGCGGGCTTGGGTACGACGTTGCGCCGGGGCACCACGACGGTGTCGGCGAAGGTCCCCTGGTAGCGCTCGGAGAGCAGCGAGCGACGCGGGTCCATGGTCTCGTCGCCGGTCCAGTCGGGGTCGGAGATCACCGCGTGCACGAGGACCTCGTTGCCGTCCTCGTCGATGCCGGCGGCGTCGCAGCCGAGGATCATCGGCAGCGCCTCCTCCTTGAGCCCCACGCCACGCAGCGACCAGAGGTCGTGGTGGTTGAGCGAGGAGGCCTTGACGGTGACCGAGGTCCACCCGTCGGGAGCGACCGGGTCGGGGCGCTCCCCCACCACCAGACCGCTCAGCGGGTCGTCGGTCGAGAAGGACGAGGCGTAGACGGCGAACATGGCCCCGAGGCTAGCGGGCGCCGTCAGGAGAACGAGAGCCCGTCTCGCTCCGTCTCGTGGTGGTCCCGCTCGCCGAACCCCCTGTGGGTCCGGGAAGCCGGAGCCTGCTGGTGGACGGCGGCCTCGAGGTCGTCGTCGGTGACCGGTGCCGGTGGTCGCATCCACACGGCGGGGATGTCCGCGTCGCCCGGCAGGTCGAGCAGCTGGACCACGGACTCGGCCACCGTATCCGGCTGCATCCACCGGGACGGGTCGTAGTCCCAGCCCTCCTGGACGTGCACCCGGCGCTGCATCGGGGTCGCGGTCCGCCCGAGGTAGAGGGACGTCACCCGGACGCCCGTCGACCTCTCCTCGGCGCGCAGGCTGTCGGCGAAGCCGCGCAGGCCGAACTTCGAGGCGCCGTACGCGGCCCACCCCGGTCTGGACTGGATGCCCGCGGAGGAGTTGGCGAACACGACGCGTCCGCGGCGCCGCCGCAGGGCCGGTAGCAGGGCGCTGGTGAGGACCATCGGGCTCACCAGGTTGACGTTGAGCTGGTCCCGCGCGTCCATCGCGGACATCGTCCGGACCCGGTCCAAGCGGGCGATGCCGGCGATGTGGAGCAGCGAGTCCAGGGCCCACGGCAGCACGGCCAGAGCCAGCATGGCCTCGAGGGCGGTCGGCTGCGCGAGGTCGCCGACCATGAAGGTCGCGCCGGGGAACACGGTCGCAAGCTCCGTGGCGCGCTCCTTCGTGCGCGCCAGGAGAACCAGCTCGTCGCCCCTTGCCTGCAGTGCCGCCGCCACCGCAGCGCCGATCCCGGACCCGGCACCCGTGATGAAGTGCCTCATTCCCCCTGTCCCGCCTCCCCGCCTGGACGCCTGGACGCCCGCGATCCACCCCCAAACACGTCCGAGGCTAACCGGGGGCACCGGACGGAGACCACCACCCAGATGGACCACCCGGGTGCCATGTACCCCAGTGTCGCCGAACCCCAGTGTCGCCGGCCCGGGGTCTACGCCCTGGCGACGCCGTCCCGACGCGCGGCCTCCGCGACCGCGGACGCGACCGCCGGACCGACCCGCGGGTCGAACGGCCCGGGGATGACGAGGTCCTCGCGGAGCTCGTCGACGACCAGCCCGGCCAGCGCCTGGGCCGCGGCGAGCTTCATGCCCTCGGTGATCGCCGACGCCTGGACGTCGAACGCGCCACGGAAGATCCCGGGGAACGCCAGCACGTTGTTGATCTGGTTGGGGAAGTCGGACCGGCCGGTCGCGACCACCCTGGCGTACTTGTGGGCGAGGTCCGGATGCACCTCGGGGTTGGGGTTCGCGAGGCCGAAGATGATCGCGTCCGGCGCCATCCGGGCGACGTGCTCCTCGGGCACCTGGCCGCCGGAGACGCCGATGTAGACGTCGGCGCCGTCGAGCGCCTCGGCGAGGCCGCCGGTGCGGCCGAAGTGGTCGGCGGTGTCCAGGGCGAGGGCCCGCTTCACCGGGGTGAGGTCGTGGCGCTGGGAGTTGAGCACGCCCTGGCGGTCGAGCACCGCGAGGTCGCGGAGGCCGGCGGCCAGCAGGATCCGGGCGACCGCGACGCCGGCGGCACCGGCACCGGACACGACCACGCGGGTCTCGGCCATGGTGCGGGCGGTGAGCGCCAGCGCGTTCTCGAGCGCGGCCAGCGTGACCACCGCGGTGCCGTGCTGGTCGTCGTGGAAGACC
>NZ_SDKM01000093.1 GCF_004519545.1 Nocardioides guangzhouensis
ACCAGCGGGGCCGGCGCTCGCTCCTCGACCACCGGAGGTGGGCCGGCCGCTCGGCGGATCACGGGTGGTGGCGCTCGGTCCAGCCGGGCCAGAGGCGCCGGGCGTCGCGGGCGTCGAGCCGGCCGCCGAGATGCATCGAGCGCCAGACGCCGCGGTAGCCCGGAAGCACGCCGGAGGCGATCAGCACGTGCCCGAGCACCAGCGAGACCAGGACGTACGTCGACCAGGTGTGCAGCGGGACCAGCCACACGAACGCCGGGCCGCCGTGCAGCAGCGCCATCGCGACGCCGCTCGACGTGACCGAGACCAGCGACAGCACCAGGCCGACGTGCGCGATCCGCTGGCCCGGGTCGAACCGGCCCTCGTGCCGGGAGAACCGGCCGGTGAGGAGAGCCGCCGGCCAGGTCCGGAACCACGCGAGGTCGCCGCGGTCGAAGCGCAGCGAGTCGCGCACGAACCGGACGGCCGCCGGGCCGGCCAGCAGCATCCCCCCGACGACCAGGCCCGTGAACGCCCAGCCGACCCAGACGTGCAGCCGGGTGTCCGGCACGCCCGCCAGCCGGCTCAGCGGCGACGGCTGCCCCTCCCGTCCCGCGAGCAGCCACAGGCCTGTGCCGAGCAGGACCAGGACGGCGACGTACACCCCGGCGTGGAACCACCGGGCCGCACGGCCGTTGCGCTCGACCACATCCCGGCGGGGACGGGTGGCCCGGTCAGTAGCCATAGCCGCCGGACCCGCCGGTCGAGCCGCTGGAGCCGGTCGAGGCGGACGGGCTCGGCGTGCTCGTGCCGCCGCCCTGGCCCACGGTCACCGAGACCTGGTCCTGGGCGCCGGCCGAGGAGTGGTCGGCGTGCTGCAGCGTCACGTCCACGGTGTGCTTGCCCGGCGCCAGGCCCTTCAGCGTGAACTGGTCGCCCCCGACGACCGTGTAGTCGTTCGCGTGCCCGTCCACGAACACGTGGACGTGGTCCCGCCCGGTGTCCGGCGCCCCCAGCGTGACGCTGGAGTGCCAGGTGACCGGGAACGACGACCCGACGTGCGCGCCGTTGGCGGGTGAGGTGATGTCGAGCGTCGGCGAGCCGGACCCGGACGAGCTGCCCCCGCACGCGGCCAGCAGGCCGAGCAGGGGCACCGTGGCGACCGCGGCGGCCGCGGCCCTCCAGGTGGTGGTGACCATGTCATCCTCCTTGCGAGGTGGTGGGTTCCTGTCGCCGGTAGTACGGCGCCCCGGCACCTCCGGGATTCATCCGGTTCCGGGAAATCCCGACGGCGGCCCCGCCCGTACTACCTGTCGTGGCACCCCTGTCCGACGAGACGCTGCTGGCCGGCATGACGGCCGGTGACCAGGACGCGGCCTCGGCGTTCGTCCGTCGCTACCAGGCCCGGGTCTACGGCCTCGCGCTCACCGTCGTGGGCACGCCGGCGGTGGCCGAGGAGGTCGCGCAGGACACGTTCCTCAAGGCCTGGCAGCACGCGTCGACGTACGACGCCCGGCGCGGCCGGGTCGCCACCTGGCTGCTCACGATCGCCCGGAACACCGCGGTGGACGCCGTGCGCTACCGGCACGAGGAGCCGATGGACCCCGACGTGCTGGTGGCGGTGCTGACCCCCCGTACGCCGCCCGGGACGGACACCGAGGCGGCGATCACCCTGCGGGAGCTGTTGGCCGGGCTGCCGCCGGAGCAGGCCCGCCCGATCGTGCAGATGGCGTTCCAGGGACTGACCGCGCGGGAGATCGCGGTACGGCAGGAGATCCCGCTCGGAACCGTGAAGACCCGGGTCCGGCGCGGGCTGCGACGACTGAGGGAGGGACTGGAGGTGCGCGATGGCTGAGATCCCGCGATCCGGCGGCCCGCAGTGCCGCGAGGTGCGCGAGCTGATCCCGGAGCTGGCCCTGGACGTCGCTCCGGGGCCCGAGCGCGCCGCGGCGCTCGCGCACGTCGCCGGGTGCGCCGCGTGCCGGGAGCAGCTGGACGAGGCCGCCCGCACCGTCGACGAGCTGCTGCTGCTCGGACCCGAGCACGAGCCCCCGGTCGGGTTCGAGCAGCGGGTACTGGCCGGGATCGGGCGGCCGGCCCGCGCCCGTCGGCGTACGGCGCTGCTCGCGGCCGCCGCGGTGCTGCTGGTCGGGTCCGCCGGGGCCGGGGTGACCCGGCTGGTGGACCGGGACGAGCACCGGCTCGCCGGGGAGTACCGCCAGACCCTGCAGACCGCCGACGGCCGCTACCTCCGGGCCGCGCCCGTCACGCTCGCCGGTGCGGACGCTCGGGCCGGCACCGTGTTCGCGTACGAGGGCAACCCGTCGTGGCTGTTCGTGACCGTCGACGGCGTCCCGTCGGGCACCTACCGGGTGCACCTGCTCGCCCAGGACGGGAGCGTCCAGCGGCTCGGCGACTGCTGGGTCCGCAACGGGTCGGGGTCGTGGGGCACTGCGATCGACCGGCCGGTGTCCGAGGTCGAGCGGGTGGTGCTCCGGGGGGCGGACGGCACCACCCTCACGGCCCGCTTCGCCTGACCGGTCCCCCTGACCACCAGGCGGGCAGGTCGGCCAGCGAGTCGAGCACGGCGTCGGGCACGACGTCGCCGGCCAGGTCCGTCTCCCTGAACTTCCCGGTGCGCACGAGGACCCCGGCCAGCCCCGCCTGCTGCGCTCCCCCGACGTCGGTGCGCACGTCGTCGCCGACCATCGCGACGTCGTACGGCGCGAGCCCGAGGGCGGCGGTCGCGGCGGCGTAGAACGCCTGGTCGGGCTTGCCGAGCACGACCGCCTCCCGCCCCACGGCGTACTCCAGGGCGCGGACGTACGGCCCGGCGTCCAGCCGCAGCCCGTCCTCGGCCCGCCAGTAGCGGGTCAGGCCGAGCGCCACCAGCGGGACGTCCGGATCGGCGGCGAGCAGCCGGAACGCCCGGTTCAGGGTCGGGAAGTCCCAGCCGGTGCCGAGGTCGCCGACCACCACGGCCTCGGCACCCTCGGTGGCGCCCGGCGGCAGCGGGTCCAGGTCGGCGAGCTCGGCCCCTGTCGCCTCCGGCACGAACAGGGCCGGGCGGCGGCGCCCGTGCGCGCGCAGCCAGTCCAGCGCCGCGACCGCCGGCGTCAGCACCCGGTCGGTGTCCGCGTCGACGCCCATCCGGCGCAACCGGTCGACGATCGCGCTCCGGGGCCGTGAGGTGGTGTTGGTGAGGAAGAGGTGCGGCACCCCCTCCCGGCGCAGCCACGCCACCGCGTCCGCGGCTCCCGGCACCGGCGCGTCGCCGACGTGGACGACGCCGTCGAGGTCGAGGAGCAGCCCCTTCACGCCCTCCATGATGCAACCGGGTCGCACGCACATGCCCCCTGGTTTCGAGACGCTCGCTGGCGCTCGC
>NZ_SDKM01000094.1 GCF_004519545.1 Nocardioides guangzhouensis
ACTCGTCGAGGTCGAACGTGGTCAGGATCAGCACCCGGGTCGTGGAGCGGGCGTCCGCGCAGATCTCGCGGGTGGCGGCGATCCCGTCGAGGCGGGGCATGCGTACGTCCATGAGGACCACGTCGGGCCGGTGCCGGCGTACGGCGTCGACCGCCTCCCGTCCGTCCGCGGCCTCGCCGACCACGTCCAGGTCCGGCTGCGTGGCCAGCACCGCCACGAAGCCGGCGCGCACCAGCTCCTGGTCGTCCGCGACCACCACCCGGATGGTCACGGCGCCACCGCCGCGGGCACCGGGATCCGGGCCAGCACCCGGAACCCGTCCGCGGTCGGGCCGCTCTCCACGTCGCCGCCGTACAGCCGGGCCCGCTCCCGCATCCCGTCCAGCCCGCGGCCGGAGCCGGGGTGGCCGTTGCTTGCCGCGGCGCGGTCACGGCGGCCACCGTCGTCGACCACCTCCACCACGACCTCCGCCGGGTCGACCCTGACCCGGGCCCGCACCGTCGCTCCACCCGCGTGCCGCAAGGCGTTGGTCAGCGCCTCCTGCAGGATCCGGTACGCCGCGAGGTCGACGCCCGGCGGCAACGCGTCCGGGCTGCCCTCGACGCGCAGGTCCACGTCGAGTCCTGCGCGGCCCAGCTCCCCGACGAGGTCGTCGACGTCGCGCAGGCGCGGGCTCGGCGCGTGCGTGGCCGCGGACCCGGCGGTGGTCGACCCCTCGCCCGCTCCCTCGTCCGCGCCCTCGTCCGCCCCGTCGCCCATCGTCGCCAGCAGCCCACGCAGCTCGGTCAGGGTGCTGCGACCGACCCGCTGGATCGCGCGCAGGCACTCCGCGGACGGGCCCTCCTCCGAAAGCTGGGCCTCGCCCGCCTCGGCCTGCACGACCATCAGCGAGACGCTGTGCGCGACGACGTCGTGCACGTCCCGGGCAATCCGCTCCCGCTGCACCGCGGCGACCGCCCGCGCCTCCGCGGCCTGGCTGCGACGGAGCTCCTCCGACTGCGCAGCCAGCCGCTCGACGAGTCGGTTGCGCGACCAGACGATCCGACCGGCCACGAAGAAGCCGCCCACGAGGAACGCGATGAACTCCACGTCGTCGAAGGGGTTCCCGGTCGAGCGCCAGCTCACGTACATCGTCACGGGCACCAGGGCGACCAGGCACAGGACCGCCGTCCTCCTCGGGCGATAGGCCGCCACGGTGTACCCGCCCACGAGCAGCACGAAGAACACGGCAGTACCCTCGCTGCTGCCCATGAGAGCGCTCTGCAGGACCAGCAACCCGAGCGAGGCGAACCACACGGCCACCGGGAAGCGACGCCGGACCGTCAACGGCAGGATCACCACCACGCCCCAGAACAACACCTCGCCGACTTGCGCGTCCTCCCGGTCGTAGTTGCCGGACAGGGTCTCGCCCGCGGTGAGTGCGAGCATCACGGCGACGAGGGCCAGGTCGACCAGGTCCTCGCGACGGAGGCGGCTCCCCGCCGCCCGCGGGCGCTCCAGCACCTTTCCACGGTACGGCGCACGGACCGCGTGCGACATCGGTTCCCGCGATGACCCAGAGGCAATCGCCCTCGTCGTGGCGACGTACCGGCTCGATCGTCATCGCGGTCGTGCCGACCCGGAGTCGGTTCCTACCGTGCGAGGTCCCAACGCTCTCAGGAGGTCGTCATGTCCGATCGCCACGCACCCGCACCGCTCCGTCCGGCCACCGCGGTGGTGGCCCTGGCCGCGATGGCGGCCGCCGCCGCGGCCGGTTTCTGGCTGAGCCTGACCACGCCGGAGCTCCCCGGCACCGAGTCCCTCACGCTCGAGGACGCCGTCGACGCCGCCGCCCTCGTCCTGTTCGGCGTGCTGGGCGCAGTGCTGCTGGTACGCCGACGGGCCACGAGGCTCGGCGCCGCACTCATGCTGATGGCCTGCCTCGTCTGCCTGACGTACTTGTTCGGAGGCCTCGCGGATGCGCTCGCAGACGGCCGGGTGAACCCTCCCGTGGCGGCCCGTCTGCTCAACCTGGCGGGGCAGTCGACGTTCATCGTGGCGTTCTTCCTGCTGGCCCTGTCGCCCATGCTGCTCTTCCCGACGGGGTTGCTGCCATCCCGACGCTGGCGCCCGGTCGCATGGGCCGCAGCAGGCGGGCTCGCGGCGTCGGTGCTGTCCGTGCTGCTCAAGTCCGGCCCGGTCGACGAGGACACCCCCGCCTGGGGCGATAACCCGCTCGGGCTCGACGCGATGCCCGGGCTCGCGGACGTGCTGGAGGTCGTCGGCCTGTCACTGTTGGCGGTCACCGTCCTCGCGGGCGTCGCCGCCTTCGTGACCCGATGGGTGCGCTACCGCGGCCCTCGGCGTCGGCAGATGGCCTGGTTCAGCCTCGGGGTCGTCGTCCAGGTCGGTGGGCTGGCCACGGACACCAGCGGCAAGAGCCTGCTCCTCGAGGTGCTGCTGGCGCTGACCATCTTCAGCGGCCTGCTCTGGGGCATCGGCTGGCCGCTGCTCGGCCCGCTCGGCGACCGCGCGGAGGAGGCCGACCGGCTGACCGTCGCCCGGTCCGAGGTGGAGGGCGGCGTCCACGCGTGAGGAGCCACCGGCCCCGGAGGCAGTCGCGGCCTCCGGGGCCGGGTCGGTTCTTCACTGCAGGTCGGACGTGCTCGACCAGGCCCGGCCCCCTCGTCGCCCGTTTGGCCGCGGTGCACGGAGGTGCGACCCTGAGGCCAGGGCCCGACCGCGGGCTCCCGGACGAGCGGCGCCGTACCCGGTCAGCGACAAGACGACGTTCCCCGGGAGTCGTCATGCCGTGGTTCGTCCTTCTCCTCTCCGGCGTCCTCGAGGCCGTGTGGGCGCTGGCCCTGGGCCGGTCCGAGGGGTTCACCCGTCCGGTCCCGACCGCCGTGTTCGGCGTCGCCCTGGTCGCCTCGATGGCCGGCCTCGCGGTCGCGATGCGCTCGCTGCCGGTGGGCACGTCGTACGCCGTGTGGGTCGGCGTCGGCGCCACCCTCACCGTCGCCTGGTCGATGGCCACCGGCGCGGAGCCCGCCTCGCTCGCGAAGGTGCTGCTGCTGGCCGGCATCGTCGGTTGCGTCGCCGGCCTCAAGCTCCTGCACTGACCGGCGCCCGCCGCTGGTTGAGGAGGGCGCCCTGCGCCCGTCTCGAAACCAAGGCCACCCAGCGGTAACCCGTCGGCGATCCGTGCGCAAAGCAGGTACCAGGGCCCGATTCGGATGATCTCTGCACGGATCGCCGGGAGATTGGGGCTCCTGCCCTCGGGGCGGCTGGTTTCGAGACGCTCGCTGGCGCTCGCT
>NZ_SDKM01000095.1 GCF_004519545.1 Nocardioides guangzhouensis
AAGAGCCGGCCTGGCAGGCCTGGCTGCAGGGAATCTCCGTCCCGGCCTGATCTCTTACCGTTACCGAGGGCGGCCCTGTCGATGCAGCTGCGTCACTCCGCCGCCAAGGCGCCTCTTTCAAGCACCAAGTCCGGGGGCCTGGGTTGGAGCAGGCCTGTGGCCACGCCCGTTGTTGATGGTCGGTCGGCGTCAATGGGGCGACTTCGGCCACAGGACGTCGGCGCGGCTGTAGTGGCCAACTGCGTCGAACCAGCGCTTGGCGTGGAGCGTCTGCCGGAGGTCGCAGTCGGCGACGACGATGCCCTCGGCGTCGTACAGCGGCCCCGCGATGACCTCGCCGGACGCGGGGGCGACGATGGCCGCCCCACCCCGGCCGAAGACATCGGTGCCCGGGAGCGGCCAGGGGAAGTCGTCGCCGAATGCAGCGCGCTGGATGAACTGGGGCACTGACACGACGAAGGCGCCGGACTCGATGGCGATGTGCCTGATCGTGGCCTGCCATCCGTCGGAGTCGTCCGCTGTCGGAGCGAGCCAGATCTGCGGGCCGCCTTGGTAGACGGCCCACCGGGCCAGCGGCATCCGGTTCTCCCAACAGATCAGCCCTCCGAGCCGACCCAGATGTGTCTCGACGACCTGCAGGTCGTCGCCCGCGCCGAGACCGTGGAACAGCCGCTCGTGGTAGGTCGGCATGAGCTTGCGGTGCTTGCTGAGCAAGCCGTCCGGACCGACCAGCAACAGCGTGTTGTAGAGGCTGCCGGGGCGCTCGAGCTCACGCTCGTTGACGCCCACGGCGCAGACGACGTCGTGCTCCCGGCACGCGGCAGCGAGCCGGTCGACGACGGGACCGGGTACCTCGACCGAGCTGGCCCACAGCCGCTCCCACAGCGCGTTGTCGTCGCCGCCCGTCAGGTGAGCCCAGGCGTACGACGGGTAGAGCGAGAGGAACGTCTCGGGGAACACGACCAGCTGGGCGCCCTGCCCGGCCGCGTCCGCGAGCAGGCCGAGCGCCTTGTCGAGGCTGGCTTCCAGGTCGAGCACAACCGGCATCGCCTGGACGGCAGCGACCCGGACCGTAGGCATCGAGGGCACGGACTCCATGTCGGCAGAGTACGGCCCTTCATTCCGCCGCCGAGACCTTCACGGCCCAAAGCGCGACGTCTGGGAGGGGGGTTACGGCGTCTCGCAAGACTCGGCCATCGGTCCACCAACGTTCAAGGCTCTGTCACTTCGCCGCGAGCCGGACGGCACCAGGGCCGTTCCAGGACCAGCTTGCGGACGAACTCCATGATCGCCTCGATCCGGCGGAGGGAGCGCCGTTCTCGACCTTGACGCGGGGGACCACGGACCTTTGCGTGCAGGGGGAATCGACCCTGCTGCGCGCGCAGTGGATCGGCGGTAAGACTGTGGTGTGGACGGTGGATCGCCGCCGAGGCGAAGCGCACGATCGGCATTTATCGTCGCACCGCGAACTATCTCGATCCCGGGCTGCGAGCCCTTCGCGGGGCGGCCGCGGACGCCGACGCGCTCAGGGAGGTCCTGGCCGACCCAGCGGTCGGTGGATTTGACGTCACGACCGTTCTCGACCGTCCAGCCCACGAGGTCGCCGAGGAGCTCGAGGGCTTCTTCGCCGACCGGATGCCCGGTGACTTGCTGCTCGTGCACCTGTCCGGTCACGGCATCAAGAACCAGACAGGCGAGCTCCACTTCGCGATGACCAGCACCAAGCTGGATCGGCTCGCGGCCAGCTCGGTGACAGCCGACTTCCTCAACCGGCAAATGGGGGCCAGCCGCGCCCGAAGCATCATCTTGTGCCTCGACTGCTGCTACGCCGGCGCGTTCGACCGCGGCATGGTGCCGCCGACCGCGAGCTGGACGGCTGCGATGCCGGGCCACCGAGTCCGTCGACCTGGGCGGCCGGTTCTCCGGCCAAGGCCGAGCGGTCATCACTGCGTCCGGCGCGTTGGAGTACGCGTTCGAAGGTGGTGAGCTCACCGACGGGCAGCCGCAGCCATCGGTGTTCACCACCGCGATGGTGGAAGGGCTCTCGACGGGCGCCGCCGACCGTGACCGGGACGGCTGGGTCGGCCTGGGTGAGCTGTATGAGCACGTCCACGACGCCGTGCGGTCAGCAAACCCGAATCAGACACCGGGCATGTGGGCGTTCGGAATCCAGGGAAACCTCGTCGTGGCGCGCCGCGGCGGTGCCGCCGGCGGACCTGGCGCCGGCAGCGGAGCCGCGACGGATGCTGCAACCACGGCGGCCGGCCAGCACCCACCGGACCGGCCGGTGCTGGAGGTGCCCGAAGAAGTCAGTCGAGAGCAGACGCGTGTCGGTACTCGACGCTCCGGGCTCCAGACCGCTCGCCACGCGGTCACCTGGCGCCGAGCAGCGCTCGCAGCCGCGATCACCGCCGTCGCTGTGCTCGTCGGCTTCCTCCTGGTTCCTGCGCTGCGGGAAGAGGGCGACTCCGGCATCGACGAGGTGCCAGCCGCCTTCGAAGGAACGTGGTCGGGTGCTGCCACCGTCCGTGACAATGGCGTGGCCCATCTGACGATCTCGTTGACGGAGGGCGCGACCCGCATCTCGGTCGGCAGCGAGGGCGACGGTGGCAGTGAATGCCTCCTCGGGAACCTGGCTCTGACCGGCGGGACCGAGTCCGAGATCAGAGCGTCCTTCGCCCCGGTGAACAAAGACTGTGAGGACGCTACCGTAAGGCTGCGCCTCGACGACGACAGGCTCCGCTACTACTTCGAAGCCGACGAGGGCGGCTACCCCACCTCGGCCGTGCTCACCCGGGAATAGACCGGCCCGCGGGCACATGGCGTCGGGACTTGCCTCGATGGTGTCGCTGTACCGCTCCTGACGCCACGTGAGGGGCGAGACTTCTCAATGGTGTGCGGACACTAACGCTGGGAGGAGGTGGGCGCCGGCCAGCCACAGGGAAGGGGACGGAACCCGCGTCTATCCGCCGCTTGCGGACTGCTGTTTCACTCCGAGCCTGCGGGGCCCTGCTCCCTTGCGGTGCAGGAAGGCCAAGGCGAGCATGAGGAATGATCAGGCCCGACGGCAGGAGGCTCAGGCGTGGCCTCTTCGTGGCGCTGCTGCTCCCTGGGACGGTGATGGCAATGCTGTGGGCGCTGCAGCGTCAGCTGATCTACTTCCCCGACCCCG
>NZ_SDKM01000096.1 GCF_004519545.1 Nocardioides guangzhouensis
TGCCGGAGTCGGATCCGCCGGTGATCGCGGACACACTCTCTCCTGCGACCAGCTCGAAAGCGGTGATCACGACCAGGGCGACCACGAACAGCGCCAGCGTCGTGAGCCCGACGTGCTTCCACGACAGCCCCGACAACCGGTCGCGCCAGCTGACCGGCGACGTCGCCTCGATCGCCTCGTCGAGCTCCTCACGCGCCTCTTCGAGCCGCTCGTCCGCGTGGTCGAGGTGACTCTCCTGGGCCTCGGTGTCGGCGGCGCGCGCCGCGCGGAGCACCTCCGCCTGCGCGATGCCGACCTTGTCGGCCGCGTCCTTCTGCTTCCGCGCGAGCTTGCGCTTGCTCGTCGAGAGACCCTGGGTGAACATCGTGCTCGCGACGGTCACGACGAAGCTGCCGACGGCAGCGCCGATGATGGTGCCGGCCGCTCCGAGTGTCGACAGCAGCACTGCCGAGGCCACCGCCGCCAAGGCTCCCGCGATCGCCTTGATCCAGTCGATCTGGACCCTTTCAGGTGCATCCGCGGTGTCTGCCATCACGAACCAGTATGCCGAGGGCCCAGCCGGTCGCGGTGCGCGTCCGGCGTACGTGCCGGTAACGTCGGTTGAGCCCGCACCAGTGCCGTGAAGAGGCACTCGCCGAGCCGCTGGGTGCGGAGGGTACGACGCCGTGACGGGGTCACGGTGCAGGCACGGGGGCCACTTCGGGCGGGAGGATCGTGACGGTGCCGGCATCGGCGCCGAGGACAGCGTTGGTCATCGCACCGAGCTGGACCACGAAGCTCTCCTCGGGCTCGTCCACGGCGTCGGCGAGCACCCGTACGTCGATCACGCGTGACGTGGTGCCGGGCGGGAAGGTCACCGTCGTGTCCACCGGCGTGAAGTCGTCGGCATCCGCTGTCCCGACCACCGTGCGCACCCGCACGGACACGGTGCGGCCGCTCGGCGCGGACAAGGTCACGCGTACCGGGGCGGCGACGTACCCGCTCTGGGGCTCGGTGACGCTGCTCCCGGAGAGCCCGACAACCGGGAGCGCGTCGTCGTCGCGGATGGAGCCGACGGCTGTCCGGCGGCGGAGTGTGAGGCCCTGCGGCGTCGAGATGCGGACTTGCAGGGACTCCGTGGCCTCGTCGAGACGGTCGCCCATCACCGGCACTCGCAGCACCCTGCGGGTCACGCCGAGGGGGAAGTACACCCGGACCCGGCGGGCGAGGTAGTCGTGAGCGGCCTCCGCGGAACCGTCGGCCGTGGTGACCAGGACGCTGGTACGGCGCGACGTGGGCCGGTCGAGCCGCAGCACGAACGCGAGCGTGGTTCGGGAACCGGTCCGCTCAGTCACCCGCGCATCGGAGATCGACACCGCAGGCACCAGAGGGACGGGCGTGCCGCCCGGACCCAGCCCTGCGAAGCAGTAGCCGCGGGCCCGGGCGGTGCGGATGATCCGTGGCACCGCGTCCACCGACCGCGGCGAGTTCGCGACCCCGTCGTGCAGCAGGACGATGTTCGTGCTGTGCGGGCGCAGGTGGGAGAGCACACTGGCGGCGATCGCGTCGCTGGAGCGGCCGGTGCGCCAGTCCTGGGGGTCGACCGTCCAGAGCACCGGCACCAGCCCCATCCCGGTGATGACCGAGCGCACCCGAGTGTTGATCGCGCCGTACGGCGGCCGCACCAGCCGCGTCATCCGGACGCCGGCATCCTCGGCGGCACTCCGGGTGCGCCGGATGGTGGCGCGAATGGCGCTGTCGCTGAGCCCGGTGAGCTGCTCGTGCCGATAGGTGTGGTTGGCGATCGAGAAGCCGCGCGCCGCGACCTGACGGGCAGCACGCGGCGCCGCGGCGATGCGCTCGCCGACCATGAAGAAGGTGGCTGGCACGCGTCGCTCGGTGAGGACGTCAAGCAGTCTCGGGGTGACCGCGGCGGCGGGGCCGTCGTCGAAAGTGAGGGCGACCAGTCCCGACGAGCATGGCCGGGTCGCGGCCTCCGCCGAACCGGCCGGCAGCACCAGCGCCAGTGCAGCCGCGCTCGAGAGCGCGAGAAGCGTGCGTGCGTAACCGGTCCACATGACTGCCGTCCCCCCCGTCGACGGCCCCCCGTCGATCCCTGGAGACAGGGTGACATCGCCGGGGACGTTGTGCTGCCGAACGCGAACGTGAGCCGCGGCTGGTCTTTCGTCCGCCAGCGTCCATCGGCAAGGGGCGTTTCACGCGTCGGTCGGCCGAGGCTGCACGGTTCCGCGGCACCGTTGTGCCAGACTCGGTCCACTTGAGGACCTGACCGCGAGGAGCTCACGTGACGAGCGCTGACGACGGAGCTTCCGCCCACCGGAGGGTCGCCGCCGCAGCGCAGCGGGGCATCACGGGATTCGAGACGCAGACCTGGTTCCGGACACTCGGTGTCGGCTCGTGGCTGGCGTTTGGGATCGCCTGCGTCCTGGCCCTCGCCCTGTTCCTCGTCGCTCTGGTGGCTGAGGTCGCCATTCCGCTGGCCATCGCAGCAGTGCTCGCCGCCATCCTCGTCCGGCTGGTCGACGGTCTCGAGCGGTGGCGCGTGCCGCGGTGGCTCGGGGCCACCCTCGTCCTGATCCTCGGCCTGTCGCTCATCGTGGCCACGGTCGCGCTCGTTGCCAGCGCGATCTTCAGCCAGAGCGATGAGATCTGGTCGCAGCTCGAGGCCTCGCTCGAGCAGGTCGGCGACAGCGACACCGCCCCCTTGGCGGGAGCATCCGACGAGCTCATCGGGGTGACTCACGAGGTGGTCCGCCTGCTCACGTCGGGACTCCTCGGATCCCTGTTCAGCTCGGCGAGCAGCTTCGTCGTGGGCACGGTCCTCGCCATCTTCATGCTGCTGTTCCTGTTGAAGGACTGGACGCAGATCACCACCTGGGCGTCGGGCCACGTCGGTCTTCCTCCCGAGGTCGGGCACAGCATCCTCGACGGAACCGTCAGCGCCTTTCGCGGGTACGCGACCGGGCTGACCATCATCGGCGCGGCCAACGCGGCCGTGGTCGCCGTCGGTGCCGTGGTCCTGGGGGTGCCGCTGGCAGGGACGATCGCCCTCGTGTCGTTCATCACCAGCTACGTGCCCTACCTCGGCGCGTTCGTCGCGGGAGCCTTCGCGGTGCTCATCGCCTACGGATCGGGAGGGCTCG
>NZ_SDKM01000097.1 GCF_004519545.1 Nocardioides guangzhouensis
ACGTACGCGAGCTCGGCTTCCACGTCGAGCCCGTGCCGGGCCTGGGGGCGCACCACGCTGGCTGGAGCCTCAATGAGCGGAGCCAGAGCGTTGAGCTCGACTGGGACCACATGGCCGAGGGTGTCAGCGTCACCGTCTACTACCAGGGCTACTACCAAGGAGTCGACCCGGCGGTCGAGGGCATGCCACAGGGAGACGATGTCACGGTCCACGGGGTGCCGGGTCACTACTACGCGGCACCCGAGCCCAAGCCCGGCGAGGGCTGGGGTGCGCAACTCGTCTGGGAGTACGCCGAGGACTCGTATGCGACGGTGACAACCGGCTCCGCGGGCCGCGGCAACCCAGACCCGGAGCTGGTCCGCGCAACACTCTTCAAGGTCGCCGAGGCGGTCCGGCCCGGCGGCCAGGCAGTCCGACTGCCCATCCGCTTCGGCGCGATCCCGTCGTCGCTTCCGGATCCGGCGACCGCGGGACACATCATCAGCGGCACCGGGGACGGCGGCTGGGACGTGCAGCTGTTCCAGCGCGGCTTGGGGATCATCGTCGGCACCGCTGGCGGCCGTGCTGACTACGGCGAAGACATTCAGGTCCGGGCCGGCGACACCGTGCGCAGCGCTCTCGTCGACGAGGCCGAGGGGACGCCGGCGTACCCGATCGCGGATCTGAAGATGATGCTTCGCGAGATCACCGTGGCACCGTCGAACGACCCGTCGACCTGGTTCGACCTGAGGACGGCCCTGGGCGGTGAGTGAGGGCATACCCCCCGAGCGCGGAGCTGCAGGGCCGGGCCCGGACCTGAAGTCGTCATCCCGCCAGTACCAGACCACTCCGGGCAACAGGGTCAACCCACACTCATCTGCCGAGAACAGTGCNTGCCGAGAACAGTGCGCCCACGCCTCGGGCTCTCATGTCTTCCTGACGGCCGCCCACTGAGGTTGGGCGGCCGTCGAATCTACCGAGGGCGGCTCGGATGCGGCGTTCTCAGCCCACCAGCCGCCCGCTGATGACCGTCGTGATGACGCCGTTGACGTCGCTCACGACATGGTCGGTCCCCGTGCCGTGAATGCCGGCGAATTGTCCGGTTCCACCGGTGAGCTGCAGCGGTGAGTCCATGCCGAGGTGCGCCTGCTTGAGTGCGGTGATGACGTCGCCGCTGTCGCAGACGTAGTCCGTCGTGATGATGAAGTTGCGCTGGCCTGGCCGGTCGACGTTGCCGGCGGCCACCTGTACGTCGTCGTAGAACGTGCCGGTCTCGCAGCCCGGGATGCTCGACGTGAACGTCGTCAGCGGCGGATCGTCTCCCGGGGTGTTGGTGTCGATCGTCTGGGTGATGGTGAACGTCGTCGGCGCCGCAGCGTTGGCGGCGGGGGCTCCCGTGAGCACGAATGCGGCCGCCGCCGCTGCGGCTCCCGCGACCAGGGTGATCCGATTCATGAGCGCTCTCCAACGGGTCGGGTATGGGTCGTGCCAACGCTACGGTGAGCAGAGGCGAAGTGCCCCGGACCCTGGGGCCGCCCTAGGGTGTTGGACGACCTGTTTGGGTGCTTCCTATTCGGACGGGGACGCACTCATCTGCCGCTGTCCGGGCGGGTCGTGCGGCCAGTGCGGCCCCGCCGTCGACACATCCAGGCCATCAACATGACCGACTGGGGGCAGCAACGACACCCGCATGGCCATGCGCGGGGAAGCGCGCCACCTCGCTCAGGCCCTGCTCGCCGCTGTCGACCAGCCACAACGACACAGGTTGGTGGCCCTGATTGTGATCGAGGCAGGGCCACCCCGATCTGCGTGACTGGCAGCTCGGTCCTCGACCGCCCACGAGCAGGTCGGAGCGAGGGGCGCCCTCGGGTGGTGGACGCCCACAGCCGGGAATGCCGCGTTGATCCGGAACCGGACCCAGAGGTAGCCGCGCCATCGTTCACGAGGCGCCGGCCGTGTTGGTCGTGGGCCGCTCACTCGGGCACGTGGATCGGCGGTGAGTACCGGGAGGCGTCGTCGCGAAGTCGTGGTCCGCGGTTGATGGCATAGTCCCAAGCGGCCACCGTCTCGTCGCCGTTGTATGCCCAGACCACCGCGGTTGCCTTGATCCGAACCCAATACGGATCGTCGAGGCACTTCCGCGGGATGCCGATGTCCACCCCATCGGTGCGGGTGTCAATCGAGGTCGCGAGGTTGCATCGCACCGGGTTGCCGTTGGAGGGCTCAACGGCTCCATGCTGAGCCGGGGTACCACGGAGTTGAAGTCGATGAGCACCTCGCGACCATCTCCGGTGTCGGTCCTCACCACGAGCGAGACTCGATACTCTGGCTCAAACTGGACCTGGGGGAAGCTCAGGTCGACGAGTCGGACCCGGACCCGCACCTCACGCGGGGTGTGCGCCGCGCGGATGCTCTTGATGTCGCTGAGCCGGATGCCGGGTGCCGGTCGCGCTTCGTCCTCATCCTGGTCGTCCGTGATCGCGACGAGGTCACTGGTTCGGTCCACGTGGAAGTACGACGTGGGTCCATGATGCTCGGCCGATGCAGGGGCGGACGGCGTTGGGCGGGAGTGATCTGCCCCCGGCTCTGAACGAAGGCTGTTCGCTGCCGTACCCGAGGGCGTGGGACTTCCTTCCACGCCTCGATCGGTGGAATCTGAGCCGCAGGCGGCCACGGCCACCAGTGCGTACAGCGTCGATGCAGCAAGCGCAGTCGATAGACGGGTTGCCACCTCTGCCTCCCAAGGAGCCAAGCACCACTAGACTCTCGCCCTTGCTGCGGCGCGGGCAATGACGATGAGGAGTCATGCCGCCTGGTCGCCCTGATGCCGTGGGCACCCCAGACGGGGCCTGATTCCCCAGACCCACAGGGCTTTTGCTACCCGCGCCTTCAGCCGGGCCAGGCGTCGCGGAAGCGCACGCTCATCAACGTAAGGCGGTTTGCGTCAAG
>NZ_SDKM01000098.1 GCF_004519545.1 Nocardioides guangzhouensis
GACGCTCGCTGGCGCTCGCTCCTCAACCAGCCGCCGACGGGCTGCGCAACCTCCTCAACCAGCCGCCGGCGTCAGCCGAGAGCGAGGTCGCGACGCAGCTTGGCGACGTGACCGGTGGCCTTGACGTTGTACTGCGCGAGCTCGACGGTGCCGTCCTCGGCGACCACGATCGTGGAGCGGATCACGCCCTGGACGACCTTGCCGTAGAGCTTCTTCTCCCCGAACGCGCCGTACGACGTCATCACGGCCCGGTCGACGTCGGAGAGGAGCGTGATCGTGAGGTGGTCGCGCTCGCGGAACTTCGCCAACCTCGAAGGCGAGTCGGGGGAGATGCCGAGCACCTCGTAGCCCGCGGCGTGCAGCGAGTCGAGCGAGTCGGTGAAGTCGCAGGCCTGCGTGGTGCAGCCCGGGGTCATCGCCGCCGGGTAGAAGTAGACGATCACCTTCTTGCCGCGCAGAGCGGAGAGGGTGACCTCCTCGCCGGTGTCCGAGGGCAGCGTGAAGTCGGGCGTGGTGTCGCCGGGGGAGAGGCGGTGGGGGTCGCTCACGAGGGGTCGTTCCTGTCCGATCGGGTAGTTGTTGCGAGTAGTTCGCAACAGCGTAGGGTGGGCGTCATGCACGTACCTGACGGCTTCCTCGACGCCCCCACCTCGCTGGGCACCGGCGTTGTCGCCGCGGTCGGCGTGGCCGTCGCGCTGCGGGGCGCGCGCAAGGAGCTCGACGACCGTACCGCGCCGATGGCCGGCCTGGTCGCGACGTTCGTGTTCGCCGGCCAGATGATGAACTTCCCGGTCGGCGCCGGCACCAGTGGTCACCTGCTCGGGGGTGCCCTGGCCGCGGTGCTGGTCGGACCCTGGACCGCGGTCCTCTGCATCTCCGTGGTGCTGCTGGTCCAGGCGCTGTTCATGGCCGACGGCGGGATCACCGCGCTCGGCACCAACGTCACGCTGATGGCGCTGGTCGGGGTCGCGGTCGGCTGGCTGGTCTTCGTCGGCGCCCGCGCGGTGCTCCCGAAGCGGCTCTCCTCGATCGCCCCGGCGGCCGCGATCGGCGCGCTGGTCAGCGTCCCGGCCGCTGCCGTGGTCTTCACGCTGCTCTTCGCGGTCGGTGGCACCGCCCCGATCGCGTTCGGCACCGTTCTCGCCGCGATGCTGACCTGGCACCTGGCGATCGGTGTCGGCGAGGCGGTGATCACCGGGCTGGTCGTGGCCTCCGTGACCGCCGTACGCCCCGACCTCGTGTACGGCGCCCGCCCGGTGCTGGAGCGTCGCGAGCTGGAGATCCGCGCCGGACGACCGGTCGGGACGCCGAACCCGGAGGCCGGCGCATGAGCCGCAAGACCTTCCTCGGCGGCTTCCTCCTGGTCGTCCTGCTGATCGCCGGCGGCGGCAGCTACTACGCCAGCAGCCACCCCGACGGCCTCGAGCACGTCGCGGAGACGACCGGCTTCGGGCACACGGCCGGTGACTCGGCGGCCTCCGACAGCCCGTTCGCCGGCTACTCCACGAAGGGTGTCGACGACGCCCGGCTGAGCGGCGGCATCGCGGGCGTGGCCGGTGCGCTGGTCGTGCTGCTGCTGGCCGGCGGCCTGGCCTGGGCGGTCCGCCGTCGCGGCGGTCGCCCCGACGACCAGGTCGACGAGACGACCGCCGGACAGTCCGACGAGCATGCCGGCGAGCGCCGGGTCGACTCCCCGAGCGAGGCCTGAGATGGGCGCCGGTCACGGGCACCGGCTGCACTACCACGGCCACAGCCCGGTCCACCGCGCCCCGGCGCACCTGAAGATCGTGGCGCTGGTGGCCTTCATGCTCACCGTCGTCGCGACGCCGCGGGAGTGGTACCCCGTGTTCGCCGGCTACCTCGCGATCCTGCTCGCGGTGGTCGCCGCCTCCGGCGTCCCGTTCGGCTACCTCGCGAAGCGGATGGTGGTCGAGGTGCCGTTCGTGCTGTTCGCGCTGCTGGTCCCGTTCATCGCCCACGGCCCCACCGCCGAGGTGCTCGGCCTCACCGTCTCCGAGCCCGGCCTGCTGGCCGCCTGGGGCCTGCTCGCCAAGGGCACCCTGGGCGTGCTCGCCTCGCTCACCCTGGCCGCCACCACCGAGCCGGTCGCGATCCTGGCCGGGCTGCGCCGGCTGCGGATGCCCGACCTGGTCGTGCAGATCATGGGCTTCATGATCCGCTACCTCGACGTCGTCACCGCCGAGCTGGGTCGGATGCTGGTCGGCATGCGCAGCCGCGGCTGCGACCCGCGCTCGCCCCGGCACTGGCCGGCCCTGGCCCGGTCCCTCGGCGCGCTGTTCATCCGCTCCTACGAGCGCGGCGAGCGGGTCCACCTCGCGATGCTGTCCCGCGGCTACACCGGCGTGCTGCCCGACCTCGCCCAGCCCGCCCACACCCACCAGCCCCACCAGCAGGGAGGCCACTGATGGCGACCCCGGTCCTCGACGTCCGCGGCCTCGCGCACGCCTACCCCGACGGGCACCAGGCGCTGTTCGGCGTCGACCTGCACGTCCACCGCGGCGAGCGGGTCGCGCTGCTCGGCCCCAACGGCGCCGGCAAGACC
>NZ_SDKM01000099.1 GCF_004519545.1 Nocardioides guangzhouensis
CGACGAGTCGCCGACAACGCCGCCAGATCGGGTGCGAGAGCCCGCGCAGCAGGCGCACCGACCGGAGAGCCGTGCGCTGGGCGTGCGGCTGCCGCGCTGGCTCGCGCACCCCCGCCGCTGGGAGCACCTGCGGCGGATCCGGACGCTCGACCCGGTGGCCGACAACGACGAGATCGTGTGGCTGACCATGCGGCAGGAGTTCCCCTGGGACTACGTGCAGGGCGCCGGGATCGCGTTCATGCGCGACTACGGCGTCCCGTCGATCGCCGAGCTGCTCGACCGGACCGGCGAGTTCGAGAGCGACGGGGTGAAGCGGTACGACGACACGCTGCTGATCGGCGACGAGGCTGGCGCCGAGGGTCTGGACTCGCCCCGCGGCCGGGCCGCCGTACGCCGACTGAACCGGATCCACGGCCACTACGACATCCCGAACGACGAGTTCGCCTACGTGCTGGCGACCACGATCGTCGGCCCGGTGCGGTGGATCGACGAGTTCGGCTGGCGGCGGCTCGACCAGATCGAGCTCGAGGCGTTCGCGCGGTTCACCACCCGGTTCGGCGAGCTGATGGGCATCCGTGGCCTGCCGTCGACGTACGAGGGCTACCTGCAGCTGCTGCTCGACTACGAGCGCCGCCGGTTCGCGTTCTCGCCCGCCAACCGACGGGTCGCCGAGGCCAGCCTGCGGATCGCCGGGCAGACCACCCGCGGCGTGCCGGCACCCGTCGTACGCCGGGTCGCGATCGCGCTGATGGACCACCCGCTGCGCGAAGCGCTCGGCCTTCCCCGCCAGCCCGCCTGGCTGGGCAGGCTGGTGCGGCGCGGGCTACGGCTGCGCGCCCTCGCGCTCCGGTTCGCGCCACCACGCCGCGAGGCCAAGCCGTACGCCGCCACGACGTACCCGCACGGCTACACCCTCGCCGACCTCGGCCCCCGCTCGATGCTCGCCCACCTGAACGCCCGCGCCGAACAGCTGCGGGCCGACTAGCGTGGGCCGGGATGGAGACGATCACCCCGCAGCAAGTACGCCGGGCGCTGGCGCGGGCGGAGCGCGGCGCGGCCCTCGACCCGGCCGAGGCGACCGCCCTGCTGGCGGCGCGCGGCGAGGACCTGGACCGGCTGTGCGCGGTCGCGGCCCGGGTCCGTGACGCCGGGCTGGTCGCGGCCGGCCGGCCGGGGGTGGTGACGTACTCCCCCAAGGTGTTCGTCCCGGTGACCCGCCTGTGCCGGGACCGCTGCCACTACTGCACGTTCGTGGACACGCCGGGGCAGGCGGCCCGCGACGGGCGGGCGCCGTACCTCTCCCCCGACGAGATCCTCGCGATCGCGACCGAGGGCGCCGAGCTGGGCTGCCTGGAGGCGCTGTTCACGCTCGGCGACCGGCCCGAGGAGCGCTGGCCGGAGGCGCAGGAGTGGTTGGAGTCGCGCGGGTACGACTCGACGCTGGCCTACGTGCGGGCGATGGCGGTGCGGGTGCTGGAGGAGACCGGCCTGCTGCCGCACCTCAACCCCGGCGTCATGTCGTGGGAGGAGATGAACCGGCTCAAGCCGGTCGCCCCGTCGATGGGGATGATGCTGGAGACCACCTCGCGGCGGCTGTTCGAGACGAAGGGCGAGGCCCACTTCGGCTCCCCCGACAAGGACCCCGAGGTGCGGCTGCGGGTGCTCGAGGACGCGGGCAGGCTCTCGGTGCCGTTCACCTCCGGCCTGCTGGTCGGAATCGGGGAGACCCTGGCGGAGCGGGCGGACACGGTCTTCGCGCTCAGGGCGAACGCGCGGCGGTACGGCGCGCTCCAGGAGGTCATCGTCCAGAACTTCCGGGCCAAGCCGGACACCGCGATGCGGCACGCCGACGACCTGCCGCTGGCCGACTACCGGGCCACCATCGCGGTCACCCGGATCGTGCTCGGCCCGCGGATGCGGGTGCAGGCCCCGCCGAACCTGGTCTCGCTCGAGGAGTGCACCGCGCTGCTCGGCGCCGGCATCGACGACTGGGGCGGGGTCTCCCCGCTCACCCCCGACCACGTGAACCCCGAACGGCCCTGGCCGTCCCTGGAGCGGCTGCGCTCGGTCACCGAGGCGTCCGGGCTGAGGCTGGCGGCGCGGCTCACCGTGCACCCGGAGTACGTCGCGGGGTCGCTGCAGCGCGGCGAGCCGTGGCTGGACCCCCGGGTCTCGGCGCACGTCGCCGCCCTGGCCGACCAGGCGGGTCTCGCGCGCCCCGGGGTACGACCGGTCGGGCTGCCCTGGCAGGAGCCCGACGGCGGGTTCGCCGCCCACGGCGCGGGCGCCGGCCGGACCGACCTGCACACGTCGATCGACACCGCGGGCCGGACCGCCGACCGGCGCGCGGACTTCGACACCGTCTACGGCGACTGGGACGAGGTCCGCGCCGCCGCCGCCGGTGGTTTCGAGACAGGCGCCAGCGCGCCTTCCTCAACCACCGATGTCCCGGTGGTTGAGGAGGCCGAGGAACGAGGCCG